>NZ_DIUM01000117.1:14758-42968 GCF_002423035.1 Thiocapsa sp. UBA6158
CCGTGCTCTTCGAGCTTGCGCACCAGCGAGGCAATCGAGGAGTTCTTCTGCCCGATCGCGACGTAGATACACTTAACGCCGGTGCCTTTCTGGTTGATGATGGCATCCACGGCAACCGCGGTCTTGCCGGTCTGGNNTCGCCGATGATCAGCTCGCGCTGGCCGCGGCCGACCGGAACCATCGCATCGATGGCCTTCAGACCGGTCTGAACCGGCTCGTCGACCGATTGACGGGCGATGACACCGGGGGCGACCTTCTCGATCGGGGAGGTGCCCGATGCCTGAATCGGACCCTTGCCGTCGATCGGATTGCCCAGCGCATCCACGACGCGTCCGAGCAACCCCTCGCCGACCGGCACCTCGAGGACGCGTCCCGTGCAGCGCACCCAATCGCCTTCGGACAAATGGGTGTACTCACCCAGGACCACCGCGCCGACCGAGTCGCGCTCGAGGTTNNCCGTGCACGCGCACGATACCGTCGGTCAAGCTGACGATGGTGCCTTCGGTCCGCGCCTCGGTCTGAAGATCGAGCTTCTCGATCTTTTGTTTGATGAGATCGCTGATCTCGGAAGGATTCAGTTGCATGGCGGTGTCCCGTTCAGAATTGCAATGCGTGAGCCAGTTGCTTGAGCTTGCCGCGGACCGAGTCGTCGATGACGAGGTCCCCGGCGCGAATCTCGATCCCGCCGATCAGGGCGCTGTCGGTCTCGACGGTGACCTCGACCTGCCCGCCGAAGCGCTTCGCGAGTGCGGCGGAAACCGCCGCCTGCTCGGACTCGCTCACGTCGAATGCGCTGCGAATCAGGACGTGGCGCACGCCTTGGTCGGCAGTGCGGCTCGCCTCGAAGAGGCGTCTGATCTCGGGCAATGCCGCAAGCCTGGCGTTCTCGGTCAGCAACCCCAGGAGGTTGGATGCCTCGGGCAGGAGATCATCACCGCAGACCTCGAGGATAATGTCGCGGATGCGCTCGCGGGGCACGTTCGGGTTGGCGATCTGCTCGGCCATCTGGGGATCGCCCACGACGGCCGAGAGCATCTCGAGAGCCTGCGACCAAGCGTCCAACTGACCAACCTCTTTCGCGCGCTCGAACACGGCCTCTGCGTAAGGCCGCGCGATGGTGGTGATGTCTCCGGCCATGGGTGGTCCTTAAAGCTGCTTGGCGAACGATTCGACGAGGCCCTGGTGCGCCTTGATGTCGATCTCCTTCTGGAGGATCTTCTCGGCGGCGGCGACGGCAAGTGTCGCGACCCGCTCGCGAAGCTCTTCGCGGGCACGGTTGGTCTCCCGGTCGATCTCGGCTTGTGCGGCCGCAACGACACGACCGCTCTCGCTGCGCGCGTCGGCCTTAGCCTCCTCGACGATCTCGGTTGCCCGCTTCTGAGCCTGCGCGACGATATCGGCCGCGGCGGCCTTGGCGTCCTTGATGAGGACGAGGGCACGCTGCTCCCCGAGCGCCTTTTCTTGATGACCGCGCTCGGCCGCGGCGAGGCCTTCGGCGATCTTCGCCTTGCGCTCGGCCAGGGCCGTAACGATCGGCGGCCAGATAAACTTCATGCAGAACCCGACGAACACCGCGAAGGCGATCATCTGGGCAAACAGGGTCAGATTGATATTCATAGCGTTGCCTCGTGCCTATGCCTCATACCGCGTCCGGGAACAGGGCCAGGAGCCTCGACCCCGGCGAAGTGGGATGGGTGTCAGGCAGCGAACATCACGAACAGACCCATGGCGATCGCGATGACGGGCAGCGCGTCGACCAGACCCATGACGATAAAGAATTGGGTGCGGAGCATCGGGATCAGCTCGGGCTGGCGGGCTGCACCTTCGAGAAAGCGCCCACCCAGGATACCGATACCCACGCCGGCGCCGACCGCACCGAGACCCAGCATCAAGCCTGCACCGATGAACTTGATGACGTCGGCGAACAGGTTAGCGACTTCGAGTTCCATGATTCTCTCCAGTAATTAACGATGTTAGAGCAGAAAAAACGGTTTAGTGATGCTCCTGGTGGGCCATGTCGAGATAGACGATGGTCAACACCATGAAGATGAACGCCTGCAGCGTGATGATGAGGATATGGAACACGGCCCAGACGAACTGCAGCATGCCGCCGGTGATGTTCAGTACCATACTGCTGCCGTAGAGGAGCGCGATCAGGATGAAGATCATCTCGCCTGCATACATGTTGCCGAATAGACGCAGTGCCAGCGAGAGTGGCTTCGAAAGGAGACTGATGCCCTCGAGCAAAAGGTTGGCAGGCATGCCCCATTTGCCGAATGGCTGCATGGTCAGCTCGGCGGCGAAGCCCCCGACGCCCTTCATCTTGACGCTGTAATAGAGCACGAGACCGAAAACCACCAGCGCCATGCCGAAGGTGGCATTCGGATCGGTCGTCGGCACGATGCGCAGAAAGACATGATGCGGGTCGGCACCGAACAACGACATGAACTGACCGAAAAGATACGGAATCAGATCGACCGGAATCAGGTCCATCAGGTTCATCAGGAAGACCCAGGCGAAGATCGTCAGCGCCAGAGGTCCGACCAGCGGATTCTTGGCTGTGAAGGATCCCCGAACATTCTCTTCGACGAAATCGACGATCCATTCCACGAAATTCTGAGCCGCGCCCGGTACACCGGCGGTCACCTGCTCGGCTACGCGCCGGAAGAACCAGATGAATAGATATCCGAGGAGGATCGAAAAGAACATGGTGTCGACGTTGATCGCCCAGAATCCCATCTCGGCGGCCTCGGCACTGGAATGCGCGAAACCGAAACCATGCTCGGGATGAACGCCGAGCGTCAGGTTGGTGAGATGGTGCTGGATATAAGCCTGGGAGGTGAGCGTTTCGGAAGCAGCCATCGATCGTCTCTCACTTCGTGGTTCGTTCGGGCGTTTGAGCCGCAATCAGGGTCGGGATGACCTGGACCGCGAGATAGGCGCCAAGCAACACCGGGAGGTTAAGGTCGTCCAGGGTCACGAAGGCGATCGTGAACAAGCCTAGAATCAATACGATCTTCAAGATCTCGGCACCGTAAATACGCATAACCAAGCGCGCGGGCTCCGGGGCGCGATAACCGCGAAAGACCAGGGCCGCGAATAAGGCATTGGCCGCCAGGCAAGAGCCGGCCCCGATCAGGACCGAGACGGCAACCGAGACGCCGAACGGGAGGGCGAATACCACCGAGGCCAAGCCAAGGAGACTCTGGAGTTTCAGGACCCTTTTGGCATGGAGCGTGTCCGGTTGATGCATCAGATCGTCATGGTTTGGTTGAGCACACCGCTCACCGGCGCGCAGTATAAGGGGTTACGCATATAGGGTCAACGCGCTGTCGGCGTTCCGGCAGCGGCCTGAAACGATCCTCATGATTGATTAAAACAATAAACCCGGTGGCCGACTCGGGTCTGCAGGAGACGCGGTGGAGCGAATCACTTGATGTGGGCCAGGATACCGTCGAGCTCGTCGAGGCTGTTGTAGGCGATTACGAGCTTGCCGGCACCGCGATTGCCCTGCTGGATCTGTACCCGCGCCCCGAGCTTGTCGGTCAGATCGGTCTGAAGCCTGCGGATGTTGGGATCGAGATCGGGCTTGTGCTCGGAGCCCACGAGGGCCTCGCCGGATTGCTGGATCCGGCGCACCAGGCGCTCGGTCTCGCGCACCGAGAGTCCACCCCGCACCACCTGTGCCGCGGTCGTACTCTGGTCATGCCCCCGCAGACCGAGCAGTGCGCGGGCATGGCCCATCTCCAGCAGTCCCTTCTCCAGAAAGTCGCGGACGTCCGGGTTGAGATCCAGCAAACGCAGCAGGTTGGTCACCATCGAGCGCGACTTGCCCAGCGCATCGGCGATCTGCTGATGGGTCAGGCTGAATTCCTTGAGCAACCGCTCGAGCGCCCCGGCCTCTTCCAACGGATTCAGATCAGCGCGCTGGATGTTCTCGATGAGTCCGATCGCAAGTGCGGCCTGCTCGTCGACCTCCCGCACCACGACCGGGATCTCGGCGAGACCGGCCTGCTGGCAGGCTCGCCAGCGCCGCTCCCCGGCGATGATCTCGTAGCTCTCCCCGGCCAACTGGCGAACCACGATCGGCTGGATGACACCTTGGGCGAGGATCGAGTCGGAGAGCTCGCGCAAGGCATCGGGGTCGAAGTCGTGGCGGGGCTGGTAGCGTCCGGGCCGGATGCACTCCACGGGCAGGCGGGTAATGCGCTCGCTCCCCTGCGCACCGACCTCGGGGGCGGACGACTCCTCATCCGGGCTCGACACCGCGACCATCGGCGCACGTGCAGCGCCGAGCAGTGCATCGAGCCCGCGACCCAGCCCCTTCTTCTTCGGCGGTGATTTCTGCTCGCTATCCATGGCCACCCGCCTCAGGCCGCGGACTTGCGCGTCTCGCGACGACGCAGCAGCTCGCTGGCGAGCGCGAGATAGGCCACTGCACCCTTGGACGCCGGATCATAGAGAAGGGCAGGTAGACCGTGACTGGGTGCCTCGGCCAGACGCACGTTGCGCGGGATGATGGTGCGATAGACCTGATCCTTGAAATGGGTGACGAGCTGGGTCGAGACCTGATTGGCGAGGTTGTTGCGCGGGTCGTGCATGGTGCGCAGGATCCCCTCGACGCGCAGCTCCGGATTGCGGTTGGCGCGGATCTGCTCGATGGTGTCCATGAGTGCCGACAGGCCCTCCAGCGCGTAATACTCGCACTGGATCGGGATCAGGACGCCCCCGGCCGCAACCAAGGCATTCACCGTGAGCATGTTGAGCGACGGCGGACAATCGACGATGACCAGCTCGTAGTCCTCGCGCGCATCGGCCAGCACCCGCGCGAAACGACGTTCGCGGTCCGGCGAGTCGATCAGTCCGATCTCGGCTGCGGTCAGATCGCCGTTGGCCGGCAGTAGATCGAAGCCCGGCGCGGGGTCCTCGACACGACACAGACAGTCGGCCAAGGTCACGTCGCCGAGCAGCAGATCGCAGGTCGAATTGGCGAGGTTGTGCTTGTCGACCCCGCAGCCCATGGTGGCGTTGCCCTGCGGGTCGAGGTCGACCAGCAGGACGCGCCGCTTGAGCGATGCCAGCGAGGCCGCCAGATTGACCGCTGTCGTGGTCTTGCCGACGCCGCCCTTCTGGTTGGCAATGGCGATGATGTTGACCATAGGGGACTCAGTCACTCCGAAGCTCGATCAGGTGGCGCTCGACATCGAGGAAGGGGATACGCAGCGGGTGGACGTGCACGGACCCATGCGACAGGTCTTGCATGCGCGCGACGTCGTCGAGGTCGCGCCCCTTCATGAGAAGCAGTCGGCCCGGACGCGCCAGCAGATCCCGGTGAGCGGCGCCGAGCAGATCGGCGGCCGCGACGGCTCGACTCGCTATGGTACTGAAGTTTCGCCCCGGCCGGTATGTCTCCATCCGGGCATGGACCGTCTCGACGTTGTCGAGCCGCAGCTCCAGGACCGCCTGGCGGACGAATCGCAGCTTCTTTTGGTTGCTGTCGAGCAGCCAAAAGCGACGCTGCGGCTCGACGATCGCCAGCGGCAGCCCGGGCAGACCGGCGCCCGTGCCGAGGTCCAGGACGCTCGCGCCGAACAGAAACGGCGCAACCGCGAGGCTGTCGAGCAGATGCCTGGAGACCATCTCGAGCGGATCGCGCACCGCGGTCAGGTTGTAGGCCCGGTTCCAGCGCGCCAGGAGGGCGATGAGATGCAGCAGGCGCTCTTGCGCAGTGCCGTCCAATGCGAGACCCAGCTGGGTTGCACCTCGGGACAGGCGATCGGACAGGTCCGAGGCCGGCGCGCCTTCGGTCGCGTCGAGGGGTGCGGTCGTCATCAGGCGCAGCGTCGTCGGAGGTGGATCAGCAGCAGCGACACCGCCGCCGGGGTTACGCCGGGGATACGTGCGGCCTGACCCAGGGTATGCGGTCGCACCCGATTGAGCTTCTCGCGCACCTCGGTCGAGAGACCGCGCACCTGATCGAAGTCGAAATCCTCGGGCAGCGCTCGGGCGTCCTGATCACAATGACGGTCGATCTCGTCGCGTTGGCGCTCGATGTAACCCTGATAACGTGCCTGGATCTCGAGCTGCTCGGTGACCTCGGCGGGCAGAGGCTCGGGCGGATCGCCGGCAAGTGCAGCAACCCCGGCATAGCCGACATTCGGGCGGGCGAGCAGCTCGGAGGCGCGCACCTCGCGCCGCAGCGGCTCGCCGAGGATACGCTCGGCGAGCGCCTGATCGACCCGCTCGGGACGTACGAAGGTCTCGCGCAGGCGCTGGCGCTCGCGCTCGATCGCCTCGCGCTTGTCCTCGAAACGACGCCACTGCGCATCGCCGACCAGGCCGAGCCGTCGGCCCGACTCGGTCAGGCGCAGGTCGGCGTTGTCCTCGCGCAGCATCAGCCGATATTCGGCGCGACTGGTGAACATCCGGTAGGGCTCGGCCGTCCCGCGCGTGATGAGATCGTCGACCATGACGCCGAGATAGGCCTCGTCGCGCCGCGGCAGCCAAGGGTCGCGGCCCTGCACCTGGAGTGCCGCGTTGACCCCGGCCAGCAGGCCCTGCGCTGCAGCCTCCTCGTAGCCGGTCGTTCCGTTGATCTGGCCTGCGAAGTAGAGACCCTGGATATGGCGGGTCTCCAAGGAGGGCTTCAGATCGCGCGGATCGAAGAAGTCGTACTCGATCGCATAGCCCGGGCGGGTGATATGGGCCTGCTCGAATCCGACGATCGAGCGCACCAGTGCCTGCTGGATATCGAAAGGCAGGCTGGTGGAGATGCCGTTGGGATAGACCTCATGGGTCTCGAGCCCCTCGGGCTCGACGAAGATCTGATGCGACGTCTTCTCGGCGAAGCGCACCACCTTGTCCTCGATCGAGGGACAATAGCGCGGTCCGACGCCGGCGATGACGCCGGTGTAGAGCGGCGAGCGCGAGAGGCCCGAATGGATGATCTCGTGGGTCCGCGCGTTGGTATGGGTGATGTAACAGCTCACCTGGCGCGGATGATCGCTTGCGCTACCCATGTAGGAGAAGACCGGCACGGGCTCGTCGCCGGGCTGCTCGGCCAGGCGTGCGAAATCGATGCTCCGCCCGTCGATGCGCGGCGGCGTGCCCGTCTTGAGCCGCTCGACGCGAAACGGCAGCTCGCGCAGGCGCCGCGAGAGGGCATTCGACGGTGGATCGCCGGCCCGTCCACCCTCATAGTTGGAGAGTCCGATATGGATGCGACCGCCCAGGAAGGTCCCGACCGTGAGCACGACCGCATGTGCCCGAAAGCGCAACCCCATCTGAGTCTCGACGCCGACGACCCGGTCCTGCTCGATCAGCAGGTCTTCGACCGACTGTTGGAAGAGTGTGAGTCCGGGCTGGTTCTCGACCGCCGAGCGCACCGCAGCCTTGTAGAGGATGCGATCGGCCTGGGCGCGTGTCGCCCGCACCGCCGGACCCTTGCTGGCATTGAGGATGCGAAACTGGATGCCGCCGCGATCCGCCGCACGGGCCATCAACCCGCCCAGGGCGTCGATCTCCTTGACCAAATGGCCCTTGCCGATACCCCCGATGGCCGGGTTACAGCTCATCTGGCCGACCGTTTCGATATTCTGGGTCAGGAGGAGCGTGCGCAGGCCGCAGCGGGCCGCCGCAAGCGCCGCCTCGGTGCCCGCGTGACCGCCGCCCACCACCACTACGTCGTAAGGATCGCCGACCATCATGAAGGGAAACCCAAGTCTATGAGACCACGCAGTTTAACCCAGAAGCCCGCACGGATTCCCCTATGGCGATGCATCTGACCCGGCGCGTCCCGCACGAGTCGGCCAGTCTCGGGGAGCGCGTGCTCGAGGCCGCGCGGGCCGTGATCCTCGGCAAAGACCATGAGCTTCGGCTCGCTTTGGCCTGTCTAATGGCGCGCGGTCATCTCCTGATCGAGGATGTGCCCGGCGTGGGCAAGACCACCCTGGCGCACCTGCTCGCACGCCTGCTCGGCCTGGAGTACGCCCGAATCCAGTTCACGAGCGATCTGCTGCCCGCGGACGTGATCGGGGTGTCGGTCTACGATCGGGCCGCCGAGTCGTTTCGCTTCCATCCCGGACCCGTCTTCTCCCAGCTGGTGCTCGCAGACGAGATCAACCGGGCCACTCCCAAGGCGCAGAGTGCGCTCCTGGAGGCGATGGAGGAGCGCCAGGTGACGGTCGAGGGCGAGACCCGACCCCTGCCCGAGCCCTTCTTCGTGATTGCGACCCAGAACCCGCTCTTTCAGGTCGGGACCTTTCCGCTGCCCGAGTCCCAGTTGGATCGGTTCCTGATGCGGATTCGACTCGGCTATCCTGCGGCCGAGCAGGAGAAGGCCCTGCTGGCGGGAGAGGATCGGCGCACCATGGTCGCGCGTCAACAGCCAGTCCTGATCGGCGGGCAGTTGATGGCGTTGCAACAGAAGGTCGTCGAGGTCCACGCCGCTCCCGCCATCATCGAGTATGTCCATGCCATCCTTGCGCTCACGCGCAGCAGCGAGCGGTTCCTGCACGGGCTCTCCCCGCGCGCGGGGCTCGGGATGCTGCGCGCGGCCAAGGCCTGGGCGCTGCTTTCCGACCGCGATTACGTGATTCCGGAGGACATCCAGGCCGTCCTGCCCTCCTGCGTCGTGCATCGATTGGCGGCCTCGGAGTATGGGGGGCGGCTCGACGAGGAGGCTGTGGTGAGTGCGATCCTCGATCGTGTCGCGCTCGCTTAAGCTGCGTTCGGCGGCACCTACAACCGCGGGAGTACAGGCGACCGCTGGGGCGCTACCCATCACCGTCGCGGTTGACGCCGCTTAAGCGAGGATTTTTTGGGTGAGGATCACGCATGTTCGACTGGACGCGCTTTAAGGCTAGACGGCTCGGTAGCTTGTTTCGCCGGGTGGCGCGTGGGGGCGACGGGGTTGCGCGGGTCGGGCGTCGTCAGATCTATATCCTGCCGACGGGAAACGGGCTGCGTTTCGGTGCGGTGCTCTTCGTCATGCTGCTCGGCTCGCTCAATTATCAGAACAACCTGGGGCTGCTCTTTACCTTTTTTCTCGCCTCCGTCGCGCTCGTGGCCATGCACCACACCTGGTTCAATCTGCTCGGGCTTTCGGTTCAGGCTCGCGGCGGCCCGCCGGTCTTCGTCGGGGACGATGCCGCTTTCGAGGTCGTCGTCGGCACCGACGGGAAGCGGGCGCGCTACGACATCGGGATTCCGGCGGGCGAGATGCGACATCAGGCGATCGCGATCCCGGGCGGTGACTGCGGCACGATCCGCATCGCTCGCCCGACACTGCGACGCGGCCTGTCGGTGCTCGACGAGGTGACGGTCGAGACGCGCTACCCGCTGCACCTCTTTCGCGCCTGGTGCTATGTGCAGACCGATGCGACGACCTTGGTCTATCCGCAGCCGGCTCAGGTCGCGCCAGAGCCCGGATCCGCGGCGGGCGACACCGAGCCGCGCCCCCGGCAAGGACCCGAGGGGATGGAGGATTATCTGGGACCGCGACCATACCGCGACGGCGATTCACCCGGACAGATTGATTGGAAGGCGTACGCGCGCGAGCGTGGGCTCGTCGTGAAGCAATTCGGAGGGGATCAAGGGCAGGAGGTCTGGATCGATTGGGCCGGACTGACCGCGACGGATCCGGAAACCAGGATCAGTCTGCTGACGCGCCAGGTCCTCGACGCGGCCGAAGCCCGGGTCCGCTTCGGCTTGCGACTGCCCGGTCTCGAAGAGGCCCCGGGGCGAGGCGACGGCCATCTCCAACGCTGCCTGACACATCTGGCGCTTTACGATCATGTCCAAGCGAACGATCCCCTCCAACGAGCGGCCTGAGCGGACCCAGATCCTCTGGGTCACGCTGGTCCTGATCGCGGCCTATGTCCCGCTCGCGGGGCATCTCGCGCTGCAGATCAGCGCCTTTGTCGGGCTGCTCTTCGCGATCCGTCTTGCGTCGCTGCGCTGGCCGGCGGTCCTTCCGGGCACCTGGCCGTTGGCGGCCTTGACCCTGATCGGCGTCGCCAACGCGGCGGTCACCTATCAGGGCTGGTCGGGCCAGAACGCGGGCACGGCGCTCTTCGTCTCCATGCTGGTGCTCAAGCTCATGGAGCTGCGGCGCAAGTCGGACATCCGCCTGGTCGCGACCCTGATCGGGTTTCTGGTGGTCGTCGAGTTCCTGTTCGACCAATCGCCTTGGTTGGTGCTCTATCTGGCTGCCGTGGTCTTGGGCGGCATCGCCCTGCTGGTGGATCTGAACGGCGGGCTCGGGGAGGCGCGACGGCGCAGTGCCGTCGCGGTCGCCGTCAGGCTCTCGCTCCAGGCCCTTCCGCTGACACTCATCCTCTTCCTGCTGTTTCCGCGTCTGAGTGCCCCGCTGTGGAGTCTGGGCCTGGACCCGAGCAAGGCCACGACCGGGATCTCGGACAGCCTCGAGCCGGGCGCGATCAGCGAGCTCGTGCTCAACGGGGAGCTGGCGTTTCGCGCCCGTTTCGACGGCACGCCGCCCGCTGCCGATCAGCTCTATTGGCGCGGCCCCGTCCTCTGGGAGACCGACGGGCGCCGCTGGTCGGTCGGGAAGGACATCGCGAGCATCGACCCGGCCGGCACACTCTTGGAGGCGGCGCGCCCGATCGACTACGAGGTGACCCTGGAGCCGACCGATCAGCGCTGGCTCTTCGCGCTGGACATGCCGAACAGCATCCCGGACGGGGCCTTTGTCAGTCCGGATCATCAACTGATCGCGCGCCAGGTCGTCAGCGCAGTCAAGCGCTACCGGGTGACCTCCGCGCTCGACTATCGCACCGCCGCCCCGGATCCGGCACGCCTTGCCGCCGGACTGCAGGTCCCGGACAACGTGACGCCGCGGATGCGCCGGCTGGTCGAGGAGTGGCGCAGCCGATCGGAGAACGATTGGGCGCTGGTGCAAGCCGGGCTGCAGTTCTTCAACCGCGAATCCTTCCATTACACCCTGATGCCGCCGCGCCTCGGCGCGAACCCGACCGACGAGTTCCTCTTCGAGACCCAACGTGGATTCTGCGAGCACTACGCCAGTAGCTTTGCCGTCTTGATGCGCATGGCCGGCATCCCATCGCGAATCGTCCTCGGCTATCTCGGGGGCGAGCTCAACCGCGTCGGCGGCTATCACATGGTCTGGCAGTCCGACGCTCATGCCTGGGTCGAGGTGCTGATCGAGGGGCGCGGCTGGGTGCGGGTCGATCCAACCGCGGCGGTCGATCCCTCTCGCGTCGACAACAGCGGGGCCTCGCGCATGCTGGGCGCGGGCCCTTCGGTGCGCTTCACCCTGGAACAAGCCGACGCCATCGCCCGTTTCGCGCGCAACATGCGCCTCTTCGCCGACAGCCTGGATGCGGCCTGGCAGGATTGGGTCCTGGGCTTCTCGGTCGAGGATCAACTAGCCCTGCTGCAACGGCTTCGGCTGGGCGAGCTGCGCGAGTACGGGCTGGTCGCACTGATGCTCGCCGCACTCGGCCTCACCCTCGGGATCCTGGTGCTCGCCTCGATTCGCGAGCGTAAACCGCTCGACCCGCTTCAAGCCGAATACGCCCGCTTCTGCAAACGCCTCACCGGGATCGGGATCGATCGCCTGCCGAACGAGGGCCCCGTGGACTATGCCGGACGCGTCGTCGCGCAACGTCCGGACCTCGCACCCATGGTCGAGCGCTTCATGGATCTATATATCCCTGCGCGGTACGGACCGGGGGATCCGCGCGAGACCCTGACCGCACTCGCCGATCTGCTGCGCGACTTTCGGCCCCGATCACCGCGTGCCCGTCGGGGTTGAAGGAGTCCGAGATCGCGACTCGCGACTCGCGACGGCACGAGGTTTCCCCGAACGCACTAAGGAGCCGTTCAATAACAAGCGACCCATCTTAGCCCCTCTCCCCTCGCGGGAGAGGGGTTGGGGAGAGGGGGAGAAAGAACCAGAATGGCTCAGTCGTTTCTGAACCGTTACTAAGTTCTCCGCGCGCAATGCCGGCGATCTTCAACGCGATCTCTTCCGGCGAGAGAACGAAATCGATGCACCCGCTGGCGATGGCGCTCTCGGGCATGTCCGGCTGCAGGGCGGTTTCGAGCGCCTGCGCGATGGTGATCCCTCCAACGTCCTTGATGCCGCAAAGTGCCGCCGCACCATCGCCATCGTAGCCGGAGACGATCACGGCGATCAGCTGGCCGTTCCAATCCTCGGTCAGTGAACGCCGAAAGACCGTAATCGCGTCGAGCCAGCCTCTCGGCTTCGAGATCGGCTCGAGACGGAACTCGTGACCGAGAATGTAAGCCGCGAGGCGCGTTGGTTCGAGTGCGCAGATCGGTCCGTCGCGATGCACATCCGACAGGCAGTGTCGCATCCGGATGATCCAATGCGCCCTTCGCCGGATCCACTCCGCTAGAAAAACCGCTCGCCGCAAAACGCCGTAAACGGGGTTTCTCGTTTGACCGATCGAGAGCCGCCGGTCACCGGATGCCCGAGACCCGAAGGCCATCGAGCTGCGGACCCGCCGCAGAGTCATCGCGGGATCCGCACAGGCCCGACGACGGTCGACGTCTTCAACCTTGGCAGAGAGAGCAACGAAAATATGAGCCAGCATTCGCATCTCACCCTGTGGCGTCGTGACTTCGGCGTCGTCCCGGCCGCCGAGCGCCGTCTCGCCCGTTTTGCCCTGCAGTGGCTCGACAGCTTCCCGGCCGCACGCGTCGCCTTGAGGAACGACGACGCCCTCGAGTCGATGTGGCGGTTGACCCTTCCGCTGCTTGATCCCGAGGCCGTGGCGGGCTGGCTGCCGCCGGTTGACGAAGGGTCGCCGGACGAAGATGCCGACATCCGAGGCGGGTCGAACCTGCTCAACGTGCTCAAGAAGCAGTACCGCCGCGAGTGGCCGAGCGACGAGGATCCGCCGCTGGATCACCGCCAGCAGGATCGGGCCAAAGGCTTCTTGAAGTCGCTGCCGCGCGCTGTCTTGACGCGTCTGGCCAAGGCCGACGGGCGGACGCCGGTCTCGACGACCATCGCCTTGCTCGGCGAGGTTCTCGGGCTCGACGAGGCCAGTCTCTGCGTGCTCGATTTCCTGGAGCAGCGCGAGCAGTCCGAGGCGCTGCGCAGTGTCTTGCGCGCGGGCAGCCGAAGCGGCGGGCGGACCAATCTGGAGCGCTTGGCCGGGGTTCTGGGGCTCGATCGGAGTGCCGTGCGCGAGGCCTTGGCCAAGCGCGCCCCGCTGCGCAGCCTCGGGTTGGTCGACCGGGAGACCCGTCACCAGGCCGATCTGGAGGACTACCTAGCCCCGCAAAGCCTCCTGCGCGACGTGCTCGATGCCGCGCCGCAGGACAGCGAGGCGCTGCTTGCGCTCCTGATCGAGCCGGCGCCCGTCGGTGCCTGGCGACTGGATGCCTTCCCGCATCTGGTCGCCGAGAGCGTTCGCCTGAGCGCGACCCTGGGCCGCGCCGCGGCCACCGGGGCGGTCGGCGTGAACGCGCTCTTCTACGGCGCGCCCGGCACCGGCAAGACCGAGCTGGCGCGTGCCCTGGTCGCGGCGTGCGGGCTGCGGGCCTATCAGGTGCGCAGCGCCGACGAGGACGATGACGGGCTGAATCGCGACGGGCGTCTGTCGGCCTATCTGGTCGCGCAGCGCCTGCTCGGGCGACGCGGCGGCGCGGTGCTGATCTTCGACGAGGTCGAGGACGTGTTCGACGAGGGCGGCGGCCTGCTCGCGTTGCTGGGCGGGCGGCAGAGCGCGGGTCGGCAGAAGGGCCGAATGAATCGCATCCTCGAGGAGAACGCGGTGCCGGCGATCTGGATCACCAATCGCACCGAGGGGATGGATCCGGCCTTCCTGCGCCGCTTCCTGCTGCCGGTTGCCTTCAAGACCCCGCCGCGGTCGGTCCGGCGCCGGATGGCCGAGTGCCATCTCGGGGACGCGGCACTGCCGCCGACGCTGCTCGACGAGCTGGCGACGGACACCGCCCTGGCCCCGGCGCAGCTGGGCGCGGCCCGCCGTCTGCTCGACCTGCACCCGGAGGCGCCGGCCGAGCAGACCGTGCGCGACGGCATCGGGGCGCTGCGCAGCCTCCTGCACGGGGCACCGGGGCCGCGCCGACGCCGGACGGGTACGGCGTTCGACGTCGCCTATCTGAATCTGGCCGGCGACATCACGCCGGGCGCGATCGCCCGCGCGCTGGCCGAACGGGGGCACGGCAGCCTGTGCTTCTACGGTCCGCCGGGGACCGGCAAGACCGCCTTTGCCGAGGTGCTGGCCGAGGCGCTCGACCGCGAGCTGGTGGCGCGGCAGGCCTCCGACTTGGTCTCGCCCTATGTCGGGGAGACCGAGCAGAACCTGGCTCGGCTGTTTCGCGCGTGCGACCCGGCGCACACGGTCCTGCTGCTCGACGAGGTCGACAGCTTCCTCGCCGACCGACGAGCGGCCCGCCACGGCTGGGAGCGTACGCAGGTGAACGAGCTGTTGCAGCAGATGGAAGGCTTTCCCGGCATCTTCATCGCGGCAACGAACCTGATGTCGGGCATCGATGCCGCGGCGCTGCGGCGGTTCGACTTCAAGCTGCACTTCCGTGCATTGAAGCCGGCCCAGCGCCTCGCCCTGTTCGCCCGCGAGGCGCTCGGCGACGCCACAGCCCCGGTCCCGCCGGAGATCGCGCGGCATCTAACGGCGCTGGAGAGCCTGACACCCGGTGACTTCGCCACGGTCTGCCGCCAGCGTGAGCTGCTCGGCGAGACCCCGACACCGGAGCAGTTCCTGCGCCGGCTGATCGCGGAGTGTCGGTTGAAGGGAGAGGAGATGGTCAGGGCGGCGTGATCCCGGAGGGGGTCGACTCGCTCCGGTCGGCGCCGAAGCGGATCTGGGCGGGATCCGCTTCGGCGGTGTGGTTCAGTGCATGGAACGTCAAGTCGACCGAACGGTCACGGACGATGAACGCGTACCTTGACCTCGGTGGCCACAACAAAACAGCCTCGCCAAGAACCGAGATCGTGGCCATTAAACAGCGACAGGACTCGATTCATGACGGCGCGGCGTCCCGGTTGCTTCATGCGTATCAGCAGAATTCCATGATGAGTGCCTGGCTTAAACCGCCTCACGTCGGAAAAATCGAGATCCTGAGTGATCAGGAAACGACCGCTGCTCTGAGCGCCAGCCCAAACATCCGGATCGGAATGGCCCATCAAACCCTCATCAACGACGGAATCGATGTCATGCCCCAAGGCTGACAGGTCCGCCATCAAAGTGGAGGGGATGTTTTCATCCAGCTTGATCTTCACGCAACCTTCGGGATCGCCGGAATCGGCAGATCCTCCTCCGCCGAAGCCGCTGCAAATGCAATCACAGCCTGAAGATCCTCTTCGGATATCGTCGGATAAGCGGCCAGGACTTGGGCGATACTGTCGCCGTCGGCCAGGCTCGCCAGCAGAGTCCGAAGCGTAACGCGTGTTCCGCGAATCACGGTTTCACCGCCGCAGATATCCGGTTTGGCGTCGAAATGCGCAAGGTAGCTCATGATGTCTCCCACCCTGAAAATCATGCCCAATTGGGCTGATGAACGCAGGTCTTTGTCAACAGATCTCGCCGATGGATAGCGATACCCGTTGGTCGCCAGGAACTTGTTAGGAGTACGACGCGCAGTGTCGCATACGAAGGATATCGTTGCAGCACCTCGCAGGACACGTATCGAGATCCGTCGCCGACCCCGGTGTCCTGCAAGGTTATGACGCCGGTCGGCAGCATCATAAGGAGTCACGACAATGCTCTTGAGCATCAACCCCGAGACCGGCGCTACAGACAAGCGGCGGACCCTGCGTCTGCAGTCGTTCGGGCTCGATGAGCGGCCGCTGTAGGGGATCCTCTTGCGCTCGCTGGACCGCCTCTTTCCCGATGACGAGCTGCTCCTGCTGATGCAGTCCCGCGCATGGCAGGAAGAGCCTGATCTGATGGCCATCGACCGCGAGGGCCGGCTCTTTATCTTCGAGCTGAAGGCGTGGGAATCGCAGGCATCGAACCTCCTGCAGGTGCTCCGTTACGGTCAGCTCTTCGGCAGCATGGGATACGCCGAGCTGGATGTCTGGTTCAAGACGTCCACCGATCCGTCCCGATCGCTCAAGAGGGCACATCGGGCGAAATTCGAGGTCGAGCTCCCGGAAGAGGCGTTCAACCGCAAGCAGGTCTTTGTCGTCGTGGCAAACGGTTAGGTTGATCGAGCCCGAGAGTCAGTCCGGTCGCAGCGCTCGAGCGGGTAGGCACGTAAGAACACACTTGAGGAGCAATCATCGATGAGTATGGAATTCCTAACGCTCGCCCAGCGCATCGCCGAAGCTGCCGCGGATGGCGGGTTGACAGTCGAACAAATCCGCGAAATCGCTCGCTCGCAATTCGGCGAGATCAACTGCTACCCCGGCGTGCCCGGCGACCGCTGCCATCAACTCGCGCTTTTCGTTGCCTTGCACGGTCAATTGCGCAAGGGCAAGGGTCATGAGAACTGCGCCCAAATTCTGGAAGAAATGATCCGTCACCTCCAGGGACGCTGTCCTGGAACGACCCGACACGCGGTGCTGATCCTCGATGCGTGGTGGCATGACCACTACGAAAAATGGCGCGCCAACATCGAGACCATCAAGCACGACGGCGTGCGCATCGAAGTCTATCTGATCGGCGCCGGCGGCTGGGTCGCACCGCTACCGGTGTGAAATACGAAGGATATCGTTGCAGCACCTCGCAGGACATGTAGCGAGATCCATCGGCGATCTCGGTGTCCTGCAAGGTCGCGACGGTGTTCGGCACCTTCATCAAGGAGTCACGACATGCTCTTGAGCATCAACCCCGAGACCGGCGAGACGGACAAGCGGCGGACCCTGCGTCTGCAGTCGTTCGGGCTCGACGAGCGGGCGCTGCAAGGGATCCTCTTTCGCTCGCTGGATCGTCTCTTTCCCGATGACGAGCTGCTCCTGCTGATGCAGTCCCGCGCATGGCAGGAAGAGCCTGATCTGATGGCCATCGACCGCGAGGGCCAGCTCTTTATCTTCGAGCTGAAGGCGTGGGAGTCGCAGGCATCGAACCTCCTGCAGGTGCTCCGTTACGGTCAGCGCTTCGGGAGCATGGGATACGCCGAGCTGGATGTCTGGTTCAAGACGTCCACCGATCCATCCCAATCGCTCAAGACGGCACATCGCGCCAAATTCGAGGTCGACCTTGCGGAAGATGCCTTCAACCGCAAGCAGGTCTTTGTCGTCATGACCAACGGCTTGGATTATCGAACCCGCGAGGCCGTCCGGTATTGGCGCGCGAGCGGGTTGGATGTCCGTCCATGGGTCTATCGTATCTATGCCGGTATCCCGGACGAGATGTTGCTCGAGATGTCGCCCTTCAGGGTTTGCGACAACCCTTACGAGGATATCGCCGAGGGCTACTACGTTCTCAACACGAATTTCAAGAACAGCCCCCGAGACCACGATGACATGCTGGCGAGCCGGAAAGCCGCGGCCTATTTCGATCCCTGGAAGTTCAAGATCGAGCGGTTGGCACGCGGCGACATGGTCTTTCTCTATCAATCCGGGGTCGGCATCGTCGCCGTCGGCGAGGCGGACGGGTCGCTGATCAAATCGCCCTACCAAGGTCGCGCGGAACATCCCGACGAGGAGTACGCGATGAGACTGCGCCGTTTTCGGACGGTCTCGCCGCCCTTGGCTGCGCAGGCGATCAAACAGATCACCGGCATCAACCACGTCTTCATGAGCACCCTGTTCGGCCTCGATGTCGACAGCGGCAAGGCCATTCTCAAGCACATCACGCAGCCGCTACCGCCGCAGATCACATCGGCGTAACGGTGTCGGGGGAGACCATCCCCGGACGACCCGGCACCTGATGCGACCGGCCGAGAATCGCGCCTCGACCCTGCCCAGATGGACGGAAACCATGCATCCGACAGACACGACCGAGGCGACCGAAAACACGAGCGAACCGCGTCTCGACTGGCACCTCCTCCAGATGCGCGACGCGAGCGATATTTGGTGCACCAAACGCGACACCACGCAGGTCGCCGCGGTCGAGGGCGGCTGGCTGTTCCGCTTTCGCCACTACGACGGCTCGCAGTCCGCCATGAGCACCCAGGCCCTGACCTTCGTGCCGGACCCGGAGCATCGGTGGTCGCCCGAGCAGACCAAGCCACACTGGGAGCGTCTGGGCAGCGCCGTCGCTATGGGCTACAACGACCGCACGGCCCGCATGACGGTGCCCGGCGGCTGGGTCTATCTGAGCGCGTTCGCCACGCGCGGCGGGAATCTGACCCTCGCGTTGGTGTTTGGGCCAACGGAGACGCTCTGAGTAGAGCATGCCGTCCCCGTAGCGAAAGCGCACTTCGGGGCTGCGCCGGATAGCTGCTTGAAACGCTGAAGGGGCCTTGCTGACCCTGACCGACCGTCCAAGTCCCGGCTCCCTCGTGACATTGCTCCCGCGGTGTCACGGCTCTCGCGGTCCTCCGCGCCAGAGGCCCCTTTCGGCTTGCATGATCAACGAGGCACGGAACGACATCAGGCGGATTCCGGCCCCCCGAGTAGCACCCACGCATCCGCCTGCTACACTGGACCCGTCGTTCTCGGCGAATGATCTGTCGGGCGTCAGGATCCAGCTCGACTGGACCCTGAGACGCCGGGGCGTTCGGAGAGGATCTTCGACAGGCTGCACCCATTGAAGCACGTTGAGGCGATCTGCGGGGCACGAGTACACCATGGTCCGTTGCGCACATCGCGGAATCCCGAGGCCCTAAAATTCGCCTCGTACCAAATCCAATGATGACCAAAGCAGGGAGAGCTAAACCATGACCGCATTCGACTCTATCGTCACCCCGATCGCATCAGTGATCAACTCCCTACCCACCGGCCGTTATGGGGAGGTCCTCTTCGAGAACTTGGCTTCCGACGATCTTCCGAACCCCGAATTCTTCCTCCATCCTGATCCGGATGTCCACGAAGGACCAGATGACCATCAGCGTCTGAGAGCCATGTCCGAAACCACACCTCTACTGGGGCTCTATGTGCCGATGCACAGTCCCGGGCAGTTGATTCTATTCAGCAACAATCTCCGCTGCTTCTACTGGTCGCTGATGCTGAATCATCGACATGGTCTGCCTTACCTGACGCCGCTCGATCTTCAGGGTGCACTGGATCTAGTGATCAGAAAGACCTACCAGCATGAGCTGTTCCATTTTCATTGCGACGTCCTGCGCCAACTTCTCGGTAGCCAGTACCGTCGCGATCACGAAGAAGCACTGGCTGTCGCGTGGTCACGGCAGCAAATCACCGGCCAGCGAGGCGTATGAAACAGCAAGATCGGCAGAATGAATGGAGTGCTCTATGCACGTTTACTCGACGCCGCATTTGCTTTCCGTTCGCCCGGCTATCGCGATTGGCCACAGTTCGCAGACGATAGTCGCTTTCGTCCCGCATTGATAAGCTACCTTGCCGATCCTAATGCACTATCACACCTC
This sequence comes from Thiocapsa sp. UBA6158, assembly GCF_002423035.1. GTDB lineage: Bacteria > Pseudomonadota > Gammaproteobacteria > Chromatiales > Chromatiaceae > Thiocapsa. The sequence goes on from NZ_DIUM01000117.1 coordinate 34,253, forward strand.
GAAGCGAATGGTATAAGCAATCTGCCTGACCTTCTGGTTGGTTTGGTGGGTCGCGTTTCCGGCGGGCTCGTTGAATCGGCGATCTAATGCTGACTCGGCGGCGATGGGTTGATCGGAGATACGTACGACGGACGAAGTTAGCATTATCGTGGCATTCAAGAGAATGCGTGAATAGGAGGCGATAGAATATGAGCGTAGCAAGACTGCTCGGGGATATCAACGCACGGTTCGAAACTAGAACAATGGCGACCAAGAACAGCGTCGGGATCCTTCTGCCGGATGTTTATCGCCGAGTTTCTACTCTTCAGGCGGCGAAGAAACTCGTCGAGGATCAATTGGCGCCGGATTTTTGCATCTTCGACTACATGAAAAACAATGAGAACGGCCTATCGCGCTGCCTGGCTGATCTCTTCGACCCATGTGGAAGACATGGCCAGCGGAGCCTGTTTCTGAGTACGTTCCTGAAGCAAACTGGTGTTGGTGATTGGATCGAAGTGTCGGGCTGCCCACTCGTCAAGACTGAGAAGACGACAAACAAGGGACGTCGAATCGATATTTTTATGGAATTCGATAACGGCGTCATTGGGATAGAGAACAAGCCATGGGCGGGAGATCAGGACCGCCAACTCTCGGATTATGCGGATTGGCTGGAGACGTTTCCTGGCAAGAACCACTGGACGCTGATCTTTCTCAGCAATAGGGGACCGGGCGAATCAAGCATCGCGGGAGATCGGGTTAATTCTCTGACCGAAGAGAAACACTTCTTTCAAATGAGTTACCGTGATCTAGCCGACCGGTTACAGGATAGCGCAGGAAAGACGAAAGCCCTGACAGTCCGGATCTTTGTTGAAGAACTGGCGAAATATTTACGAACTAGAGTCAATCAGGAGATTGATATGACTGAAGAATACGAAGTGAAGCAAAGCGTCCTGGCATCCAGCGAGAACCTTGCGGCAGCATTTCTAGTGGCAAATTCGTTCGAGAATATCAAGCGGGATCTACTTCAAAAGCTAGAGAAAGACCTCCGAGCAGCACTAAGTGAAAAAAGCTACCAACTGCGATACAACAAGGAGTTCTTCAATGGCAGAGGCTGGAACGGCATAGGCATTCTCTTCGATAGAGATCAGGATGTATGCCTTTCTTTTGAATTCGACGCCAACGGGTATCGAGAATTTGCCTGGGGAATCGTGAAAACAAAAGAGGAGATCAAAAAGCCTGAGACAACGACGCTTAAGATTAACGAGATCATGACAACGCTTTTTGGCCACCCCGGAGATCAAGACACGATCTACACATGGTGGCCTTGGTTTATTTATGCAAATGATATTGAATTCGACAAAGCGTTTCGTGCTTGGCAGAGCAATCCAAAGCCTTGGCAAGCCATGCTCGACGGTTCGTTGGCAAATACCATGGTTGCTATCGCTGTCAAAGTCCACGACGCTTTCAAAGACCGTATGGATCTTTTGTTGCCGATCACAACGATGTCGGTAGCCGCTGGGGCGCCCAGCCACTCGCAGGATGATGGCGCAAGTCCCAATCTCTCGGTTCAGGGCAACGTCGAGATGACCGGTTGAACGCTGCGACTCAACTCGCTTTCGCTCAACACCGCGGTTTAAGGGCCGGCAGCCAACAAGACGCGCTGCTGGTTGCCGGCGAGATTCATCAGGCGTCCAATCTGGCGGTCCGCCATCTTGCCTGCGATTCTGTAGACGGACTCTGCGCGGTCGCCGACGGCGTCGCGATCAGCCCCTACCCTCAGAGGGCAAGCCGCACCGTGCTCGAGGCCCTGTGCGGAATCGGCCCGCAGCATGACGATTTGCTGCAAGACGGTTGGATCGGTCCGCGGCTGATTCGCAGGCACGTCCATCCCGCGTTGTGTCGGGCGCTCGCCGGGGATCGACGCACCCGTGGTTCCGCGTGCACCTTGGCCATGCTGCAATGGCGCGCGGGGCGGTTCAGCGTGCTCAACGTCGGGGATTCGCGGGTGTATCGCATCGACCGGGAGGGTCGCTGGCAGCAGTTGTCGCGGGATCACACCTATTTTCAGTCCATGGTCGAGCGCGGGGAGATCGCCGCCGATCAGTACGTGGGTCAGCTGTATCAGGATCTGGAGCATATGCTCGGGGCCGACGAGGCCGAGGATGACTTTGCGATCCATTGGCGCCCGGGGGATTGGACGCCGGAAGAGACCTTTCTGATCTGCACGGACGGTCTGCACGACACGCTCGGGCAGGATGCGTTGGAAGCGCTGTTTCGCACCGAGCGCCCGCTGGATGCGCAGGCAGCGGTTTTTCTCGATGCGGTGTTGGAGGCGGGTGCGCCGGATAATGTGTCGCTGATTTTGGGGCGAATGGCGAACACGGGAACCGCTTGACGGTGCGCTGGGCGGCGTTGATGAGACCGTTCAGCGCGCGTCGAGGGCGGTCTTCGGGATTGGCGCGTGGGGGTCGACCTTGCTCGCTTTCAGGGCGGTTGAAGAAGACGACTGCAAGTCGTCGATCCCGGGGTTGTGTCGCTTCGCGACGATCGGCGGCATGGTTTCCGGCCTGCCGGAGGAACAAGGCCCCGGTGACCGAACATGATGGTCTGCACGTCGAGTCGCCGGACGGGAATCGTGACCGTTTCTCAATCCTCCATCCTGTCCCTGGCCTCGGGCGGGACATCGGGACTGGCCGCAAGCCAGACATCGAAGGCGGCGAGATCGCCCCTCGCTTGCCGCTCGCGAAAATAGGTCTCGGTCTTGAGCGCGGACACCTTTTCGGCAATCGCTGTGACGAGGAACTGGTTCATCGACACCTGTTCTTCCTCCGCCACCTGACGGGCATAGGCGAACAGTGATTCAGGCAGTCTCAGTGCATCGTTGGCCATTAGGAGTGTTCCTCAAGGCGGCGGAGAAAGGCGCCCGGCGTCGGAACCGTCAGCCGGAAGCGTTCCGCCACGCCGAAATCGGCTGTATTCAACATGACCAGGGCGTCGGCGCGACCGTTCAAGCTGCGCTGCACAGCCAAAGTGCATGTCGTGCAAGATGCGGTTTCACCTAATCCTCCACAACGGTCAAGCTGAGCACACGCTCGCCGTGGACTCGCGTCGGATCCGGAAAGGGAATCAGCAGCAGATCGGTGTTCGGAGGGAGCCGGTCGCTCAGCAGGGTGTTCAGGACATCCCATTCGTCGATCGTGAACTGCAGGTCGGTGTGGAGCCAGCCCAGGGCGCCGCGGCTGCGTGTCGACACCAGGTCGGCGCAGGCGTCGGCGATGGCGTCCGTGCACTCCTCGGGGTGCGTCCAGCGCACCGCCGTGGTCCGGGCGCGCGCTCCCGAGGCGAGGATGGTGTGCACATCGACCGGGTCGCAGCAGATCATCGCCGGTTGAAAGAAGGGCAGACCGGGCAGCATGGCCTCGATGAGCGCCGCCGTCTCCAGATCGCCGCAAGTCCTGCCGATCTCGATGACCGGGCCGTCCAGGGTCGCGCGCCAATCGGGATCGAGACCCTCGGCGGACGTGTCGAGGACGACCGCCGCGCGCAAATAGACCTCGGATGCGGCCAGGTGTCGGGTCCAGATCGGGGCATCGCGTCGCGCCCGATCATCCGAAGGGTCGATCAGCAGCAGGGCGCTGGCGCATCTGTCCAGACGCAGCGCCAGCGCTTCGGCCGCTTGATGACCTTGCGTCGATCCGGTGCGGTACAGAGCGCAATCCGCAGGGATCGCGATCCGCTCGGGAAGGCGATCAAGGATGCGTTCCGCCGCGGGACCCAGGGCGATCACCAAGGGGTGAAGGTGCGTGTCCCAGTCTTCGAGGAGGTCGCGCGCGGCGAGGCTTGGATCGGTGCCGACGGGGAGCGATGAGGCGAGACCGGGGGTCTGTTGCGCCCGAGCTGCCGCCGCGAGGAGGCTCGGCAGGCGGTCGAAGACCGGGGTCAGCGGTTGGACTGTCGCCGCACGGTCGACGGCCTCGGCAAGGGTCCATCGGCCGGACAGCCCGAGCGCGCCGGCGGCGCCCATCGCGTGGATGAAGGTTCTGCGTTTCATTGCGGGACGGGCCTCACGAGCACCTGAAGGGTTTGATCCCGGGGATGATCCGGGATTTTACGACAGGTCATGTCGCATCCCTGCGGCATTGTCCGACGTTTCGACACCACGACACAGGAGTGCATCCATGTCCTTCATCGCGAACCTCAGATGCGCGCTTCTCGGCGCGGTTCTGATACCGCTCGCCGCGCCGGCAGATTCGGCGTTGACGGTGCAGCCGATCGCCAAGTCCGGCAATTGTCCGAGCGGGTACAGCACCAGCGGCGCCTATTGCAAACCCGGCGCAAAGGCCCGTGCGGCGTTGGAGAAACGCGGATCTTGTCCGAGCGGCTATTCAACCAGCGGCACCTACTGTGTGGCGGGTACGCAGGCGCGGCCGGCGGTGCCCAAGATCGGCGCCGGGTGCCCGTCGGGCTGGTCGAGCAGCGGGGATTATTGCCTGCGCAATCGTTGAGCGGAGGATAAGGGGTTCGCGAAGCTGTCGCGAGCCGACACGCCCGAATGAAAACCAACGAACGCCAAAAATGGACGGCAGCTGCCCATGCGACCGCCTCCACCGCCACCTGGATTGGGAGGGCGCGCGGTTGATCCATCGCTCTATCCGCCTGGAGTAAATTGCAAAATGCCTAAGAATTTTGTCCGTCGTACTTACGACGCCTGGATCCGCGAGCACGCCCGGCGATTTCGGTATCCGCCCTGGATCGCGGAGTCCCGCAAGAACGGCTTTGAGCTGCGTTTCGTAGGGCTGGCGCCACAGTTGAGCTTCCAGATCCGTCAACGGTGGGGAAATGCCGAGCTCATGATTCACGATGAGCGCGGCGTCTACTGGGACATCATCGGCGACTTCGACGTCACCGAGGTGCGTACACCCGATGGTCTCTATCGTTGCAAGTGGTGCCAGGACGGTGCTTGTTATCCCTCGCGTGCCGCGCTGTGGGAGGCGCATGTCTTCGAGCCGTTGCTGGACTGGGTCAATCAACGAACTGCAGATCAATGGGTTTGCCTCTATGGCACCCCGTATCAGGACATCTGGGGCGCCCGCATTCTCAGCTGCGACGCGATCGCGGAAAGAAATTGTGTCGAGACCTTCCCGCTTGTGACGGGCATTGATGGCGACCGCGGCTAGAATGAACGCCCTGCGGATAAGGGGTCCGGCATAAGTGGTCGGGGCCCCTATCGCTACAATAAGGCCGCCGTGGGAAGGAGCGTTGGATTCAGGATGCCGGGAAAATGAAGTCTTGAAGGTTCAGACCCAGGAGGCATCGTCCTTCGGCAAGCGTCCGAAATCATCGATGACCCGTGCCTGGCAGGGCGGAGTGTCGGACCAGAGCCAGAGAACGAGGTTGCGTTCAGCAGGCGTCGTGCCAGGTGCGAAGCTTGGTACGAGCGCGCCATGGCAGCCGGCGGCGATCAATGTCTCGGCGAGCGACCAGCTCGGCGGCGTTCGGTCACGCGAAACCAGGTCCTCCCAAGCACAGGCAAGTGTGGCGTCATCGACTCCGCAGGCGGCGAGTACAGCCGGATCGGTGAGGTCGATGATCCGCTCGCAGCGCACGCGATAGCCGACCAGAGTCATCGGCTGCGCCTTGAACGGCAGTCCCTGCTGGGCCTCCATCCACGCGGTCTTGGGGTCGAGTGAGGTATAGAGAGCCGGGGTGCCTCGCGGGTTGAAGCGACCGCCATGGCGTGCCGCTCCGTCGCCGGAGGTCGGCGCGAAGGCCCAGCGGGGATTGTGGGCGCGATAGACCAAACCGACGAAGGGATGCGTCGGCGGCGCATCCCTCACGCGTAGCCGCCTTCCGCGATTCGCGACAGATAATCCTTGACGGCCTGTGCGCGGCCATCCTTGACCAGATCCTCGGCCGTTCTGTCTCCGAACGACGGAAGCGGCTGAGAACGAAACCAGGCGAACGCGCGACCGGGTGAGCCGGTCCAACTCGTGACCCGATTGATGATCTCCACGGTGTCGCGTAGCCGCGTCTGGGTCTGGCGTGCCTCGCGCCGATCACGCTTGGAGACCGCGTCACGGGATAATCCGGTCGCCTTGGCCAGCTCGGTCTTGGTGATGTGCAGCACTTCGGCTAGGCGATCCGTCGCAATCAGCCCTTGGTCCGTGATGACCTCGGAGAGCAGCTCGGCGAAAGCAGACATGGAGCGCCTCATTTATAGAACCTTTCGATAGTCAGATTATGAGGCGAACGGTCCGAGACACAAGAGCGATAAGGGGCCGAGCCCTTATCTGGAGCATACGCTCACCGCCGCCGAGGCCGTCGAGGCTTCTTGATCCATTGGCGGCCGGGGGCGACTGGACGCAGGAAAGGACCTTTCTGATCTTCACGGACGGTCTGCACGACACGCTGGGGCAAGAGGCGTTGGAAGCGCTTTTTCGCACCGAGCGCCCGCTGGTCGAATCTCGGCGGCATTTTCCGACGTTTCGACACGACGACACAGGAGTGCATCCATGTCCTTCATCGCGACCCTCAGATACGCGCTCCTCGGCGCGGTGCTGATCCCGCTCGCCGCGTCGGCAGATTCGGCGTTGCCGGTGCAGCCGATCGCCAAGTCGGGCAATTGTCCGAGCGGGTACAGCACCAGCGGCGCCTATTGCAAACCCGGCGCAAAGGCCCGTGCGGCGTTGGAGAAACGCGGATCTTGCCCGAGCGGCTATTCAACGAGCGGCGCCTACTGTCTGGCGGGCACGCAGGCGCGGCCGGCGGTGCCGAAGATCGGCGCCGGGTGCCCGTCGGGCTGGTCGAGCAGCGGGGATTATTGTCTGCGGAATCGTTGAGCGAGTGCCCGGCCTACTCAAGACCGCGCGCCCCACGCCGCCGTTTTGCGGTTCCGCCCTCCGACCGCCGATGGCAGGGTCGTCACCGAGGAGAACATTGAGCGTCTGCCCGAGCAGAAGAGATTTGATGCGCGCTGGAACCTGGCAATCGGACAAGCAAGCCTTGGTGCACGACTAAGTCCACCAGAGATCGCGATGAGTCAAACCGTCAACGTTCATGAAGCCAAGACCCACTTCTCGAAGCTGCTGGAACAGGCCCATCAGGGCGAGGAGATCATCGTCGCGAAAGCCGGCAAACCCTACGCCCGCCTGATGCCGTTGGCTGATGCGTCCAAGTCTCGCCGGCCAGGAAGGCTCGCCGGGCGAGTGGGAGACGCCTTCTTCGATCAGCTGCCGGACGAGGAGCTGGATGCCTGGAACCACAGCGGGGACGCGACCTGATGCGCTTGCTGTTGGATACGCACGCCCTGCTGTGGTGGTTTACCGACGACCCGCGCTTGTCCGCCCGAGCACGCGCGGTCATTGCAGACACCGGCAACAGCATCCACGCCAGCGCGGGCGGTGCCTGGGAGATCGCCACCAAGCAGAGCATCGGCAAGCCCGACGAGGTGCCGGAGGCGGCGAAGCGCTATGGCGAGCTGATCGACGCGGACGGGTTTAAACATCTGCCTGTGACCCATCTGCATGCGCTGCGGGCCGGCGGCTGGCACGTGGACCATCGCGACCCATTTGACCGGATGCTCGCCGCGCAAAGCACCTTGGAGCGCATGCCACTCGTGACAAGGGACCCGGCATTCGAACGGTTCGGGATCCAGACGCTATGGTGAGACTGCGATGGAAGGACGAAACCGACCCTGCGACCCGACCGGCATCCGAGCCCAGCGCCCCTCGACCTCGCAAAAGCAATTTTCCAACCCCCACAACGCCACGATACCGGCTAGTCCAACAAAAGGTTCAGATCGTCGCTCGCTGCGCTCGGACGATCTAACCTTATTCGTTAGGGCAGCAGTTTGTGTTCTTGCGCATACCGGCGCAATGCGCGGTTTACGGCTTCGGCACTTGGAAAGAGCTTATTGAGCTCCGGGTCTATTGTTACGACATTGGTGCCTTCGCGATACCGTTTTGCATACTTCCCGCGAGCACCGGACTTGATGAGCTCGGCAGGGTACTCCGGCCGCATCTCTTGATCATCATTGTTCATAGGCTTTACGCTCTGTAGTCGTCATGCGCCGCGCAGAGATGATTCGAATAAGCTCCGCACGTTCGGTGAAAGAGACCACCAAGTACTCGCCTCCCTGCGATCTACCAAACAAAAGGAAGCGCTCTTCCACTTGCGAATGGTCTGGATCGGAGACAGCAGACGAGAGCTCGTCCCCGAATGCTTCCGTTGCCTCCCGGAATGTGACGCCATGTTTCTTGCTGTTTGCTCGCGCTTTCGATTCGTCCCATTCAAAGTCCATGGTCATTTGGTGCCTGCTGCCCTAACGTTATGCATCCCGCGACCGGAACCGCGTATGCTGTGCCCGACGGCTCGCTGTAAGCTACGCGGGTGTGTAGGCTCGCGGGTAATTCAAGTCTTAGGCAATTCTTCTTTCTTGGTTTTCGGAATATCGTGGTTTGTCCGTGGTTTTAGTGCATCCCATTACACACAACTTTAAGTGTACAGGCTAAGATATCGCTTTTGGACGATCTCCGGGGGCGTCGATGGGCTGGGCAGAAGCGGAATTTCAAGGACTTGATCTGGGCGATACGCGCCGCGAGCGGCGTGCCGTGCAGTTGATCGAGCGCTTGGCGGAGCGCCCGACGGCGAGCATCCCCGAGGCCTGCCGGGGTTGGGGCGAGACGCAGGCGGCGTATCGGTTTCTCGGCTCCGAGGCGTACGACTGGATGGACATCCT
>NZ_DIUM01000090.1 GCF_002423035.1 Thiocapsa sp. UBA6158
CTGAGGCACGACGCTAATCACCTAAGAGAATTCGACCGACTTGATCGAGGGCTCGACCGCACCGCTCGAGTTGACGAAAAGGGTATCTTGAATCTTCGCCGTCAGGCCATAGCTGCCCGGGCAGGTGGCGGGTGCGCTCGCCGTGACACTGGTGACGATAGGCTGAGCATAGGGGATGTCCTTGTCGAAGGAGAGATAGTCACCGAAGGGCGCCGGCTTGGAGGCATCGCCGATATAGGCGGCATTGAGGGCGCAGTCCTTCTGAAAGGGGTTGTTGAGGCTGTTCGCGGTGCAGAACAGCATCGAGATGGGTGTACTGCGATCGACCCTGGGGCCATTAAGACTGGGATTCGGTCCACTGGAAGACGCATCGAGCATCCGCACCGGGATTTGATAGTCGATGAAATACTCGGTGCATGGTTTGGTGGTGATGAGTCTCGAGCGGCTGGTGCCATAGTCCCAGACACTCTCGCTCGAGCCGTTCGGCCAATTCTCGGTCGGATTCGCGGGGTTCCCGTCAAAATTCAGGATCTTGTCGGTCGACCCGACGAAGGCCGTGGGATTGTGTGCGATCAGCTTGGTGCCGGGATCGCTGAGATAGTCGACCGACTGGGTGGGGATATTGCCCCAGATACCGGCGAGCCGATCGATCGAGGTCGCCGGAGCGCCTGAGGAGCCGTCCAGATGCGCGGCAAGATCTCGGTAGCCATCCCCGTCCAGATCGAAAAGAACGGTCCAAAGGGCCGAGTTCCAGGGGTCGGTAGTGCTGAAGCTGCCGGCTTTCGGACCTGTGGCATAGGTGTTGGCGATCTGCTCCACCCGCCAGCGAAACATGATGACGTCTTCGCTGCCATCCGAGGCCGCGCCCTTGCGCAGGTTGTAGTAGATGCTGGGCAGGGCCTTGTCGATGCAGGACGAGGCGATGTTGACATAGTTCTGGGGCGAGGTACCGCCGTTGGAGGGGTCCTGCACCCTGGGGTCGTTGACGCCCGTCTGGAAGCGGGAATAAGGCTTCCAATCACCGCACTGGACCCCGCACTCGGCAGGGTTGTCAGGTTCCGCTGGCCATGGAGCAGGAGCGAAATGGATTGGCCCCCCGTGATCATCGTCCAGCGTGATTGGAGAAGTACCCTCGATAACCTCGCCATCATCCCAGTCGGGGGGATACGGATAAGCCTGGGCTTGCAGCGCTGCCAAGCCCAACGGGGCAGCCAACAGCAGACTTGAAATGGACGACCCCAGCTTTCCTGATTTCATAATCATATTCTCGAATTTACCCTATGTTTTAGGTAGCGAATTCAAGATGTTAGAGACGATTTGCATAGGTTCGCAGGATGCCCACGCATCATCCGCAGCCCATTTGGCCCGCAAAAACGGGAACTCAGCCATCATGCTGTCCCAAAACAGTCAGAACCCAATCACCTGTTCAGGTATCGGTAAATACCTTACCGCTCAGGTCGGGTTGACATGGCGGTGCATGACGATCCGGCATGAGGTCGATCGCCAAGGGTGGAGGCTGATCGACCAAAATTTCTCCTTCCCCGTATTTTCACCTACATCTTGCCAATGAGGTATCACCCCTAGGGGTGACTCGGCCAAGAAGAAAGCAGCTACACTAATAGGCTAATCACCCCCTTTGGGGTTGCATCGTCGGTCTAATCCACCCCCTAGGCCAGAGATGATCAGCGGATTTCACTCAAATTTTCATGTAGATATAAGCGCCCGCTTCGATCTCCTCACCCCCCGCCAACGTGAGGTCTGCAAGCTCATGGCTACTGGCCTGATGAACAAGCAGATTGCCGACCGGCTGGGTACCAGCGTCAACACCGTCAAGACGCACCGGGCCGAAATCTTCCGCCGCTTGGGCCTAAGCTCCATGGTCGACCTGGTGCGATTGATGGATCTGCCCAGCACGCAAGGAGTGGATACCGGGGCGGGCGGCGGACCGGAGGGCGTACCGTCCACCCATAGCGGAGGAAGCACCGGGCCGTTGCGGGTTCTGGTGGTGGAGGACAACCCGATCCTGCAGGAGGTGATGGTCACCCTGCTGACCGAGCGGGGCTACGCAGTGACCGTCTTGGCCGATGGCCAGGGCCTGGATCAGGCACTGGCCGCCGGTCCGGTGGATGTCGCCCTGCTCGACATCCAGCTGGGCGAAGGTCAGGAGGACGGCTACACCCTGGCCGCGCGCCTGCGCCTGCGCTGCCCCTGCGGCATCATCATGACCACGGCGCTGGGGGAACGGGAGGATCGTATCCGCGGCCTGGACGAGGGCGCCGATGCCTACCTGGTGAAGCCGATCGATTTTGACGAGCTTGAGGCCGTTATCCGCAGCGTTTTGCGGCGGATTCGCCCGATCATGACCTGAAGCGGCCAGGCGCGGCCGATCCGGTTGTGGCGGCTCAGCCCGACCACGGCCTGAGTCGACCAGGTCAGGTCGATCCTAACGATTCTGCCGATCCTGACGAGGCGACCGCTGCGCATATAGCAACTCTCCTCCTCCTGGCTGCGGTGGGCTGACTTCGGTTTACAAGCCTACCCATGAACCCCGACGACGCCGGCTACAAACTGCTGTTTTCCGCCCCCGAGGTGGTGCGGGACCTGGTGCTGGGCTTCATCCCCGACGCCTGGCTGGCGGGGCTGGATTACTCGACCCTGGAGAAGGTCCCGGCGAGCTATGTGACCGACGACCTGCGCCGGCGTAGCGACGATGTCGTCTGGCGAGTCAAGGCCGGTGAGGATTGGCTTTATCTGTACATCCTCATCGAGTTCCAGAGCCGCGTTGATCCCTTCATGGCGGTTCGTATGCTGGTCTATGTCGGGTTTAAGGGGGTTTAAGGGGTCAGGTTCAATTCATCTGATGGCGATGTCCGGCAAACACGTATCGACGCGAGCCGTCGATGTGATCACTCGATAGCTTCGATTCGATCCCTGCACACCCGAACCAGTCGGTTGACAGCGCTCGCTCCTACCGAAATTCGAGCATCGCTTGTTCATCAAGCCCATGATGTGCGGTTTCCCGTTGGAGCGGTCCGCAATGTGCGGCGAGGAACGACCCGCACCCTGTGCATCCGGCGCGCCTTGCAAGCTCGCCGCGCAGGGTGCATCGCCCAACGGCCGCAATCACGATCCCGCCCCTCACCACCCCCGCTCCAACAACGGCCTCAAAAACCGCCCCGTATGCGACCGCTCGTTCGCGGCAATCTGCTCGGGCGTCCCAACCGCGATGATCTCGCCGCCGCGGTGTCCGCCCTCCGGCCCCAGGTCGATGATCCAATCCGCGGTCTTGATGACGTCCAGATTGTGCTCGATGACGACCACGGTGTTGCCCTGGTCGCGGAAGCGATGCAGCACGTCGAGCAGATGCTTGACGTCGTGAAAGTGCAGTCCGGTGGTGGGTTCGTCGAGGATATAGAGTGTCCGGCCGGTATCGCGCTTGCTGAGCTCGCGGCTGAGCTTCACGCGCTGGGCCTCGCCGCCGGAGAGCGTGGTGGCGCTCTGGCCGAGGCGCACGTAGGCCAGGCCGACATCCATCAGGGTCTGGAGCTTGCGTTTAACGAGCTGCACGGGCGAGAAGAAGTCGAGCGCGTCTTCGATGGTGAGGTTGAGCACCTCGTCGATGGTCTTGCCCTTGTAGCGGATCTCGAGTGTCTCGCGGTTGTAGCGCCGGCCCTTGCAGGTGTCGCACTGGACATAGATGTCGGGCAGGAAGTGCATCTCGACCCGAATGAGTCCGTCCCCTTTGCAGGCCTCGCAGCGTCCGCCCTTGACGTTGAAGCTGAATCGACCGGGTCCGTAGCCGCGCGAGCGCGCCTCGGGCACGGCGGCGAAGAGGTCGCGCACCAGGTTGAAGAGTCCGGTATAGGTGGCGGGGTTGGAGCGCGGTGTCCGACCGATGGGGCTTTGGTCGATGTCCACGACCTTGTCGAAGGAGTCGAGCCCTTCGATGGCGGTATGGGGCGCCGGTTGCAGACTGGCCCCGTTGAGGTGACGCGCGGCGACGGGGAAGAGTGTGTCGTTGATCAGGGTCGACTTGCCGGAGCCCGAGACGCCGGTGATGCAGACGAAGCTCCCGACCGGGATCTCTGCATCGACGGCGCGCAGGTTGTTGCCGCGGGCACCCAGGATACGCAATTGGCGATCCGGGTCGTTGGCCGTGCGCTGCGTCGGGATGGCGACGCGCAGGTTACCGCAGAGATAGCGTCCGGTCAGGGATCCGGGCGCGGTCGCGATCTCCTCGGCCGTGCCTTGGGCGACGATCTCGCCGCCGTGCACCCCGGCGCCCGGTCCCAGGTCGACAACCAGATCGGCGCAGCGGATCGCCTCCTCGTCGTGCTCGACCACGATCACGGTGTTGCCGATGTCGCGCAGATGGGTCAGGGTCTTGAGTAGACGGGCGTTGTCGCGCTGATGCAGGCCGATCGAGGGTTCGTCCAGGATGTACATGACCCCGACCAGACCGGCGCCGATCTGGCTGGCGAGCCGGATGCGTTGCGCCTCGCCGCCGGAGAGCGTCTCGGCGCTGCGGTCGAGCGTCAGATAATCGAGCCCGACGTCGACCAGGAAGCGCAGCCGGGTGGCGATCTCCTTGATAACCCGCGCGCCGATCTCGCCGCGCTTGCCGGGGAGCTCCAGCGCCTCGAAGAAGGTCAGGGAGTCACCGACCGGCATGGCGGCGATCGCGGGCAGGTTGTGGGTCTCCAGAAAGACATGGCGGGCCGCTTCGTTCAGGCGCGAGCCGCCGCAGGCCGGGCAGGGCTGGTGCGAGAGATAACGCGCCAGCTCCTCGCGGACTGCGCTGGAGTCGGTCTCTTTGTAGCGCCGCTCCATGTTGCGGATGATGCCCTCGAAGGGGCGCACCTTGGCCGCACCGCGTTCGTGCGGCAGCTTGAGCTTGACTTTCTCCTTGCCGGTGCCGAAGAGGATCAGCTCCTGAATCGGGGTGTCGAGTTGGTTCCAGGGCGTCTCGACATCGAACCCATAGTGCTCGCCCAGGCCACGGATCACTTGGAAGTAAAAGGAGTTGCGCCGATCCCAGCCGCGCACCGCGCCGCTGGCCAGGCTCATCTCCGGATGCAGAACGACCTTGGCGGGGTCGAAGAACTGCTCCATGCCGAGCCCGTCGCAGGTGGGGCAGGCGCCGACCGGGTTGTTGAAGGAGAAGATCCGGGGCTCGAGCTCCGGGATGCTGTAGCCGCAGACCGGGCAGGCGAAGGACGCCGAGAAGGTGATCATGGGCCGCTCGGGCTCGTCGATCGCGGCGACGCGGACGATGCCTCCGGAGAGCTTGAGCGCGGTTTCGAAGGACTCGGCCAGGCGCAGGGCGAGATCGGGACGCACCCGGAAGCGGTCCACCACCACCTCGATGTCGTGCTTTTTCTTGATGTCCAGCTCGGGCGGGTCGTCGAGCTCGTAGAGATCGCCGTCGATGCGTGCGCGCACGAAGCCTTGCGCATGCAGCTCGCCGATCAGCCGCTGGTACTCGCCTTTGCGCGCCGAGACCACGGGTGCGAGCAGCATCAGGCGATCGCCCTCCGGCAGGGCCATGACTTGATCGACCATCTGACTGATGGTCTGGGCCTCCAGCGGCTCGTCGTGCGCCGGGCAGCGCGGCTGGCCGACCCGTGCGAAGAGCAGGCGCAGATAGTCGTAGATCTCGGTGATGGTGCCGACGGTGGAGCGCGGATTGTGCGAGGTCGTCTTCTGCTCGATCGAGATGGCCGGCGAGAGACCCTCGATGTGGTCCAGGTCCGGCTTCTCCATGACCGAGAGGAACTGCCGCGCATACGACGAGAGCGACTCGACATAGCGGCGCTGACCCTCGGCATAGATGGTGTCGAAGGCGAGCGAGGACTTGCCCGAGCCCGACAGACCGGTGAAGACGATCAGCCGTTGGCGCGGCAGGTCGAGATCGATGCTTTTGAGGTTGTGCGTGCGTGCGCCGCGGATGCGGATTGTGTCCATGGGGCTGGGAGACCTGCGGCGGTGGGCGGCCAATCCGCGATTATTCCGTAAATCGCGATCGGGCACGATCGCCGACAAGCCCTTATACTCGCGTCTTCCGCCGAATCGACGTCGCAGGCCACCGGCTTTGACTCCTTCTCACCAACCCCTTGTCGCCTTCACCGGGCTGGAGAAGCGCGCCGCGGCCGGTCTGGCCGCGATCTTCTCCACGCGCATGCTGGGTCTCTTCATGGTCCTGCCGGTCTTCGCGCTCTATGCACACGACCTGGACGGCGCCACGCCTTTGCTGGTCGGGCTGGCGATCGGTGCCTATGGCTTGACGCAGGCGTTGTTTCAGATCCCGCTCGGATTGCTGTCGGATCGGATCGGGCGCAAGCCCGTGATCTATGGAGGGCTGGTGTTGTTCGCGATCGGCAGCGTCGTCGCTGCACTCGCCGACGGGATCGAGCTGGTCATTCTGGGGCGCGTACTTCAAGGCAGTGGCGCCATCGCGGCGGCGACCATCGCGCTCACCGCCGATCTGACCCGCGACGCGGTGCGCACGCGCGCCATGGCGGCGATCGGGATCAGCGTCGCCCTCTCGTTTGCCGCGGCACTCGTCGTCGGACCGCCCTTGGCGCGCTGGCTCGGGATCTCGGGGATCTTTTGGCTCACCGCATTCCTGGCGATCGCCGGCATGCTGGTTCTGGCTTATATCGTGCCCGAGCCCGAGCGCTCCAGCGTCCACCGCGAGGCCCAGCCTGTGATGGATCAGTTCGCGGGTGTGTTGGGTAACCCCACGCTGCTGCGCCTGGATCTGGGCATCTTCCTGCTGCACCTCACCATGGTGAGCATGTTCGTGGTGCTGCCGCTGTCGATCGAGTCGGCCGGCTTGGCGCCCGTGGATCACTGGCTGCTCTATCTGCCGGTTGTGCTGCTCGCCATTGTCGTGATGGTCCCCTTCATCATCATGGCCGAGCGCGGCGGCAAGGTGAAGGCCGTGCTGGTCGCTGCGGTCACGGCGATGTGTGCGTCCATGGTGGGCTTCTATCTGTTGAATCAGTCGATTTGGGTCGTCGGGTTTCTGTTGCTGGTGATGTTCACCGTCTTCAACCTGATGGAGGCCATCCTGCCGTCTCTGGTCTCGAAGGCGGCGCGCGCCGGCGCGCGCGGGACCGCGATGGGGGTCTTCTCGAGCTCGCAGTTCGTGGGTGCCTTCTTGGGTGGGCTGCTCGGCGGCTTGGCGCACCAGAGCTTCGGAGCGGATGCCGTCTATCTGGTCGGGGCCGCGACATCGCTGGTGTGGATCGGTCTGGCGGCGACGATGGCGATGCCGGCGAATCTGACGGCGCATGTCCTTTCACTCGGCGAACAGCCGGCCGAAGAGGGTCTGGGTCTCGAGGCGCGTCTGCTGGCCATCCCGGGGGTGGAGGATGCCGTGGTTGCGCTCGACGAGGGCGTCGCTTACCTAAAGGTGGACAGTGGCCGATTGGATTGGGCAACATTGCAGACGTTTTCGGCTAGGGCCTGAGGTGTCACGCCGAGGTCGGCCGCGTCATTTTTTGCGAGACAACAATCGCCCGCGCTCGGCGCGGAGCGGGAGGACTGCATGGCAGGCGTCAACAAGGTCATTCTCATCGGCAACCTCGGGGCCGATCCGGAGGTGCGTTACATGCCGAGCGGCGATGCGGTGGCGAATGTCCGGATCGCAACGAGCGATACCTGGAAGGATAAGAACACGGGCGAGCGGCAGGAGCGCACCGAGTGGCACAACGTCGTCTTCTTCGGCAAGGTCGCCGAGATCGTCAAGCAGTATGTGCACAAGGGCTCGAAGATCTACGTCGAAGGCAAGCTGCGCACCCGCAAGTGGCAGGGCCAGGACGGACAAGACCGTTACACGACCGAGGTCGTGGTCGACATGAACGGGACCATGCAGATGCTCGACAGCCGTTCAGGCGGCGGTGTCGGATCATCGGTGCCGTTCGACGACGTGCCCACACATCAGTCGCGCGGCGGCGGGCGGACTCAGTCATCGACTCCGGCGCCGTCCTCCGGAGGGAGCAGCCAGGGTGCGCCGGATTTCGACGACGATATCCCCTTTTAAAATCTTAAACCGCGCCGACGCCAACGGTCGTCAAGTCTGCCGGGGCCGATCTCATGCAAAAACATCGCATACCGCGCCGAGCGCGGTTTAAGCGTTCCACCATCAGCGTCATGGAGCATCGCCTGTGCTGACCCTTCTCGTCACCGGCGGGGCCGGATTCATCGGGGGCAACTTCGTCCACTACATCCTCGAGACCACGGACGCGCGGGTGGTCAATCTCGATCTTCTGACCTACGCCGGCAACCTCGACACACTCGCCGATCTGAAGGGCAACCCGCGTCACGTCTTCGTGCAGGGCGACATCGCCGATCCTGCGCTGGTCGCCCGACTTCTTGCCGAGTACGAGGTCGACGCGGTCGTGAACTTTGCGGCCGAGAGCCATGTCGATCGCTCGATCGACGGCCCGGCCCAGTTTGTTCAGACCAACGTGGTCGGTACCTTCAACCTGCTCGATTGCGCACGCGCCCACTGGGCCAAGCGCAGCGGCGCGGCCAAGGACGCCTTTCGCTTCCTGCATGTCTCGACCGACGAGGTCTACGGCTCGCTGGGACCGACGGGCCTCTTCGCCGAGTCGACCCCCTACGCGCCCAACTCGCCCTATTCGGCGTCCAAGGCCGCATCGGACCACCTGGTGCGCGCCTGGTTTCACACCTACGGCCTGCCGGTGTTGACGACCAACTGCTCGAACAATTACGGGCCTTACCAATTCCCGGAGAAGTTGATCCCGCTGATGATCCTGAAGGCGCAGCGCGGCGAGCCCTTGCCCATCTACGGCGACGGCGGGAACGTGCGTGACTGGCTGTACGTCATCGATCACTGCCGTGCGATCCTGCGCGTGCTCGAGGCCGGCAGACCCGGCGAGGTCTACAACGTCGGCGGCAACAGCGAGAAGACCAATCTCGAGGTTGTCGATACGCTCTGTGCCCTGCTCGACGAGCGCCTGCCTGATTCACCCTATCGGCCACACACGGGTCTGAAGAGCTTCGTCAAAGACCGTCCCGGACACGATCGGCGCTACGCCATCGATGCCGGCAAGCTCAAGCGCGAGCTGGGTTGGGAGCCGGCGGAGACCTTCGAGTCCGGTATGCGGCGCACGGTCGACTGGTATCTGGACCATCCGGACTGGTGCCGGCGGGTCACCGACGGGAGCTATCTCGGCGAGCGTCTCGGCGCCGCCGGTTGAGGGATCGGATCATGAATCGAAAAGGCATCATCCTGGCCGGCGGCTCCGGCACGCGTCTCTATCCGCTCACGCGGGCGATCAGCAAGCAGCTGCTGCCGATCTACGACAAGCCGATGATCTATTACCCGCTCTCGACCCTGATGTTGGCGGGGATTCGCGAGATTCTGATCATCTCCACGCCGCATGACCTGCCGATGTTCCGATCCCTACTCGGGGACGGATCCCAATGGGGGCTCGATCTCGGGTATGCCGAGCAGCCCCATCCGGGCGGGCTTGCGCAAGCCTTCCTGATCGGCAAGGACTTCGTCGGCACATCGCCCTCCTGTCTGATCCTGGGAGACAACATCTTCTACGGGCACGGTCTAGTCGATCAGCTCAAGGCCGCCGGTGCGCGCGAGTGTGGCGCCACCGTTTTCGGTTACTACGTCTCGGATCCCGAGCGCTATGGCGTGGCCGAGTTCGATGCGAACGGACATGTCCTGAGTCTCGAAGAGAAGCCGATCAAGCCCAAGTCCAACTGGGCGGTGACCGGCATCTATTTCTACGACAATCAGGTCTGCGAGCTTGCCGAAGAGCTGCGTCCGTCGCCGCGCGGCGAGTTGGAGATCACGGACCTCAATATCCGCTATCTCGAGCAGGGCGAGCTGCATGTGAGCCGGATCGGCCGCGGGACGGCTTGGCTCGATACCGGCACGCACGAGTCCCTGATGCAGGCCGGGCAGTTCATCGAGACGATCGAGCGTCGACAGGGTCTCAAGATCTGCTGCCCGGAGGAGGTCGCCTACTTCAACGGATGGATCGACGAGGATCAGCTTCGGGCGATGGGCGAGGAGTTGAAGAAGAGCGGCTATGGCGAGTATCTGCTGAGTCTACTGCGGCGAGGTGACGTATGAAGGTCATCGAAACGGCAATCCCGGGCGTGTTGATCCTCGAGCCGAAGGTTTTCGGCGACGAGCGGGGCTACTTCATGGAGACCTACCGCACCAATTGCTACGCGGAGATCGGCATCCCCGCGCCCTTTGTCCAAGACAACCTCTCCTACTCGCGCCGGGGTGTCCTGCGGGGCCTCCACGTTCAGCATCCGCACGCTCAGGGTAAGTTGGTGCAGGTGATGGACGGCGAGGTCTTCGACGTCGCGGTCGATATCCGCCGCGGCTCGCCCACCTTCGGGCGCTGGGTCGGTGCGATCTTGTCCGGAGAAAACCGGCGTCAGTTCTGGATCCCGCCGGGGTTTGCCCACGGCTTCCTGGTCACCGGTGACTCGGCCCTCTTCATCTACAAGAACACGGACTATTACAGCCCCGAGACCGAGCTCAGTCTGCGTTGGGACGACCCCGAGATCGCCATCGATTGGCCGCTCGAAGGGACGCCGGAACTCTCTGCAAAGGACTCGGTTGCGCTCTGTCTGAACGAGATCACACCCGAACGCCTTCCCGACTACGAGGCCAGCCTATGACCACCAAGCGCACGACCGCCGAACGGGCCCGTATCCTCCTGATCGGCGCCAACGGCCAAGTCGGCTGGGAGTTGCGGCGCACACTGGCGACACTCGGCGATGTGATCCCGGCCTCCCTCGAAGGGGAATACGGGCCGACGATCGATCTGCTGGATCCGGCGTCACTGGCGAGACTTGTCCGGGACGCCTCCCCGGATGCGGTCGTCAATGCCGCCGCCTACACCGCCGTGGACAAGGCCGAGACAGACCGCGCGATCGCGCAGCGAATCAATGCGGATGCGGTCGGCGAGCTTGGGGCCATGCTGGCCGAGCGCGGGACGCCGATCGTCCATTACTCGACCGACTTCGTGTTCTCCGGCAACCTGGATCGGCCCTACCGGGAAGACGACGCCCCGGGTCCGCTCAATGTCTACGGCGAGACCAAGCTTGCCGGCGAGCAGGCGTTGCTGAGCTCGGGTGCCCATGTCCTGATCTTTCGCACCAGTTGGGTCTACGGCATCCGCGGTGCGAACTTCCTGCTGACCATGCTGCGCCTGCTCAAAGAACGTGACGAGTTGCGGATCGTCGATGATCAGATCGGCTCCCCGACCTGGAGCCGCATGTTGGCCTCGGCAACGGCCCTGGTGCTCTATCGTGTCTTGCGCGGTGAGCTTGATCTGGAGAAGGTCGGCGGGCTCTATCATCTGACTGGCTCGGGTCAGGTCAGCTGGTACGGGTTCGCGAGTGCGATTCTCGAAAACGCCGGTCTGGACGCGAACCTGATCCCGATCCCGTCGTCCGAATACCCCGCGCCGGCGCGTCGCCCGCTTTACTCGGTCCTGGACAATGGCCTCTTCCAAGAGACCTTCGGGCTGGCGATGCCCGACTGGCGGTTGTCGTTAAAGCAGTGTCTGGACGAGAAGACCTGAGCAGTTTCCGGCCCCCGGGCTTCTGCCTTGCGGGATGCTAGGGTACCGATCTTTTCTCTGATCTGAGCGCTGCATGTGGGGTGCAGCGATCTCGGGAACCGTAAGGGATTCCTCTCTGCGGGTGTGTATGTTCCTCGCTGCACCCCCGACAGTGCTTCTTATGCCACCGCTTCCAAGGAAGGCAGTCTGGCTCTTTTGCTCATCGAGAGTACTTCGATTCCGACGAGGTGCCCGTCGGCGTCGTAGTCGGCGATGATCCCGGGTTCGATCTCCTTGGTACTCGCCACTTCCGCCGGAGAAATCTCGAAATAGGCCGCGTCGGCGACCGGATCGATCTCAAGTTTCATAAGCGTATCTCCCCATCGTCGAAATATGCGGTGACCACCGTCACCGGCTCCAAGGTCTCGTTGTAGATCACACGCAGGATGCGAAAGCCACGCTCGGGAACGGGATAGAGGACATGAACCAGTGTCTCGTCTACGGCGTCACTTTCGACATGCTGGTGCTGCTCCAGTGCCTGCCGAATCCAATCGGCCCGAATCCCGCGCCGAATGCAGCGCTTGCGTGCGTGGTCGGTTAGCGCGTAATCCATGAGGTCACACGACATTTCTCGTCCTGACATCCACCCTGCAGTCCGTTGCGCCCCGACGCTTTCACCTCTGCACAGCACTTACGGCTTTGCGGTTCCGGTTCACAAATTGACGTTGAAACCTCAGGCCGTAGCATCATGCCCTCGACGCTGCTCCGAATAAGAGCGGCAGGACGTCGTGGTAGCGCGAGGCGAAATGCACCTTGAACCCCTTGCGGACATGCTCGGGCACCTCCTCGAACTCGCCGCGGTTGTCCTCCGGGAGGATGATCTCGCGGATGCCGGCGCGCCGTGCCGCGATCAGCTTTTCGCGGATGCCGCCGACCGGGAAGACCTCGCCGGTCAAGGTGATCTCGCCGGTCATGGCGAGTCGGCGGATGGGTTGGTTGCGGGCGAGCGAGAGGAGGGCGGATGTGATGGTGATGCCGGCCGAGGGGCCGTCTTTGGGGGTGGCGCCGGCCGGGACGTGGACATGGATGAAGGCGTTCTCGAAGAAGGCCGGATCGGCGCCGAGCTCGGCGGCGTGGCCGACCAGGTAGCCATAGGCGATCTCGGCGGATTCCTTCATGACGTCGCCGAGCTGGCCGGTGAGCTTGAAGCCGCGCATGAAGCTGTGGGTCCGGGCGGCCTCGATGGAGAGCGTGGCGCCGCCCATGGCGGTCCAGGCGAGACCCGTGACGACGCCGGGGCCCGAGAGCTTGCGTTCGTCGCGAAACACCGGGCTGCCGAGATAGTCCTTCAGATCGGTCTCGCCGACGCTGATCGGCGCCTCCTCGCCTTCGAGCATCCGCACGGCGACCTTGCGCACGATCTTTCCGAGCTGTTTCTCCAGCCGACGCACCCCGGCATCGCGGGCATAGCCCTCGATCAGGGCGCGCAGTGTCTTGGTGTCGAGCGTCACTGTGCGTTTGGCTAGGCCGGCCCGGTCGATCTGGCGCGGCAGCAGATACTTCTTGGCGATCTGGAGCTTCTCCTCGGCGATATAACCGGAGAGCTGAATCACCTCCATGCGGTCGAGCAAGGGACCGGGGATGCTGTCGGTCTGGTTTGCGGTGCACACGAAGAGCACTTTGGACAGATCGAAACGCAGATCCAGATAATGATCGAGAAAGTCGCTGTTCTGCTCCGGGTCCAGGACCTCTAGCAGGGCCGAGGCCGGGTCGCCGTGGTATGAGGCACCGACCTTGTCGATCTCGTCGAGCATGATGACGGGGTTGGCCGTGCCGGCGTCTTTGATGGCCTGAAGGAACTTGCCGGGCATGGCGCCGATGTAGGTGCGACGGTGGCCCTTGATTTCGGCCTCGTCGCGGATGCCGCCGACCGAGAAGCGATAGAAGCGTCGGCCGAGCGCATCGGCGATGGAGTGCCCGATCGAGGTCTTGCCCACACCGGGCGGGCCGACTAGCAGGATGATGGAGCCGGCGATCTCGCCCTTGTGGATGCCGACGGCCAGGAATTCGAGGATGCGCTTCTTCACATCCTCCAGGCCGTAGTGGTCGCGATCCAGGATGCGGCGTGCCCGCTTGAGATCCAGCTTGTCGGCCGAGTGCTTGCCCCAGGGCAGGATCGTGATCCAGTCCAGATAGTTGCGGGTCACGGCGTATTCCGGAGAGCCCGTCTCCAGCATGCGCAGCTTGTCCATCTCCTCTTCGATCCGCTTGCTCGCCTGCTCCGTCAACGTGAGCGTTTCGATCCGCTCGTTGAAGCGGTCGATCTCCGCGGTACGGTCGTCCTTAGCGATACCGAGCTCCTTCTGGATCGCCTTGAGCTGCTCGCGCAGAAAGAACTCGCGCTGCTGCTTGTGCATCTTCTCCTCGACCGTGCGCCGGATCTTCTGCTGCGCGCGGGCGAGCTCGAGCTCGTTGTTGAGCAGGACCAGCACCTTCTCCATGCGCGGCAGGAGCGGGAGGATCTCCAGAACCTCCTGAAGCTGTTCCTTGGTCGAGGTGGTGAGGCTGGCTGCAAAATCGGAGAGATGCGACGGATCATCGGGGCCGAAGCGATCTAGGAACATCCGCAGCTCTTCGACATAGAGCGGGTTGAGCGGCAAGAGCTCCTTGATGGTGTTGATTACGGCCATCGCGTAGGCCTTGATCTCCTCGTTCGGTCGACCTGCCGGCTCCGGGAGATAGGTCACCTGTGCGTCGAACGGTGCTTCCCGGCTGAGCCAGGTGGCGATGTTGAAACGCTGCAGGCACTCCACCAGGACTTGCAGGTGGCCGTCCTGGTGGTGGACGCGGTGGACCCGGCAGGCCGTGCCGACGGGATAGAAATCGGTTGTTTGCGCCTCTTCGGAGGTTTCGGTCCGGACCAGCACCACACCGAGGATCTTATGCTCGCTCTCCCCGACCGCCTTGAGTGTCGAGGACCAGCTCTCCGCGTCCATCATCAGCGGAACGGCCTGGCCGGGAAAGAAGGGACGCGAGGCGACCGGCAAGATGGGGATGCGTGTCGGAAGGACATCGTTGGCCCGCGCGAGCGTGATCTCGGAACCCTCGTCGATCTGCGTCTCGCCCGAATCCTCGCCTAAATCCTCACCTGAATCCGCGTCCGCCATCTCGCTGTCCTCGGTTCGACAATACCCCAATCGGACTGGCCAATTTCAGGGTAAGAGCGGAGATTTGCAAGCGGCATTCGCCAAGCGCGCATAGCTGGCGACATCGAGGTTTTCGGCCCTCAGTGTCGGATCGATCCCGGTCGCGATCAGCAGCTGCGCATCGAGCAGTTTGGAGAGACTGTTGCGCAGGGTCTTGCGACGCTGCCCGAAGGCCGCGGCGACGATACGGGCGTGCAGTGGCGGGTCGTCGACGGGGTAGGGAAGCGGTCGATGGGGCCGTAGCCTTAGGAAGGCGGACTCGACCTTCGGGGCCGGCGTGAAGGCACCCGCGCCGATACGAAACAGACAATCCGCCGAGCACAGCGTCTGAATCATCACCGAGAGCCGCCCGTAGGTTTTATCGCCCGGATCCGCGACGATGCGCTCGACGACCTCCTTCTGGAGCATCAGGTGCATGTCCTGAATACAGTCGGTCTGCTCCAGGAATCGGAACAAGAGAGGTGTGGAGATGTTGTAGGGGAGATTCCCGACGAGACGCAATCGCTCGCCCGCCTGCACGAGCGAGCAGAGGTCGAAATTCAAGGCGTCGGCCTGGTGGATCCGCAGATCGCCGAGCGGGCCGAGCCGATCGCGCAGCGGGCCGACCAGATCGCGATCCAGCTCGACGACATCGAGCGAGCCGACTGCGGCCAGGAGTCCTTGCGTCATGGCGCCCTGCCCGGGACCGATCTCGACGACGCGCTCGCCCGGCGTCGCTGCAATCGCCCCGTGGATACGGTCGATCACCTGGCGGTCGTGAAGGAAGTTCTGGCCGAAGCGTTTGCGTGCGCGGTGCTCCATTAAACCGTGTCCGGCATGATACGCACTGGTTCCAATCGGATTCGCCATCCGAGCAATCCGCGAGCGACGAAGTCGACGCGGTTTAAGTCATTATTTTTTTTCATTTAAACCGCGTCGGCTCTCAGGTCGTTGATGGCATTGAAGGGTGTTTCACGCTCGGGCGTCAAACAAGGCACGAGACGCGGTTTGCATTCAGCAATTGTGGCAGACCTCGTGGGCGAACTGCTCGAGTTTACGCGTATCCGCGGCGAAGAGGCGGATACCCTCGGCGAGCTTTTCGGAGGCCATGGCATCTTCGTTGAGCTCCCAGCGGAAGCCGGGCTCGTCGAAGCCGACCTTCGGGATCTCCATGTCGAGCGCTCGTTCGGGGTCCAGCTTGCGCGGGACATCGCCCTCGGTCGAGGCGAGCTCGCCGAGCAGGGCGGGCGAGATGGTGAGGTAGTCGCAGCCGGCCAGCTCGAGGACCTCGTCGAGGTTGCGGAAGCTCGCGCCCATGACGAGGGTGTCGTAGCCGTGGCGTTTGTAGTAGTTGTAGATGCGTGTGACGGACTGCACGCCCGGATCCTCGTCGGCCGGATAGCCGGGGACGTTGTCGGCGTTCTTGTACCAGTCGAGGATCCGCCCGACGAAGGGCGAGATGAGCGTGACACCCGCATCGGCGCAGGCGACGGCCTGGGCGAAGCTGAACAAGAGGGTCAAATTGCAGTGCAGCCCCTGGCGCTGCAGGATCTCCGCCGCTCGGATGCCTTCCCATGTCGAGGCGATCTTGAAGAGGACTCGGGTGCTCGGGTCGATGCCGACTGCTTGGTAAAGCTCCACCAGCGCGGCGGCGCGCTTGAGCGTGGCCTCGGTGTCGAAGGAGAGGCGGGCGTCGATCTCGGTCGAGACGCGTCCGGGAACGATCTTCAGGATCTCCGTGCCGAAGTTGATTGCGAGCTTGTCCATGGTCGCCCTGGCCTGGTCCATCGGATCGCTGCCGCCCTCTCGCGTGCCGAAAAGGACGGCGTCCTCGACCAGCTCGCGGTACTGCGGCATCTGGGCCGCTTTGAAGATCAGCGAGGGGTTGGTCGTGGCGTCTTGGGGCTGGTACTCGGCGATGGAGTCGAAATCGCCGGTGTCGGCGACGACTGTCGTCATGGTCTTGAGTTGGTCGAGCTTGCTCATGGTTCAACACCCTTCTGCACGTTTGGGACGCGTCGGCATCGATGGGTTGACCTTAACGGAATCCGATGACGATTTCGAATCCGGCCCGGCGGCCGATGCGCCTCGACAGCGGGGCACGCCGTTAAGCTGCGTAAGAACCGCGCCGGCAGGTCTCGCCGCCGGATGGGTCTCGTCGGTGTCGATTCAGCGGATGCCCTCCGTGCGCTTGTCGTTCATACTCAAGACCTATCGGGTCAAGGGTACGAGGTGTTCCGCACATCCCATGAGCCATTCGACAACGGAGCTTCGGGTTCCCGACGGCACGCCGTTCCAACAGGTCTCGGATCTGCTGACGGGACTCTATCGTCTCATCCTCGCGCCCTCGGAGACGACGAGGCGTGTGTTTTACGACACCTTCGACTGGGCGATCTTTCACGACGGCGGCGCTTTGGAATGCCGCACGCAGCGCTCGACCCGGCGTTTGATCCGAAGCGACCTCGACGGCGCATCGCCGCCGCTGTCTCAGAGCCTTGCCGGCGAGCCCGGTTTCGCCTCGGATCTTCCGCTCGGGCCGGTGCGCGAGCGCATCCTGCCGATTTGCGGGATCCGTCGGCTGCTCCCGCGCGTGGAGATCGAGAGTCATGTCACCGTCTTTCGGCTCGTCAACGACGATGCCGAGACCCTGTTGCGTGTCGAGCTCGAGGCGATGATTGCACGCAACCCCGGTGGCGACACCTGCGGACCGCTCGCGTCGCGAATCCACCTCGTCGCGGAGCCCTACCATGAGCAGATCGCGCAGGAGGTGGCGGATCTCCTTACCGAGCGGCTCGGACTCGAGGCCGTCGAGACACCGATTCTGTCGGAGGCGCTGTCGGCGTGCGGTCGATCCCCGGGCGACTATTCGTCCAAGATCGAGGATCGACTCGATCCCGATCAGCGATCGGACGAGGCGCTCAAGGCGCTCCTGAGGAGTCTGTTCGCGACCCTGGTGGCGAATCTCGACGGTGCGCGAGAGCATCTGGACAGCGAGTTTCTGCATGATCTGCGTGTCGCCACCCGCCGCACGCGGTCCGTTTTGGGCCAGGCGAAGGGCGTCTTTCCGGCCGATCTTCTGGAGGATTACAAGGTCAGGTTCGCTTGGCTGCAGCAGATCACCGGGCCGGTCCGTGACCTGGACGTCTATCTTCTGGATTTCGACCGCTATCGCGAGGCCCTGCCGGCGCGCTTGCGCCCGTCTCTCGGCGCCGTCCATTCCTTCTTGTCGGCTCGCCGCAGCGAGCAGCAGGGCCACCTTGCCGTCGCGATGGACTCCCCCCCCTTCGCCGACTTGATGCGGGAGTGGCGGATCTTCCTCGAGACACCGGTCGCGGAGCATCCGGCCGAGCCCAAGGCGGCGCGTCCGATCAAGGCGCTCGCCGACGAGCGTATTCGGCGCATGGCCAAACGCGTGCGACGCGAGGGTCTCGCGATTCGACCGGACTCGCCCGCCACCGATCTGCACGAGCTGCGCAAGAGCTGCAAGAAGCTCCGATACCTGATGGAGCTGTTTCAGAGTCTCTACCCGCGTGCCAAGATCGCTCGACTGATCAAGTTGCTGAAAGCGCTGCTCGATCATCTCGGTCTGGTTCAGGACTTGGCGGTACAGGCCGAGCACTTGCTCGACTGGGCCAAACAGATGCAGGCCGAGGCTCGTGCGGATACCGAGACGCTGCTCGCGATGGGTGCGCTCGTCGGCCAGCTCTTGGGGCGCCAGGAGCAGGCCCGAGCGGACTTCGCCGAGGTTTTCGATCACTATCTGCACGACGACCACCAAGCGTTGTTCCGTGCACTCTTCGGGCGCAGCTGAGCCGCGTTCGGCGCGAGTCGTGCCGGTGCCATATCCTGCCGGTGCCGTGCGGATGTGGCCCGGGCTCGATCAACAACCCTTGCCGCAAACGCGGTTTGGAGGAGGTGAAGCGAGGTGTCGATGAAATGGACTCTGCCGTCATGCCTGACGGCGTCGCTCGTGTTGCTCGCCGCTGCGGCGACAGGCGTCGGCGCCGCCAATCCGGAGGAGGGGCTCTTCGATCTGGATGATCTTCGCGTGAAGATCACCGAGACCCTGCCCTATGTCGAGGTCGAGCACGCGGGAAAACCGGTCATCTTGATGCGTCATCAGGAGCCCGACCACACCATCGTCGCGCCTTATGAGCAGACCGCCCGCGACTGTCCTCCCTACTGCATCCAACCGATGCAGCTGGCGCCCGGCGTGGAGACCATCGGCGAGCTCGAGCTGATCGCCTATCTCGAGCGTGCAGGCAAGGGTGAGCCGATTCTGGTGATCGACTCGCGCACCGAGCCCTGGGTGTCGCAGGGGATGATCCCGGGTGCGATCCATCTCCCCTATACCAGACTGGATCCGGCGCATGCACAGCCCGAGGCGATCGCCGAGTTGTTGGAATTCGAGCTTGGCGCGATTCGCTTGAATGCACTCTGGAACTTCAGCGCCGCCAAGACCTTGGTCTTTTATTGCAACGGACCTTGGTGCGGGCAGTCTCCGACCAATATCCGCGCCTTGCTGGCGCTCGGCTATCCTGCGGATCGGATCAAGTGGTATCGCGGCGGGATGCAGATGTGGGAGCAGCTCGGCTTGGCGACGGTGAAGTCGTCGACGAACGCCGACGACTAAACCGCGTCGGGAGCGGTATGCGGCGTTTTTGGATTGGATCGGCACGCTTGAAACCGCGAGTGCCGGAGTCGACTCTGTTTAAGATTCAAATAATCATCGTCGGCGATCCGGTTTCGCCATGCGTCGCGGCCTCATCGGTCGGCTTCGATAGCCGCGATGCGCATCCGTTCGGGTCGATCAGCCGCCGCACCCATTCCAGCATCGGCTGGACCGCCGCTTCGGCGGTCGGCGTCAGCACGTAGTTGGAATAGTCGAACGCGCTCCCGCACGCCGTGACCAGGAAGGTCTCGGGAACCTTGCCGTAGAGTGTCTCGCACCAAGCGAGGAGTTCGCGAGGATCCAGGAAATGCGCCATGGTCGACATGGCGCTGGCGTCGGGCGCGAGCGATCGGCAGCGGACCTCGCCCGGTGTGCCCTCGACTGCGGCGTCGAGAAAGACGACGCGGTCGTGCTCCACCAAATCGGCGACCAGCTCGGCTGTGAGGATGTGGCGCGAGATCACCGCCACGCCCGCCGGCACTCCGTCGGCCTGCAGCCGATCCGCGACCAGCGGCCCGATCGCGTCGTCGCCGCGAATCGGGCTGCCGTAGCCGATGATCAAGACCTTTCTGCTCCCCATGCGCGCGCGATCCATTCAGCCGCGCCTGAGCGTGTCGACGACCCGGCCGGTCGCATCCTTCAGCTCGATGGCGAGCGGCATCTCTCCGAAGGCGTGCGAGGCGCAGGACAGACAGGGGTCGAAACAGCGGATGACCGCCTCGACGCGATTGAGCATCCCCTCCTGGAGGTTGTTGCCGTCGACATAGGCGTCGGCGACCTGACGGATGCTCTGGTTCATGGCGAGGTTGTTGTGTCCGGTCGCGATGATGAGATTGACCCAGGTAATCAGCCCCTCGTCGTCGATCCGGTAGTGATGCATCAGGATCCCGCGCGGGGCCTCGGTCACCCCGATGCCTTCGTAGCGGTTGCTGCGGGCACGGGCACGCACGCGCGCGTCGAGGATGGTCGGATCCTTGAGCAGTCGCTCCATCATCTCGAGCGCGTAGATGATCTCGACCAGTCGGGCATAGTGATAATGGAAGCTGCTTGCGATCGGGCCGGATTCCTGAAGCATGTGGAACTCGGCGAGTGCCACGTCGGCATAGGGCGTTCCGCAGGCATCGATATTGTTCAGGCGTGCAAGAGGGCCGACCCGATAGATGCCCTTGGGGTAGCCGTGCGGCTTGTAGTAGGGGAACTTCATGTAGCTGAAGTCCTCGACCGCCTCGCCGATCAGACGCTCGTACTCGTGCGGCGGCACCATGTCTTCGAGGATGCGGCCTTGCGCATCCTTGAGCCGCAGGAGGCCATCGTAGTGCTCCAGGTGTCCCTTCGGGCTCACCAGGCTGAGGAACATGGTCGGTTGATTGCCGAAGTGACTGGCCTCGTCCTTGAACTTGGGCACCAGTGTCTTGAAGAAGGCGTAGGTGCGTTTGGCGATGTCCAGCCCTTCCGGGAGCAGGGCGAGCATGGCGTCGCGCTTCTCCTGCGTCAGCGGCTCGCTGACCCCGCCGGGCACGACCCAGGTCGGGTGGATCTTCTTCCCGCCCAGGGTCTCGATGATGGTCTGGCCGATCTGACGCAGACGGATGCCGTCCTTGGCTAGTGCCGGGTTTTGGCGCATGACGCCGAAGATGTTGCGCGAGACCGGATCCGAGTCCCAGCCGAGCAAGAGGTCCGGCGAGGAGAGATGAAAGAACGACAAGGCGTGCGACTGGGTGATCTGTGCGAGGTTGATAATGCGGCGCAGCTTCTCGCCGGTCGGCGGGATGCCGACCGAGAGCAGGTGATCGCAGGCCTTGTTGGACGCCAGCACATGACTGACCGGGCAGATCCCGCAGGTTCGAGCCGTCAGCGCGGGCATCTCGCGATAGGGCCGGCCCTCGCAGAACTTCTCGAAGCCACGGAACTGGGTGAGATGGAACTTGGCGTCCTCGACCTCTCCGGCGTCTCCGAGCTGCAGGGTGATGCGGGCATGGCCCTCGATGCGGGTAACGGGTTCGATGACGACGGTGCGGCTCATGGATGCGGCCCCTGGCGGTTGGAATTCGGTGTGGCGTTCGAGTCGTCACCCTCGTTGCTTAAGGCGCGCTCGGTGATCTCGCGATGCAGATGGGTCATCCTGGCGATGATGTCGTCGCGCTCCGGATGTTGCGCCCTCCTGGAGTGATTCTCCTCGGCATCGGCGAAGACCTCGGTCAGGAATTCGATATCGAAGCCGTCGAGTCGCGCGCCGCCGTCGACCTTGGCCTTGCTGTCGAGCAGGCGCGGCAGGCGCAGACGCTCGCGGAGTGCGACGATCACGCCGGCGTCGGGATCTTGCGGCGTTTGGTTTCCGGCAGACGTCTGGATCATGGGCTCAGGCCCCGAACCGGGTCACGGAGCTGGGATCCGGCATGCGCCCCGCGATCAGCTCGCTCAGCACGTACCAGATGGCGTCGGCGCTCGGCGGGCAGCCGGGCACGAAGACATCCACGCCGACGACACCGTGAATGGGCTTGACGAGGGACAGCAGGGCCGGAACCCCTCGGGTCGGGGTCTGCGGTTGGACCGTCACGGTGTCGCGGTAGGCGTGATCCACGACGTCGGCGAGCTTGAAGTGGTTGCGCATGGCCGGGACGTTTCCGTTCACGGCGCAATCGCCCAGACTGACCAGGATCTTGCAGTGCTTGCGAAACGCATAGGCCTTTTCCAGATCGTCTTCCGAGCTGATCGAGCCTTCCAGGATGCCTACATCCACATGGTCCGGCAGGGTCTTGGTGTCGACCAGCGGGCTGTAGACGATGTCGACCTGCTGAACCAGCTCGATCAGGCGCTCGTCCATGTCCAGGAAGGACATGTGACAGCCCGAGCAGCCGTCGAGCCAGGTGGTCGCGACCGTGATCTTGGGCGGTGTGCTCATTGGGCATGTCTCCGGCGGGCGAGAATCGGCAGGAAGTGTTGATCTTTGACCATCTCGCCGACTGAAGTGCCCTGCCTCACCAACGCGCCGGTCGGGCAGAC
The DNA here is from genome assembly GCF_002423035.1 of Thiocapsa sp. UBA6158. Lineage (GTDB taxonomy): Bacteria > Pseudomonadota > Gammaproteobacteria > Chromatiales > Chromatiaceae > Thiocapsa. The sequence goes on from NZ_DIUM01000090.1 coordinate 22,434, forward strand.
CTGGACACATTTGCCGCAGCTGGTGCAGGTGTCGCTCTCGCCCCAGGGTTGCGCCATGTCGGTGATCACGCGGCACTCGGTGCCCCGGCCCATGACGTCCCAGGTGTGGGCGCCCTCGATCTCGTCGCAGACACGCACGCAGCGGGTGCAGAGGATGCAGCGATCGTGGTCGAGCCGGAACATCTCGTGCGAGCTGTCGACCCGGTAGCTGGCCTGCCGGTAGGGCACGCGGACATGGTCGACACCGCATGTCTGGGCCAGGTACTGAAGCTCGCAGTGACCGTTTGAGACGCAGACCGAGCAGACATGGTTACGCTCGGCGAAGAGCAGCTCGACGATGGTGCGGCGATAGCGCTGGAGCTTCTCGGTGTTCGTCTGGATCTGCATCCCTTCGGTCACGCGCGTCGAGCAGGCGGCCAAGAGGCGACCTTGACCGGCCAGCTCCACGAGACAGAGCCGACAGGCGCCCCATATCGAGAGACCTTCGAGATAACAGAGACTCGGGATCGGGATCTGATTCTCGCGACAGACCTCGATGATGGTCTCGTCCTCGCGGGCGGAGAGATCCCGGCCGTCGATGTTGAGCGTGACGACGCGGACATTCGGTTGCGTGGCGGGTGGGGGCATATCGGCTCCGTCAGCCTCGTTTGTGCAGTTTGAACCGCAAAGGCGCGCAGGATGCAACGCAGCTGACGCTGCTGCGGCTGTTCGCCGTCGACGAGCTCCGTGGTTCCGGCGCCGGGACTCGGCCGCTCGATACCCTGGTGATCGTTGTCGCGCTTTGCGCCTTTGTGATCGATAAGGCCTGTTCCGCGCTAAGCGTCGCCGAGCTTCGCTTCATACTCGTTGCGGAAATAACGCATGGTGCTCAACACCGGATTCGGCGCCGTCTGGCCCAGTCCGCAGAGACTGGTCGCCTGCACCACCTCGCAGAGCTCTTCCAAAAGGGCCAGCTCGGCGCGCGTGGCCTGCGACTTGGCCAGCCGGTCGAGGATGCTGTGCATCTGCTGTGTTCCTGCGCGGCAGGGGATGCATTTGCCGCACGACTCGGTCATGCAGAACTCCATGAAATAGCGTGCAACATCGACCATGCTGGAGGTCTCGTCCATGACGATCATGCCGCCCGAGCCCATCATGGTCCCGAGTGTCTTGAGGCTGTCGTAGTCCACCGCGATGTCGAGGTGCTGCGCCGGGATACAACCGCCCGAGGGGCCGCCGGTCTGCACCGCCTTGAAGGCCTTGCCGCCAGGGATGCCGCCGCCGATGACCTCGATGATGTCGCGCAGCGAGGTGCCCATCGGGACCTCGATGAGGCCGGTGTTGGTGATGGTTCCGGCGAGCGCGAAGACCTTGGTCCCGTTCGATCGCTCGGTGCCGATCGAGGCGAACCAGTCGCCCCCCTCGCGCAGGATCGGGGTGATGTTGGCGAAGGTCTCGACGTTGTTGATCAGCGTGGGATAGCCCCACAGCCCCGACTCGGCGGGGTAGGGCGGACGCGGACGGGGCTGACCACGGAGTCCTTCGATGGAGGCCATGAGCGCCGTCTCTTCGCCGCAGACGAAGGCCCCGGCGCCGAGCCGGATCTCGACCTCCAAGCTGAATTGGGTGTCGCCGATCTTGTTGCCCAAAAATCCCGATCGCTTGGCCTTGCGGATCGCGGTTTGGAGTCGCTCGACCGCGAGCGGGTACTCCGCGCGGACATAGACATAGGCCTTGTTCGCGCCGATTGCGTAGGCGGCGATGGCCATGCCCTCGAGAACCCGGTGCGGGTCCGACTCCAGGATCGCCCGATCCATGAAGGCGCCCGGATCGCCTTCGTCGGCGTTGCAGATGACGTATTTTTGGGTCGCGGGCATCTTGGCGACGGTCGACCATTTCAGTCCGGTCGGATAGCCGCCGCCGCCGCGTCCACGCAGACCGCTGTCGGTCACTTCGCGCAGGACATCGGCCGGGGTCATCTCGCTCAAGGCCCGGATCAGGGCCGAGTAACCGCCGACGGCCACATAGCCCTTGAAGCTGTCGGGATCGATGATGCCGGCATTCTCCAGCACGATCTTTTGCTGGCGCGCGAAGAAGGGCTGATCCGTCGGACAGCGCAGACGTTCCACGGGTGGACCGTCGAGGCTTGCGATGATGTCGGCGGCGTCATCCGCGGTGACGTCGCGATAGAGGGTCGACTCTTCGAGCGAGGCATCCCGGTCGGCGATCGACACCAAGGGGCCGGCCGAGCAGAGTCCCATGCATCCGACCCCTTTGACCTTGCACGCCGGTTTGCTGTCCCCGAGGCCGGCGAGGAGTGCATCCATGACGGGTGCGGCGCCGGACGACTGGCAACTGGCGGCCATGCAGACGCGGACCTCGCGCTCGACGTTCGCGTCGATGGCACGGTATTGCTCGGCCAGATCGGCCAGATCGTCGAGGTTCATCAGGTCAGCTCCTCGAGCTTGGCAATGAGTGATTCGCTGTCGAGCTTGCCGAGCACGTCGCCGTCGATGACGATCGCCGGGGCCAGACCGCAGGCGCCCACACAGCGCGCCGTCAACAGCGACAGCCGGTTGTCTTCGGTCGTTTCGCCTGGATTGATGTCGTAGCGCTCCTGCAGGCGCTCGACGAGTCCGCCGGCGCCTTTGATGTAGCAGGCGGTGCCGGTGCAGACGACGCATGCATGACGTCCCTTCGGCTTGAGCGTGAAGAGATGATAGAAGGTGGCGACACCGAAGACCTTGCTCAGCGGAAGGTCGAGCGCTGCGGCAACAAACCGCAAGGAGCCCTCGTCGAGAAACCCGAAGGCGTCCTGCACGCTGTGCAGGGTCTCGATCAAGGCATGGTCGGCATAGCCGTTTCGGCGCATGGTGGCGTTGACGAGCTTCCAACGCTTGTCGTCACTGGGCAGTGGCGGCTTGGCTTGCTGCAGACTCATTTCCCCTCCGATTCAATGGGTCATGGTTGCCGAGCGATCGCGTCGCCGACGGCGAGGCGATCGAACGATGCCACAAGTCTATGACAGATGGATAGCGCGACGACGTTCTTCTTCGCGCGCACTTTCGGTGCGCTCGGTGTCGCCGCGCTTCCTTTCGGTGCTGCCCGGCTCCCGGCTATACTCATGATTCGACCCGACGGCCGCCAACGAGATCACTCCCATGGACAACGATCCAGCTTTCCGTAAACGACGACGCGGCATCTATTTGCTGCCCAATCTGTTTACCACGGCGGCGTTGTTCGCCGGGTTTTACGCGGTCCTCGCAGCGACCCAGGGACGCTTCGAGGCGGCTGCGCTCGCGATCTTTGCGGCTCAGCTGCTCGACGGGATCGACGGGCGCGTCGCTCGCATCACTCAAACCCAAAGCGATTTCGGTGCCGAGTACGACAGCCTCTCCGATATGGTGGCCTTCGGGGTAGCCCCGGCGCTGGTTGCCTACCACTGGGCCTTGGGCGGACTCGGTAAGGTCGGCTGGCTCGCCGCCTTCGTCTTCACCGCAGCCGCCGCTTTGCGCCTGGCACGGTTCAATACGCAGGTCGGGATCGCCGATAAGCGTTACTTCCAAGGTCTCGCCAGCCCGGCAGCCGCGGCCATCATCGCGAGCGGGGTCTGGCTCGGCACGGATACGGGGGTCGCCGGGGCCGATGTCGCCTGGCTCGCGGCCATCCTCACTGCAGGTGCCGGCCTGCTGATGGTCAGTAATTTTCGGTACATCAGCTTCAAACAGCTCAATTTCCAGGGGCGCGTCCCCTTTCTCCTGGCCGTCGCCGTGATGCTTGGCTTTGCGGTGGTCTTTGTCAATCCGCCGCTGATGCTCTTTCTGATGGCGACGACCTATGCGGTTTCGGGTCCCGTGTGGACCTTGATGCGATTGCGCAAGAGTCGTCTGCGCCATCGGCGCGGTTCACACTGAGACATGAACGAGTCGTCCGGGTAGCATCATGGCAACGGGACCACGCGAGATCGTCACGCCCTTTCGGCCCATCCCGCTGGATGTTCCGGCGGGTCTGACGCCGAACGAGTTCTTCAACAGCGCCGAGAACCTTCGGGATCTAGTGCAGAACAACGGTCTGCTGCGCAACCAAGAGGATCTGCTGCTCTACCGTAAGGCGCTGGGGCATTCCACCGAGCTGGATTGCTCGATCATCTACGACACCTCCAAACGCATCCTCAACCCGCTCGGCCGTCCGGTTCGCCGCACCCAGGTCTCGCCGTCGGTGAAGCGCGTCTGGAACCGGATGAATCGGATCATCATCGAGGAGATGCTTCGGCGCTATCCGGATCCGGGCGAGGCACTGGTGATGGCCGGGGAGGCGAGTCTGGATGCCACCTGGCCTCTGACCTCGCCGGGCGTGCCGAGCATCCGCATGCTGCACAACCACTTCATTGTCTTCCCGATGGAGCAGCTGTGCGCGGCCCCGCCGGCCGATCCGAGCCATCCCAACCTGACCGACGGCGGTCAGCACAGCCTCTTTCAGGCCCACATGCGCGATGTCTACCGGCGCTTTTTCGACGAGGCGCTGGACCTGCGTATCCTGCGCACGGTGCATACGGACGAGTCGCGTCTCGCACTCACCGGCTATCCGGAGGGTTTGCCCTGCTGGGAGATCCAGGGCGGGGTCGCGGCCCTCGGCGACACCGCCTTCTGGGCCGAGTACGACGAGATCCTGCGCGGCTTTCTCGACTTCTACCGCACCTTCTTCTCGCAGGTGTCGAGCCGCAACGCCGAGATCCTGCCGGATGTCTACTTTCCGAACCAGATCGAATCGGTCCTGCTCTTCGACAACGCCTTTATGCAGACCGCGAAACGGGTTCGCGAGCGCTGTCTCGGCGACCCGGCCTACGCCAACTCCATCCGCTGGGAGCCGGCCTTCAAGCAGCTCCTCTTTCGGCATGACTCCGGCCGCTTGATGCTGACCATTAGTCAGAACTCGATCGGCAACGCCATCACGGAGCTGCTCGGGGTCGTGGTCAAGCGCGTTCCCGACCGTGATGCCTACGAGGCGCACGAGCCGGCGCTCATCGAGCGTCTGCTCGAGATCAGGCGGCTTCTCGTCGCCGCCGACCTCGGCGACGGGATCGCCACTCCGCATTGGGGCGCGGACTGAGCTGAGTTCCGCGCCGACCGGCTGCAGGCAGCTCGGCAGTCCGCGGGACCCCGAGATTTCATCGCATCTTCACGGTTCGTCAATATCCCGGCAATCGCGCGCGCAGATCATATCCCGACGTTGATGGCTCGAGGCCGGCGATGTGATGACCGACATCAAGCGCATGAATCCGTTGAAGTATCGGAGCATTTTCATCTCCGATGTGCATTTGGGCTTTCGAGGGTGCCAAGCCTCTCTCGTGCTCGATTTTCTGCAATCGACCGAGTGCAAGCAGTTGTACCTGGTCGGCGATATCGTCGACATCTGGGCGATGAAGAATGGTGTCTATTGGCCCGAGGCCCATAATCAGGTGGTCCGCGAGGTGCTCGACAAGGCCAAGCGCGGGACGGAGGTCATCTACACGCCGGGTAATCACGACGAGCTGTTCCGCACGCACCTCGGCGCGGATTTCGGCAACGTGGCGGTGCGCGAAGAGGTGATTCACACGACAGCCGACGGTCGCCGCTTTCTCGTGATGCACGGGGATGCGTTCGACGCGGTGGTTCAAAACGGCGAGTGGCTCGCCATGATCGGCTCGCGCGCCTATGACGGTTTGTTGATGCTCAACGGACTCGTCAGCCGGATTCGCCGCGTGCTCGGCCTCGAGTACTGGTCGTTGGCCGGGTATCTCAAGCACAAGGTCAAGAATGCCGTGAGCTATATCGGCAATTTCGAGGCGGCGGTGGCGGGCGAGGCGAAGCGCCGGCGCGTCGACGGCATGATCTGCGGGCATATCCACCACGCGGAGATGCGCGAGATCGCCGGCGTCGCCTACTGCAACTGCGGCGACTGGGTGGAGAGCTGCACCGCCCTCGTGGAGCATCACGACGGTCGGCTCGAGCTGCTGCGCTGGACCGACGCCTATCCCCAACCCGCGAGCATCGAGAAGGATCGGTTGGCTTTGGCGGGGGCCGGCTAGCGGAGCGGTCCGGCGGTGCGTCCGGCGCTACCGATCAGCCTGCTGCGCGAATCGATCGCCGATAGCGCTCCCAATCGAACGCAGGCCCCGGGTCCGTCTTGCGGCCCGGGGCGATTTCGGCGTGTCCCGCGATCCGCTCCTCGGTGATTCCGGGATAGCGATGCAGGATTTTCCGTGTGCACTCGGCAAGGCGCGCGTACTGCGCATCCGTAAACGGGATAGCGTCCGTCCCCTCCAGCTCGATCCCGATCGAAAAATCGTTGCAGCGCTCTCGTCCGGCGAACTGCGAGACGCCTGCGTGCCAGGCGCGTTGCTCGAAAGGGACATACTGCAGGAGTCGGCCGTTGCGCCGGATCAAGAGATGTGCCGAGACGCGCAGACCGGCAATCTCGCTGAAGTAGGGGTGCGCGGCGTGATCGAGACGATCGAGAAAGAGATCGTCGATCCAGTCGCCCGAAAAGTCGCCCGGCGGTAAGCTGATGTTGTGGATCACCAGGAGATCGATGTCCGTACCCGGCGGGCGGGCGTCCCGGCTCGGCGATGGCCGACGCTCCGCGCCTGCAAGCCAGCCCTCCTCGTCGATATCCGCGCAGACACCGGCTTGGTCGTCGCCGAGCGCATGCGCGTGCACAGCTGCATCGCTCCGGGCGGGCGAGTATGGCGCTGTCGGTGATTCGACCCCGAGGGGGGCGACGGCGGCATCGGCTTCGGGATTCATGAGGTGCCACGCGCCGGGGTAGGGAGGATGAGCCGGCCCCGGGTCCGCCGATCCAAGGTGACACGGTTACCCGCATTGCTTACCATCGTCGCAAGATATTCCATCGCTTCCTCGAGGTTTGCCGGCCGCCCCGTGCCTCGCGCCATGATGGTGACATGGCCGGCAATCGGCGTCGAGATTCGCGTGATCAAGCACTCCCACTCGGCCCCGGCTCGGGTGCCGATTCCGGTTGCGTGCGATGTTGACGAGTCTACAAAAGGCCCCTTCCGATGGCTGAATTGAACCAAAAGATGAATCCCTCGCGCGGGACGGCTCTTCCGGCCCGGCTTCCGGACCCGCACCTCATCGAGGCCCAGGTCCGAGCCGCACTCGAGGAGGATGTCGGTACCGGCGATCTCACCGCCGCCTTGGTCCCGCGCGATCAACGCTCTCGGGCCGAGCTGATCACGCGCGAGCCCGCGGTCCTCTGCGGATGCGCCTGGTTCGAGACGGTGTTTCGCGTGCTCGATCCCGGGATCTCCGTCCGTTGGGAGGTCGCCGACGGCGCCCCCGTCCGCCCCGGGCAGCGTCTGGCGTTGATCGAGGGGCCGTCGGCCGCTCTGCTGACCGGCGAGCGCACGGCCATGAATTACCTTCAGACCCTCTCCGGGACAGCGACACGCGCGGCTGAGTTTGCCGCCGCGGTCGCCGGTCTCCCCGTTGCGGTGTTGGATACCCGCAAGACCCTGCCCGGTCTGCGCGTCCAGCAGAAATATGCAGTTCTCTGCGGGGGCTGCCATAACCACCGTATGGGTCTGTTCGACGCGATCCTGATCAAGGAGAACCACATCCTCGCCGCGGGCTCGATCCCGGCCGCGCTCGCCGCTGCGGCCGCGGCAGCCGGTGTCGGCGTGGAGATTCAGATCGAAGTCGAGAGTCTCGACGAGCTGCAGACGGCCTTGGACGGCGGGGCGGAATCGATCCTGCTCGATAACTTCGCGCTCGGTGATTTGCGTCTGGCGGTCGCCATGAGCGCGGGGCGCGCCCGACTCGAGGCATCGGGCGGGGTGACGCTCGCCACCATTCGGGCCATCGCGGAAACCGGTGTCGACCGCATCTCGGTCGGCGCGCTGACGAAGGACGTGACCGCAGTCGATCTCTCGATGCGGTTCGTGGATTAAACCGCGTCCGGAGCGAGCTGCTCACTCTCGAGTGAGCTCGACGTTTGGTGCATCCACGGCCCCTGGCGGGGGCGCGGTTTAACCGAGTTCGCGCGTGCGCCTTTGGCCGAGCTGGTGCTCGAGTGCGCGCAGTCGTTCGCGCAGCTGCTCCAGCTCGTCGAGCAGATCGAGCGCGAGTGCGGTGCCGGCGAGGTTGAGGTCGAGGTCGCGCTGCAGGCGCACGGCACGACGTGCTCGACGCACCTCGAAGCCGTCGAACCGCCAATCGTCGGGGGCTTGGCCCTTCGGGCGCAGGAGCCCTTCGGTCACCATCAGCCTCACTACGCGGCCGCTGGAGCCGCACAGCTGGGTCAGCTCGGCGAGGGTGACCGTCAGCCCCTCGTCGAGCACGATCCCTTCAATGCGTGTCTCGGTCTGCGTCATGCGTCAGACTCCCATCTCGGCCCTTGGGTTGAAGTGTAGACGCTCGGCCATGTCGCGGTAGGCTGCCTTGGCGGCATCCGTGGTTGCCGGCGGGGTGACGATCTCGAGCATGACCAGCTCGTCGCCGGCCGGCTCGCCGGGCAGCCCCCGACCCTTCAAGCGCAGGCGTTGCCCGGACTGAGATCCCGGCGGGACCTTAAGGTTCACTGTCCCGCCGAGTGTCGGGACCGAGACGGATGCGCCGAGTGCGGCCTCCCAGGGTGCAATGGGCAGCCGCAGATGGATGTCCTTGCCGTCCGTGGTGAAGAATCGGTGCGGATTGATCTCGATCTCCAGATAGAGATCGCCGGCATGACCGCCGTTGATCCCCGGCCCGCCCTGGCCGGCCAAGCGGATCTGGCGACCCTGGGTGACGCCGGGCGGGATGCGCACGTTCAGGGTGCGGGTGCGCGAGCTGACGCGCCCGTCCGGCCCGATCTCGGGGATGTCGAGGCGCACCTGCCGCGTCGCGCCGCGATAGGCGTCCTCCAGCTCGATTGCGATGCGCGCGGTTTGATCCTGACCGCGACGACGGCGTTGAGTCTGGGCTCCCGGGTGAAACTCGCGCCCGAAGATGCTGGAGAAAAAGTCGCTGAACTCGGCTGCCTCGTCGGCGCCGAAATGGAAGTCGTGATGGACACCGCCGGGCGGCGGGCGAAAATCCTGGCCGGCGTGCCAGCTGCTGCCGAGCGCGTCGTAGGCGGCACGCTTCTCCGGGTCGTGCAGGACCTCGTTGGCCTCGTTGATCTCTTTGAATCTGGCCTCGGCGTCGGGCTCCTTGCTCACGTCCGGGTGGAACTTGCGCGCGAGCTTTCGATAGGCCCGCTTGATCTCGGCTTGGGTGGCGTCGCGTGCCACGCCCAGCGTTTTATAGTAGTCCTTGTATTCCATCGCAGCGCCTCGAAGGTTTGGCCGACACGGACTCGTGAACCTCGTGTTGTGGGGGGAGGTATGGGCTGGCGACGGTCATTGCACGGGTCGCGGTCAAGTGAAGGGACTTAGTCGGGGCACCCAAGGGGCTGCGCGTCGACCGCCGTACCGGCGGGATCCATGGTGCCCGAGGCCATCCCGGCGGCGGGGTCGCGTGCGATGACTGCCGTGTCGTCTTGCTCTTCGGGTGCGTGCGCCTGAACGGTTCGACCGAGTGCCCAGGCGCGCAGCGCTTGAAGCGGGCCGTGCATCACGACGGACAGGGGCTGGGTGTCCGCGATCTCGCGTAGGAGGTCGCCCGTCGTCATGCCGTCCCCGGCGGTCTCGTCGGCATAGAGCGCGGAGACGACGGCCTGCTCGATGCCGGCACCGGTGAAGCCCTCGCTCGCCTCCGCGAGGCGAGCGAGGTCGAAGCGCTCGGGATCGAGTCCCCGTCTGTTCAGATGGATCGCAAAGATCTCGCGCCGCACGGGCGCGCCGGGTAGATCCACGAAGAAGAGCTCATCGATCCGCCCTTTACGGATGAGCTCCGGGGGCAGTCGCGAGATGTCGTTGGCGGTCGCGGCGAGGAAGACGCGGGTGTTGCGCTCGGCCATCCAGGTCAGCAGTGTGCCGAGGACGCGCCGGCCGACCCCGTCGTCCTCCGCGCCGGTCGCGACGCCTTTTTCGATCTCGTCGATCCAGAGGACGCAGGGCGACATGACATCGGCCGTGGCCAATGCCTTGCGGAGGTTCTTCTCGGTCTCGCCGATATATTTGTCGTAGAGCGTACCGAAGTCCAGGCGCAGCAGCGGGACGCGGAAACGTCCGGCAACCGCCTTCGCGGCCAGACTCTTGCCGCCGCCCTGAACGCCCAGGAGCAGAACGCCGCGCGGGTGATCGGTTGTGCGGTCCGGATCCAGGAAGGCATCGCGGCGGCGGTCGATCCATGCCTTGAGGTTGCCCAGACCGGCGACCTCGGCGAAGGAGCGGGTGTCGTACTCGAAGCTGATGGCGCCATCGGGACTGAGCAGGTCGTATTTGGCGCGCTTGACCGTCTCGACGTCCTCCCGCGTGATGGCGCCGTCGTGACGGATCGCGTTGCGGATCAGGCGGCGTGCGTCGGACTCGGTGACGCCAAGCAGATTGCGGGCGAGTTGGTCCACCGCGTCGCGCCCGGTCCGGAAGCTGCGCCCGCCGGAGGAATCCTGCCAGCGCTTCGCCTCCTCTCGGATCAGGCCCATGATGCGCTGCCGGTCCGGCAGGCGCAGTCCGAACCGCACGCTCAGATGGTGCAGCTCGGGCGGGATCTCGAGCGCGTGACTGACCAGGACCAGGGTGCGGGGCAGGTCTGCATAGCCTTGTGCGATCTCTTTCAGCAGGCGCACGTGCAGCGGATTGTCCAGATAGGGATGGAAGTCGAGCAGCAGATAGATGCCGGGTTGCTGTGTGGAGCGGATATTGCGAAGCGCCTCGGTCGGGTCGGCCAGGCGACTTTGCGGCTCGGTCTCGAGCTCGATGCGCCGCAGCCCCTCGGTGACCGACCAGCGAAAGGCCGGCTCGGCGAGACGCAGTGCAAGCCCGGCGAACAGCTCGACGACACGCGGCTCCTCGATCGACTCGATGAGGACGATCGGGGTGTCCGAGCGCAGCAGAATCTCCAGGTCGTGCAGGTCCGGCATCATCGCGTGCATGGCCTCCTCGGGATCCATGGGGCGTCGAGTCCTCGGCTGCCGGCCGATCGGGGCTGCAATCCGCGGTCCCGTCACCGCCGCCGGCAGCTTATACAGGAACCGATGCGGGTCACAAGATCCCGCATCGGCAGACACGGGTTCGATCCGCCTCGGAGTTGCCCCGAGCGCGATCCGGGGGGCACCGCTCGCGCGCGGATCGCCTACAATAGTCTCCCGAAGACCAGGTCCCTTTCTTATCAGACGGCCGCGCGACTCAGAGACCATCCATGACCGCAAAAGACCACTTGATCATTTTCGATACGACCCTGCGCGATGGCGAGCAGAGTCCGGGCGCCTCCATGACCCGCGACGAGAAGGTGCGCATCGCGAAGGCCTTGGAACGGATGCGTGTCGATGTGATCGAGGCGGGTTTCCCCATTGCCAGTCCGGGCGATTTCGATGCCGTCAAGGCCGTGGCCGAGACGGTCAAGGAGAGCCGGGTCTGCGGTCTGGCCCGAGCGCTCGACAAGGACATCGACCGTGCCGGCGAGGCGCTGGCCGGTGCCAACGCCGGGCGGATCCATACCTTCATCGCCACATCTCCCATCCACATGCAGCGCAAGCTCAACATGAGCCCGGATCAGGTGCTCGCGCAAGCGGTGCATGCCGTTCAGCGGGCGCGGCGTTACACCGACGATGTGGAGTTCTCGCCCGAGGATGCCGGACGCTCCGAGATCGACTTCCTCTGTCGCGTGCTCGAGGCGGTCATCGATGCCGGCGCCGGTACCGTCAATATTCCGGACACGGTGGGCTACAACATCCCGGATCAGTTTGGTAGCCTCATCCGAACCTTGCGCGAGCGTATCCCGAACGCCGACAAGGCGATCTTCTCGGTGCATTGTCACAACGACTTGGGGCTTGCGGTCGCCAACTCGCTCGCCGCCGTGCGCAACGGTGCGCGCCAGGTTGAATGCACCATCAACGGTCTCGGCGAGCGCGCCGGCAACGCCGCGCTCGAGGAGATCGTGATGACGGTGCGCACCCGTCAGGATCTGTTCGACTGTCAAACCCGCCTCGATACCACACAGATCATGAACTGCTCGCGTTTGGTCTCGGGCATCACGGGCTTTGCGGTTCAGCCCAACAAGGCGGTGGTGGGCGCCAACGCCTTTGCGCACGAGTCCGGTATTCATCAGGACGGCGTGCTCAAGCACCGCGAGACCTACGAGATCATGCGCGCCGAGGACGTCGGTTGGAACGCCAACCGTATGGTCATGGGCAAGCATTCGGGCCGCAACGCCTTTCGCACGCGGCTGCAGGAGCTCGGCATCGTCATGGGTTCGGAGGAGGAGCTCAACGCGGCCTTCTCGCGCTTCAAGGATCTGGCCGACAAGAAACACGAGATCTTCGACGAAGACCTGCAGGCGCTGGTGACGGATGCGACCCTGGACGCGGCGAACGAACGGGTCAAGCTGGTCTCGCTGCGGGTCTGCTCGGAGACGGGCGAGACGCCCTGCGCGAACCTGGTGCTGATGTTCGACGGCGAGGAGCTGGCCGGGACCGCCAGCGGCGGCGGACCCGTGGATGCGACCTTCAAGGCGATCGAGACGATCGTGGACAGCGGAACGGTTCTGAAGCTTTACTCGGTCAACGCCATCACCAGCGGCACCGACGCACAGGGCGAGGTGACGGTTCGACTCGAGCGCGGCGGGCGCATCGTCAACGGGCAGGGCGCGGACACCGATATCGTGATCGCCTCTGCCAAGGCTTATATCAACGCCTGCAACAAGATCCTCCAGCCGGCCCATCGCGCCCATCCGCAGACCGGCGACGTCTGAGCCCCATGGCGATGGACGAGCGCAGACGCCTGGACTACCTAGGCGCGATGGGTGTCGATGTCTGGGTGTCGCGCCATGTCGCTGCGCGTGCAGTCGATAGCGCCGAAGAGACGGGCCTCGTCGAAACCGCGTCGCCCATGACGGGGCAAGCCGCCCCGAGTTCGGTTCCGCCGTCCCTGCAGCCCGCGCACCCGATCCCGCCGGTTCGTGCCGCCGCTCCCGAGGTCGTGCCTGAACCCGTCGCGTCCGGACCGCTCGAGTCCGGACCGGGCGAGCCCGATCCGTCCGGTGGCCTGTCGTCGCCCGATCCGGCAAAGATGGATTGGGATGCACTCGAGACGGCGGTGTCCGGCTGCCGCGCCTGCGGACTTTGCGAGACCCGCACCAACACCGTGTTCGGCGTCGGCAGCCGAACCGCGGATCTCCTGATCATCGGCGAGGCCCCGGGCGCAGACGAGGATCGCGCCGGCGAGCCCTTCGTCGGGCGTGCCGGGCAGTTGCTCAACCGCATGCTCGCGGCGATCGGTCTGGCGCGTGAGCAGGTCTACATTGCCAACGTGCTCAAGTGCCGCCCGCCCGGGAATCGCGATCCACGCCCCGAGGAGACCAAAGAGTGCGAGGCGTATCTCATGCGGCAGATCGCGCTGCTCGGCCCGCGCGCGATCCTCTGTGTCGGGCGCGTGGCGGCTCAGCATGTCCTGCAGACGGATGCGCCGCTGGGGAGTTTGAGGGGGCGTTGGCTCGAGTTTCGGGCGGGGTCGATCCCGCTGCGCGTAACCTATCATCCGGCCTATCTGCTGCGCTCGCCCGATCAGAAGGTGAAAGTCTGGGAGGATTTGGTCGAGGTTGCGCGGCGCTTGCGCGAGGCGCGAGATAACGTTGTCGGTAAAGGCAATGATAAAAATCAGTCTGATTGATATTGTTTATTTTCTATTTAACCGTTTGCTAATATAATGCGACCCGTGGATGTCGATCGGCTATCCACGCTTGCTGCCAACAACATAGATCGATTCGGAGAATAGAATGAACAAGCTTGCTACTGCTGCTGCCGTCGCTGCCCTCCTCGGTGCCTCCGCTTCCGCCTCCGCCTGGTGGGGTCCGGGTTACGGCGGGTACGGCCCCGGTTACGGTTCCGGTCTCGGCGATGCCTTCAGCGACATGTTCGGCGACGGCTACGGTGACTTCAATTTCGGTATGAGCGGCGGCGGCAGTGGCCGCGGCTACGGTCGTGGTCTGGGTCGTGGCTACGGCTACGGCTACAACAACCCCTACTACTACGGTGCCCCTTACGGCTACGGCGCTCCCTACTACGGCGGCGGTTACCCCTACGCCTACCCCTATGCGGCACCGGTTGCCCCGGTGGCGCCTGTTGCTCCGGCTCAGCCAGAAGCCAAGTAAGTCCTCCGATCGGGCGGCGCACCTCATGTGCGCCGCCGCAAAAAAGGCCGGGCCATCGCCCGGCCTTTTTTGTTTCCCGCGGGCTCGCGTCTGAACCCGGTGATGTCGCCGATCGGAGCGGTCAGGCCGGCGTAGGGTTCGTTGGCCTTCGCTTGCGCGCGTCCACCCTTCCGGCGGGTCTGCTGAGCACGCCGGCTTCGAGGTTCATGCAACCATCAGGATGCCGGTAAAGGCCAGTGCGAGTCCGATCAAGGTCGCGACCAGTACATCGCTGGGATAGTGCAGGCCGAGAATAATCCGCGAGCTGGCGACCAGCATGGTGAAGGGCACGAGGATCCAGGCAAGCTCGGGAACATAGTAGATGGCGACGCTCGAGAAGCTCACGGCATGAAGCGTATGGCCGGAGGGAAAGCTGTAGCGGTCGAGCGGCGGGACCAGGGCGATGATCTCGGCGGCATAGTGACAGGGTCGTTCGCGACGCGTATAGACCTTCAGCGACTTGTAGAGCGCCAGCGCGACGCCCCCGGTGACGAGCATGTGCACACTGGCCCTGAGGCCGAGGAATCCGTGGGTCATCGGCAGGATGGCGATCAAGCTGTACCAAAAAACCCCGTCGCCGAGCCGACTGACGACGGCGAAAGGGCGTTGAATCCAACGGCGCCGACCGCCGCGGCTCCAGGTGCGGCAGAGTGATACCTCGATCTCATTCAGATGTTGTAGCCACAGTCGCATGGCAAGCCTCCGTTCCACGTTGTCGGTGGATGACCTGAAAGAGACGGTCCTCGACGCTCCGGATGACGCGGTCCCAACTGATCTCCTCGGCCGCGCGGCGGGCCTGTTCTCCGAGCTTTCGGACGCGCGGCAGGTCGCGAGCCAGCTCGCATCCCGCAGCGATGAACGCTTCACGATCTCCTGACGGTAATGTAACCCCGTTCCGCCCGGGATCAATCAGAGATCGTGCCGCGGCATAATCGAAAGCGACGACCGGTAGACCGCTGGCCATCGCCTCGAGCACCACGTTGCCGAAGGTCTCGGTCAGGCTCGGAAAGAGGAAGAGATCGCCCGAGGCGTAATACTTCGAGAGCTCGACGCCGATTTTGGCCCCCGGACAGATGAGCTCGGGGCTCTCGCGTTGGATATGCTCGCGTGCAGGCCCCTCCCCGACCAGGATGAAACGCGCCTTCGGTCGAGCCGATTGAATCGCCTGAAAGGCGTCCCGCGCGAGATCGAGATTCTTCTCCGGTGCAATCCGCCCGACGTAGAGTACGGCCAAGGTGTCCTCGTCGCAGCCCCAACTGCGCCTCAGCGCCTCGTCTCGCCAGGCGGGGGAGAAGAGATCGACGTCCACGCCGCGCCCGAAGACGTGGACATCATGGAATCCCTCGCGTGAGAGTTCCGCCTTGAGCTCGGCGGTGGGGACCAGGGTCGCATCCGATCGGTTGTGGAAATGGCGCAGCGTCTCGGCGATCTGATGGGTGAAGAGGCCGAGACCGTAATGTTGACTGTACTGCTGAAACTGGGTGTGAAATCCGGTCACCGTCGGGATCCCGCGACGGTGCGCGGCGGAGAGCGCGGCGTGGCCGAGTGGGCCCTGGGTGGCGATATAGACGAGATCCGGCGCGGCGCCGCCCCAGAGGCGGCGCAGCCGCCAGTAAACGGGCAGTCCGAATCGCAGACCTCGGTAACCGGGGATCGGCAGGCCGGGGACGAGGTGCACGCCGATTCGGCCGAGCGTCGGTGCAGCCGTGTCGCGTTGCTCGCCGTGCTGGCGAGGCCGGATCAGCTGGATGTCGTGTCCGCGTTCGGCCAAGCCCTCGGCGAGATGCCGCATGGTGTGGGCAACTCCGTTGATCTCGGGCGGATAGGTCTCGGTGACGATCGCGATGCGCAGACGCCCGGAAAACCTATCGGTGTCCCGCGGGATGATGTCAGACGACATGGGCCATTCCACCCGACGGTATGGATTCCGGGCGGCCCGGCGTCGGGTCTGCAATCGCGCCCGGGGTCGGTTCCGGACGCGCTCCGGGAGAGCGTTGCGGCACGGCATCCGGTTGCATGCCGAGGGCCTCGACGATCGCGGTGCGGGTGCGCTCGGCGAGGAGACGTCGGGTGTTGTTGTCGTCGTCGATTGCCACCGGCGGGAGGAAATGGACCTCCGCGGTGAGCCCGGGGTGGCGAATCACCCGCAGCAGATGCGCCAAGAGGGTGTCGTCGCCGATGAAGGGCGCAACGGTGTCCGGCACCTCCTCTGCGTGGCCGCGGTAGGCGATGGCCACCGGTTGAATCCTCAGCCCGGTCTCCTGCGCAAGCGCGAAGAGACGCGGGTGGAACCGCAGCACGCCTGCCCCGTCGCTCGTCGTGCCCTCGGGAAAGAGCATCAAGGTCTGCTCGCAGCCGATCTTGCGGAGCATCCCGGCAATCTCGTCGATGCGGATGGCGCCGCGCTCGACGAACAAGGTGCCCGCGGTCTGCGCCAGCCAGCCGATCAGGGGCCAATCGCGCACCTCGGCCTTGGAGAGGAACGCGATCTCGCCTTGTGCGCCGACCACGGGGATGTCGAGCCAGGAGATGTGGTTGCCGATCAAGAGGCATCCGGGCTGCGCGCGGCCGTAGACGCGAATCCGGATGCCCAGAATCTCGCAGAGCCGTCGTTGCCAGCGCCGGGTCATGGCCGCGACCGGCGGCGGCCGTCGGCCGAGTCGCGAAAGCAGACCGATGTAGAGTGCGAGCGTTGCACCTTTGCTCAAGTGAGCGAGGATGAGTGCAAGCCTGCGGATCGATCGCGCGTGCCGCATCGCGTCACAGACTCGCGGTACGATCGAAAAAGTGTCGCGAGTAGGTCGGATTCAGCGCATCCACATCGAGCAGCATGAGCACATCCGCAACGCCGAAATCAGGGTCGCGACAGGGCTCTCCGCAGACCTTTGCGCCCAGCCTCACGTAGGTGCGCAGCAAGGCCGGCAGCGGTGCATCCAGGACATCGTCGGGCACCTGTGCGGTGCGCAGCGGCACCCGCGGGACGACCCTTAAATCGGGCGAGACCATGGCGTGTCGGCGCAAGCGGTTCATGATGGCCGCGGCCTGGATGTCGTCTTCGCCGAGCGGCATGCTGGCGCAGCCGAACAGATAGTCGAAGCCGTGAAGCTGGATGAAGCCGGCCAGGCCGGACCAGAGCACGGCGATCGCCGGGCCTTGTCGAAACTCGGGCGAGATGCAGGTCCGGCCGACCTCCAGGAGACGGCCCTTAAGCCGGGGGATCGCTCCCAAGTCGAATTCGCTCTCGGAGTAGAAGCGACCGATACGCGCGGCGTTGCGGTCCGTCAGGATCCGCGTGCAGCCGACGACCTCGCCGGTGCGCGTATCGCGCACCAGGAGGTGCTGGCAGTAGGCATCGAGATCGTCTACGTCCAGTCCGCTCGAGCCCGTCTTCAGCTTTGCGCCCAACTCCTCGCCGAAGACCCGATATCTGAGGGCTTGGGCCTCGCGGATCTCCGACTCGGACGCGGCGAGCTCGACGAAGAGGCGTTCCTCGCGCTTGGCGATCAACCCAGACGCAGTCGCAACCATTGCATGCCCTCGAAAAAAGAACCTTTGCGTAGAGGGCGATCATAGATACGGAGTATTGCGGGCGTATGTGGGCTGCGTGACGCCGCCGTGAACGTCGACTCGAACGCCGCGGTGAGTGGCGGGGCGGCGTTGCGACCCGGCCTCAGGGTCTCAGCGAGATGACGGGCCACCCGCGCGATCGGGCGGTCTCGCGAAGCTGCGGATCGGGGTCGACCGCGACCGGCCGGTCGACGCGTTCCAGGAGGGGAAGATCGTTGTGCGAGTCGCTGTAGAAGCTGCTCCCGCCGAGCGTCTCCCGATGCTCGCGCAGCCAGGTCTGCAGACGCTCGACCTTGCCCTCCCGGAATGCCGGTTGGCCGGCGGGCTCGCCGGTGAAGCGCCCGTTCTCCTCGGCCGGCAGCGTCGCGATCAGATGGGCGATTCCGAAACGCTGCGCGATCGGCGCCGTGACGAAGGCGTTCGTCGCGGTGATGATCATGAGTGTGTCTCCGGCCTCGCGGTGCGACTCGACGAGGTCTCTGGCGGCCGGGAGCATGATGGGCTCGATCAGCTCGGCGACGAACCGCTCGCGCAGTGCTTCGAGATGCGCGCGCGGGTGCTCGCGCAGGGGGCGCAGCGAGAATCTCAAGAATTCCGCGATATCCAGGGTTCCGTCCTTGTATTCGCGATAGAAGCGCTCGTTCTGGCTCTCGTAATCATCTGCATCGACGATCCCCGCGGCGGCCAGGAATCGGCCCCACAGATAATCGGAGTCGCCTGCCAGGAGGGTGTTGTCCAGATCGAAGATCGCCAGCGCCATGTCGTTTCCTTCGGTTGATGTCTCGCGGTGCGGTGCGCATCGGCGTCCTGATCGGATGCCGGCGTGGTGCGTCGTCTCGTCGGATGGTCGCGGAATCATACCGGGGTTTCAAGCCGTGGCGGGTGCCTTCGCTCGGTACCCGACGACGGAGCCTCGAGACCGTTTCCGAGGGCATGCGAAAGCCGTTGAGTGGCAATCGCTTATGCAGGTGTCTGCTTGCCGGTCATGCGCCGGATGTGGAAGAATGAGGCAATATGGCCTCACGGACTCGTTTCCTTGATCGATCACGACGGTTTCAGACCCAACGTCGGCATTATCCTGAGCAATCAGGACCGGCGTCTATTTTGGGGTCGTCGCGTCGGCCAAAACGCCTGGCAGTTTCCGCAGGGTGGGATTCATTCCGACGAGACGCCCGAGCAGGCCATGTATCGCGAGCTCGAGGAGGAGGTCGGGCTTCAGCCCCGGCAGGTTACCATCCTCGGCTGCACCCGCGGTTGGCTCAGATATCACCTTCCCAAACGCTACATCCGCCGGCATTGCGGTCCGACCTGCATCGGTCAGAAGCAGGTGTGGTTCATGTTGCGGGTGGATTGCGGCGAGGACTCCTTCTGTCTGGATCGGACCGACAAGCCCGAATTCGATGCCTGGCGCTGGGTGCGCTACTGGCAGCCGCTGCACGAGGTGGTCTACTTCAAGCGCCGTGTCTACATGCAGGCGCTCGAAGAGCTCGCCCCGAGCCTGTACCCGGAGGGTCCGCCCGCCCGTGAGGACGCCCAGTCCCGGGTGGTCGGCTTGATGCATCAGCGCGGACGATGACAGGTCTCGCCGCGGAGCACCTCGAGCGAGGGTCGGTCGGGCTCGACAGCGGCGTGTCGACTGCCGGATCCTCGGCGGCTGCGAGCCAACGCTTGCCGATGCTCGAATCGCTGCGTCGCATCGTGCAGGAGGTCAACAACGCCCCCGACCTCGAGCGCGCGCTCACCATCATCGTTCAGCGGGTCAAACAGGCCGTCGGGGCCGACGTCTGCTCGGTCTATCTCAACGATTTCGACAACCGTCGGCATGTCCTGCATGCCACCGACGGACTGCGCGCCAAGGCGGTCGGTCGGGTGCGGTTGGAGCTGGGGCGGGGGCTGATCGGGTTGGTCAGCGAGCGCGCCGAGCCGATCAACCTGGACGATGCAGTCAGCCATCCGCGCTACCAGCGCATCACGGATACCGGCGAAGAGCAGTATCACGGTTTCCTCGGCGCTCCCATCATCCAGAATCGCAAGGTCTTGGGTGTGCTGGTCCTGCGACAACGCGAAAAACGCCATTTCGGCGACGACGAGGTGACCTTCGTGGTGACCCTCGCATCGCAGCTGGCCGGCGCCATCACCTTTGCACGCACCAACGGCGAGCTCGCGCGTCTGCAGGACGACGGGATCCCGCAGCGCTTTTTGCCCGGCTTGCCGGCCTCGCCCGGTATCGGCATCGGGACCGCCGTGGTGGTTTACCCGCCGGCCGATCTCAACGCCGTTCCGGATCGGCGTGCGGAGAATGCGGACAACGAGGCCAAGGATTTTCTCGGTGCCGTGGAGCATGTGGCCGAGGATCTCGATCGCTTCGCGGCCCGGACCCAAGCGCACCTCAGTACCGAAGACATGGCCCTGTTCGACGCTTGGCGTCTGATGCTCGAGAGCGACACACTGATCGACGGAACCTTGTCACGCATCCGCGCCGGCAATTGGGCTCCCGGGGCGCTGCGCGAGACCATCGCCGAGCACGCCAAGGTGTTCGACGACATGGACGATGCCTATCTGCGCGAACGCGCATCGGACGTGCGTGATCTCGGTCGCTGCATCCTGACCCATCTTCAGAAGCTGGCTGCGGCGCCGATCCATTACGTCCCCAACACCATCCTGGTCGGCGACGAGATCAGCGCGATGCAGATCGCCGACGTCCCGCGCGAGATGCTCGCGGGGATCGTCTCGACCACCGGCTCGGGCTCCTCGCATGTGGGCATCCTGGCGCGGGGTATGGGCGTGCCGGCGGCGATGGCCGTCGCCGACCTGCCGGTCGGGCGTGTCGAGGGACGCGAGCTGGTGGTGGACGGTTATCGCGGGCGGGTCTACGTCGCACCCGGCCCGGCCGTTCGTGCCGAGTATCAGCGTCTCGCCGAAGACGACGCGGCCCTGACCAACGAGCTGCAGGCGTTGCGCCATCTCCCGGCCGAAACCACGGACGGCTATCTGGTGCCGCTCTATCTGAATACGGGTCTGGTCTCCGAGGCGCGCCCGCTGGGCATCGAGGAGTCCGCGGGTGTCGGGCTTTACCGCACCGAGCTACCCTTCATCGTGCGCGATACCTTCCCCGGCGAGGCCGCGCAGATGTCGAACTATCGACAGGTGCTCGAGCTGTTCGCGCCTCGGCCGGTGACCATCCGCACACTGGACATCGGCGGTGACAAGCCGTTGCCCTATTTTCCGATGCACGAGGCCAATCCATTCCTGGGCTGGCGCGGCATCCGCATCACGCTGGATCAGCCCGATATCTTCTTGACCCAGGTTCGCGCCATTCTGCGCGCGTCCATCGGGCTGGATAACCTGCAGATCCTGTTGCCGATGATCAGCACGGTCGGCGAGGTCGACGAGGCACTGCTGCTCATCCATCGCGCGCACGAGGAGTTGCTCGAGGAGGGCTATCAGGTCCGATTGCCGCCGATCGGCGTGATGATCGAGGTCCCGGCTGCCGTCTATCAGTGCGAGGCGCTGGCGCGACGGGTCGATTTCCTGTCCGTCGGGACCAACGATCTCACTCAGTATCTACTCGCGGTCGATCGCAACAATGCCCACGTCGCGAAGCTCTACGACGAGTTTCATCCGGCGGTCTTGCGCGCGTTGCTGCAGATCCTCGCGGGCGCCCGTGTCCATGGCCGCGAGGTGAGCGTGTGCGGGGAGATGGCGGGGGATCCGCTCGCGACCTTCCTCCTGCTCGGGATGGGCGTGCATAGCCTGAGTATGGGCGCCGGAAGTCTGCTGCGCGTGAAGCGCGTGATCCGCAGCATCAGTCGTGCAAGGGCCCGCGAGGTGCTCAAGGTGGCCCTGCAATGCGAGGATGCGGCGTCGGTACGACGCCTGCTTCTGGATGCGCTCGAGGCGGTCGGGCTCGGCGGCTTGGTGCGACCGGGCAAGTAGCCGATACCGAAACCTTTGGCTTCGGTTCAGCGATTCGTTTCAGGTTCCCGGGCGTTCTTCGGAAAGCCTTTCCCGGGATTGAGGATCCCGGCCGGATCGAATTGACGCTTGATGTCGCGCATGAGCGTGAGCACGGGTGCCTCGATCTCGCGGTCGACGAAGTCGCGCTTGGCAATCCCGACGCCGTGCTCGCCCGAAAGCGTTCCGCCGAGTTGTAGTACGAGCGAAAACACGGCGTCCAGACACCGATGCGCGCTCTCGACGGCAACCGGGTCGTCCGGGTCGATCAAGAGATTCACATGGATGTTGCCGTTTCCCGCATGACCGAAGTTCACGATCCGCACGCCGCTCTCCTGCGATAGCCACTCCAGGCCATCGATGAGCTCGGCCATGCGCGAGACCGGGACCACGACATCCTCGTTGATCTTTTTCGGCGCGATATGGCGCAAGGCCGGGGAGAGCGCCTTGCGGGTCTTCCAGAGCGCGGTGACCTCCGCGGCCGACTCGGCACGACGCAGCTCGATCAGACCTGGGTGTTGCGCGGCTGCAGCGACGGCGGTGACGGACTGATCGATGCAGGCGGCAGGTCCGTCGACCTCGATCATCAGCAGCGCGCCGACGCCCTCGGGCAGGTCGAGCCCCGCATGGCGCCGGACGGTGCGGATCGCCGCGGCGTCCATGATCTCCAAGGCGCAGGGGATCACGGGCTGCGCCATGATCGCCGACACGGCGGCCGCGGCCGCGTGGATGTCCGCATAGGCGGCGCGCAGCGTGCGCTTGGCCTCGGGTAGCGGGGTGAGCTTCAGCGTGGCTTCGGTGATGAGGGCGAGTGTGCCCTCCGAGCCGATGATGAGCCGGGTGAGGTCGTAGCCGACCACGCCTTTGGTGGTGAGCACGCCCGTACGCAGTCGCTCGGCGCGACCGTCGATCGCGGTGAGTCCGAGCGTATTCTCGCGCGGCGTTCCGTATTTGACCGCCCTCGGTCCCGCCGAGTTGTAGGCGAGATTTCCGCCGATCGTGCAGCTCGCTGCACTGGTGGGATCGGGTGGCCAGAAGAACCCGAAGGCGCCGACCGCTTGTTGGAGCTGCTCATTGAGCACCCCGGGCTGCACGACGGCGAGGCGATCCTCCGGAGCGATGCGCAGGATGGCGTCCATGCGCTCGAAGGAGAGCACGATGCCGCCGTGGTCCGGAACAGTCGCACCGGTCGTACCGGTCCCGCGCCCCCGCGCGACGAGCGGGACGCCTGCGTCGCGGCAGAGCATGACCAGAGCCGTGACCTGCGCCTCGTCGGCGGCGAAGACGACGCCTCTGGGCAGTGCGTGGAGTCTGCTGTTGTCGTACCCATAGGGCCAGCAATCGGCCGGATCCGTGAGTAAGCGTCCCGCGCCGGCGATCCGCGCAAGACTCTTCAGGAATCCGGAAGACAACTCAGGTGTTGTTGTCGTCGACATACTCGAAGAGCTTCACCACACGCTCGACACCGGGCACGTAACTGGCCTTCTCGGCCGCGGCATCGGCCTCCGCGGGGCTCACGAGACCCATCAGAAAGACCACGCCGTTGTTGGTGACCACCTTGACCCGGGTCGGGTCGAATCCCGGCAGCCGCACGCCGATCAGGTCCGTCTTCACGCGACCCGTGATGTAGGTGTCTTGGGCTTGTCGGGTCAGATCGAGGCGGGGACCGACCCCGATTTCGTCGACGACCCGCTGCACCTTTCCGATGCGGCTCAGCAGCGTCGTGGCCTCTCGTGCCACCTCGGTCGTGTCGGCGGTGCCGGTGAGCAAGAGGGTGCGGTTGTAGCTGGTGACCGCGATTTGGGAGCGGCCCCTGATCTCGGCATTGCCGAACAAGGCGCTCATCGCCTCGAGCTCGATCTGCTGATCGTCGAGGATCACGTTCGCCGGGCGTCGGTCGTGGACCGTTGCGGCGGTGCCGACAGCCGCTGCACCGAAGAGCATCGGCGCGCAGCCGGACAGGAGTGTCGCAGCGAGCAGCAGCAGGGCCGCTGCGACGCGCCGTTGGCGGGTGATCGTCGCCATGAGCACGCCGATTCGACCGAGTCGCATCCGCGTGAAGAGGCCGAAGGGAGTTCTATCATTCAACGGAAAAGGCATTCTTGATCCACTCGATTCGGTCTTCGCCACTGACCGCGACCACGTCGAATCGACAGGGTAACATGGTCGGGTGAGCTTGAAGATAATGGCTCGCGGCCGCCGTCAGACGCTGTTGCTTGCGTCGGTCGACCGTCTCGGCCGGCGTCCCGAATCGCTCCGAGCGTCGGTATCTGACCTCGACGAAGACCAGGGTCGCGCCGTCGCGCATCACCAGGTCGATCTCGCCGAAGCGGCAGCGGTGATTGCGCGCGATGGGTTGCAGATGGCGGCGTTTCAGATAATCCTCGGCGAGCCGTTCCTTGGCGTCGCCGACACCCCGGGTTCCGACTGCTGCGTCGGTCGTCCCCGAGGACGGGCGACGCGTGTCGCCGCTCAAGGGGTCTCCGAGGCTGGCGTATCGGACGGCTCACCCGCCTCGAGCACGCCTGTGTCGCCGAAGCGTCCGAGTGCGAGCTGGCGCTGGATGCGGCCCAGCGCGTCGATTGAAAGACCGCCGGTTTGTCCCGGATAAAAGGCGCCCGGGCTTTTGGCCAGCGCGGGCAGTCGCGGGGCGATGCGGTAGGCGTCGATCCCCATCGCGTACAGACGGGCCAGCGGATTGGCGACCTCGAACGAGGATCCGCTCAGGCGTCTCCGCGACAGAGCACCCTCTCCGCGACTGTTCAGCATCCAGGGGATATCGACGAAATACAGCCCCGACAGGACCCGGTCTCGATTCGGATCGAAGACGCCCGAGTAGACGTGCGACGTGGACATGACCGTCACCGACGATCTGCTCAGCCGGATCTGCGGATACAGATTGTGTGCGAGCTCGTTGGTCGCGACCAGGAAGACGACATCCGCCTTCGAGTCGCCGAGCAGGGCGGTCACCGTCTTCTCGAAGCTGCGCGCTGTCGGGTTGTAGACGGCTTCGGCCTCCAGCGTTCCGCCTAGTCGGCGCCATTGGTTGCGGAATGCACTGGCTAGACGCGCTCCCCACGGCCCTTCCGGATACAGCACTGCAGCGCGTTTCAGACCCATCGCGGCGGCCTTGTCGGCAACCTCCGCCGCCTCGTTCTCGGGCGAGAGCGAGAACTGAAAGAGGTTCGCGGCGGGCTGGCTGTCGCGGGTCGTCTGGTTCAGGGCCAGCGTCGGCACCGCGAGCGCGGGCCCGGCCGCGAGGCTGTCCACCGATTCCTTCTCGAGCGGGCCGATCACATAATCCGCGCCGCCCGCCACGGCCTTCGCGTGAATGGCGCGGGCACGCGTCGTTTGGGTGCTGTCGATGAAGTCGAGCGCCGGTCGGTTGCCGCTGCTGTCGGCTCGGCTGGCCGCCTCGATGCC
Organism: Thiocapsa sp. UBA6158; assembly: GCF_002423035.1. Lineage (GTDB taxonomy): Bacteria > Pseudomonadota > Gammaproteobacteria > Chromatiales > Chromatiaceae > Thiocapsa. The sequence continues at coordinate 47,621 of NZ_DIUM01000090.1, forward strand.
GTCCTTCACCGATGTGGCGGCGCCCGCGAAGCGTCCCCCGCGCGGGAGCATGACCGTCAGGCTGTCGCCCGAGGCGTACCCCCCCGACAGGATCTTGACGTACGCCTCGGCCAATCCCGGATGGGCCGGATGGCCGAGTCGTTTGGCGTGCTCTTGGCGATAGCGGGTCTGAAATGTCGCAGGATCCGCGCCTGCGTCGCGTGCCAGGAGCGCGATCTCCGCCCAGCCTTTCATGGCTCCGCCTGCGCTGCGTGAGAGCTTGCGCAGTTGCTCGGTGTTCAGTGCGCTCAAGGTCGTGACCAGAGAGACCTGATTCAGCAGACGTGCATCCTCGTTGTCGAGCAGCCGATCGAGCGCGATCAACGACTCGGCCGAGGCGACGGGATCATTGGCGAGACGCTGGGCGGCGGCGAGTGTGCCGAGCCGTTGAATCTTCAGATCCTTCGGCAAGGTTTGGACCTGCACGGCCCGGAGTCGCGCGATCGCATCCTTGGGGCGTCGGTCCAAGAGGGCGAGATCCGCCTCGATCAGCAAGAGCTGCTCGCGCTGCCTGATCGTGAGCGCCGGGCGCGAAATCTCGCCGATGGTCTGCTGTGCCTGCCGCGTGTCGCCGGCTGCGAGGTAGGCGCGTGCCGCCTTCAATTGGAGTTGCCCGCGCGCCGGTGGCGTTGTTCCATTTGCGATGTCCAGATACATCTTGGCCGCCGCGTCCGCCTGTCCTTGCGCGGCGAGCGCATCGGCCTGTCTCAGCGGCTCCCCCGCGACCGGCGCCAGCAGGCGCGCCTCGTCCCGGGCTGGATCGATCGCGCATCCGGCCAGTGAAAGGGCAACGAGTGAAACGGCAACGAGGAGAGCGACGACTGTGATCGGAGTGGACAGGGGACGGTGGTCAACGCGATTCTTGAGCATGATCCGTTCCGGTTCGAGACGTTGGGAGGCAGGGTGCAGCAGTCAACAGGGGTACTATACGTGGTCGCCACGCCGATCGGCAATCTCGGGGATATGACCGATCGGGCACGTAAGGTGTTGAGCGAGGTCGATTTGATCGCGGCGGAGGATACCCGCCAGACGCTTCGGCTGCTGACGCATTTCGGCATCTCGTCCAAGCTCGTGGCCTATCACGATCACAACGAGGCCAACGTTGCGCCTCGGCTTTTGGCCGAGATCGAAGCCGGCCGGAGCATCGCACTCGTCTCCGATGCGGGTACGCCCCTGATCAGCGATCCCGGGTTCAGCCTTGTCGCCGCGGCGCGTGAACGGGGTTTGGCCGTCGTGCCGGTGCCGGGCGCCAATGCCGCCATCTGCGCCCTCTCGGCGGCGGGTTTGCCGAGCGATCGCTTCTTGTTCGTCGGATTTCCCCCGCGCACCCGGTCGCACCGCCTGGCCTGGCTCGGCGAGCTCGAGGGCGAGCGTGGCACGCTGATCCTCTACGAGAGCGGCAAGCGGATCCTCGCCACACTGCGTGATCTCGGCGAAGCGCTGGGGGAGACGCGGCGCCTGGTCCTGGCGCGCGAGCTGACAAAGCACTTCGAGACCTTCCTCGTCGGCACCGCGTCCGAGTTGGCTCAGCGTCTCGAGGAAGACGCCGAGCAGCGCCTCGGCGAGTTGGTCGTCCTGATCGAGGGGAGCGCCGATACGCGCGATCCGGATCGGGCGGAGGCGGAGCGGGTCCTGCGTATCCTCGGCGAGACCCTGCCGTTGGCTCAGGCGGTGGCGATTGCGGCGCGCCTGACCGGCATCAAGAAGAATGCGCTCTACCGCCTCGGCCTCGAGCTGGATTTGGGTCACGGCGTGGACGACGTCGTCGCGACCGACAACCAGGCGTAAGGCGTGCCGGTGCGGCAAGCGTTTGCGATCGATCGAGACCGGAAGCCTCGCTTGGCGTTATACTGTTTGACTGGGAGTCGGCCGGACAGTCGCGCTCGCCTTTCATGGCGAGGGAGGAAAGTCCGGGCTCCATAGGGCAGGGTGCCAGGTAACGCCTGGGGGGCGCGAGTCCACGGAAAGTGCCACAGAAAAGATACCGCCGACCCCGTCTTCGTGACGGGAGGTAAGGGTGAAATGGTGCGGTAAGAGCGCACCGCGCTGGTGGCAACAGCAGCGGCAGGGTAAACCCCACCCGGAGCAAGACCAAATAGGGGGGCATGCAGCCCCGAGCTGCAGCGCGCGGCCCGCGCGTGCTCCCGGGTAGGTCGCTCGAGGCGTACGGTGACGTACGTCCCAGATGAATGACTGTCCCCGACAGAACCCGGCTTACAGGCCGGCTCCCGGACCCTTCCCCGGATCCTTCCCGGATCCGACCGACGGCAGCCGCGCTGCCGCATCCCCGTGGCTTGAGACTCTCCTGAAGAACCGCTTCAGCTTTTCCTGTTAGTTGCATGAAAAAAAATGTTTTACGCAGAGGTTATGCTGTGCTGATGGCGGCGCTTCTAAGTTGCTGTCAGTGAAGAATTAAAACTGCGCATCAGCTTGACGATCCTCTTGGGCAGCTCTAAGATGAGACTGAAGTGGGGGAAAGTGGGGAATTGGGGAAGGAGTCGCCTGGCGCAAGTCACCACGGGGGGCGGCCGTGTTTCGGGGGGTCTTCATCGTCAATCTCGACGTCAAAGGGCGTCTTGCGGTTCCTGCAAAGTACCGCGAGCGCCTGCAGATGTCGTGCAACTCCCGACTTGTCGTCACCGTCGACCGCGACCGCTGCCTCTTGCTCTACCCGGAGCCCGAGTGGGAGTCGATCGAGGCAAAGCTCTCTGCACTTCCCGCGTTCGACAACACGGCCCGTGCGATCCAGCGCCTCTATATCGGCAACGCACAGGAGGTTGAGATGGACGCCCAGGGCCGAATCCTGCTGCCGCAGTACCTACGTGATTTCGCCTCGCTGGACAAGCGTGTCGCCTTCGTCGGCCAGGGCTCGAAGTTCGAGCTTTGGGACGAGCCTGCATGGAATGCGCGCAACGAAGCGGCGCTCGGCGATGCGGGCATCGGAGAGCTGGCGACAGCAGCCGGGCTCGGTTCCTTGACGCTTTAGAGTATTCCTTTGATTGAGCAACAACATCTGCCGGTTCTGCTGGAGGAGAGCGTGCACGCCTTGGTCGTGGATCCGAACGGTATCTATGTCGACGGCACCTTCGGGCGTGGCGGGCACAGTCGTGCCGTTCTGGCGCGCCTCGGCGAGGCCGGTCGACTGATCGCGATCGATCGCGATCCCGAGGCGGTTTCCGTGGGGGGCGAGCTTGCGCGTGCCGATCGGCGATTCACGATGGTGTCCGGGCGCTTCGGCTCGATCACCGAGCTGCTCGCGCGCATCGGCGTCCAAGGCAACCTCTGCGGGCTGCTGCTGGATTTCGGGGTCTCCTCGCCTCAGCTCGACACGGCGGAGCGCGGTTTCAGTTTTTCTTCCGAAGGTCCGCTTGATCTGAGGATGGACCCTACCCGCGGCGAATCGGCGGCGCAATGGCTGGCGCATGCGTCCGATGCCGAGATCGTCCAGGTCCTGTTCGACTTCGGCGAGGAGCGTTTCGCCAAGCGTATCGCGCGCAATATCGTCGCGCAGCGCAGCGAGAGCCCCTTGACGACGACGACCCAGCTCGCCGCACTGGTTGCGCGGTCGGTTCCGACGCGCGAGCCCGGCAAGCACCCGGCAACACGGACCTTCCAGGCCCTGCGCATCCGGATCAACGACGAGCTCGAGGAGATCCAGGATTGCCTGCGCCAATCCTGTGACCTCTTGGCCCATGCAGGACGGCTGGTCGTCATCAGTTTTCACTCTCTGGAGGATCGTATCGTCAAGCGCTTCATGCGCACGGAGTCGCGCGGTCCCCTCCTGCCCAAGGGCCTCCCGGTGACCGCCGAGGAATCGCGCGGGCGCTTGCGCATCCTCGGCAAGCCGGTGCGGCCTTCGCCCGCCGAGGTCGCGTCCAATCCACGAGCACGCAGCGCCATCATGCGCGTCGCGGAGCGCCTCGCATGAGTGCCCGCCCGCTTTGGATTTTGGTCGGACTGGTCTTGGCCGTGACCCTGTCGGCGATCGCCGTGGTGTACACCAAGTACCAGACGCGAATCCATTTCGGCCAATTGCAGGAGCTGCGCGCCCAACGCGACGCCGTCGACGTGGAGTGGAATCGGCTCCGTCTCGAGGAGGCTGCACTCTCGACGCACGTGCGGGTCGAGCGCAAGGCCAGGGACCAGCTCGGCATGTTCAATCCAAGGTTCGAGGATGTCTTGATGATCGAGGAGGTCGGCCGTGTCTACCCGTAATCGCCGTGCTCGACGTCCCGAGCCGCGGCGCGCCAAGCCGGATCTCGCGCTGCGTCGCCGTCTGTTGGTCGGTCTCCTGTCGAGCGCCTTCGTCGTCCTCTCGGCGGCGGTTTTCTATCGTCAAGTCGTCGAGACCGACTATCTGCGCAGCGAGGGCGAGCGCCGCTATCTGCGCGTGGGCGAGATTGCCGCGCGGCGGGGCATGATCACAGACCGCAACGGCGAGCCGCTGGCGGTGAGCACCCCGGTGGAGACGGTCTGGGGCGAGCCGCGCAAGCTGGCCGAGCGACGCGATGCGATCCCGCCGTTGGCCATTGCGCTGGGGCTCGAGCCGAAGGCGCTGCAGGAACGGCTCGACGCCACCTCCGAGCGCGGATTTCTCTATCTCAAGCGGCGCGTCAGCTTCGAGGAAGCCCGCGCGGTACGGCAGGTCATCGCCGATCACGATCTCGCGGGCGTGGACTTCGAGACCGAGTACCGTCGCTTCTATCCGGGTGTCGAGGTCTTCGGGCACGTCCTCGGCTTTACCGACATCGACGACAAGGGACAGGAGGGTATCGAGCTCACGTACGATTCCTGGCTGAAATCCGAGCCCGGCTTGCGCCGGGTGATTCGCGACGGTCGACAGCAGATCGTCCAGGAGATCGAGCAGGTCCGTGCACCACGCCAGGGTGCGGATCTCGCGCTCAGTCTCGACCGACGCCTCCAGTTCCTCGCCTACCGCGAGCTCAAGGCCGCCGTGGCCGAGCACAAGGCGGTCGGCGGGACGCTGGTGGCCTTGGATGTCGAGACCGGCGAGATCCTCGCGATGGTCAATCAGCCGGGCTACAACCCGAATGCACAGCGCGGCGGCAGCAGCGAGCGTCGCCGCAATCGTGCCGTGACCGACGTCATGGAGCCGGGCTCGACGATCAAGCCGTTCGTCGTGGCTGCCGCACTGGAGCGGGGCTTGATCAAGCCGACGACGACGATTGCGACGCGGGGCGGGTCGATGGCGGTCGGGCGCAATACCGTCAAGGACGTGCGCAATTACGGCAACCTCGATGTGACCGGGGTCATCACCAAGTCGAGCAACGTCGGCGTCGTGAAGATCGCACAGATGATGAGCTACGGCGATCTTTGGGGTCTTTACGATCAGCTCGGCTTCGGGCACGCGACCGCTGTCGGGGTGCCGGGCGAGAGCCGGGGCGTGCTGCGACATCATTCGACGTGGCGCGTCTTCGAGCATGCCACCCAGTCCTTCGGATACGGATTGTCGGTCACGGCACTGCAACTGGCGCAAGCCTACGGCGTGTTGGCCGCCGACGGCGTCAAGCGACCTGTGTCCCTGTTGCGGCGGGATCCCGCGTCGCCCGTGCCTGCGGGCGAGGAGACGCGTGTCCTCGGCGCCGAAACGGCGCGCAAGGTGCGGGCGATGATGGAGACGGTGGTCTCGGATCAAGGCACGGCGAAACGTGCCGCCATCACCGGCTATCGGGTCGCCGGCAAGACCGGGACGGCCAAAAAATCGGCAGGGCGCGCCGGCTACGGCGGCGGGCGCTATCAAGCGGTGTTCGCCGGTTTTGCTCCGGCAGGCTCGCCGCGCCTGGTGATCGCCGTGATGATCGACGAGCCGAAGGGCAAGTCCTACTACGGCGGGCTCGTCGCCGCGCCCGTCTTCCAGAAGGTGATGGAAGGCGCCCTGCGTCTGTTCAATGTCCCGCCGGACGATCCGCAGCCCTCGATGCTTCTGGCGCGACGCGAGGTCAAGCCATGATGGCGGATCGCGTCCTCGGCTCGCCGAACCCAGACTCGGAGATCTTTGCGATCACCGGGGCGCGCGGCAAAACCAGTGTCGCCCACGCGCTTGCGCAGGTGTTGGCCGTCGAGTGGCCTTGCGGTGTCATCGCCACGGTCGGTCATGGGTTTCCCGGCGACCTCAAGGCGACAGGCGAACGCGACCTAGGCGACCTCGAGGCGATGCTCGAGGGGCTCTGCTCCCGCGGTGCCCGGGCCGTCGCGATCGAGGTCTCCTTCGACGCACTCGCGCGCTCCCGAGCAGAGGATCTTCACTTCAGCCATGCGCTCTTCACCGGTCTCGGCGGCGTCGATCCTAGCGAAGCGGGCGAGTCGCCGGCCATCGCCGAGGCCGTCCTGCGCCTCTTCAGGTCTCCGGGTCTGAAATGGGCCGTCCTGAATCTGTGCGATCCCTTTTCGAAAACGATCCTGAGCGTGCTTCCCGTCGGGGTGGGGGTTGCGGGGTTCGTCGCGGATCCGACCGCGGAGCCGCTCGATGATGCCGTCCTGGCTGCATGCGACATCTGCATTCGCGCCCGATCGATCGCCCCGATGCCGAGAGGCCTGGGTCTGCGCGTTGCCTGCGAAACGCGGGATGCCTGTGCCGAGGCGGAGCTTGCCCTCGGTTTGATCGGCGCCTTCAACGTGGCCAATCTTCTCGCCGTCATGGCCGTACTGCTTGCGCGGGGCCTTCCGCTCGAGCGCGCTGCACGGGTGTCGAGTCGCATCCAGTGCGTGCCGGGCCGGATGGAGTGCTTCGGCGGCGAGCATACGCCACTCGTGGTGGTCGACGAGGCCCGGACACCGGCCGGACTCGAGACGGCGCTCGTGAACCTGCGCAAACACGGCCCGCGGCGCATCTTCACGGTCTTCGGCTGCGGCGGCGGGCGTGATCCCGGCATACGCCCCGTCATGGGGTCCATTGCCGAGCGTCTGAGCGACGAGCTGATCCTCGCCGACGACAACCCGCGTGGCGAGTGTGCCGAGAGGATCATCGCGGATATCCTCGCCGGCGTCCTCGATCCGAGCCGCGTGCGGGTGCAACGCCGACGCGGTCTCGCGATCCGCACCGCGATCGCCCTGGCCGGCATCGGGGATGCCGTGCTCGTGGCCGGCAAAGGTCACGAGACGATCCAGGAGATGGGTGAGCTTAAGGTGCGCTTCAGCGACCGTGCCCAGGTCGTCGAGGCCCTGCGCGAATGGCAGGAGGGTTGTCGATGATGTGGTCCCTTGCTCAAGCCGTTGCGCGCGCCGGTGGCCGTCTCGAAGGAGAAGATCGCCGCTTCGTCTCGGTCGGCACCGACAGCCGTGTCGATTGCAGCGGCCAGCTCTTTGTCGCCCTGCGCGGCGAGCGCTTCGACGGGCATGACCATGTCGCCGCCGCGCGCGCCGCGGGTGCCGTCGCGGCGATGGTTGATCACCCGCTCCCGGTGGACCTGCCGCAGTGGATCGTCGAAGACACACGCTCCGGGCTCGGGGCACTCGCCGCGGCTTGGCGCGACGTCTTCCCCGGGCGGATCGTCGCCATCACGGGGAGCAACGGCAAGACCACGGTCAAGGAGATGGTCGCCGCCATCCTCGCGCAGGTCGGCAGCGTCCGCGCGACCCGCGGCAATCTGAACAACGATATCGGGATGCCCCTGACCCTTTTGAGCGCCCGGGACGAGACCTTTCTCGTCCTCGAAATGGGTGCCAATCATCACGGCGAGATCGGCTACATGACCGATATCGCGCGTCCCGATGTCGCACTCATCACCAATGCCGGACGCGCTCACCTGGAAGGCTTCGGCAGCGTCGACGGTGTCGCCCGCGCGAAAGGCGAGATCGCCCGCGGAGTGCCGACCGACGGGGTTTTCGTCTTCGCAGGCGACTCCCCTTACGCCGGTCTCTGGCGCGAGCTGGCCGAGGATCGCCATGTCCTGACCTTCGCACTCGAGGGTAGTGCGGATCTCCGGGCGGATCGCTCGGCGATCCGGGTCGAGTGGACCGAGGCGGGTTTCGGCACCCATGTCGTCGCTCATCACGACGGCAAGGCGATCCCGATCGACCTGCGTCTGGCCGGCGAGCACAACGCCCGCAACGCCTTGGCCGCGGCTGCGACGGCGCTGGCGCTCGGCATCGCGCCGGGCGCGATCCAGGCCGGCCTCGCGACGCTGATGCCCGTGAAGGGTCGTCTGTGTCCCCGTCGGTGTGGTGAGATCGGTGTCATCGACGACACCTACAACGCCAACCCGGACTCGATCGCCGCAGCGATTCAAGTCCTCGCGGGCCTGTCGGGGCGGCGCTGGCTGGTCTTGGGAGATCTTGCCGAGCTGGGTCCGGAGGCCGATGCACTGCACCGCGAGATCGGCGCGCGCGCGCGCGACGCCGGTATCGAGCGTCTTTTCAGCGTGGGCATCCTGAGCACGTCGGCGGCGTCCGCCTTCGGCGACGGCGCACGCCACTTTGCCGACCAGGGGGATCTCGTGCGCGCGCTCCGGACCGAGCTGTCCGCAGGTGACCGTATCCTGGTCAAGGGCTCGCGCTCCGCCCGGATGGAACAGGTTGTCGAGGCGCTGTGCGCCGTAGGAGAGAGTTAGGTGCTGCTTTACCTCGCCGAATGGCTGTCGCAGTTTCAAACCGGATTCAACGTCTTCCGGTATCTGACCCTGCGCGCCATCATGGGCGTGCTCACGGCGCTCGCGATCGCTTTGCTTGTCGGCCGACCGATGATCACCCGTCTGCGCGCCTACAAGGTCGGCCAGATGGTACGCGACGACGGCCCGCAGAGCCATCTGTCCAAGGCCGGTACGCCGACCATGGGCGGTGCGCTCATCCTCGTCGCGGTCGCGGTCAGCACGCTGTTGTGGGCCGATCTGGACAACCGCTATGTCTGGATCGTGCTCCTGACCACGCTTGCGTTCGGCCTGGTCGGTCTGGTGGACGACTACAAGAAGCTGGTGCTGCGCAACCCGCGCGGATTGGCGGCGCGCTGGAAGTATCTCTGGCAGACCGTCGCGGGCTTTGCCGCGGCAATCGCGCTCTATGTCACCGCAGGCTCTCCGGCCGAGACCGAGCTGCTGATTCCGTATCTGAAGGACGTCTCGATCCAGCTCGGGCCCTGGTTCATTCTGCTGACCTATTTCGTGATCGTCGGGGCCAGCAACGCGGTCAATCTGACCGATGGCCTGGACGGCCTCGCCGTCATGCCCACGGTCTTGGTCGCCGGTGCATTGGCGGTCTTCGTCTATGCCGCGAGCCATGGACCGATCTCCGGTTATCTCCTGATCCCGCACATCCCGGAGGTCGGGGAGCTGGTCGTCTTCTGCGGCGCCTTGGTCGGCGCGGGTTTGGGGTTTCTCTGGTTCAACGCCTATCCGG
>NZ_DIUM01000014.1:0-76805 GCF_002423035.1 Thiocapsa sp. UBA6158
ACATGTACAAGATCGCCGGCGAGCTCAGCCCGACCGTCTTTCATGTCTCGGCGCGCTCGCTCGCGGCGCAGGGTCTGTCGATCTTCGGCGATCATTCCGATGTCATGGCCTGCCGCGCTACCGGTTACGCCATATTCTGCTCGGCCTCGGTGCAGGAGGCCATGGATTTTGCGCTCATCGCCCAAGCCGCGACCCTGGAAAGCCGCATCCCCTTCCTGCACTTCTTCGATGGGTTCAGAACCTCGCACGAGGTCACCAAGATCGAGCAGGTCTCGCACGAGACGATCCGTACCCTGATCGACGAGGAGCTGGTGTCTGCCTGCCGTGCGCGTGCACTCAACCCGGACCGTCCCGTGATCCGCGGCACCTCCCAGAATCCGGACGTCTATTTCCAGGGCCGCGAAACCGTCAACCCCTATTACGACTCTGTTCCAGGCATCGTGCAACGCACGATGGATCGCTTCGCTGCGCTCACGGGCCGTCAATACGGGCTCTTCGAGTATGTCGGCGCACCCGATGCGGAGCGCGTCATCCTGCTGATGGGCTCCGGGATCGGGGCGGCACAGGAGACGGTCGAGCATCTGGTGGACGAAGGCGAGAAGGTCGGCCTGATCAAGATCCGGCTCTATCGCCCCTTCGATGCAGGCGCCCTCCTCTCGGCTATTCCGGTCACCGCCACGCGACTGGCCGTGCTCGATCGCTGCAAGGAGCCGGGTGCCGACGGCGAGCCGCTCTATAAGGACGTCATCACCGCGCTTGCCCAAGCCTTTGCGGACGGCCGTGTCGCCACCATGCCGCGCGTGGTCGGCGGTCGCTATGGACTCTCGTCCAAAGAGTTCACCCCGTCCATGGTCAAGGGCGTCTTCGATGAATTGGCTGCGCCCAAGCCCAAGAACCCCTTCACGGTCGGCATCATCGACGACGTCGGCCACACCAGCCTGGCCTGGGATCCGGACTTCAAACCGGCGGCCATGGCAGGCGTCACGGCCTGCGTCTTCTTCGGCCTAGGCTCGGACGGCACCGTCTCGGCCAACAAGAACTCGATCAAGATCATCAGCGAAGAGACGCCCAACTTCGGCCAGGGCTACTTCGAGTACGACTCCAAGAAGGCCGGCGCGGTCACCATCAGTCACCTACGCTTCGGCCCGAAACCGATCAACAGCACCTATCTGATCGGCGAGAACGAGGCGAGCTTCGTCGCCTGTCATCAGCCGACCTTCCTGACGCGTTACGACATGCTCGACCACGCGCGTCCGGGTGCTGTATTCCTCTTGAACTCGAACACGCACCCCGATCGGATCTGGGACGAGCTGCCGCGCAAGATGCAGCAGGCGATCATCGACAAGGGGCTCGCCTTCTACGTCATCGACGCCTACGGAATCGCCGGCGCCACCGGCATGGGCCGGCGCATCAACACCATCATGCAGACCTGCTTCTTCGCCATCTCGGGCATCCTGCCCAAAGACGAGGCGATCGCCCACATCAAGCACGCCGTCAAGAAGACCTATGGTAAAAAGGGTCAGAGTCTGTTGGAGCGCAACTACCAGGCAATCGACGCTGCACTGGCCGGGCTCCATCAGGTCAGTGTCCCGACGCAGGCGACTAGTGCCTTCGAGCGACCGGCCGTGGTGCCGATCTCGGCACCCGACTTCGTGCGCAATGTGACCGCGACCCTGATCGCCGGAAAAGGCAACAGTCTACCGGTCAGCCTGATGCCGGCGGACGGCACCTGGCCGACCGGCACGACCCGCTACGAGAAGCGCAACATCGCTCTCGAGCTGCCGAAATGGGAGGACGATCTCTGCACCCATTGCGGCAAGTGCCCGCTGGTCTGTCCCCATGCGGCCATCCGCGCCAAGGTCTACCCGGCTGCGCTGACGGATGCAGCACCTGCGAGCTTTCAGCACGTTCAGATCAAGGGCAAGGACTTCCCGGCGGATCATCACATCACCTACCAGGTCGCCCCGGACGACTGCACCGGCTGCGGACTCTGCGTGGATGTCTGCCCGATCCGCGACCGCAAGGACCCCAACCGCAAGGCGCTCAACATGGTGCCGGCCGAGCAGACGCACGCCATCGAGCAGGCCAACTGGGACTTCTTCCTGACCCTACCGGAATACGATCGCACCAAGCTCGACGGCAGCAAGATCAAGCACGCCATGATGCTCGAGCCGCTCTTCGAGTTCTCCGGCGCCTGCGTGGGCTGCGGCGAGACGCCTTACATCAAGCTCGCCACCCAGTTGTTCGGCGACCGCATGCTGATCGGCAACGCTACGGGCTGCTCCTCGATCTACGGCGGCAACCTGCCGACGACGCCCTACACCACCAACCCCGAGGGCCGCGGACCGGCCTGGAATAACTCGCTGTTCGAGGACAACGCCGAGTTCGGTCTGGGCCTGCGGCTCGCCGTCGACAAACAGGCCGCCCATGCCCGCGAGATCATCACGCGGCTCGCACCCAAGATCGGCGAGGATCTGGCCGAGGGTCTGCTCACCGCCGACCAGTCCGACGAGGCCGGCATCTTCGAGCAACGCGAGCGCGTGCTCGCCTTGAAAGAGAAGCTCAAGGGCCTCTCTGACCTGGAGGCGCGCACCCTGGAAGGCATCTGCGACCAGATCGTCAAACGCAGCGTCTGGATCATCGGCGGCGACGGCTGGGCCTACGACATCGGCTACGGCGGCGTGGATCATGTGCTCGCCAGCGGGCGCAATGTGAACCTCTTGATCCTGGACACCGAGGTCTACTCCAACACCGGCGGCCAGACCTCCAAGTCGACCCCGATGGGCGCGGTCGCCAAGTTCTCCGCAGCCGGCAAGTCGACCTTCAAGAAGGATCTCGCCATGATGGCGATGGCCTACGAGAACGTCTATGTGGCCCAAGTCGCCTTCGGCGCCAAAGACGTGCAGACGGTCCGTGCCTTTATCGAGGCCGAGTCCTACGACGGCCCTTCGGTGATTATCTGCTACTCGCCCTGCATCGCCCACGGCGTGGACCTGTCCAAAAATCTGCGTCAGCAGGATCTGGCGGTCAACTCGGGTCATTGGGGCCTGTTCAGGTTCGACCCGCGCCGGCTCGCCGAGGGGGAAAACCCGCTGCACATCGACAGCAAGCCGCCGAGCATTCCGTATCGCGACTTCGTCTCGTCGGAAACCCGCTTCAGCGTTCTGACCCGCACCCATCCGGAGGCCGCCGAACGCTATCTGCAGCTCGCCCAGAAGCACGTCCAGACCCGCTTCGCACTCTATGAGCAGTTGGCGCACTTGGCCACGCAGAAGGCCCCCGCGGCGGCGCCGAAGGCGACCTCGCCCAAGGAGAGCTGACGCGCGAACGCAGCAGCGTCGGGGCGACGGACCCGATCCGACACGGGTGGCGCGTGTGCAGCAGCACCGCGCAGCCATCCGCCGGATCGGCCCACAGCAGGGGCCCCGACGCGCGCCCATTCGGCACCTTATTCGTCGTACACTTTTTCCGGAGCACTCGCTATGGATCTCACGACCAACTATCTCGGGCTCACGATCAAGAACCCGCTGGTCCCCTCGGCCTCGCCCCTATCCAAGAGCGTCGCCATCGCGCGTGAGCTCGAAGACCACGGTGCGGCGGCCATCATCATGTGGTCGCTCTTCGAAGAGGCCGTAACCGCGGAGACCGAGAGCATGGTGCGCTTTCTGCACCACCAGGAGATCGGCTTCGGCGAGGCCGAGAGCGGCTTTCTGCCCGTTCACCACGATTTCGAGGGGGCACTCGAGCGTTATCTGGACAATATCCGCAAGCTCAAGGAGTCACTGGATATTCCGGTCATCGCCAGTCTCAACGGCGTCACGCCCGGCGGCTGGATCAAGCACGCCACCGAGCTGCAACAGGCCGGTGCCGATGCCCTGGAGCTCAACGTCTACTATGTCGCCGGCGACGTGACCCAGACCGGGCTTCAGGTCGAGGAGCGCTACCTGGAGCTTCTGCGCGATCTGCGCGGGCATGTGCAGATCCCGATCAACATGAAGCTCTCCCCGACCTTCAGCTCCATCGGCAACTTCGTCGGCCAGGTCGCCGCCGCCGGCGCCAACGGTGTGGCCCTCTTCAATCGTTTCTACCAGCCCGACATCAACATCGACAGCCTGCGTCTGCAATCGAGCCTGCATCCCTCGACCTCCGCCGAGGCCCTGCTCGCCATGCGCTGGATCGCGATCCTCTACGGCCGTTTCGAAGGCCTCTCGCTCGGCGCGACCGGCGGTATTCACACCTCCGCAGACGCCATCAAGCTCCTGCTCGCAGGCGCCGACGTGGTGCACCTGTGCAGCGCGCTCCTCGGCAAGGGGCCGGCCTACACCGCGCAGATCCTGGCGGGCATCCATGACTGGATGGAGGAGCAGGGATTCGAGTCCGTGGAGGATTTCCGCGGCCGCGTCAGCGCCATCTCCGTCCCGAACCCAGCGGAGCTCGAGCGCGCCAACTACGTCAACATCTTGGACAGCTACAGCTTTTCGCCGGGCGTGATGGTTTAGCACCTTAATTTAAGAGACGCGTGACACCCGCTCAGCGGTGTCACGCATGCCTCGAGGCGCTCTGCGCCACGTACGACGATGGCCGGAGTCAGGAAAAGGCCAGACAAGGAACAAGGGGCGGCTGCGATTGGTCTATCCTTGAGCCTGAAGATCAAGAGATTCACCCTGCCCGGAGACGCAGATGCCGCACCGACCACGCACCGATCGACAGGGTCCGTTTCGCGTCGACCAACTCCGCGAGGGCGATCGCTACGAGCTCTCCAGCGGCCATCCGATCTATTGCGCACCCTCCGGCCGCGAGCATGCCGGAACGAATCTGATCGGCGCAGCGGCGCTGGAGACCGACCCGGATGTCGAGTGGGCCGGTGTCGATGCCGGTTTCACGCCGGATTCAGGGACGTTGCGCGCACCCGACGTCGCGATCGGTCGCGGAGGCGCGGAACGGGGTTGGATCCCCGGCGCGCCGCCATTGGCGGTCGAGTATGCCGCTCGCGGACAGGACGAGCAGGAGTTGCAGGACAAGATCGCCGAGCTGCTGCAGAGCGGCACCCAGCAGGTCTGGGTGGTGCGTCTGATCGGACCGCGACGGGTCGAGGTCTATCGCCCCGGCGAATCGATGCGACTGGTCGGTCCAGGCGAGATCCTGAGTGCGCCGGGTCTGCTGCGAAACCCGGTCCCGATCGAGGCGCTCTACGACCGCGATGCTGCACACCGCGCGACACTGCGCAATCTGCTGCAGCGCGAGGGTTACGAGAGTCTGGACGCCGTGCGCCAAGCAGGTGTGGTTGACGGCATCAATCAAGGGATCAGCCAAGGCATCGCCGAGTCGATCCTCGCCTTGCTCTCCGAGCGAGGGCTCGTCGTCGATCTCCCGATACGTGAGCGCATCCTGGCCGAGCACGATCCGGCGCAATTGAGACGTTGGCTCATCGCCGCGACTCAGGTCCAAGAGGCAACGAGGTTGTTCGATTAGCCCAGGTTCGGGAGCCAGTGTCGACACCCGGCTTTCCGGGATAGTCGACTTGCAGTCGACCCCGCTGGCCGCCAGGCGGGCGAAAGAAGATGGCGGAAGGCGGAAAGTCATCGATCCCTTGAAGAGGTCGACTATCCCGGGAGTGCGTCGAGAAACCGCTCGACCGCCACGCACTTGGGCACCAGACGACCGCTCGGACCCGGCAGCATCAAGACCACCTGACGGCTCTGCTCGGGTCCATAGCTCACATGGATCGGGTTCTCGTTGCCGTAGAAGTACAACCGATCGAAGGGCGTTTCGGCGACGACCCAACGCGCCACCTCCAACATATCCTCGTCCTCGACCAGAAAATCCACGGCGGCACCCAGACGCGAACAGATGGGATGACCCAGCCGATTGCGCTCGTGCGCGGCGTGCTGATCGCGCTTCGGATCGATGCGCCCGGGGATCGCCTTCGCAAGCGGTGCGGAGCAGAAGCCGTAGGTCAGGCGGATCATCCCGAAATAATCGATGACCGGATCCAGGACCCGCGTGGCCAGATCGCACAACGCCGTGTAGCTCTCGGGTTGCTCCGGGCGATTGGGCAGTCCTGTTGCGGCCTGCGTCTCGCCGCATTCGACCAATTGACGGTAGGTGAGAAAACACCCGCACGGCGCGTCCAGGTCCGGGATCCTCCGAGAACGCACCAGGGCGCCGTCCTCGATCGTCCAGCGCTGTTGCTCGAGCAGCGCATCGAAGGCTGCCGGCACCGGCCCATAGCCCGACACCGGCAGCAACCCCAGCGCATCCAGCGCCTCGTCGAACGCAAGCTGCTCCGGATAACCGTCGCACTCCTCGTTGATATAGCGTGATTTGCGATAGAGATACGGCGGCTCGAACGCCTCGCCATAGGCGAAATAATCGATGTCCTGCTCGCGCAGCTTGATCTTCACCCGTTCGATCATCCGCGGCAGCACCCTCCCATCGAAATCGTCGTACCGCATTAGACTCACCTTGCCCGAGCCGATGTGGATCTTCACTAGGTCCGCCTCGCGGATATCGCCGTAGAGCATCGACGCCGCGCCGACATAGACCCGCAAGAGCGCCGGGAGCTGCTCGACCAAACGACTGTGCAGTTGCAGCGAGGCGCCCGGATCGAGCCAGCCCAAGCCATGCTCGGCGGCCGATCGACAGGCGTCGGCGATCGCCTCGGTGTCGGCAATCCGAAAGAGCTGCGTGCGACCGGCCTCCAGCGCGGCCGGATAGTCGCCGAAGAAGGCCTTGATGTCGCGCTGCAACCCGGCGTCCAGATGCTTGTAGGCGCGCCGCCGACTGAACTGCTGAAGCGCGAAATAGACCTCCAAGTCGGCGATGCGCGCCTGCTCGGCCTCCGCCAACGCGGCCTGTGCACCATCCGGTCCCTTCTGATCGGCGAGGAAACGCAGCGCCTTGCCGAGACTCCCGAAGCCCTCGACCAAGGTCGGTAGGTCATCGACCTCGCTCTTCTCCGGCGTGCGTCCCAGACGCAGCCAGGTCTCCCAAAGGCGCTCCAGCGGCTCGCGATAGGCGTCATAGCGCTCCGCTGCACGATCGCGCCGCGCCGGTCGCTCGCGCGGCGTCGACGCGGGACGCATGCTCGGCACCCGGAGCGGATTGCGTCGACGGCTGTAACGCTCGACCAGAAAGCGCTGCTCCGCGTCCTTGTCGCGGAACAGATAAAGCACACCCGGCGCAACCGGGATCGGCTCCTCCTCCAGCGCCTGCTCGAGATACGCCTTGATCTCGGACTGGGTGTAATAGCGCTGGAAGGTCCCGCGCTGCGTCATCACACCGTCGCGAAACCGCTCCCCGCGCGGGTCGTTTTGGTTGGCGAGCATGACCGATACGACCAACAGACGCTCGGCGAGCGACCAGGCCCGCGTCAAGGCCACCAGCCGCTCGTCGACATCCTCGATCACGTTGATCACGAAACCGAGATTGACGATATCGGCCGATTCGAGCGGCTCGTCCGGCGCAAAATAAGGATCCCACCCGGAGGCGGTGAGCCCGTTTTCGCACAGGCCGCGCACGTCGTCGCCGCGCCCGCAGCCATAGTCGAACAGCCGATAGCGGCCATCCAGAAAGCCATGCCGCGCGAGCGTCTGCACCGGCGCGGAGAAACCGTAGCGGACCATCGCGGTACGGTGCCGCGCCGCCTCCCAATCCAGCGCGCCGCCGAGTCCGACGACGTCCGCAGACAAGGCCCCGCCCTCCCCCGCCTCGGTCGCGGCCAAGCCCCCCTCGGCCGCCTCGCCCTCGACACCCTCGAGATTGCCGATCGGGACCAGCGTGTGCCCCTCGATCCGATACCCGGCATCCGTGACCAACGCCTCCCACTGACGCCGATAACCGATGCGTTTAGGGTCGTCGAACAACCCGATCGCTTCGGCCTGCTCGGTCAAGGCGATATAGTCGACACGGCCTGGATGATCGCTCGGCAGCAATAGCTCTTTGCGATGCAGGATGGGCGGGTTCAGCGAGTCCTCGTAGGTGCGATAGCCCGTCTCGCCGGTGGTGCGATCCACACGCCAGCTCTCCTTCAACGCCGGGAAGGGGTTCTCGAAAAAATCCGGATAGTTCAGGAAGGCCACCTCCGAGCCGTCCTCGGCAACGCGCACGACATTGAATGCGGGCTCGACCGACGCCCGCAGTATCTCCAGGGCCGCGGCCACGCCGCTCGTCAACGCGGGCTCGGCGCGGTCCAGCAGCGTTCGATGCAGGTAACGCCGGCCAGCGACCGTCTTCCCGGAACCCATCGGTTCGTCAGTCCCCCGTGCTCAGCGTCGGATCCGTCTCGGGAGCCGGCCAGTGGATCTCCAGACCATCGATCACGCCGACAGGGGTCTGTCCTTCCAGACCCTGCACATCCGGCTTCCCGTAAACGCCGTCCGCACCGAGCCGATAGATGGTCAGCACCCGATCGACCGGGTGCAGCAGCCAGTATTCGCGCACGCCATGACGCTCGTAGAGTGCCCGCTTACGGACCTGATCATGAACCGCGCTCGACGGCGAGAGGATCTCGACGATCCAATCCGGCGCCCCGCGGCACCCCTTCACGTCGAGCTTGTGCGGATCGCAGATCACGGCGAGATCGGGCTGCACCACCGTGTCGACCCGAGCGTCGGACTCGTCGCGCTTGGGCAGACGCACGTCGAAGGGGGCGACATAGACCCGACAACCGCTGCCCGCGAGCTTGGGGTGGATCTGCGCAGCCAACTCGACGACAAACTCCTGATGCAGTCGCGTCGGCGCTGGCGCCATGGCGAAGGCCTCGCCGTCGATCAGCTCCCAGCGTTCGTCCTCGGGCCAGAGACAATAGTCTGCGTAGGTGAAAGAACCGGCCTTGAGTGCGGCTTGAGGCATGGCAGTTTCTCCGTTGAAACAGCATCGGTACAAGGCGACCTTGATCATAACGCCGGCCGGCAGGTTCGACGACTTCGACATGCACGAGAAGCCAGTCCTCTTCTCCCTCCAGACTGGTGACACGGATCAGTGAATCGGCCCAGCGACGACCGAGCTTGGCATCGCGCACCACTTTTTGCAGTTCCTTGTCGAGCAGGCTGTAGCCGTGCGTCCAGTCGATGCCGGCATGGGTGTCGGGGAAGAAGAATCCAGACTCGCGAGGGGTTTTCCCAGAGCATCGATCGTTCCAGCCGTCACCCGGAGGCCACTCTCCCGGCAATCCATTCAAACAGCGCTTGCAGACGTTCGGCCGACAGCCGCTCGATTCGCGCCATGATTTCATCCATGCTCATTTGATCGTAATGCGCGTTCAGCGCCTCGGCGAGCGGTGCAAGTACGGCATGCTCGTCCGGCAACAGCGTCTCGGGCGGGTTCTGCAGATCCTTCAAAAAGGCTTCCGTCCGATGCTTGTCGAGTGTCCCGATCTCCTCGATCTCTGGAAGGCCTCGGCGCCAGGTCTCGATGCGGGTCTGCCGCGCCTGCCCGTCGAGCGTCGCGATTCGCAGCGCCAGCATCTCAAGGAGTTGCTCGACCATTTCACGGTCTTCGATCGACAGATAGGCCGGCGCTACGTTGAGCTCCGACTCGATTCGAGCGCAGCCATCGCGGGCGAGTGTCGGGATCTTGTTCGCCAGCGCACGACGCGGACTGAGCCAGTCGGCGGAGCGTCGCCGCGCGGCATCGATGCGTTCGGCGCCGAGCGCCTGATACACCGAGGCCAGATCCCAGGCGGGATCGATCTCGCGCGCGGCAAGCTCCTCCGCCAGGGCCGCCGACTGGTGCTCGATCTGCTGAGCGAGGATCTCGGCTAGCCGCTCGGGGGACATGTCGCCGGTCTCCCATGTCCCGAGATCGGCTGCGATGCGTTGGAGCTGAAACGCCAGCTCGCTCACCTCGGATTCATCGCGCGTACCGATGAAGATCTCGCGCAGACGATTCACCCGCGCGAGCCCCTCCTGCAGCGCGCTCTCGCTCTTCGGTACGGCCGCAAAGAGCGCACCGAGTAGAGCCCGCTGGCGATCGAGCGCCTCACGCAGACGCTGCTGACGATCCTGGATCGCCTTCACGCGCGCGCGAATCTCCTCCTCGGTCAAGGCTGAGCGCGCGCTGTCGAGCGCATCGATCAAGGCGTCGCCCTTCGCGATCCCGTCGTGCAGTTCGCGCACGGGAGTCGACTCGGTGGGCGCGGGCTGACGCGGATAATCATCGCTCTCGTCCAAGGTCAGCTTGAAGTGCTGGCGTTTCTCGACCTGCATGATCGAGCGTTGCGCCTGCTCTTCGAGCGCGGCCGCCTCGGAGGTGAAGCCGAGCCGGGTCAGACTCTTGATCGCCCTCTCGATACGATGACGGAAGGTCGCCACTTCGGCCGCGTTGTGACAGCCTTGGCGCGGAATCCAATCGGCGAGCCGCTCGGACACCAGCTCGCGCACGATCGCCAACTGTTTTTCGCAGTCGACCATGAAGGACTCGGGCCAACAGTCAGACCCCTCGACCTCTTCGCGTCGCCGCAGCAGCAACAGCGCGTGGTGCAGCAGCTCACCGACATTGTTCTGACGTTCGGCGCGCTCGATGTTCTTCTCCCACTCGTCGAGCTCGACGCGGAAGTGATGCAGCTTCGTCTGTGCATTTGTGGATTTATCGCGCAGATACCGATAGGTGCCTTCCAACACCTCGGGCATCGGGTCGACGCGCTGCATCTGCTCGGCCTCGTGCGCAAGCGCGACCAGCGTCCGGTAGCTCGGCTCGGTTTCCCAGCGGTTCAGCAAGGCGCGCCAGCGTCCTTCGCCGTCCTCGGAGAGAAAGCGCAGAGAGGTCTTGCGAAGAACCGCAGGATCGAAGGCATGCTTACCACGCTGAGTCGGGAAGGCATCGCTCAGCCAGTCGGCCGACGCGATCATCTGTCCACTCTGCTCAAGGCGGCGCGGCGGGTGAATGCCGCCGATCAGCAGCCCCAGCATCAGGCCCGCCGAGGCGGTATTCAGTCCGTATGGCGGGGCAATCAGCGCTTGATAAGAGGTCCCGAGGGTACGGGTAGGGTCGTTCAGATGCGCCGCTTGTAGCTCGTCGAAGACCGCCTTAACCGCTGGGTTCACCGGATCCGTAAGCTTCCCCGTCGGCGCAAGTGCTCGCCAACTTCGGGCCAGCAGCTCTCCGACCCGATTCTGCAGCTTCTTCTGCTGAGCCTGTACCCAGGTTCCGTCGACCTGACGTGCGATCAGGCTTCGCGTGAGCTGAGCGGCATCCGCCGGGCCACCGCCGGCGGTGGTTGCAAAGCCGTCGAAGGGAAAGGGAATCGTGCGCGGATAGATCTGCGCGAAGATGCGCTCGCCGACCGCCTTCAATCGCCCGTCCGGGACGGTTTCGAATCCGGCGACCCAGTAGCTCCGCTCCTTAATCGCCTCCTGCACAGACGCCTTCAGGGCTGCGCGGCCCCGCTGCGTTTCCTCCGGTAAGAAGCGGCGAAAACGCTCGCGCTCCTCGCCCGATGCCTGCTCATCAAACAGATAAAGGCGCTTGAGCGCGTCCGCGATGACCTGCTTCGGATCCGCGATCCCCACAACCCAGATCGGTGCCGCGGACTGTTTGATCCGTATCAACTCGGCTTGGAAGGTGTTCGAAACCGTTTCGTCCACGGCGGCCGGGTCATCATCCGCGTGGATGTAGAGATAGATCACCCGTCCGCGCGCATCTTTCGGCGAAGCCGCTGCCTGCCAGTCCTGGAAGGCCGTTTTGACGACATTCGGCAGGGTGTGCAGGTTGGCGAGTTGGGCCTCGAAAAACCATTCCGAGGTCGCGATGTTCTGATTCAGCCCAAAGTCCGTCGCGATATTGCCGATCTCGGCGTCCTTCGCAGCACGCCCGACAAATAGATCGCGCACTGCCTCCGTGCCGATGGCGGTGGTACGTTGACGCACCCATTGCTGAAACTGGCCCCGCGTCGAGGCATCGGCGATCAGCTCGTATTGACCCAGATCGCCGTTCCACTCCAATGCACCCAGCTCGTCACCCAGCCGGCGTACAGCCGTGTGCAGGGTATCGGCATCCAATGCCGTCGCCTCGGACAAAAGTGCATCCGCCTGCTCTCGCGTCTGTTTCCCGACGCGGGTCTTCTCCAGGATCGCCACACCGGCCAGCGTCAACTCCTCGGCTGCGCCTAAGTGGCCCTGGAACTTCTCCAGCAGGACTTGCAGGGTCTCGGCGACCGTCGAGCCGGTCTCGTGCTCGGCGGCGATCATCTCCGGGAGCATGCTGCGCAGCACCAACTCACCGGCGCTGACCTGACGCAGACGTCCCCCGACGAGCACGTCCTCCTCGCCGATGCGGTCGATCACATCCTTGATGAAGGTCAGCGCCGAGCGCTGTTGCACGATGTCGCGCTGGCGCGTGAGAAACCAGGTCGCCAGCGGATGCAGTGGCCAGCAGCCTTTCGCGATGACCTGCTCGAAGCGCTCCGGGTCGCTCCACACCGGATACCGGCCGAATCCGGGCAAGGCACGGGACATCCGCTGCCAGCTCGTGTGTTGTGCCGTCTCCGCCCCCGCCCGACGCCAGACCTCCGTTAGACCAGCCTCGTCCTTACCGATCATGTGCGCGACGATGGTTTCGAGATTCGTCGAGAGATACAGTTTCTCTGCAGCATCGAAGCGTGTGATGTAGCGTTGCAGCTGCCGCAGATCCGCACTGCCGAAACGCTTCAGATAGGCCTTCAACTCGTATTGGATCAGGCCGACAAAACGGACCCGATTGCTATTGTCCTGAACACCTTGGAAGATCTGCTGAAGTGCCGTGTCGCCCGCGAGCTGCGGCTTCTCGGCCGCGTACTCGAGATAGCGTCCGAATTCGTCGAAAAGGATCAGAACGCTCGAAAAGGCCCCGTCAGGTCCGCAATAGATCTCGCAGAGCGTATTGATCAACTCTTGGGCCGATTC
Source organism: Thiocapsa sp. UBA6158 (assembly GCF_002423035.1). Lineage (GTDB taxonomy): Bacteria > Pseudomonadota > Gammaproteobacteria > Chromatiales > Chromatiaceae > Thiocapsa. The sequence continues at coordinate 12,882 of NZ_DIUM01000014.1, forward strand.
CTGCCCGACCACAGGGATGGCGGCGCCGTTCGCGTCCGTATAAAGGGTGTCGACCTGCGTGTAGATGGCCTCGTCGTTGTTGCGCAGACGCGTCCGGATCTCATCGCGACTCAGACCGGGACAATGACGTGCGAAGGCCTCGGCACGGATGTCGAAATTACGCTCGACGAATTGCTCGGCAGTTTGAAAACGCGGCGACAGATCACGAATCGCGCCCGGATCTACGCCATAGCGATCGAGCTGGGCAAAGACCGCTTGAATCAGCGCGTTGCCCAAATGGAAACCGGCCATGCCGTCCAGACAGAGCACCAGAACCGGCTTGCGCAGCTGCGCGACCCGCTCGGTCACCCTCCGCCCGATCTCGGCGTCGGCTTGGGTCAGGTTCGCGACGATACGCCCGGCGGTTGCACCATCCGGCTCACCGAGCAAACAGGCTATCGCCGTCGCGAGGTGGGACTTGCCTGTGCCGTAGCCCGCAACGGCCAAGGCATAGGGATTGTGGTCTTCACCGCGCAGCCCGCCGACGATCGAATCCAGCAGATCGGCAACGACGCTCGCCGTATCTTTCAGCCGATAGCCGCGCTCGATGCCGTCCAGCTCGGCTTCGGCCGCACCGTGATAGCGCGGGCCGTGAAAGACAAAGGCACTCGCCGCCTGCTGCGCTTGCGGCCAGCGATCCTGCACCCAGCGCAGCTGCACCGCACCTTCGAAGAACCGCTCATCATTGAACCGAACCAGACTTCCGATCTTCACTCTCTTCTCCCTTATGAAATCCGTATCAGAGCGATAGACTACCGCTCAGCTAGACCAATTCAGTATAGAGGCGATCGATTACCTGCCCCGTCTTCACCAGCCTAAGCAACACCACGCTCCCAGTGTAGCGGTCAAGCTGCGCGAGGTGTTGGTCCGCAAGCCAGTCGAGCCACACCGCCGCCTGCGCACCATCCCAACCCAACAAAGACAGCAGGCGTGTTTCGCGCGCGAGCTCATCGAAGCTCATCTGCTCGACGTCGCTGAAGGCTTCGTCCCAGATCAACCACAGAAAGACCGCATAGGCCGGAAAGAAGGCGATCTCCGCCGGGGCGGACTCGCGCCTGAAGAGCAGCTCACCCGCGGCGTTCTCCGAGGTACTCAAGATTGCAGCGTCGGCGAAGCTCGTACCTTCGCTGTACATGCGCGTCGCCAGACCCGCCAGCGGCTTCAGATACTGCTTCGCGCCATGTCGTTCGGTGAGTAGATTCAAATAGGCGTTCAGATCGAAACGCTCGCCCAAGCGAAATCGTCCCTCCGCAAACATGACGAACCAGGGATCGGCAACGCCCGTCGCCGGAGCCGCGCGACCAAGCCGGCGGGACAGAAGCAGATGCGCGAGCCACATCGTCAGCGGCTCGCTTAGAAAGGCGTCCTCCCGCGAGACCATCTCGCCGAGCGGTGTACGCGCAAGCTTCCAGACGCCTGTCGATTTCTCGGCGCTCAACAGCCCCATGCCCCGCGTGAAATGGATCATCGGCTCGACCTTACCGGTTTGCTTCCCGTTCGGAATCCCGGTCTCGGCACTGATCTCCTCGACGCTGCCGGAGCCGCCACGCCCGGCGAATGCCAGTAGCTGGCCCAAAAGACGCCGATCCGGCAGGAAGGTTTGCGGGAAGTTGAGGGGAAGTGGCTTCATGCTGATAATCTCCTTTTGAAACAAAGCATCGCAATCAAGGGCGCGTTCAATATGTCCTTTTCAAGCGCCTGGACTCGAGCCATCTCGCGAACTGCTCGACACCGAACAAGTCGATGACGACCTCGCGCCGGACATCGTCGGGCAAGTTGGTATACCAAGGTCCGGGGTAAAGCAGGCGCGCAAGAGGATCGGCCATGCTTGCCACAAGGTCACGAATCGTTTCAACCCGGCGGACCGCATCGGCCAGCCGTTCGGGTTCGGGTGGGTTGCTGATGGCGAGCCCGTCAAAGCCCGCGACGGCACGCCGATCCGGAAACAACTTGAGCAGAACCCGCTCGTACGCACTGCCCCCGCAGTGCCACCAGAGCGTCTCTCCATCGACTTCGATCAGAGGCGCATCCTCCGGGGCATAGCCAAGCCCTGACAGGACATGGCGCGCAAAGGCGCGGCGGGTCGGTGCGCGTCGCGAGCCGTACCGAAAGGTTTCCGCCGGACCGCCGGATCGAGCCGACTTGAGCAGGATTTCGCTCGAGTCTCCGACAAGCGTCCAGCGCTGGCCGCCGAAGTCGATCGTTCCGGACATGCCGTCTAAACCCTGCACGTGCGCGATGACCTCGCCGGTCGATGCATCTACGACCGGCCGTCCGGTACGATCTGCATCGAGATTGCCGTGAAAATCGCCCATACCGGAACCGAAGCGGTTACTCCAATCGTCGCCGAGACTCAACGTGTCTCGTGTCGCCACCAAGTGCTCGCCTCGGCAGAGGTGATCGAGGATGCGCTCGGGCTTTCCGGAATCGCATGCCGTGTCGGGCCAGACCGATCGCGCCAGATCGATCAAGTCACTCCGAGAACGACGTCCTTTCGGATGCTGCGCGATGAAGCTGGCGCACTGCTGCACATAAACCGACCAGCGCCGAACCTCATGCCCTTCATCGAGCATGCCCGCTCGCGCATTGGCGAGCAAACTACCGAACGCGGCTTGCTCGATCCGGTCGCGCGCAATCGGAAGAATGCGGGTGATCCCGGACCGACGCCCGGCCCGTCCGATACGCTGCAGCAAAGCGCCCGTGTTCGGCGGTGGACCGACGAGCACCACCACGTCGACATTGCCGATATCGACTCCGACCTCAAGTGTAGTCGTGGCAACCAGCACGGCGTCGCGCGCGGCGCCGAACTGCGTTTCGGCGCGCTCGCGGGCCACGCGCTCCAAGCTGCCGTGATGCGCAAGAACCTGCATGGCGCGTCGCTTCGTCAGAGCAGCGCCCAACGCAACCGAGAGCTCGTCGCACAGCCGACGGGTGGGCACAAACACCAGGAGCTTGCGACAGATCTCGCCCGTGTCATCCGACCTGCGCAAGACCTGCCAGATCAGGTCGACCAAGGCTGCCGAGGCTGTCTTGCCGGGGATAATGGCGATGCGATCGCGAATCTGCGAAGCAGTGGATCCAGGCTCGAGCGTCCTCCAAACGTCGTCATCCGGCTCGAAGATCTGCATGGTTCTCGAGCCCGGTACGGAGAGCGCCCGCGCATCGGCACCGAGCAACCGGCGCGCGAGCCGATCGGGTGCGGAGACCGTGGCACTCCCGCCGCAAACCTGTAGTGCGCTCGTCGACGTCAACCCCTGTTGGACCGCAAATCGGCGTAGGCGCCCTAATCGCTCCAGCAGCCAGATCAGTTGATCCCCGCGCGCGGTGTCGTCGAAGAGATGCACCTCGTCGATGAAGACCGCTTCCACGCTTGCAAGCAGATGATCGACGGTTCGACCCTCATGCTTCACGCTGTCGCGAACCAACATCGAATCGAACGATTCAGGCGTGGTGATCAAGACAGCCGGCCTGCGCTGCTTGTCGCGATGGTCGCTGGTCTGACGCCCGCAGTCCCAGCCGAGATCCGCGAGCGGGGGCGAAAGGCGGCTGAAGAGGTCGTTGACCAGGGCGCGTGTCGGGGCAACGACAAGGAGGCGAATACGTGGTTTCGACGCTGTCGGCAGCAGACGCAGCCTCGCGACCAAAGGCGCGCACAAGGCTTCAGTCTTGCCCGATGCCGTCGCGGCGGCCACAAGCAGGCTGTGTCCGGCCATGATGGGCTCGATCGCCCGGCGCTGAATCTCGGTCAATGCGTGAAAGCGCCGCCCGAAGAAGGCACGGCCGACCGGACCCAATCGCTCCACCAGGATGCGATCGGACGGCACCGGGGCTGGCCTCTCGGAATCCTTCAACATGGCTGCAGCGCCTCAACGCCCCTGAACGCAGAGCAGGTCCAGGGATTCCAGAGCGCTCCGCAGGAAGTAGCGAGGTACCGGATTCGGTTGTCTCCGATAGGTCTCGATCAAACGGTCGGCCAGTTCCCGGGCCGATGTCCAAGTGCGTCCGGTCAGCGCATCGGGATACGCCTGACCATACAAGGTCAGCACCTTCGTGAGGAGCTCGCGCAGCCCCTCGTCGCTCGGACTGGGTGCGATGATGTGCTGATCGAGGGCCCCCACCGTCTCCGGGATATTGGTAGAGGCATCATGCTCGGGATCGACGTCCGGACCGGCAGGGGCCGAGGCGAAGGCCAACACCAAGGGCAAGCGTTGGCTGCGCAGGCGACTCAACGCCTCCAGCAGCTCACGGCGTCGCTCGCGCAGTCGGGCCTGCTGTTGTCCGCGCCGGGCCGTCGTTGCGTACTCGACATCCAACTCGTCCAGAATGACAACAAGACCTCGCACCCCGGTTACTGCGCAGAGCTGCGTCCAATTAAACAGCAGATCGGTGAAACGCGCCGCGCGCTCGGCAACCGAGCGCGCCCGCAATGCCGGCAGCCGGATGCCCCGGTGACCCAGAGACTCCAGACGGAACCCGGCAGTGCTTGCCGGCATGGCGAGCGCCAGATAATCCTCGATGACCTGCATGGTATCGAACTCATCGAAGGCCGTGCTCGGGAGCTGATCGAAGACAGAGGCAAGGGTCGTTGCACCCAGGTGGCCAAGACGCTCGAGATCGCCATTTCTGCGCGCAACGGCAAGATGGCTCGCCAACCCCCCGGCAAGATGGTCACCCGGAAAGCGGATCGCAGCTGTCACGGCTTCAAGCAACTGCATGGGATCGCTCAAGGTCACGCCGACGCCATCCATCACGACGTTGGAGACGGCGAAGCGGCGACGCACTGCGGTCGCCGTCAACAGGGTCAGTAGATGCGTTTTCCCCTGCCCCCAGGTGCCCTCGACCATCATGAAGACTGGATGGTGGGCCTGCGCCTGCTCCAGGCTCCTCTCGAACCGGCTTGCCTCCGCAGCGAGGCCTACGCTGAGATGATCGACATGCGATTCCAAGACCTGACCCAGACGCAGTGCCACGATGGCCCTGCGTGCGTCGATCGTCTCGGGCGTCAGCGCGGACCGCGTCGCTACCGCGGCGACCGGTGCGCAGCCGCGCGGAAGGGGACTTTCGGCCCGACGCGGCATGCCTTCGCCGTTCGACAATGGCGCAGAGGTGCGCGAGTCCTTTGGGTTTGGCTTCGCGGGGTGCGATCGTGTCGCACGCGCCGGCGGTAACTTGGCAGGCTGCGTGCGCTGTGCTCCCGCGGGGCCAGGAGCGGATGCCGGCGCGGACTTCGGCATCGTCGGCGCAACCGGAACAGGTAACGGCAGACCATCAGGCCTAATGCCTGTCAGTAGAGACAGGGGAATCAGATCCATCATGTAGCCGAAATCCACCATTGCGGTTGGACCTTCCGGATACAGACGCACAATCGAGCCACGCCCGAAATCCCGATGGAATACGGTATCCCCGACGTTCAAGGTTCGTCGTCCTGCTGCGCATCGGCCGATCTCAGGTCGTTGAAATGGCCTTGATAGCGCGAAGCGAGCTCGGTTTCCGAAACAAGGCGTTCGCCCTCGCGGCACTGAAAGTCCAGAAGCGAGACCCAGCTCTTCACATAAAGCCGCCTGGCGTCGACCTCGAGATTGCGCTCCGAGGCAACCTGTGCCAGCACGGCCGCGTTCTGACTCTGAAGCGTGCGGTCGAACTGCACCCCGAGCGCCTGCTCGCCCACGCCGATCAAGCGCACCCCGATGGCCGCTAGCAAATCCTCCTGACGATCCAATCGGTCGAGCGGCAGTTGCGCTGCAAAATCGTTGCCCTCGTCGAAACCGGCGCCGACGACCGCAAGCCTCTGCTGCAGGGCCGGATAGCGTCCAAGCTCATTGAGGATGTCCGGCACGGCCGAGAAGATTCCGAACATCGGCACGCCCCCGGGCACGCCGTTCGGGAGATCAACCAGCACGCGCATTGCGGAGAGGACGCGCAGCAGCGCCCTGCCTCGCGCGGTAAACAAGGTCTCGACCTCGTCGAAGAGCAAGACCACACCATGGGCGCCGGCCTCGCGTGCGAACCGAATCATCGACAGCAGCAAATTTCGGCCAAGCTCGCCTTTCGCTGCCCCGGTCGGGGTTCCAAGCCGAAGGGCCAGGCGCTCGTCTTTCGACAAGGTGTCAACATCGCCTTGCAACCAGCGCAGCGCAGCGTCGCCTGCCACGGCCATATCGGGATCCCATTCGGCCCTTAGCGCCTCGAACATCACGCGCCCGAATGCGTTTTCCGGATGTTGCCCCTCGCGAACCTGGCGCAGCCAAACCGCAAAGGCGGCATCCGGGTTGGATACCTGATGCTCTTTCATCTGCAAACGCTTGCGGCTGACGATGCGTTTCAGAAGCGAACGCATTCCGGTGAAGGCCTCATCGCCTGGAAGCTGCAACTGACGGGCGAACACCCGATAGAGATCCAGAGGACTATCCAGGCTGCTTCCCGGACCACAGGCGATGTAGGCGACCGCAAAGTTTTCATCGAGTGCCCGAGTCCCCAGCGACATCAAGAAATGGGTCTTGCCCCCGCCATAGGGCGCGAGGGCCAGCTTGAAATGAGCGTGTTGACGGCATAGACCCCGCAAATACAACGCAGACAGCCGATCAAGCCAGCCATCGATACCGACCGAATAGGCCGGAATCACCTGACGCGCACTGCCGAGCTCAGTCGGCGCTTTCCCTTCCGTCCCGAGGACGGCCCAGAGCTGAAGTGCTTCGCTTCTCTCAAGTAGACTCTCAGACACGGCACTTCACCTCTCTCGCGACCGCCGCAGCGGCAAATTTCACGAACTCACGCACCGACCCTTCGAAAATCGATTCGGCATAGGTCCGGGCCTCTCGGCCGAACTGCTCCTGCAGGCTCGGAATCCGTTCAACGGGCATTCCGGCTTGACGACCGATCTCGATGATCCCCGAGCCGAGCTGCAGGAAGAAATCCGTTTCCTGCGGAGATGGTTCGGTCAGCTCGTCCAGGCTGACCCAGACGGCTCGCGGATTGCCGAGCGGCGCACCGTCGGCATTCCGGAGATCGACGTGCACCCGCTCGATGCGTTGACTCAATGCCTCCAAGCGTTCGCGCGCCAACTCGATAAAATCCTCAACGACAGCGTAATGGATCGAGACGCCCCGGAAAGCGCCGACGGCCATGTGGTCGACGAAGTTTCTCAGGTTTGCGAGATGTCCCTGTTGAACAATCGAGAAGCGCGAACCGAAGGAATGTCCCCGCTCGGTCTCGTCGAACAACAACACCAATCCGGGATAGCCGAGCGCCCACGGCAGCGACAAGAGCGATCGTAGCCAGACCGCAGCGTTACGTCGTCCGAGCTTGCCGATCGGCTTCGGAAGATGTGGATGATCCCGATAGAGCGCCCCCAGTCGAACTGCGTAACCCGAATCGGCGCGCAGCAGCGAAGCCAGGGCCTCGCCGAGAGGCGAAAAGGCCCCCGCCGAGGTTTCGGTCCGCGCGAAGGCGTAGACGAGATTGCGATAGTCCGGGCTCAGACCGGGATGCGTGCGCACGGCATGCAACCGGTCTTCGACGTCATCACTCTGCATCAGACCTTGCCTGATCACGCCGCTTAGGCCCTTCGCGCGCACAGGATCACCGTTCGTCGCGGGCGCGATCATGGCGTCGGCGATCATCCGATAGGTGTCCTGCATGGACTTGAACGGCGACTGCCCCATGCGGCAATCCACATACGCGGTCACATAGCCGCTGCGACGCGCAACTTCGCCGATCGTCTGCAGAAAATGGGTTTTCCCTCGGCCATACTGGCCGTAAATAAACTGCAGCTCGCATCCGCCGCCGGCCAAAAACGGCAGTGTTTCGCGGCTCAGGTGATCGGTGTATCCATCCAAGCCCACGGCCAAATCGAAAGCCGACGGGGCGTCCGGTGGCGTCCCGACGCTCGCGAGATGGGCCAAAATCTCGATCGGCTCCATTAGCCTTCGCGCTTCTCGATCCAGAGAACGGCGATGCGATGATTCGTCCCGTCTTGCGCATCGAGATTCGGCAGCATCAGGGTCTTGCCTTGACTGATCGTCGCCATATTCGGGGTTTGCGTGCGCAGCAGCTCATCACCGCAGCGCCATCCGTCGCGACCGAAGCGAGCCAGCTCATACAGGAACTGAGTCAGCGGATAGTCCTTGAACGTCCGACCCTCCGGCTTATTCAAGAAGGCTTCGGAGCGAGCCTGTCGGGCGAGAACAACGAAAGGATAGAGGGCTCGGACGGCAACGCGCCCGTCTTCAGCATGCCCCATCGTCTTCGCCAATCGCAGCGCATCCTTCAACGTCTGGAAAAAGACCTCGCGCGGCATGACATCGCATTCAAGTCCGTTCGCCTGTTCTCGAATCAGCTCGAAGAGCGCTGCCCCATTCGCCTCGCTCAGAGTCTCGAACCGTTCGCTTCCCAGCGCCAATAGGACCAACCGCCCCTTGTAGGAGATCTTGAAGGGGCCGACATGATCGTAGTCAGAAAAGCGCTTGTGCGGAAACTCATGTTCCCGTGCGGCCTTCAATAGGTCCTCGCGCCGCGACGCCAATGCCTTCTCGAGACGAAGCCGGACGCCTTCCGCCTCTTCTTTCAGATCTTTCGCCAGGGACACGAGATCGAGATGAGCACATGCCTTGATTGCCTCCTCGAATGCATCGGCGAGATCTCCGACCGGCAGTGCCTGCTCGGACGACAGCGGCTTGAGCGCGCGCGATAAGGCGTCCACCGTCTTCTTCCGTGCTGCGAAACTGATCAATCAAAACCTCCGCGCAGAGCGTTCTGCTCTGGATCTTGTGAACAAGGCGGCCTTGATCGTTATCCCGACCAGCAGCGCGCACCCCATGCGTCGTCAGGGCTTCCAGCCCTGATCATGTCAGGCCAAGATGGCCTGACGACGCACTTCTCGCGCCGTGGTGACTGGAGTTACGAACAAGGCCGACTCAGGACAGAACTCAATGTTCTCCCGTCAACCCGAACACATCCTCCAAACATTGCGCGTCCAGAATCAGCAGCGCCCATTGTTCCAACTGATCAGGGCGCGCGCTGCGGATCAGCGCTTCGATCTCGGGCGGTACCTGGCCGAAACGTTGCTGGACTAAGACATGCAGCAGCTTGGCTTGGCCTTCGCCGATGCCCTGCTTGATGCCCTGTTCGGTGCCTTGCTCGATACCTTGCTCGATGCCTTTTTGCTGTGCCATCCGCTCGATGCTGCTCAAGTAATGCATGTGCTTTTCCTCGTCGAATTGCTGGACTTCGGACCACAACTGCTGCTCCAGTCCCTCGGGCAGCGTCAGGACCCAGTCGATCTCGAGCTCCGTTCGGCGTGTCCGATAGGCGGCTAAGCTGACCAAGGGAAACCGCAGACTCATGCGGCAACCCCAACGCGCATAGCCAAACTCGCCGTGGTTGCTTCGACTCGGTTCGCCCAGCACCGCCAGACTCACCACCGGCTTGGCATAACGATCGTAGAGCCGGTAATTGTAGACAAACATGCGTTGAGCGAAATCCGCTTGGTTGCGCCCCTGGACTTCGACATGCACGAGAAGCCAGTCCTCTTCTCCCTCCAGACTGGTGACACGGATCAGCGAATCGGCCCAGCAACGACCGAGCTTGGCATCGCGCACCACTTTTTGCAGTTCCTTGTCGAGCAGGCTGTAACCGTGCGTCCAGTCGATACCGGCATGGGCGTCGGGGAAGAAGAAGGCCAGAAAATCCGGAAAATAGCGTTCCAGGACCGTCTTCCACGGGGAGTCGTAATCAGCCACGACGGCATGCTTGTAGCTACTCAGGGCCGGATCGCTCATGACATGGCCGCTTGCGGAAGCTTCATCCGTGTAGGGTTCGTTTGCATCGCCTCAGGCACCTTTCGCAAACGCCCGCTCCTCCAGCGCCGTCACATTCACCAACAGGGGCTTCGTTTGAAGCCCACCGCTTGAGGTCAGCACCCCGCCCAGCGACCAACATTGACCTTTGGTCAGCTTGGCGAGGCGTTGGCTCCATTCGGCTTTGGAATCGCCGGTGGCTTGACTCAGTAGAACGGCGAAACGGTCGATCTCGGTGTCGGCGGGCTTGAAGAAGAGCTTATGGCCGGCCTGGAAGAGGCGATCGCGTTGCTCTTGGTTGAATTGGCTCGTGGTCTGCGTGGCGAGAATCAGGGAGAGGCCGAATTTTCGGCCCTCGCGCAGCATTTTGTCGATGGGTGAATCGCTGCGGTGATCGAGGTTCTGGATCTCGTCGAGCACCACAGGAATAGGTCGATACTGACTCCCGGTGCTGGTCGCGTAGTCGTAGAGATCCCAGAGTGTGAACTCGGTGACGAGTCGTTGGATATCGCGGGCCAGCCCTTTGAGTTGAAGCACATGGACCCAGGCGTCGGGCGAGGCGAGCATCTCGGCCCAGGCCGAGTCTGCACCCTCGCGGAACGGCTCGGATTTGATCAAGGGTTCCAGCTTATTGGCCAGACTCTCGCCGTATTGACCATCGCCGCGCAGTCCGTCCAAGAGCTTGGGCAACGAGAAGGTGCTGGAGCCGGTGATGCCGGCGTCGATGACGCGCACCAGCGCGGACTGTTGTTGATCGCCCATGGTCTCGAAGACCGAGGTGAAGATGCTCGAAACCCGCGTGGCGACGTCATAGGGCTTCTCGTCGACGGCCGGTAACGCAGGGTCGATGACCTGGCGTTGACGTCGAAAGGGGTTCAGCGGCAGCTTCTCGGTGAAGACGAAATGGTTAAGCGGCTTGGCGATCGCCGTAAAGCGCTCTTCGACCTGATTCGGCAGGAAACCGTCGGTGTAATCGACGATGAGCGAGCGCAATCCCTGGGCGGCCATCTCGGCGAGCAGGCACTGAATGCCGTATGTCTTGCCCGATCCGGAGGCGCCGAAGGCCAGCAGGTGACGGTTCTGAAGGCGCTTATCCCCGTAATGCCAATAGACCGGCTCACCGTTGCTCCGGGTGCCGATCAGGATCTTCTCCGGAACCGGGTCGGCCGCAGGCGGTGGGCTCTTGAGGATTGGATCGACCTTGACCGTAACCGTCGATGTCGCCTGATTCGACATCACGGCCGGCCCGGCCGGCGCCGGTGATCCCTCACCTGGCGGGGTGGCCACCATCCGCTCGGGATCCCAGCCCCCGTCGTTCGACGTGCCCTGGACGGGCACCGTTGCCTCGCGGCCGTATCGCACCGGGTCGACCGGCGGCACCTTCACTCTGGGTTTCAAGGGCTCCATGCGCCGGACCACATGCCCCTTCCCCGACTCCTTCGGGTTCCCGGGATTAGTCGTCAGCGCGGGTTCAGTCTCCCCTTCACCGGTCTTCCGCCCGAACAGCGGCCAGCGCATGATCCGCCGAACGACACCACTCGAGGCATCGGGAACCACTTCCGCAGCATCGGATCCATCGGGCGTGATGATCGGTGCGTCGTCGGCCTTCTCGCCCGACGCAGCAACCCCCGTGTCCTCGTCGCGCGAGACCGGCGGAATCACACTCCGCCGCACCACCCGAATCGGCGTCTCGGTCACGGACGTATCCGCGGCTTCTGCTGCGGGCGACGCTACCGAGACCCCTGCGCGCTCGAAGGACGTCCGATCCGCAGCCTCGACCTTCGCCGCATCAGACCGGACCCCGACCGGCTCCGTCTCTTCATCTGCGCGCCTGACCGTCGAGCGAATGGCAATCCTCTGCTCGCCCAAGGCCACCGAGCCCTGCGGTGCGTCCTCCGCGAACAGTGCAGTCAGGCCCTCGTGGCCGAGCGCCACATGCCAGAGCGCGAAATCGTTCGGTACGGTGAACGGCGCCGCAACCACGCCCGACTGCAGCGCCATCGGGGTCAGCACGGGCTGCGGACCGGCTTCGTTGGTCCAGAAGGTGAAAATGGCGCCCTGCCAGGACATCTCGTAATAGCCCTCGGCCAGGTTCTCCAAGGCTCGATCGAGCTTGCGCCATTCGATCTCCGAGAGTTGCACGACCGCCCGCGAGGTGACCGCGCGTTGCAGTTGCGCCCACCAGTAGCGCCGATCGAAGCTCACCCGCCTCAGATCATTGCGATTGGGCGCCAGCAGCGGCATCAGGTGCGCGAGCCCCTCCTGGACCTGGTCGCTCGCCTTGATCAGATGCGCGGGGTTCTGTTGCGCGAACTTGCACTCGATCACCACCGCATGCAGCAACGGCAGATCGTTCTCGCGCGGGATCAGGGACAACTGCAACAGATCCGGACGGTGGGTGACATCGCTCCCCGCAAACCAGTGCAGCAGCGAATCGACCGGCAGCAGTTGCGACATGGCCGCGTCCGGCACCGCCAGGGCGCGCCGGATCGCGGCGAAGCCGACCACCTCGCGCACACGCTCGCTGTCGCCCACCACCGCGCGCAGCGCCGAGAGACCGATCACCTCCTCGGCCTCGTTCACCACCTTCGCCGCCATGCCGTCCAGCGCGGCCGTGTTCTGATAGGGCATCAGGCCGGCCAACTGACCCCGCACCAGACCGGCGAGCTGCGCCAAGGTGTCCTGCTGTGTGGAGATCGAGAGATTCAGCTCGCCGTAGTCGCCCAGCCCGGAGGTAAAGCCGACGATCTTGCGCCGCTCGTCCCCCTCTCCGGTGCGCAGAAGGCGCTTGTCCACGAAGGGATCGATGCAGGCGACCCATTGCGCCTTGGCATGCAGCGCCTCCACGACATCCCGCCATGGTGAGTAGTCGATCTGCCCGAAGATCAGATGATCCTTGTGCGGATTCAGATCATGGCGCAGACGCGCCGAGAGATCCGCATGGCGTGTCTGGATCTGCAGGCGCCGATTGCTCAGCAGGCTCTGCCGACGCCAGGGGTCGCCGGCCTGGATAGGACGGGGATATTCGCAGATCGGAAACTGCCCGATATTGCTGGCGTTGAAATCGAACTGGAACGGCAACGCCGGCTCGGCCTTGCCGGTCAGGTCGCCTTCGAGAAAATGAAACAGGAAGGCGATGTCGTAGAGCCGACGCTCCTGCGTCAGCAGGTCGACCATCCGCCCCCGATCCGGCGCGAACCGATGACCGACCGACAACACCAGGGGCCGCCCGCTCTCGCGGTGCGCCTCGGCGAGCTGATGGCGCCAGGCCGAAAGCCGACTCTCCATCGCCATCGGCGAGGACGAGGTCGAATAGACCATCACCTCGCAGTGAAAGGCCGGCCAATCGCGCGGAGTGCTCTTCAGATAGGCGCGCAGGAAGCGATCCACCCCGGAGAGGATGGTGCCCAGCTCCTCGACATGCAGGGCCAGGATGCGCATCCCGTCCTCGGCGAACGGATAAAGCTGGCGATAATCCTCCAGCACCCGCACCACCACCTCGCTTTCCTCGGTTGGGCGGGTGATCTCGGAGACATCATCGTCGTCGTCGCTCTCCTCCTCGCGCAGCAGGGTCTGCACCGCCAGGCTCTTCTCGCCGTCGCGCTCCGGCCCGAGATGATGCAGCAGGCCGAACGATTTGATCTCCGCCGAAAGTCGTCCGGTCTGATCCACCACCAGACCGGCCAGCGGCCGATGAATCTCGGCCAGCTTCAGCAATTGGTTGAAGGCGGACTTGCCGTCGTGACCGAGCGCCAGCTCGGCCGCCGCTTCCGGAAAGCCGTCGCACAGAAAGCGTTGGCGTGCGAAGGTCAGCTCCAGCACCGACGGGCTGATCCCCCAGACGATGGCCGAGCGCAGAAAGCCATCATTCGGGACCATCTCCTCGTCGACCAGCAGGAAGGCTTTGTAGAAACGTCGCAGCAGCTCGCTGCTGCCGCTCAGCGACGGATCGAGCACCTGCTCGGCCAGCGCAAGGTACGACTGCATGACAGGCAAAAAATCATGCGAAATAGCCTGGTAGTAGCCCTGCTCCAGGTAGCGTTTCAGCCAGTCGCGATAGGCACCGGAGAGGGTCAGCACGGCCTGCCACAGCGACGGATCAACGCGATTTCGAGAAACCCCTTCGAGGAGATCGACCAGGCTCAGCTCGTTGAGCGCCTGGCTCACCAGACGATTCGCCTCGTCCTCGTCGGCGGCGTAGTAGAGCGCCGTCATCACCACCGAGGGGATGCAAAACGCCGGCAGGATGCGATGCGGATTCGGCGCTTCGTCCCAACGCTCCAGCACGGTCTTCGCGCAGAGGCGCCGCACCCGTTCCGGCTGGGTCGGCCCGATGGACCAGTGGAAGGGCCGCGCCATATCGCCCTCCCCCTCCTCGGTCTCCAAGATCACCTTAAAGTGCAGATGCGGCCGGCCACGGTTAGCCCCGTAGCTGATGCCGTCCAGGTCAAGCTCCATGCAGATCGGGATCACCCGCCCCCAATCCTCGCGCGCCGCCCCGAGCTGATCTCCATCGATCGGTAAGCGCCACTCGACCCGCTCCAGCACCTCGACGATGCCGCCGAGACAGCCCTGCAAAAGCTCCTTCGCCAAGATCTCGCTCCCGAGACCGGCGTCCTCGTCCGCCTGCAGATCATGCCGAAAGGCCACCAGCTCGATCCGCACCGAGGCGAGCGTCTCGGCCAATGCGCTGCTGCCCCGACGTTTCTGAAACTCCAGCAGGGTCAGCCAGACCGCCTGCAGGAAGGCATCGAGACTTTGGCCGTTGAGATTGACCGGTTTCTTGGGTGTACTGCCCGTCCCCTCCTTAGTCTTCGTCTTCAGCATCCGCAGCACGGGGCCGATGTCGGTTTGCAGCAACCGTTCCCGCGCCTTGGCATCCGCCTCGTGGATGAAGGCGCACAGAGTCTCGGAAAACGCCTTCGGGCTGTCGTAAAGCGATAGACCGTCCAGCGTCGTCGGCAGCTCAAGCCGATCCTCGTCGAGAGCCTCCTGGATCTTCTTCCAAGCCTTCTTCTGCTCCGCGGCTGTTTTGAACCGCTGATGCGAAATAAAGGTCGCAGCATCCTTCAGCAGCCCGGCGTTCTTGCGATCCGACTTCACGTCGAAAAACGGTGGGATTTCCCAGAAGGGTAATTTCGCATAGAAACGCTCGACGACATCGGAGAGCGCATAAAGGTCTTGGCCGTCGCCGATGACCTCGTTTTGAAGGAAGCCGGATAGGCGTTCTAGTTGCCGTGGCCGTGTCTGAAACAAGTCTTGCAAAATGGAATCGAAGCGGTCGATCTCCGTCTGACTCGCCGAAAGTCCGTAATGGCTATTGATGCGCTCGATCCAGGACGCGAAGCCGGCTTCCATGCGCTGCCATAAGCGACGCTCGTCAACGACGTGGAAGTTGGCCAACCCACCTTGATCCGATGCATGGTTGAGACCGAGCAACACGACGACTAAACCCGCTGTATCAGAGCTGCGAGTCCGATTCCGGTACCAGGTCAGACGATCTTCCAAATCGATCCAACCGTGCTCTTCAGTCGCGCCCGGTGCGCCATGTGCGGCCATCTCCTGATCCAGCACGCTTTGACTGTACTCCCGACGCCAATCATTCCAGAGGCCGGCTGCGACCTTGAAATGGCACTCGATCCGTGCGTGCTGAGACCACTGAACGCGATGTTTCTCAAGTGCGGCGAAGAGGTCGAATGTATTGACAGGAGCAAGACTTTGAATGATGAATCTTGCTTCTCTCGGCCCATCGGATTCGGATAGTACTCGATCCCACTCGACCCATAGATACTCCGCCAGACTGTCAACGAAGAGATTCATCCTCTGGCCTCGCGGATTCCGTCAGGATTATGGACAATTGAAACAGCGTCGGAAAGCTCAATGAGGAAGCCCCCTTGTTGCAGCGTTTCCTCGACCCACCCGGTACTGACGTCGACCCCATAACTTTTTTGATGACCGACAGCGCCGGACCATTTGAGAGCTTCTGCCAAAGGATGACCACCGAGCACGATGCCGTAGTGTGCAAATACACGCTCATAAAACTTGTCGAGCGGTAGATGTTCTCCGGGGCGCACAAGAGCTGCAACAAGAAACCGAACCAAACGTGGATTCAGTGAAAATCGCTGACCAGGACCTTTAATCGGTATCATCAGACCGATTTCTTTTGCGATCTTCCGAAATATTTGAAACCCGTGCTTATCAGCTTCGGTGATACTCCCGCCTTTCCCTCCAAGCTGCTTGTTCCTTAAAACCCTGTAGAGCAAAGCTTCAATTTTAGTGACAGACGCCTGAGACATCTGTCTAATCGGGGATCCGGAAGATCCCTCCGGATCGCTCGCAACCCAGGTATAGTTGCCACAAAATCCAAAAGTGTCACCCTCACCTTGATCAACCCGTCTCGCTTGAAAGCAAAGACTTCTCAGAACCTGAACGCAACACAGTGTCTGAAGCAGATCGAGCTTTTCGAGAGAACTCAGACTGAGGGCACAGATGTTGTCAATTTCAACGGCAAACAGAAGGGCCTCGGTGCGACTCACCAATGGTGCCCAACCAAGGGATGCAACCTTGCCATCTTCCTTAAGAGTCAGAGATGAAAGCCGTGCCTCGATCATCGAAACCAAGTCATTCAGGGGCCGGATTGCGTCCTCGAGAATCGCACGGAGACCGAGTTGAACACGCTTCTTCCGTTCGCTGATACTGAAGTCGCCAATATGTCGATACTCGACCCGTTGCATCAACTTCAACAACTCCGGGGCAGCCGGATCGGAGAACAGGTTTGCGAGCTGCAAAAACAACAACTCGCCACCTCTCGCCATAAAATTATGGCGATCCGTTGCAAAGTGTTTCTTTGCATCTTCCCAATCAGTTAATTCAGCATCCTTTTTCGCATCTGACTGAAGCCAATCAAGCTCGCGTCCGAGTAGTGCTTTCGATGCGGGCAAAAAGCTATAGGTTACCCAGGTCCGGTTCTTTGCGACGCCGACGAACCCGCCGAGCAAACTCTGAATCAATCGGATAGTTTCCTCCTTTTGATCCGAGCTGCCTTCAACTGCATCTCGAAGATTTTGAATAGCCGTAAAATAGGCTTCGCGATGTACCGGATGCCTTGTTTCAAGTTTGGATGTCGGAAAAAATGCAAATAACTTCAACGCGATGCGATCCATCGGCCAATAACCGTAGGAACCACCTTGCTCGGCTAGAATTTCGAAACAGTAGTCACCCGCACCATCCTTGAGCTTTGGCGAAGCAAATACCAACAAGAACTCCGCAAGATATTCTACAGGCGTTTGATCTTTGTAGAACCTCCTTCCGTATAGTCGAATTGCCGAGTTTGTCTTATCGGCACTTGAACCGTTGATGTTGGCGTTCTTGGGAAAAGGCCGAACATACTCATTGATCGCGTCTGTTGTCGGCGATGTCGTCATCATTGATCGACCTCCAATACCTGCCGGTTGTTGTCCAGAAGATATCGATGCGCATGAACCTGCCCATCGATTCCGGCGCGAAGCAATTGTATCCGAAACGAATCAGAGCTGTCGCCGAGCACCCTGAGTAGTTCGGCGCGGAACCACTCCAACTGCGCTAAATGAATCCGAGCGAGCTCACTCCCCAGATCACCGGAAACACGGTTCTCGATGAAATCGAGCAGAGGTAAAGTCAAGGGCAGCTTGACAACACCATTGCGAAACTGGAGAAGAGGAAGGCGGCGGGATACATCGTAGGCAAGGTCGAAGTCCTGAAACGAAAGCGTCGCCATCACAAACTGCGTTGGCTGGATGACGGCGCGATCAGGTCGGCGTAACGTCAGGTATAGGCGTTCTTGATCATGACGGAACTGCCCGGCGCTGAAGCCCGAGAAGATCTCCAGAAGTACCCTCAAGCAAGCGCGGCAAAGTCGGCTGCGTTCTCCGTAGCTGATGATCAGCTCTTGCTGAGACGACCACAGATCAAAATCGCGGAGTCGAGGTGACTGCAGGAATGTCGCCCAGAATGTCTCGGCTGCCGCCTTCCCGCTCGGGATCGGTTGACCGAAAATATAGAGCATGCGTCTTTGCGCAAATCGCCATTGAACCCCCGGGGATTCCTGACCCCGCAGCCGCCAGCGTCCACTCAGAGGCTTCAACCACTCGGGAAGGGTCGCCCAACCATTACCGTTCGATGAAAGCAATTCTCGTTCGAAATCAACAGCAATCGGGCCGCCGAAAACTTGGCGTCGAAGCAACTGAACAGCCGTAAGACCGCCGGCTTCTTGAACAGGTTTGCCGTTTCGGTATCCGAAGAATCCTTCGCTGAACAGAATCCCTTCCAACCCGCCGGTGCCCTTATCGATGCCTTCCGAAGGCGATTCCAGAACCAGGTTCTTCGCTTCCTTGCAGGTCATCCCGCCTGTCATCGCAAACGCGAGCTGCGCGATCATCTGCCGCAATGTCAGCCGCTGCTCGTACGCGTTGAGCCGTTGATAGATCCACCGAACGCGTTCTTCGGCGCCCCCTTCGGTCGCTTTCAGCGCACGCTGGTTCAGAAGCAAAGGACACGCCGACTGGGCCTCGCACGCGTTGCACTTCGCCCAGCCGGTGTGATTGATCATTCGAGTTAGGACACGGGCTCCTAGTGACACATTGTCCAAGCGAGCCATATTCAGAATCAACAGATCCTTCGGGAACATCCTCAGAATGTGCGACTCGATATCGTCCTTAACGTAGGGCCGGTTGAGATAGGCAAGGATCCTGCTCTCGATGTCCGGCAACGCCTGCCTTCGCTCCGAGAACTCTCGTAAAGTATTGAGTAAAGGACCGGTATTGCTGACGATCAGCCATGATCCGGGCTCGCCAAAGCTCATTTCGAGCTTCTGCAAACGCACGGCAGCACTCAGTTCGCTCATGTCTTTCAGGACATGGATCAACCGACCGCCGTTTGCCGGATCTGCAACAGCTTCAACTTCCTTTAGGGCGGCTGTCAGCGGCGCTACTGGAGAAAGCCCCGACAATCTTTTGAAGACATCTAGCGCGACGGTAGACTTGCCGTCGCCTGCATGTCCCGTGAGCACGACAACGTGATCCGTGCCTGCGGTCAAGACGTCGCAAATTGCATCGACGATCTCGAAGGGCTCATAAATCTCGAAGAAATACTCGTTGAGCGCCTGAGATTCGGCCAGCGCATTCGCCCCGGAAGCACCGACATTATGTAATGAATTAAGGTACGAAATGAGTCCGTTTTGATGCATGTGCGCTGCTCCTTGAGTCTCGCGCGGCGCCCTTATGGACAATGAGGCGAGGTTTGGTTTTCGATTCTGCTCTTTCCCCTCGCTTTCGGAATCGCCGACCCGGAAAGTCTCGGAGTCACAAGTCATTTCCCACGAAGTCGGCAAGCCGACGGCTGCGAAAAGGCTAGCATGTTGAGAGACGTCAAAAAAACGCGATATCAGGTCTGTTGCAATCCGAAAGGCGAACGATCGATCCTGCGTCAACGCAGCGAAGACGTCAGCCGTGAATCCACCATGTATATCGCGCTGGAATAGTTGTGACTTCCACAAATGGCCAACGCTCGTTCTCTTGAGACTTGCGCTATCTTCGATCTCCCATAGACCATCGCCCTCCAATCGGCCGAATGGGTAATGGGTATTTGAATGCTCAAGCGCATATGGGTAAAATCGAGCGAACAAAGAACTGAGGTCGCGATCGTATACACTGAAGCGCTCCATTCGTTCCTCGCCATTCCAGCATCGACCAAGTGCCAGCAATAGGAGCAGCGGCTTGTGCAAATGGGGTGCGCCGCCGCGCCCGACCTGGACACGGACCTTGCTGAATAACTCTTGGATACGATTCATCACTACAAAGTGCAGATCAGACACGCATCATCAGGGTCATCATCTGAATCCGACAACTGATCGATCAGTTTCTTCGGACGCGCTGGACTCTTTTTCTTTTCAGGTGCGAGCTGAGCGCGGCTGACGATTTCGTCCAATGTACCGGCTTGGTTCCAGGTGTAGATTTTCCCTGACTCGACTTCGCTTTTTTCGTATTCTTTCGCGCGCTCGTAAAGCTCGGGATGATTCTTTTGAAGCCCTACCCACTCTTCATGACGTTGAAAAAAACAGAAGTAACATCCGGATCGGCTTCGCCAACTGTAGTATTTCGGAAGGCCCAGGCCGGATTCCTCCAAGATTTGAGTGATGTCTTCCTTGTTCAGCCCATCTTCCTTGAAGGGGAAGCATGTCTTGATATTTGGCTTGGTCGAAAGGTATCCAGCGCGCGCGGGCTCGTCGGCACGAATGGCGATATAGGAGATGACATCGTCGTCTCCGACATAGTTTTCAAAAGGAAGCAGCTTCAGGTTGATCGTGCACCAGCGCTGTCGCGGCGAGGGTAAATAGTTGTTGTGGAGCTTGAGATAATAGTCAAAATCGCGTCGCGCATTCAGCTTGGCAATCGGCTTCCCCAAATAATCCTCCAACAGATCGATATACTCCAAGGTCTCTGGAAGCTCCGCCCCGGTATCCGCAAAGAAGTATTCCATCTCGGGAATGCGATCGCGCAGATAGATGGCGAGGGCGGAGCTGTCCTTGCCGCCGGAGAGACCGAGAAGATGGCGGACCGGCTTGGCGGGTTTCTCGTCATTCATGGGTGGCTTCTCCTGTTGGTTCGGTCCGGGCGAATCGCTCCCAGAGCATGGCGAGGACGGCGAGTCGATCGCTTTCGGGGAC
Source organism: Thiocapsa sp. UBA6158 (assembly GCF_002423035.1). Taxonomy (GTDB): domain Bacteria; phylum Pseudomonadota; class Gammaproteobacteria; order Chromatiales; family Chromatiaceae; genus Thiocapsa. Next base: position 33,417 of record NZ_DIUM01000014.1, read on the forward strand.
GTCGGCAAGTGTCGCGGCGATGCGTTCGGCACGGGCGGTGGCGGATTTTCGCTGTGCATCCGAGAGATGGATGACGCGGCTGATCTCGCCATGCCGGCTGTCGACGCTCTTCATCAGCAGGGGATCGCCGTTGCGTCCGTCGGCATCGGGATCGTGGTTGTTGACCTTGCCGAGTCGGAGTCGTTCGAGATCCTGTAACTGGTTGCCGAGATCGCGCAGACGCAACTCGGCGAGTCGACGGGTTTCCTCGTGCCACTTGGTCGGGGGCATCTTGCCGAGCAGGGTTGCAACGGATTCGAGCCACGCCTGGTCGGAGTCGTGTACGGTATCGCAGAGACGGCGGATCAGGGCACCGAGGCCCATGCGGTCGGGGGTGAGGCGATCCAGCCCCTGATAGCGCTCGGTCACGGCGGCGCGCAGGGCTGCGAGATCCGTCACCGGCGCAGCGATCAGCACCCGAGCCAGCTCGGCCTGCCAGTGTTCGAGCAGGGTCGGATAGGCCTCGTTCAGTTCTTTAAAGACATCACGCAATCGCGCGATGAATGGCTCGACCCGTGCCGGATCGGCCGTCGCAAAGTCGCCGATGGCGATGCCGCAGGCACGCGGGAGTGCATCGAACAGTAAGGCGCCGGGGCTGCGTGCACCCTGAAAGGCGTCGCGCACCTGCGCCGCCTCGGGGCTTAGAGTCTTGCAGCGCTGGGTGTATTCGGGCAAGCCGGAGATGAAGCGCACCAGCGGGCGCACGATATCGAGCAGTGTTGCGTCCTCGCGAACACGTCCGACAATGTCTTTGATGTAGCGATCGAAGATCTCGCCGCGCAGTCCGCCGAGGTCGAAGCGTTCCAGGGCAAAGAGCTCGGGGCGTCGACACAGCAGCTCGGCTTGCTCGACGGTCAGCGCTTCGCAGAAGGCGCCTTCCTGGTAGAAGGCGACCTCGCGGCGGTTCGCCAGCAGATAGGCAATGATCAAGACGGGCAGAGGGCCGAGCTTGGCACCAAAAGGCGGACGCTGCAGTCGGGCATAGATCTCGGGCAAACCGACCTGACGGTCGCCGGCCGCCCCGAGGATCTTGTCGATTTCTTCCCAAAGGGGTTTTAGACGACAGGGATCCGGGTCCGATGGGACATGGAGTGCGTAAACCGTCTCGCTGTCGACGCGACGATGCAGACCGCTTTGCTTGAGCAGCGAAAGATAAAGGCTCTTCTCTGCCGGTGTCTTCTCGATGCCGAGATCGGGTCGGTCGGGCGCTTCGAGCATGGCGAGGATCAGGCGCTTGCGGCCGAGATTGGCGCTCGGCGAGGTACGATCGCGGTTGATGAGCTCGTTGCGCAGGCGCGGCGACTTCGGGTAGCAGATGTCCTGCACCCAGGCCGAGAGCTGCATTTGGAGATCGCGACGGTCTTTCACCGGACGCTCTTGGGCCGGACGTTCCCTACCCTTCCAATACCAGCGCAGCGCCTCGGGTTCGTCGAGCAGCGCGCGGATGAGCTGCAGGGTCTCAAGCTCGGCGTTGTTGAGCCAGGCGCGGTGCTCGCGCTGCGCGACAGGGTCGTGGTGGAGCGCCGCATGACGCGTCGGCAGATCCTGCAAGGCCATCCATTGCGCGACCGACTCATGCAGGCGCTCGGTGAAGTGGCACACCGCAACGACGCTTCTGAAGGGCGCGCCCTCGAGGGTCGGCTGCTCTTGTGCCTCGGCGAGGTAAAGCCAGAGGTCGAGCGCGTCCAGGGCGGCCGGATCGGTGTCGATGGATTTCGGCGGCCAACGGTCCGCGGCGGTAAAGCGCGGCGTAAAGGCGCGCACCGTGCCGCTTTCGATGGTGGCCCGCCGCGCGACAACCGGACGCAGCGGGGCAATCGCGTTCAGGGTGTCGACCAGCGAAAGCTGCGCCTGCTCGGCGGTGGCCTCGCGCAGGGCGGCGGCGAGATCGAAATCGCTGCCTTGCCAGACGCGCCACTCTTGGCTGTAGCTGCGGAAATGGATGGTGGAAACGGCTTGAAGACGTCGCAGCAGATCGGGTGTGGTCTCGTCGAACAGCAGACGCAACAGCGGCTCGCTGGCCTTGAGCCCGCGCTGCGCGCCGATGAGATTGAGCAGGCCGATGGTCTTGAGTAGATCCACGGCGGGGTCGTCCGGGGCGCTGTCAAAGCGCTCCAGCGCGGTGATGACCTCGACCCAACGGTGATAGGTCAAGGGGTCGGAGACGCTGCCGGATTGGTTGAGGATGAAATAGTCGTAGAGCTCCCAGGGGCCGATCCAATCGCCCATGCGTAAGCGCCCGAGGCGCTCGCGCAGGCCGAACGGCTCGGCGCTGCCGAGATAGGAGAAGAGCGTCCGCTCGTTCTGCGCGACCTTCTGACAGAGTGTCGGGAGGATGAGGAGCGTGATGGGATGCAGCGGGTAGCAGCGCTCGAAGAGTGCGCGGGCCTGCGTGGTGTCCAGACCGACGGGGAGCGCACCGTGCCGTTCGAGTGCATCCGTGATCCGGTCGAGCTGTGCACACAGGCTCTGCGGCAGGGGCGCGGTGCGCTCGAAGGCGGCGCCGACGATGTGCAGCGATTGCTCCGCCGGCTCGATGAAGGCGATGGACTCGAAACGGCCCTGAACCTTTTGCCATTCGTCGCGCAACTGCTTGCCGAGCCGCTGGCTGTAGTATTCGAACGCCTGATGCAGCATGACGAGCAAATACAGCGGGGCAACGCTTGCGGCTTGTGCGTGCTCGGCGAGCAATTGCAGCAGATGGATCTCGCGATGCTGCGGGTGATAGGACTCGTATTCGAGAAATTTGCCGAGCTCGTCGATCTCGATCAAGACGCCTGTTCCGCCGGCATGCGCCCATGCGCGCTGCACGCGTCCGATCAGGTGCAGGACATGGTCCATCGGCGTGCCGGGCTGGGCCGCGGCGAGGGCGTCGTCGATCAAGGCGGCGGGCAGGCCGGCCTGTTCGACGGCAAGCGCGAGGCCGAGCATCAACTGTCGAACGAGCGAGTCCGGGATGCCGTTAATGGCGACCCGCAGGAAACCGCGTCCGTTCGGTCGGGCGGTGCGAAAACGAGCAGCGAGTTTGGGATCGGCGGTCTCGAGCACGCCCATCGCAGCGGAATGCTGCTCGGCTGCGGGTTCCGACAAGACGGCGGCGGCGAAAAGGCCGAACACCGATTTCCCGGTCCCATAGGGTCCGATCAGCGCTACGGCACGCTGATGCGTGCCTGCGGAAAGGCCATCCGCCATGCGTCCCAGTGCCTGGATGGCGCGCGATGTCGGAACATAGGCGCGGATCAGATCCGGCGCGTCGGCATCGCGCGTCAGGTTGATCGAGCGCGTGTAGGCGGTGCCGATCTGGATAACACGATCCAATATGGTCACGTCGCGGTCCTTCTGGGGGTTGTTGTCTCGCTGGTGGGATGCGGGTGTCTGATTCCATGATATCTCGGACGGCGCCTTTGTCGGTCTCGATCATCTCGGCGTCCTCATGCGGCGACCCGCCCGCGGTAGTGCCGAGAGAGGATGTCGATCGGGTCGATGACCTCGCCGCGTCGGTAAAGCTGGTGCACGCCGGCGGTGTCGCGCAGCTCGTAGCTGCGGGGATCCTGCTCGATGACACGCGCGAGACCGGTCATGAGGCCGTCCTCGGTCAGGCGGAACACTGCACCGGGTGCGGCCCAGCCCTCGGTGCTGTAGAGGACGACGCGCATCGGCAGGGCCGGCTGCTGCGGCTGCGCGGCGAAGCGTTGGGCGAGCGCAAACTGCAGGGCAACCGGCGGCAGCGCCGGGCGTGTACCGCGCAGGCTGCGATAACCGGCGTCGGGGTCGCTCTCGACAAGCCCGAGCTGTGCGAAGGGCGAGTCGAGATGCTCGTCGGTGCGCCCCTCCTCCGCGGCATACATGCGCAGCAGGGTGGAGATGTCGGATTTTAGTGTGCTCGCCGATCGCGGTGCCTTCAGCTCCTGCTCGGTGAACTCGCCGAGGGCGCGCAGGGCGTCGGCATCGCGAAAACGCGGCATGGGAAAACGGTTGAAGAACCAGAAGAAGCCGGTCGCGGACTCGGCGTTGGAGGCGATCAGCCAGTGGAGGATCCAGAGTGTCGCGTCGTCCTCAAGATAGGGGTCGCCGCGTGTGCCGAGCAGGGTGGTGCCGAGGCGTGTCGCCTTGCCGCGTCCGCTGTCGAAGCTGACCAACCCGGTGACCTGCAACCAGTAGTGGATGGCGTTGACCATGTTGCGCCCGACACCGAGTCGGATCATGGCGTCTTCGGGCCGTGAGAAGATCTCGGGATCGTCCGCCAGCGCCTCGAAGCCTTTCGGCAGCCAGCCGTAACGCAGCGGGAAGGTCTCGTGGCGCCCGAAGGTCGCCTTGGCGCGGTTGAGCTTCATGGGGAGGGTTTCATGAGGCAGGTCAACATCAGTGTTGCGAAGCGTCTACTACGCAGGGTCCGTGTCATCATGAGTGGGCTCCGAGCCCTTTTGAACTGGAAGATACACGAACCCGGATGCGACGCCAAGGGACAGCAAACCTATAGACGCTCGTGACATCCGCTCCGCGGTGCCACGAGCCGGTTTGTGCTCGTGGGCCTTGATCGTTATCCCGGCCGGCAGCGCGCGTGCCATGCGTCGTCAGGGCTTCCAGCCCTGATTCTCTCAGGCCAGGATGGCCTGACGACGCAGTGAGCCTCCCGTGTGGGCGGAATGATGATCACAGTCTGTTCGTGTCTTCGTAAGCGATTCCGGAGGGTGATCGGTCCCAAGGGCGCCGGTCAATCCGCCAAGAGTCGAATCCGGGTGATGGCTTGTCGGACGGCGTCGGCGGCTTGGTCGATCTCGGCCTCGGTATGGTCGCGGCCGAAACTGATGCGGACGGCTCCGTAAAGCGCCCACTCCTCGACCTCCATCGCGCGTAGGACGTGCGAGGGCTCGACGGCGCCGGAGGAGCAGGCGGATCCGGAGCCGATCGCGATCTCTTCGGCGAGTTGATTGATGAGTGCGTCGCTCGGCACACCCTCGAAGGAGAGGTTGAGGATGTAGGGCGATGTCCGGGACGGGTCGCCGTTGACGTGGACGCGGAGATCCTCGTCGAGACGCTGCAGGAATCGCTGCTTGAGTGCGATCACGCGTCGGAGATCCTGATCGCGGCGTACCGCCACGCGGGTGAGCGCGCTGCTCAGGCCAACGATCTGATGGGTCGCGAGTGTCCCGGGGCGCAGTCCGTATTCCTGGCTTCCGCCGTCCATCAGGGGGCGAAGTCGCACATGCCGGCGGTTGCGCACGAGAAGACAGCCGACGCCTTTCGGGCCATGGAACTTGTGTGCGGAGAGCGACAGGAGGTCGATCGGGATCCGCGTGAGGTCGATCGCGAATTTACCCGCGCCTTGCGCCGCATCGACATGGAAAAGGACGCCGGCCTCCGCGACCGCGGCGGCGACCTCGGCGATCGGCTGCATGACGCCGGTCTCGTTGTTGGTGTGCATCAGCGAGACCAACAGGGTCTCGGGGCGCAGGGCCGCGACGATGGACTCGGGCGTGATCCAGCCGCCGCGGCTCGGCTTCACGTAGGTGGTTTCCACGCCGTCGGACTCCAAAGCCCGACAGCAGGCGAGCACGGCCTTATGCTCGATCGCTGAGGTGACCAGGTGGCGCCCCTGCGCACGGTATCCCAAGGCGATGCCGCGCAGCGCGAGGTTGTTCGCCTCGGTCGCACCGGCCGTGAAGATGACCTCGTCGGCGTCGCATCCGAGTTCGGCGGCAATCGCCGCGCGCGCGGCCTGCACATGTTGCGCCGCATCTCGGCCTTGCGGGTGAGTTGTCGAGGAGGGATTGCCGGGGACGTTGCGCAGGACGTCGATCATGTCCTCGATGACGTCGGGATCGACCGCAGTGGTTGCGGCGGTATCGAAGTAGAGCGGCTGCATGGCGTTTGGCTGATGGCGTGTTGGTGTCGACGTCGACAGGTCGCCGTTCGGTGCAGCCAAGTAGGCCTTAGGTGGGGTCGAGACGCAAGCCGCCGGATGTCCGTTGATCTGCGCTCGGCAAATCAACGGACATCCGGCGGCTTGTGAAGACCCCGCGGCGCAGAGAGGATGGGTTTCGCTTTGCTCCAACCACACTAGGCTTGATGTGGATGGGTTGCGGTGTGCGCTACCCATCCACATCGCGGCTTAGTGGCTTGCCGCACCCTCGGCACCGATGCCGGTTTCGCAACGGATCCGCTGGGCTGCATAGGCCGCACGATCGATCTTGGAGCGCTCGGAGCTGTCGAGGATCGAGAATAGCCAGATGCAGAAGAAGGCGATCGGGATCGAGATGATCGCCGGGTTGTCGAGCGGGATCAGCCCGACCGGAACCGCAACGCCCTCTGCATTGACCGCCGTGAAGCCGAGCACGTCGCCCCACACCGCCTTGGAGACGATCGTGAGACCGACCGCGCTGAAGAGTCCGGCGAAACCGCCGATCATCGCACCGCGCGTCGTCATCTTGCTCCAGAAGATCGAGGCCACCAGCACCGGGAAGTTGGCGCTCGCCGCGATCGCAAAGGCCAAGCCGACCATGAAGGCGACGTTCTGGGATTCGAATGCGATGCCCAGAGCGATCGCGAGCACGCCAAGGGCCAGAGTCGCGATGCGCGAGACGCGGATCTCGGTCGTCTCGTTGCTGCGACCGCGCGCGATCACGTTGGCGTAGAGGTCATGGGAGATCGCCGATGCCCCGGCGAGTGTCAGACCCGCGACGACGGCGAGGATGGTCGCGAAGGCAACCGCCGAGATGAAGCCGAGGAAGAGGTTTCCGCCGACCGCTTCGGCCAGGTTGATGGCGACCATATTGGTGCCGCCCGACAGCCCGGTAATCAACTGATCCTTGATCACGGAGCCGTCTGCCGCAAGCGCCTCGGGCTTGAAGAACTGCGGGTTCTGCGACAGCAGCACGATCGCTGCGAAGCCGATGATGAAGGTCAAGATGTAGAAGTAACCGATGAAGCCCGTGGCGTAGAAGACCGATTTACGGGCCTCTTTGGCATTCGGGACGGTGAAGAACCGCATGAGGATATGCGGCAGACCGGCGGTACCGAACATGAGGGCCAGACCCAGCGAGATGGCGTTGACCGGATCCTTGACCAAAGAGCCCGGGCCCATGATGGCGTCGCCCACCGGGCTGATTTCCACGGCCTGTCTGAACATCTCCTCGGGGGAGAAGTTGAACACGGCGAGCGCGGCACCGGCCATGAAGGTCGCACCCGAGAGCAACAAAACGGCCTTGATGATCTGCACCCAAGTGGTCGCGGTCATGCCGCCGAAGATGACGTAGGTCATCATCAGGAGCCCGACGGACACGACGGCGATCCAGTACTCCAAACCGAACAGCAACTGAATCAGCTTGCCCGCACCGACCATCTGAGCGATCAGGTAGAAGGCGACCACGACCAGCGAGGAGACGGCCGCCATCGTGCGGATCTCGGTCTGACCGAAGCGATACGAGGTGACGTCGGCGAAGGTGAACTTGCCCAGGTTGCGGATCTGCTCGGCCATGAGGAACATGATCACCGGCCAGCCGACCAGGAAGCCGATGGAATAGATCAGTCCGTCGTAGCCGGTCGCGAAGACCAAGCCGGAGATACCCAGGAAGGAGGCCGCCGACATGAAGTCGCCGGCGATGGCCAAGCCGTTCTGCATGCCGGTAATGCCGCCACCGGCGGTGTAGAAGTCACTCGCGCTGCGTGTCCGCTTGGATGCCCAGTAGGTGATGCCCAGGGTCGCGCCGACGAAGATCATGAACATCACGATGGCCGTCACGTTCACGCTGCTCTGAACGACGGTGCCCGTCAGTGCGGGTGCGGCGGCGATTCCGAAGGGGACCAAGAGGGCAACAAACACGCCCCACATTCCGAGACGTGTCATTGGAAAGCCTCCTGGATCTCTTTGGTGAGACGATCGAACTGCCCGTTCGCACGAGCAACGTAGATCCCCGTCAGGATGAAGGCACCCAAGATGATCAGGATGCCGACCGGCATGCCGACGGTCATAGTCCAGCCTTCGGCCACCGGAATGGCCAGCCATGCCGGCTCGAAGGCGATGACGAGGATGAACCCGTAGTAAATGATCAGAATGGCGGCGGTCAGGGTCCAAGCGAAGCGCTTGCGCGCGCGGATCAGCTCTCGATAACGCGGATGTGCCGCGATGGCATCGACCGTGTGTTGCTTCATAGGGGTACCTTTAGGAGGCGGTGGTTTTTGATCGTCCGACGCTCGCCGATCAGACACCATCGATCGGTATCGGAAAACGGCACATGAGACCCGGACCTACGGCACCCGGGAGGTCTCGGCCGACAGGGGCGCAGCGTCCCCGGCGGGATGATTCGATCAGGCGATCGCCGGGCTCGGGGAGCGCGCGATTGTGTTGGCGCGGCGGGGTTGCGTCAATGATCCATGTATTCTTTCTATCTATCCGAAGAATTGATAAATCCGACGGCGCGCAGAGTGCTTCGGTACAGCGCCGTCGATGACGCGGATGGCCTCGGGGCCGGACGGGATCCGGCCCGAGACGAACCCCCGAATGGGCGGTCCGCCGCAGGCCGGAGGCGAGCGACGCGCAGCGTCGGCTCCGGGTCTACATGAACGGATAATCCGCGATGCCCGGATTGCCCGCTACGTTCTTGAGTTTCGGCGTGTTGAGCTTCTCGAGCTTGACCGTCTTGATGTCGCGCAGATAGGTCGCGACCGTGTCCCAGATCGGCTCGCCCGGCGATTGACTGCCGACCGTCGCCCAACCGGCAACCACGTAGTTCTTGTCGGCCTCGATCTTGGTGCCGTCGTCGAGCGCCATGTCCAGGATACGCTCGCCCATGGAGGCGGTCGGATCGCAGACATAGTCCAGCCCGCCGACCCGCACCATGTCACCGCCCTGCTGGACATAGGGATCCGGGTTGAAGAGGTTGTCGCAGACGTCTTCGAGGATCAGCTTGATCTCCGCGCCGGTCATCTCGCGCCGATAGGTCTCGGGATAGGTGATGCAGGTCTGATCCATGACATGGTCCATGGTGATCTTCTGGCCCGGCAGCACGGTCGTACCCCATCGGAAGCCCGGCGAGAGGCTGATCTGGGCGTCGTTGACCTTGCGCAGCGCGTCGCAGATGACCTGATCGAAGGTGCCGTTGAAATTGCCGCGGCGAAACAGCGTTTCCTCGGCAGTCGCCAGCTCTTCTTCCAGTTGGGCCTTGTAGGGTGCACGCACGCCCGTGATGTACTCGACCATCTCGGCGTTCGGGGCCAGCAGATTGGAAAACACCGGCAGCAGGCGATAGCGGAAATCCTGCAGCTTGCCGTCCTTCACCTCCATGTCCATGACGCCCAGATACTTGCCGTTGGATCCGGCGTTCGTCACCAGGGTCTTGCCGGAGGCGTTCTCGACGATGGTCGGCGCCGGCATCCCGTCGTGCGTATGACCGCCGAAGATGACGTCGATCCCGGTCACGCGCGAGGCCATCTTCAGGTCCACGTCCATACCGTTGTGCGACAGCACGACCACCAGATCGGGTTTCTCGTCCTCGCGGACCTGATCGACGATCTCCTGCATCCGCCCGTCCTCGATACCGAAGGTCCAGTCCGGCATGAAGCGTTGCGGGTTGGCGATCGGCGTGTAGGGGAATGCCTGCCCGACCACGGCGACCTTCACGCCGCCGACCTCTTTGATGGTGTAGGGTTTGAAGGCCAAGCCCATGTCCTCGTCGAAGCCGGCGAAATCCGCGAAGCGGTAGTCGAAGAGCGCCTCTTCTCGGACCTTGACGTTCTGAGCGACGAAGTCGCCCTTGAACTCGCCGATATTCTTGATGACCTCCTCGTCGAGGTAGGTGAATTCCCAATGGCCGGTCATGACGTCGACGCCGAGCAGATTACAGGCGCCGACCATATCCATGCCGCGGGTCCAGTAGGCGGTCCCCGAACCCTGCCAGGTGTCGCCGCCGTCGAGCAATAGGCTGTTGCCGTCGCCGCGCTCGCTGCGGACGCGCTCCACCAGGGTCTTGAGATGGGCAAAGCCACCGACCGCGCCGTATTTTTCGGCACCGGCGTCGAAATCGAGGAAGGTGAATGCGTGTGACTCGATGCCGCCGGGATCGACCCCGAAGTGCTTCAGAAACGCCTCGCCCACGACGTGCGGTGCCTGCCCGAAAGCCGGACCGATGCCGAGGTTGACGTTCGGCTCGCGGAAATAGACCGGGTTCAACTGCGCGTGCGTGTCGGTGATGTGCAGGAGGGTGACGTTGCCGAACTTCGGCACCTCGTAGAGATCGGCCGGCATCCGCTTTGCGGCGAAAACCGACGCGGGGAACATCCCGGCAGCACCGGCCATTCCCATGAGTCGCATGAATTCACGTCTTGATAGTGACATTGGTTTTTAGTCCTCCGTTTAGCTGCAAGTGCGCCCCCCGTGACCGGGACCGACGGCGTGGTGAAACCCGACTAGTATGCCCGGTCAAGGGTCGCGAATGCCATCGCCGAGCCCTCCGCGGGTCAGATTATCGCTTCTGTACGAGTCGTTCCGCGTCGCACCTTGGGAGTCGGACATTTTCAATTCGACGTGTTAGGATTCGTCCGACAGAAGATCGCGGCGTCAACGAACGACCGTGGAAAGACCGCGCGACGACGCGGAGATCAGACAAGAAATCAGGGTCCGGAGCAACTCCGAGCCCACGTCGTTACAGCAGAGACCTCAGGAGGCTACACGCATGCTGTCCCTACGCCCGATCAGAGCGAGCGCGATCGCTCTTGGCCTTGGATTATCCACACTTGCCGTCGTCGCCGCGGCAGTCGATATGCCTGAACTGGACCTCAACGGAGATGCCGCGGCCGGCAAGGCCGTGGCCGAAGACCGCGGCAAAGGCAACTGTTTAGCCTGTCATATGATCGTCGGTGCCGAAAGCCCCGGAGCCATCGGCCCGGCCTTGATCGCCATGCAGACCCGTTATCCGAGCAAGGAAGCCCTCGCCCGCCAGATCTGGGACGCGACCGTCAAGGCGCCCGAGGCCGCCATGCCGCCGTTCGGCAAGCACGAGATCCTGAGCAACCAGGAATTCGCCGACGTCGTCGAGTATATCTGGACACTCTAAGAGCGACCTTCGGAGGCAAACAAATAATGTCTAAGTTATTGCTGTCGTTCACCGCTGTCGGACTCGCCTGCTCGCTCTGCGTCCCGGCGCTCGCCTCGACACCCGAGGAAGACAAGGCCGTCTTCCAAGCCTATTTCACCGAACGCTTCCCGACTGTTCCGTTGCAGGACTTTGCCAACGGCGTCTACTCGGTGGACCCGGTCGGGCGCGAAAACTGGGAGGCGATCGAGGAATTCCCGCCCTACGAGAACGCACTCACGGCCGGCGAGGAAATGTGGAACACGCCGTTCGCAAACGGCAAAACCTACGCGGATTGCTTCCCGGATGGTCCGGCCATCGTCGGCAAGTACCCCTATTGGGACAAAGACCGCGGTATGGTCATCACCTTGCCGCTCGCCATCAACGAGTGCCTCGAAGCCAACGGCGAGAAGCCGCTCGATTACGCGAAGGGTCCGATGGCGGACATCACGGCTTACATGGCGTATGAATCGCGCGGCCAGGTGACGAACGTGGAGATTCCCGCCGACGACCCCCGCGCCGTCGCGGCCTTCGAGGCGGGCAAGGAGTTCTACTTCGCACGACGCGGTCAGTTCAACTTCTCCTGCAGTCATTGCCACTTCGGCAACTCGGGCACGACGCTGCGCACCGAGATGCTCAGCCCGGCCTTCGGCCACACCACGCACTGGCCGGTCTATCGCTCCAAGTGGGGCGAGATGGGCACGCTGCATCGCCGGTATAAAGGCTGCAACGAGCAGGTGCGCGCGGCACCCTTCCCGCTTCAGGGCGAGGAGTATCGCAACCTCGAGTTCTTCATGACCTACGTGAACAACGGCTTGGAGCTCAATGGGCCCGGCGCACGCAAGTAACGCACGCCAATAACGCCGCCAGAGGCACCGGGCGCGCCCACGTGGCGCGCCCTCTTGCACAGCGCACGAGAGGAGTCCCAACACGATGTCGATTCGCAGTGTAATCAGAACGATCTTCATCGGCGGCCTGTTGGTCGCCCTGCCCGCGACCAGCGCATGGGCGACCCACAGATCCGAAGCCGAGCAGGCGATCGAAGAGGCCAAGGCCGCACACGCCGCTGCGCAAACAGCCGGCGTCGCTTCCGATGAGAGCGCCTCGATGATCAAAGAGGCCGAGGCGATCATGCCCGAGCGCCAGTTCACGAAGGCCCGCGAGCTGGCCCTCAAGGCGATGAAGCAGGACACCTTCGCCGTCGAGCAGGCGCAAGGCGGCACCGTCGATGCCGGCGCGGCGAAACAAGCCGAAGAGGCCATCGCCGCAGCGGAGGCCGCGCGCAAGAAGGCAAGCTCGGTCCGGGGCGAGTGGCGCGACACCGGGAAGCTCATCAAAGAGGCGCAGGAGCTCGCCAATTCGGGCGATTTTGCCGGTGCGATCGCTCGTGCCGAGAAGGCACGGCGTCAAGGCGAAATGGGCTACGAGCAAGCCATTCGCGAGCAAGGGGCGACCTTCCCCACCTACGTGAAGAAACCGCAGTGACGGGATGACCGGGTCGCACAGACCCGTGACGGCCGACCCTCTCAAATCGGATTAAGGAGACCATCGATGCTGAAACAGACCACCACTGCAACACTTCTGATCGTGCTCGCAAGCGCCTTGCCCGCCACCCTGCTCGCTGCCGACAACCGGATCTCGGCGGACATCGAGAGCATGGATGTCATGCACAACGGCCAGACCGTGACCATTCAACGCGGTCACGACCGTGACGCGATCCTTCCCGCGATGTTCCAGAAGACCGATCGCGGCTGCCCGCCCTTCTGCGTGCAACCGATCGTCGCCCTCCCAGGCGTCGGCACCATCGGCGAGCTGGAAATGCTCGACTATCTGAACCGCAAGTCCAAGGGTGACGACAGCATCCTCGTCGTCGACTCGCGCGCCCCCGACTGGGTGATGCGCGGGACCATCCCGGGCGCGATGAATATCCCCTGGAACAAGATCAGCTCGGATGCCGCCGGAACCTTCGAAACACCCGAGCAAGCCGATTCCTTCCGGCAGATCCTCGCGGACGAGTTCGACGGCCGCTTCGACGCCGAGAAGAACGCCTGGGACTTCACCAGCGCCAAGACCCTCATCCTCTTCTGCAACGGCATCTGGTGCGGGCAGTCTACCGAGAATATCAAGACCTTGGTCGGTCTCGGCTACCCGGTGCACAAGCTCAAGTGGTATCGCGGCGGCATGCAGGACTGGGTCAGCGTCGGCCTGACGACCGTCAAGCCCTGAACGGCATCGCCGGTCCGCACTCGGGGGCTACCGCCGACATCTCGCGAAAGGCGCCTTCGGGCGCCTTTCGTCGTTGTCTTCAAAGTTAACCCTCTCGTCGGATCCGCAGTAGAATAGCGGCGCGCGCGGGTGGCGGAACTGGTAGACGCACTGGATTTAGGTTCCAGCGNNCGTGGGGGTTCGAGTCCCCCCTCGCGCACCAATACCTTCAAAGGCTTGGGTCATCCGATCCCCGCCAATTCGGTAGCCTCGTCCGGAGCGTGACTAAAACGCAACCTATCGAGCCTGCCGACGGTCGTCCTCAGATGTTCCGGGGCGAGGTGGGCGTAACGTTCGGTCATCATGATTGGTCTTGCTTACGCTTTCTAGGCATGTGCTTCTCTCCCGCACAGCCTGCCCCGCGCGGTTTGGATTATTACTCGGAGCGTTCTCCCCGTCTACGAACTGCCGTAGGCTGGCCGCATTGACCCGCACCGCACGGCCGATCCTGATGCGCGAAAGCACGCAGTTCGGGTCGTCGAGAAGTGAGATTGACCATGCTGTCGAATATGACGCTCGACTCTGGGTGGCGATACCGGCCGCCTCGGCGGCGGGTGTCGNNGCCGTCACGGCGATCAGGACAAGGGTCGGTGCGAATCGAATCTTCATCGGGGGGCCTGGCTGGAGTCGGGTCGGGTGTCGGATCGGGTGTCGGGAAGAACGGTGGCGCGCAGTGCCTCGAGCAAGGCGCTCGGGTCCTCGGGGAGTGCGGCGAGTGTCGCGGCCGCGCTGCGGGCATCGGCGGGACCCGATCGGATGCGGTTCGCCTCGGCTTCTGTGACCCAGCCGGCCTGGACCGCGGCGAGGACGATGCGATCCCGCAGCTGGGCGAGCGAGAGCAGTCCCTGGGCGATCGGGGCCACCGCGCCCTGGTCCGGGCGGGCGAGGAACATCGCCGNNAGCGAGACAGCCAGCACCGCGAAGCCGTAGCGCTGCGCGAGGGCCTCCAGGAGCGGTGCCTGGGCATCGCAATAGGGACAGTCCGAGCGGAAGAAGAACCAGAGCGCGGTCTCCCCGGCGAGGCGTTCGAGCAGCGCATCGCCGGCGGCGCTCGCCTGTTTGTCGGCCAGGTTCGCCCCGAAGTTGGCGGTGGGACGGCGGGTGATCTCGTCGAGGACGGGATCGCCCTGCACCACGCGTTCGGACACCCGAGCGAAGCGCGAGGACTGGTCCATCGCGATGCGCTGCAGGTGCAGTTAGACCGCCAGTTCTCGGGGGACGGATCGTCGATGGCGCGGTCGCGGTAGGTGTCCAGGTGCTCGCGGAACCATTGGGCGGACAGCGGCGCCGGTCCGGGGGACACCTCCGCGACGGGCTCGGACGGCGCCCGCTCCGACGGCTCCGGGTCGAACGCACGCGGTGGCTCGGCGCTCGGCGGCGGCACGACCGGCACCGGCACCGGCGGCTCCCGGTACCAGAACCAGCCCTCGGCATCGCGTGCGTAGAAGCCGCCCCCCCGGGTGACGCCGGAGTCGGCCCGGCCGTCAGCGCGACCAGGAGGCCCGCGGCGAAGGCGTCAGCGCGAGGCTACTTCGATACCCACCTGCCGCACTGGCAGGAGCATGCCGGCCCCTACCTCAACAAGGCGCGCGAGGTCTGCTCGCCTTCTACCGCGAGCGCGTGCGCGGCGAGCATCCCTCGACCGTCATCGACGGACTCGGGGGCCTGCTCGAGCACGAGGCCGTGCACTTCGGCAAGATGGTCGCGAGCCTCATGCCGGTGATCGTGATGCTCACCTCCGGACACCTGGAGGGCCTGCTCTCCCCCGACGAGACGGACCCGAACGATCCGCGCCGAGCGGCCTCGATCGGGGAGATCATCGCCCGGCGCGAGGTCCTCTACGTGGGTCTCGACAGTCTCTCCGACCCCAAAGGCCGCTTGCCGATCCTCGGCGAGCCCCTGCCGAGCGGTGACGACACGGATGCCACACCGTCGCGATCCGATCGGTCGACTTGCGCTGTCGGCCCTGTCGCGGGCCGACGTCCAGACGCTGCGCACCCTGGAGCGCAACCACTGCGCATGTTACGACCGGGCAAGGCCCGTCTCCGACAGACGTTTTGCAATCTCGCTGATCGGGATGAAGAGGCGGTTGGATTGGCTTGTAAGGCGATGAAACCCCAGACGAGCATAGAACGCGGCAGCGTGATCGTCCTTTGCATCCACGACAAGCGCATAGATCGCCGGTTCTGCCCGGACGGCGCGGGCAACGGCATCGACGACAAGGACTGCACCCAGACCCTGTTGTTGATGACGACGGTCAACGGCCAAGCGCCCGATCAGTCCGGCAGGAAGTGATGGGTAACGCGGCAAACGTTTGGTCAGGCTCTCGGGCAAGTCGACCAGCGGGATGCCCGCCGCCGCAAAGGTGTAGTAACCGACAATCTGGTTATCGGCATTCAGCATCACAAAGCAGTTGCTCACGCGACGCCGGACGTCCTGCGCGACGCGTTCTCTGAAATACCGATCCAGTGCGTCGACTCCGCTGCAAAAGGACCCGCGATCCTGCGCTCCGAGAAGCTCGATACGGAATCCGTCTCCGGGCACGAGCGTTACGCGCTCAAGCGAAGGTAGCGTGCGACGGCGCGCTCCATCGAGGGCGTGAGCGGTTCCGGGTTCAGCAACGCCTCCGCGAACCTGTGCTGATCCTCGACGGACAGTCGGATGATGCAGGCCTCCTCGATGGCGCGATGGGCCGCGTCCCGAGCGGCGTCGACGACAAAATCGCTGACACTGCGTCCCTGGAGCTCGGCGGCGCGTTTGACCACGGCTAGTACCTCGGGCGATACCCGGGCCTCGAAGCGGGCGGTGCGGATCGTTTCTCTCGGCATCATGGTGTCCTCGGTTTCTCGTATTAGTGTACGTAACTAAGCCGTACGTTGTAAACCACCAAGGTCACGACGCCGCGTCGCCGTGACGGCGATCGCGACGCCGTTCCACCTGCGGCAAAGCGCGCGTTTGTGGCGAGTTTGCGCCATCGCCGGCCGGAAAGACGTGACGCACCATGCGCTCACGTGAGGACCGCGCCACAGGCACCCGATGGAGACCCTCGACTTTCCCCACCACATCGACGAACCGCCCACGCTGCTGCTCTGGCGCATGGACGATCTGATGCCGCTGGTGCTGGCGCTCGTCGTCCGATCTGCGCCAATTCGGTGACCTCGTCTCCACTTCGCAAGAAGCGCGTTGTTGGCCAAGCCGATCCTGTTGTGCCGTCGGCCGTTCTGGCCGTACACCACGGGGGATCCGGCGGCAGCTTGGGAGCGTCGACACCGGAGCGCTCGGCCAGCGCTCGATTTCACCCTGCTCCGCCCGCCCCGATCCTCTCCAGTGCGACCGCGAAGGCCTCGAGATCGTAGTTGTAGGCCCAGCTGGCCAGGACCTTGTCCAGGGCGGGGTCTCGGCCCTGGATCTGGCGCAAGCGCCCGGTGATGTCTGCAAAATCACCGATGTCCAAGGCCTCCCGCAGCCCGGTACGCCAGTCGGCGGGGCAGGCTGCCAGACGGCTGGTGACCTCCTCGATCGTCAGGCGCCCGGGTGACTCCTCGGAAGACGGATGGATGCCGCGCCGGAACCGCAGTCCAGCCTGACGCTCCAGAATGGCGAAGAGCTCGGCGGCGACGAGGGGCTTATGGGCGAATTCGTCGCAGCCGTTCGCGAGGAAATGATCCCGCTCCTCGTCGAATGCACTGGCGGTCAGCGCGACGATGGCCGTCCGGACTGCGTCCGGCCGTTCAAGCATCCTGTCCTTGATCCAGCGGGTCGCCTCCTCTCCGGACAGGTGTGGCATACGCATATCCATGAAGATCAGGTGGGGCTGCCAGGTCTCCCAGACATCGATTGCCTCTCGGCCATCGGCCGCCTCGCGAAATTCCAGGACCGGGGGCTTGGGGTTCAGACCCTCGAGGAGTGCCCGCAAGGGTGCCCGATTGTCGGCCAGGTCATCGACGATGAGGACCCGGCAGGTAGGCTGTCCGGGTTCCAAACCGAGGATCGGGATGCCTGCGGAAAAGTCCGCGGTCGCCTCCAGATCGGCCCGGGGCAGCGTCAGGGTAAAACTGAAGCGACTGCCCTCGCCATAGACGCTGGTCGCGATCAGCTCGCCGCCCATGAGCTGCACATACTCGTGGCTTAGGGCCAGCCCGAGACCGGTCCCCTCCTGAAGCCGCTGACCCGAGACCGTCTGGCTGAAGGGTTGGAAGAGCCGTGCGAGCTCATCCGGTCCCATGCCGACCCCCGTGTCGAGAACGCTGAAACGGATCAGCGCCTCCTTCTCCGGATCGCCTCCCGTCACCCGTTCCACCCGCAGACGGACGCGTCCCGTGTCGGTGAATTTGACCGCGTTGCTCAGCAGGTTGAGCAGGACTTGGCGCAGACGCTGCTTGTCTGCGACCACGCCCCGGGGGAGGGCATCGGCCTCGACGATCAGCTCGAGTCCCTTCTCCCGGGCACGCAGCACGAAGAAGGCCTCGATCTCGTCGAGCAAGGGTCTCAGATCGAAAGGGGCGGGCTGCAAGGTCAGGCGTCCGGCCTCGATCTTGGCCATGTCGAGGATGTCGTTGATCAGGGTCAGCAGATGCGCGCCGCTGCGCTGGATCACGGTCAGGCTCTCGCGCTGGCTCGCCTGCAGGAGCTGGTCCCGCTCCAGGACCTGACTGAAACCGAGGATGGCATTCAGTGGTGTGCGGATCTCGTGGCTCATGTTGGCCAGGAATAAGGACTTGGCCCGGTTGGCTTCCTCGGCCTGGTCTTTGGCGCGCAGCAGAGCGGCCTCGGACTGGCGTGCTCGCCGGATATCCGCCAGGAGCATGAAGGCCATGAGGGTCAGCAACAGGCTGAACAGAAGGCCGCCGACCAGCAGCGCATGGGATGATCCGAGATTCAGGCTCCGGGCGAAGCTGGGCAGCGTCTGGAAGCGGATCAACCAGGGCTGACCATAGGCATCCAGGGCGATACGGCTGCTGAAGACAGGGGTGAAGCCCGCCGGTACCGACCTGTTCTCGGCCTGGAGGCTGCTGAACATCAAGGCATCCGGGTCCTCCCGATCCGCGGCGTAGAGGTCGAAGGCAATGTCCCGGGGCATCTGGCCGAAGATGCCGACCAAGAAGTCCTTGACGCGGATGGGGCTATAGGCGAAGCCGAGGAGGGCTTGACGGCGCTCCCTGATGGTGGCCGTCGGCAGACCCTGGCGGTAGACGGGGACATAGATGAGAAAGCCGTTCTGGGTGTCCTGCTCGGTCTCCTGCACCAAAACCACCTTGGCCGTGACATGGGCCTCGCCGCTGTCCCGGGCCCCTGACATCGCGGCCTGGCGGACCGGCTCCGAGAACATGTCGTAGCCGAAGGCGCGCTGATTCCTCCAATCGAAGGGCTCCAAATAGATGATGGCGGTATAGGCTGGCCGCTCGCCGGCGGGGCGCAGATCATAGTCCGGAAAGCCCTGGGCGCGGATCTCCTGGACGTGCTCCGGGACCTGCTCCGGCGTGAGCCATCGGGTGAAGCCCACGCCCTGGATGCCGGGATAGTTCTCAGCGAGGTCGAGTGTGGCGACATAACGCCGCCATGCGTCGCGGCTGACATCGCCGACGGCATTGAAGAGACCGGCGGCGCCCTGCAGCATCTGCTCGTTGGCGTGCATGCGCTGGAAGATGCGCTCGGCGATGTCGCGCGTACTGTTCTCATAGAGGGCGCGGGCACGCTCCTGCAGACCATCGTCATAGAGCCGCCAGAAGATGAGCGTCATGGTCAGTGACAGTCCCAGCACCAGATAAGGCAGCGTGGCCATGAAGCGACCGAGTGGACGGCCGGTGCCGATGCCGGGAGATGGTGGACCCACTGGCGGGGGCTTGCGGATTGAAGGGTGCCTGGGAATCATGGGTTTGTGATTCGGAAAGACCACCGGGGCAAGACGGCATCTCGCACCACTGCCACAATGCAGTCGCGGCCGTGCCCGTCACGCCGGGGCGTTCGGGGCACTTCCCTGTTATCATTTTTGCCGAACATGCGACTCACAGATATCGCTTTTGGGGTGAACGCAGCCCGCGCCCGGGAACCATCTTCACCTCCTCCGGAGGCCGAAACCGCGAGTGACCATGCGCATCTTGATCGTTGACGACGTCCCGGACAATATCCGGGTGCTGAGCCGCATCCTCGGCGATGAGGGCTATCGGATCTCCATGGCCAATAATGGCCGCCAAGCCCTGCGGGTGGCGTCCGCCAGCGTCCCGGACCTCATCCTGCTCGATGTCATGATGCCGGAGCTGGATGGGTATGCCACCCTGTCAGCCCTCAAGGCCGACCATCAACTGGCCTCGATCCCGGTCATCTTCATCACGGCCTTGGCCGATGCAGTGGAGGAGACACGCGGGCTGAACCTGGGTGCGGTGGACTATATCACCAAGCCCTTCAACGAGGCCGTCGTCCGCGCGCGGGTCAAGACGCATCTGGAGCTCAAGCGCCAGCGTGATCTGCTGGAGCAACTGTCCAACCTGGACGGCCTGACCGGCATCCCCAACCGCCGCACCTTGGATGCACGCCTGGCCCGGGAATGGCGCCGTGAGACTCGCTGCGGCGTGACCCTGGCCGCGATCATGATCGACGTGGACCACTTCAAGGCCTTCAACGACAGCCAGGGCCATCAGGCCGGTGACGACTGTCTGCGCCGCGTCGCGACCACCCTGTCCGCGAATCTCAAGCGCGCGGGGGACTTCGTCGCACGCTATGGCGGCGAGGAGTTCGTTTGCCTGCTGCCCGGGGTGAGCCGGGAGGGCCTGGCCTTGATCGCCGAACAGTTGCGGGCGGCGGTGGAGGCCTTGCACATCCCCCATGGGGCCTCTGCCACCAGCCCCTGGGTCACCATCAGCCTCGGTGGGGCCCTGTGCCAGCCCGCGCCGGACCAGCCCCCGAGCAGCCTCATCGATGCGGCGGATGCGCAGCTCTACGCCGCAAAGACACTCGGTCGGAATCGGGTCTGCCTATCGAGCGAATCACATCCTGTCATCGAAGCGTTCGGCCACTGAAGGGACGACCCGATGTTGCTCAGCCACTGCGAACCCCATACCAGGTTGGCCGGTCTCCGGCCGGCGATCCTGCTCCTGCTCGCCGGAATGCTCTACAGTCCCTGGGCTGTGGTCGGCGCGGAGGGCGCTGCACCCCCTCCGGTGGATGCCTGTGCGCTGCTGACCAAGGCGGATGTCGAGGCGGTCTATTGAACATTGGACAAAACACGCTGAATTGGCTGCGCACCGAGCTGTTCCAGGTCGAGGATGCCTGGTCGCAGGAAACCGCGCGCGGGTTCCGCTGGTGGCCGCATCGGCAGGCGCAGACACTGGAGGTCATCGGCCGGGAGGCCGGGCCGGACGACGCGCCGGCGGCTCTGGTGCTGGTGCGCACCGAGCTGCTGCACGATCTGGATCTCGACGAGGAGGTCTTGGCGGTGCTGCAGGCGGTCACGCTGCGCACGGCGGGCATGGCCGGCCCGGTCTATGACCCGGCGCGCCGTACACTGGATCTCTGCACGCTGGTACGGGTGAACGCGGACAACGACGGCTGGATGCGGCGTCTGATCGGCCTGGCCGCCATGCTGCAGATCCGCGACGCCGATCGGGGCGCCTCGGCCATCGCCGAGGCGGTTGGTGCGGCGCCCGCGCAGAGTGGCCATCCCGAGCGGGGATTGCGCGCGGAGCTCGATGACCTGATCGCCGAGGCCCTGGAGTTGCTCGCTACCGAGGGCCGGGCGCCGTCGCGGTGGCCGGGTGAGGATCTGGCGCAGTTCGTCGATGCTTATCTGGATTATCCCCCTGCCCTTACGGGATCCGGGGACGCGACGGGCTTCACGGCGGAGTTTCCCCACGGCAAGCGCGCCTCCTCGCTCTGCGAGGTCGCGACGGATCAGACCCACCCCTGGTATGGCCACGGCCTGGCGTTGCGGCAACGCTTCCCCGTGTCGGTGACATCGGACGTGGAGGGGCGGCACCTGGCGCTTGAGCTGAACGCTCGCGCCCTGAGCGAAGTTCCGATGGGCTACGGGTTCGGCAGTTTCGGTTACGAGGAGGGGGCGCTTGCGTTCCAGGCGTTCTTTCCGAACACGGCCTATCAGCCCGGATTGGTGACGAATCTCTATCTGTCGTGCGCCGAGCGGGCGCGGATGCTGTCGGTGCTGCTGACCGGGGTGGATTGGACGGACGAGTCGTTCGATCCGGGGCGATCCGGGGCGAGCCGTTGAGGGCTGACTGGTGTGATGGCGATAGCCCCGCGTCGCGGCCATGGCGTCCCGGGAGTGATGCGATGACCAGCGACGATCCCCACGACCTGGACCGCTTCGTCTCGGCGCAGGAGAGGGATTTGGATCATTCGATCCGCTCCAGAGCGACGATGCCGAGTTTGATCGAGCGACGCTTTCCGGCGAAGTCGATATCGAGGACGTCCTTCTCGCGCACGCGGACGATGCGCCCCTCGCCGAACACCCGATGGCGGATCCGATCGTTGACCGCCCACCGCGGCGAGCCATCCCCGCTCGACGACGCGGTGTGCGCTTCGGGCACGGCATAGCGATCGGGGATGCCGACCGCCTCCAGATAGCGATTCAGCAAGGCGCTCGCTTCGGCTGGCGCATCGGGAAGTTCGGTCTGCGGATCGGTTCGCGAGATCCGTTTGGACACGGCACCCCCGACCGACACCGCGGTTCGCAGTCGCGCTTCGAAGACAAACCGGCTGGCCCGCGTGCGCGAGATCCCGGGGCCTTGCGACGCGCGGCCTTGCCATGCCGCATCGAAGCGCGCGTCGGGCGGGATGACGAGGACCAGCTGCTCCTTGGCGCGGGTGAAGGCCACGTAAGCCAGGCGTCGTTCCTCTTCGGGATCGGATCGATCCGACGGGAACTGGCCTTCCTCGAGTCCGGCGGCGATGACCAGCGGCCACTCCAACCCCTTCGCTTGGTGAATCGTGGAGAGCAGGATCAGGTCGCGTTCGGCCGCCTCGCGCCGGCGCACCGGGCGCAGCGCGTCCAAATGCGCGAGAAAGCCGCCGATCGACGCACGCTTACGCAATGCCGCTCCGAGCAGGGTCCGATAGGCGATCTCCTTCTCGGATGCCGCATCGCTGCTCGCGGAGCGCGCGAAGGAGTCGGTCAGATCGGTCCGTAAGGCGTACAGCCGCAGTGCCTCGGCGGCAGGCAGCCCGCTCCAGCTCGGTGCCTCGCTCCAGAGGTCGGCGCGAGCGCGAATTTTGGCCGCCTGGTAAGGCTTGCGCGTCTGAGTCGCCACCTCGAGCAACCGCGTGCGCGCCCGCTCGGGCTGTCGGACGATCGCATCGGCGAGATTGGCGATGGTCTTGGCCGGGAGCCACAGCGTGGGGGTCGTCAGCATCGCACCGATGATCTCGGGCGCGCGCGCATCCGCGAAGAGCGAACCCTCGGCCAGACGCAGCCAGCCGAGAAGCCCGACGACGTCGCGGTCGGTCAAGAGGTCGCCCTTCGGCTTGAAGTAGGGAATCCCGCGATCCATGAGCGCGAGCTCGAGCCCCAAGGTCTGCGCCCAGAGTCGCGCGAGGACGGCACACTCGCCCGGACGGCGACCGTTGCCACGCCAGCGTTCGATGACGTCGACGACCGCGGACTGATCGCCCGCGGACTCGGCGCGAATCACGTCGATCCCGGTGTCCGGCGTGGAAAGCGCCGACACGCAGAGTGTCGCCACCCGATTGCGGTTGTGCGCAATCAGCATGCCGGCCGCGAGCGAGACCCGATGCCCGAAGCGAAAGGTCTTCGACAAGGTGTAACGAGTGGCACCGGGAAAAAAGCGCTCGAACTCCTCGCCCATGAGCTCCGGACGGGATCCGCGCCAGGCGTAGATGCATTGGGAGTCGTCGCCGACGGCGTTCAAGGTCGCGCGGGTCCCGATCAACCGGACGAGCAGCTCGACCTGGATGCGACTGACATCCTGAAATTCGTCCACGACCACCACGTCGAGTTTGTTGGTCACCAGCGCGAGCGCGCCGGGATGTGTCATCATGAGCGTCGCGGGCTCGGACAGGAGGTCTGCGAAGAAGCGCAGACCGGCCCGCTTGCGGGCGGTCTCGAAGCGATCGAAGGCGCGGATGAAATAGCCGTAATGGCCCGGAATCCGGAAGGCTTTGAAGGCGTCGCGCGGCGTGCGGATGTCCGACTTCACCAGACCGATAAAGATGCGAAAGGCTTCCAGGTCGTCTTGGCTCGGGTAGTCCTCGACATGCTCCTCCTTGATCGCCGCCAAGGCCGCCTCGCGCGCGAGCCGCTTCTCGACAGACTCGTTCTCCTCCAAGCGCAGGCGCGCCAGGAGCCCGTGTCGCTCGAAGAGTGCGATCAGGCTCAGCCCGAGGCTGTGGAAGGTCGAGACCTTCGGGGTTTGAAACGACGCCGGCAAGGCAGAGGCCAGGCGCTCTTTGATCTCGCGTGCGGCGGCCTTGTTGAAGGCCAGGACACGGATACGCTCGGACGAAACCCCCTGCTCGAGGAGAAAGCGCACCCGCCCGATCAGCATCTGCGTCTTGCCCGAACCTGCGACCGCAAAGGTGAGCGAGTGGCCGCCGGCGTGCTCGATGGCCCGGAGTTGTTCGTCGGTGTAGCGCATGCAGTCGCAAGGGTTCCGTCGGAGATCACGCCGATAGGATATCCCAGCCGCGTCCCCGCGGGGTTCCGACCCGGGCATTCTTCGACCGGCCGGCATTCCGCCCTGCCCTGTCCGGCGCTTAACCCACTCGAGCACAGGTTATCCTATTCAACCACTGGGTTGATCCTTTTCATGGAAACTGCCAGCATCTCCGCCGATCTGCAGATGACCCGAACCGCTGCAGACAACTGTCCCCGTTCGAATTCGAAAGGAGATGCCGCGTGGCAGGACGCCGCCGAACAGACCGTTTCGTTCGCCGAGCCGACGCCCGAGGCCGCCATGAATCGCACGCTTCTACGCACACTTGGCGCCCTGCTGCTGATCGCTGCAGTGACCGTCGCCCTGCTCTATCGCGAGCATCTCGACGTCGCGGCACTGGAGTCATGGATCAGCGGCGCCGGTGCCGCGGCACCGCTGATCTTCATCGGGTTCTATGTGCTGGCCACAGTACTCTTCCTGCCCGGCGCGGTACTCACACTGGCCGGCGGAGCCCTGTTCGGCCCGCTCTGGGGCACGCTCTACAACCTGCTCGGAGCCACACTCGGCGCCGGGCTGGCCTTTCTGATCGCCCGCCATCTCGCCGGCGACTGGGTGCAGGCGCGCGCCAAGGGCCTGCTCGCGCGCCTGATCCAAGGGGTCGAGGCCGAGGGCTGGCGCTTCGTCGCCTTCACCCGGCTGGTACCGCTGTTCCCGTTCAATCTGCTCAACTACGCACTGGGTCTGACCCGCATCCGCATCCTGCCCTACCTGCTGGCAACCCTGGTGTTCATGCTGCCGGGCGCCTTGGCCTATACCTATGTGGGCTTCGCCGGCCGCGCGGCGATCGCCGGCGAGGGTCTGATCCGCAACGGCCTGATCGCACTGGCGCTGCTCGCCGCAGTGGCCTTCCTGCCGAGACTGGTCGCGCGGTTGCGTCAGCGACCCATGCTGCCGATCGAGGGTCTCAAGCGCCGTCTCGACGCCGCGCGCGAGGATGTCCTGGTGCTCGACGTGCGCGCGCACGAGGACTTCGTCGGCGAGCAAGGTCACATCCCGGGGGCGCTCAACATCCCGCTTGAGAGCCTGCCCGAGCGGATCGAAGCGCTCGGATCGGACCTCGAGCGGCCGATCGCACTGGTCTGCCGCACCGACCGCCGCTCGGCCAAGGCCGCGGCCCTGCTCGCCGGGCGCGGTTTCGGCCAGGTGCAGGTGGTCCAAGGCGGCATGACCGCTTGGCTGGCCAACGGCTGGCCGGTCGAACACTGAGACGGTCGGGCCGATCATGCCAACCGATGCGAGCACCGACGCACTGCATCCAGAGGATCGGCCCGATGCGACGGCCGAAGACCTCTGGCCCTCAGCCGACTACCATCGCCAGGTCGAGGCGCTGCGCACCGCCATCGGAGAGACGATCTACCTGGTGGAAGTGGTCGAGAGCCCCATTCAGCTCAGCGTCCATCTCAGCGGAACGCCTTACGTCCTGCTTGGGCTCATCGACTTCCCACGCCCGGATCCGGCGCGAGGACTGACCCCGCACCTGATCCTGCTCGACGACGGGCGCGGTCTGAATCTGGGGCGCATTGCCCGCATCAGCCGCCGCCCCTTCAATCCCGCACCGGACGATCTGCTCTATCTCGACCAAGCGACGAGCCGGCACCTCCTGTTCAGCGAGCGCCGCCTGTCACGCGAGTTTCTCGCCCGGCACACCCGGATGGCACTCGCGCAGTGTCTCGGATATCCGGTCGAGGAGCCGACCCGCCATTTAGCGGGACCGGATCACGACGAGACCGCGCAGGATGAGCCGTGATGATGAACCTTAGCGTGCTCGGCGCCGGACAGATCGCCCAAGCGTGTCAACGAACGTAACCAGGGACCAACCATCTAACCAAACCATGGTCAGCGAACCTCTTTCTGATTTGCCGAGCGATCTGCGTCTTCGCTTCGATCTCCTCACACCACGTCAGCGCGAGGTCTGCGTACTCATGGCCGCTGGCCTGATGAACAAGGAGATCGCCGAGCGTCTGGGCGCCAGCATCAACACCATCAAGAGCCATCGGACTGAAATATTTCGAAAATTAGGCGCCAGCTCACTGGTCGATCTGGTGCGGATGGTGGATCGGATCAGCGCGGGAGGGACGGAAACAGGCGTGGGCAGTGAGCCGGCCGCCGCTCTGTCCACCCCCACGGGAGGCTCCACCGGGCCGTTGCGGCTGCTGGTGGTGGAGGACGAACCACTCCTGAGGGATGTGATGGTCACCATGCTGACCGCACGGGGCTACGCGGTGACCGGGCTGGCCGATGGCGAGGGCCTGGATCAGGCACTGGCCACCGCGCCGGTGGATGTTGCCCTGCTCGACATCCTGCTGGGCGAGGACCGCGAGGACGGCTACACCCTGGCGGCACGCCTGCGCCGGTGTTGCCGCTGCGGCATCATCATGACCACGGCCCTGGGAGAACTCGAGGAACGCATCCGCGGTCTGGATCAGGGCGCCGATGCCTACCTGATGAAGCCGATCGATTTCGACGAACTCGAGGCCGTCATCCACAGCATCTCGCGGCGGCTTCGCTGAACCCACCCACTTGAACCCGAGGTCCTGACGCGGTGGACGCCGAGGCGAGCAAGGCGCGGATCGCGCAGATCCGCGGCGGCGTGCGGCGCCTGTCTGCCATCCTCGAGCGTTTTCTGCGGCAGGACCGCTTCATCTCGGTCGAGCAGATCGAATGCCGTGCGCTACTCTCCCGAGGGCGGTGTCGTCGCGCTCAGAGCGTGCGCTGAGGGCGGCGACCTGATCATCGAAATCAGTGACGAGGGCGTGGGCATCCCTCCCGAAGCGCAGCCGAGGATCTTCGAGCGCTACTACCGAACGTCCCAGGTCGAGGACGCCATTGGCGCCGGGCTGGGACTCTATATCGTCCGCAGCATCGCCCACCTGCACGGTGGCGAGGTGACATGCGACAGCACCCTCGGCGAGGGGAGTACCTTCAAGGTCAGACTCGCGAAACGCTAGTGATCAGGACCTGGTCGCGAGTCCCTGACACTCACTCGCCCTCGAGCAGCGTCTGCACTGCGTCGGCGATCTCCTCCGCGTAGAGATCGCGGAAGAAGTGATCGGCACCCTCGAGCACGCTCAGGTTGACGCGCTCGCCGTCCGCCAGGGGCTGCACCGCCTCGACCAGTCCTGCGACGACGTCGTCCTCGCTGCCGGCAACCACGAGAACCGGGGCCTTGATCTCGGGGATCAGGCTCGGGGTGTCCATGCGGGGATCGGGCGAATAGTAGGAGAGGAAGGCCGCAGCGGTTGCCGAGGTCTCGGCGCAGTAGATGAAGTCGACCGGCTTGAGCATCTCGGCGCCGCGCCCTTCCGAGTCGAGCAGACGCGCCCGCTCGAGCTGAGGTTCCAACGCCTTGCCGAAGCGCTTGTCGTAGTCCTGCACCGCGGCGGTCTCGCTCCAGGTCTGCGGGGCGATCAGGATCACGGCGTTGAGCGGGGCGTCCGGGTGCTCGGCGGCGAAACGGGCCGACTGATTGCCGCCGCGCGAATGTCCCAACAGGGCCACCTCTTCGACCCCTTGGCTCTGCAGCCAGCCGAGCCAGGCATCAATCTCACCGACGGCGTCGGTGTGCAGGTGGGTATGGGGTGTTGCGCAGTCGTACATGCCGCTGCGGTTGTCCAGACCCAGGCTCAGGGTCATGGACAGAGAGCTGATCCCGCGATCCTGCAAGGCCGATTGCAGGGTCTGCATGATCTCCATGCCGCCGTGGGCGAGCGTGCCGTGGGTCATGAGCACCACCGGACCCTGCTGCCAGTCGGTGCCGGTCGTCTCCAGGTTGGCGTTCAGGACGAGGCCCTGGTTGGTCAGGGTGACCTCTTCGGCCGCAACGGTGCCGGCCCCAAACGTCATGGCAAGCAGTCCAATGACGAGAGCGGGTCCGGCGCTGTGAAGGCGATGGTTCATGCGGTGGTCTCCGTGGGGTTGATGAATCGGTTGTGTCGCGTCAGCCGAGCGCTTGGTGCAGATCGGCGATCAGGTCCTCGGCGTCCTCCAATCCGATGGAGAGTCGCAGCATCGCGTCTGAAATGCCACGTCGGGCGCGCTCCTCGGGTGTGAGGCCATGATGGGTCGTGGTACCTGGCTGGGTAACCAGGCTCTCGACACCGCCCGGGCTGGGGGCGAGCGCGAACAGCTCAAGCCGATCGGCGACCGCGCTGGCCGCCGCGCCGGCGCCGGCGATCTCGATGGTCAGCATCCCGCCGAACCCGCTCATCTGCCGCGCCGCGAGGGCATGGCCGGACGCGCCAGGAGGAGGAGTACCGCGACCGGCCTACTCAGGGCCGCGCATCCGGCGGCTGATCCTCCCAGCGCCGCCGATTGATCGCATAATCGGTCACCTGTCCGATAAAGGGCAGCGCCAGCATCCCGTCGAGCCGATCGACCCGGCGCGGATCGCGGTGGTCGCGGATCCCGATGGTCATGCCCTCGTGGCCGGCCCGCGGCTGGTCACGGTAGGTGCCGAGCAGGCGGTCCCACCAGGACAGGTTGAAGCCGAAGTTGGAGTTGGTCTCGTCGTCCTCGATCGAGTGATGCACACGGTGCATGTCGGGCGTCACCACGAACCAACGCAAGACGCGGTCGACCCCGAGCGGCAGACGCACGTTGGCGTGGTTGAACATGGCCATGCCGTTCAAGATGACCTCGAAGATGATCACCGCCACCACCGGCGGACCGAGTGCCGCGATGGCCGCGAACTTGATCAGCATCGACAGCACGATCTCGATCGGGTGAAAGCGCGCGCCCGTGGTCAGGTCGTAGTCCAGGTCGGCGTGGTGCACCCGGTGCAGCCGCCACAGCGCCGGCACGGCATGGAACAGCACGTGCTGCACCCAGACGACGAAGTCGAGCACGACGACGGCAATGAGCACCGCAAGCCAGCCCGGTATGTCGATTACGTTGAGCAGCCCCCAACCCTGCGCGCTCGTAAAAAGCGCCATCCCGACCGCGGCCGCCGGAAACAGGATGCGCAGCACGAGCGTATTCAAGAAGACCAGTCCGAGGTTGCTGGTCCAGCGTTGCAGTCGGGTCAAGGTACGCGCACGTCTTGGCGCGCGAACCTCCCAAATCGCCATGAGCGCGAAGATGCCGACGAAGAACGCGAGACGGATCGTCGCTTCGTGGGACTGGATGAAGCTGTCCAAGGGGTGTGCCTCCGACTGCCGGGATGGCCGAATGAAGCCGATATTGGCAGATCGGCGCTCGACCATCAACCGATACGTTGAATGTTTTTTGGCTGACCGATTCAGCGGGCTACCCGGGTCCCGGTCTCAACCTCGGCGGCGCGTTCGTGTGTCGCTCGCCGGCGATCGACGTCGAGACCGATGAAGGCCGCGTATTGCTTCGCAGGCTCGGAGCGTCAAAGCATCTGAATCACGGAGTGCTAAGCTGGATACTGTTATCCAGACCTTTCCCGGTTGACTTGCGAGCAACACCTGATGGAAGCACAACGCCTCCTGACCATCGACGACCTGCTGACCTGGCCCGGCGAGGAGCGCGTGGAGCTGATCGACGGCGAGATCGTGCAGCGTCCGATGAGTCGTTTCGAGCATGGCCAGGCACAGACCGCGCTGATCGGCCAAGCATTCCCGCTCGTCATGCAACAGCAGCCGGGCGGTTGGTGGATCGTCCCCGAGATCAGTGTCCGTTACAACGAGCACCACTGTCCCAGCCACGACCTGGCCGGCTGGCGCAAGGAGCGGCTGCCGGAGCGCCCTTCCGGCGTCATGTCCGTGTTGCCGGACTGGGTCTGCGAGATCCTCTCCCCGGGCCACGAGCGCAAGGACACGGTCACACACTTCCTGCGCCTGCAGCGCGCCGGGGTTCCCTTCTATTGGATCGTCTCACCCGAGGACCGGGCGCTGATCGCCTATGCCCTGGATGCCGGCGGATACCGTTCCGTATTCACGGCCGACGGCCCGGACGAGACCTCGGCCAAGATGCGCATCCCGCCATTCGAAGCGATCGAGATCGACTTGGGCCTCCTGTTCGGCGACCTGGAATGAAGGGCAGCTGACGCGTCGATCCCGGTCCTGACCTCGACCGACTGGAAGCCGTCCGTATCCGTGGCACGCATCAAGGCGCGCGTTGCCGAGTCTATACTCGGGCCAGCACCATCCGCCGCAACGACCCAACGGAGATCACGATGTCCACAGCACATCAACCACGTCTCTCGTTCGACGACTGGCTCGCCATCGAGCGATCGGCCGCAGACCAGCGCAGCGAGTACGTCGACGGCGAGATCTTTGCCATGGCCGGCGGCACCGAGGAGCACAATCTGATCGTGCTCAATGTCGGCGCCGAGCTGCGCAACCAGCTCAAGGGTCGACCTTGCTTGGTGTATCCAAGCGACATGAAGGTCCATATCGCCTCCGCCGACGTGGGCACCTACCCGGACGTGATGGTGATCTGCGGCGAACGCGAGTTCTACGACGGCCGGCGCGACATGGTCACCAATCCGACCTTGGTCGTCGCGGTCTTGTCGGACTCCACCGAGGCCTACGACCGCGGCGACAAGTTCCGACATTATCGAAGCCTCCGGAGTCTGCAGGCCTATCTGCTGCTGTCGCAATATCGGATGCAGGCGGAGCTGTTTCTCCGCCAACCGGACGGGACCTGGAGTCTGAGCAGCTACCAGGATCCGTCGGATTCCATCCCGTTGCGCGTCGTCGAGGCCGAGCTGTCGCTGGCCGAGGTCTACGACAAGGTGGAGCTGTCGCGGTAGCATGAACCGCCTGCTCGCCGGCCTTTCCCTGCTGCTCTGCCTCACCACGGCGTTGGTTGGCGGCGTCGGTCCCGAGGTCCACGACCGCGCGCATGCACCAGCAGACACCTCGACAACCGACTCGCCCGAGCTGCAACGCCGGCTGGCGGCGGCGCTCGCGGCCAAGGGACCGGACTACCGCCCGCGCACCGAGCACCTCTTCCCCGATGGCCGGCCTCGCTACACCAACCGCTTGATCCTGGAGGATTCGCCCTACCTGATTCAGCATGCGCACAATCCGGTGGACTGGTATGCCTGGTTTCAGCACAGAAGGTTGGCGCGGGACGCCGTCAAGGCTTCGGCAGAAACGGCACCAACTGATCCACGGCCGCCGCAGCGTCGAACTCGGTCCCGCCCACCGCACGGATGATCACCCGGCCTTCCGGGTCGACCACGAAGCTGGTGGGAAGCCCCTTCACGCCCCAATCCTGCGCAGCCTGTGAATCCGTGTCGAGCAGCAGCGGAAAGGTCGGCGCCGGATCCAGCTGACCGGTGAAGGCGAAGACGGTATCCATGTCCTCGCCGACGTCCACCGCGAGGACCGTCAGACCGCGCTCCTTGAACTGCTGATACAACCGCTCCATGGACGGCATCTCGCGACGGCACGGCGGGCACCAGGTGGCCCAGAAGTTCACCAGGACCAACCGGCCTTTGAGGTCGGCGAGGTCATGCTCGACCCCCTCGATATCCTCGAGGCGCAGCGGCGGAGCCGCTGCGGGATCCTCGATCAGCGTGAGTCGGTGACTCAGGGGCGGCAGATCGGCTGCGCCGACAGTGCCGACGGCTCCGAGGGTGCCGATGCACAGGAGCAGGGCCGGCAAAACCGACAGTCCTGCGCGGATCCGGTCAATCGGTGCAACGCACATCGTCGAGTGTCCCCTCGTAGGTTTGGTCCGCGATCCTCCAGCGGGCGATCAGATCGAAGCGACTGCCGGGCGGCAGCCCGGTGGCCAACATGCCTTGATTCCACTCTCCGGGTGCATAGGTTTGCTCGGAGGGAAACTGGGCCCAGCGAAAAGCCAGACGCGCCGAATCGGGCACGCCGCGCGCCGTCCATTGCGCCAGCCAGTCGTCCAACGGCGGAAGGGGACGGACCTCTTCGTTGTGTCGGACCTCCCAGTCGGACAGGCGAAAGTCGATCTCGCCGGGCGCCGTGTCGTTGCGCAGTACGGTCATGTAGACGCAGGCATCCGCAAAGACATCCGCATCGGCCAGGTCGAACCCGCGGGCGACATAGAAGGCGCGGACCTGGTCGGGCAGGAGCTGAGTCAGCGAGACGCTCACGCCGTGGGCTTGGGTTGCATGGGTGGCCGCGCCTGTTTCGGGATCGACGCGGACAGGCTCCGCACCGATCGGGGCAGCGCCGAGGACAGCAACGACGGCGGCAGCCGTCGCGGCGTGACGCACGGGCAGGCGGCAGGAATGCGCGCCGCTCGGACCGGTTTGAAGGATCAATCGCACAGGCTAAGGCTCTCCGTCGTCGAGCCGATCGGCTCGGTGTGTTTGCGGCGCGACCCGGCGGTGCACCCGGGCGTCGGGTCAGCCGGCGCGACGCTCTGCGGTGGACCCAAGGAAGGCGGCGCCGCACAATCGCGGAGTCGTCCGTCGTCCCCATCGGCCGGCCAGGGCCTATACTGAGCGCTCGCCGAACCTCGAACAACCCCGCCGGGAACGGGGATGAGCGCTCTTCGACAGCGCTGTCCAGGTCTAACGATTCGAAACGGAGCCTCTTGACGGCATGACTCCAGAACACGACCCCGTTCGCGGCGCCGGCCTCGGTCTGCGGCGCTCTTTTTTGGGCGCCCTGGCGGAGCGGCCGCCCGAGCGGGTCGATTTCTACGAGATCGCCCCCGAGAACTGGATCGGTATGGGCGGCGTGAACGCGCGACGCCTGCGCGCGCTCACCGAGCGCCATCCATTCGTCTGTCACGGACTCTCGCTTTCGATCGGCGCACCGACCCCGCTCGACCTGCACTTCGTGCGGCAGATCAAGGCGTTTTTGGACGACCACGGCATCCGCGCCTATACGGAGCATCTGAGCTACTGCTCCGACGACGGCCATCTCTACGACCTCCTGCCCATCCCCTTCACCGAGGAGGCCGTCCGGCATGTCGCCGGGCGTGTCCGTCAGGTGCAGGAGATCCTGGAGCGGCGTATCGCCCTGGAGAACGTCTCCTACTACGGCGCGCCGGGGCAAGAGCTCTCGGAGATCGACTTCATCAATGCCGTGCTGAGCGAGGCCGACTGCGACCTGCTGCTCGACGTGAACAATATCCATGTCAATGCAGTCAACCAGGGTTACGACGCGTGCGCCTTCCTGGCCGCACTGCCGGGGGAGCGCATCCGCTACGGCCACATCGCAGGACACGATGTCGAGGCCGAAGACCTGCGGGTCGACACCCACGGCGCAGACGTCATCGACCCGGTGTGGGAGCTGTTGGATCTGGCCTACGCGCGGTTCGGGGTCTTTCCGACGCTCTTGGAGCGCGACTTCAACATCCCGCCTTTGGATGAGCTGGTTCGGGAGGTCGAGCGGATCAAACAGATCCAGCAGGTCCATGCGGCGCGATCGGCGCGGTGCGCGGCCGATGCCTGAACAACCCGATTTCATCCGACGCCAGCTCGCCTTCGCCGCGCATCTACGCGATCCGACACAGGTCGCCAGACCGGAGGATGTCGAGGATCGCCGCATGGCGATCTATCGCGATCTGGTGTTCAACAACGTCTCGGCCTTGCTCGCGGGCAACTTCCCGGTGATTCACCGGATCCTGCCCGACGCCCACTGGGATGAGCTGATCCGTGATTTCTTCGTCCGTCATCGCGCCAAGACACCGCTCTTTCTGGAGCTGGGACAGGAGTTTCTCGACTTTCTGCAGACGGCACGAACGGGCGATCCCCGGGATCCGCCCTTTCTTCTGGAGCTGGCCCACTACGAACGGGTCGAGCTGGCGTTGCAGATCAGCGATGCGGAGCCGGACCGCGCCCACATCGATCCGACCGGCGACCTGCTCGAGGGCCGCCCGGTGCTCTCGCCGCTGGCCTGGAATCTCAGCTATCGCTTCCCGGTCCATCGTATCGGGCCGGACTGGCGACCGGATGCGCCGCCGCCGGAGCCGACCCATCTGCTGGTCTATCGCACGCCGCACGACGCCATCGCCTTTCTCGAGATCAACGCCGTCACACAGCGCCTGCTGAACCTGTTGGAAGAGGCGTCGAGCCCGCAGACCGGGCGCGAGGTGCTCGGGCGCATCGCAGCTGAGCTCGGCCATCCGGATCCGGAACAGGTCATCGCCTTCGGGGCCGGATTGATGGAGGATCTACGCACCAAGGGGGTCTTGCTCGGGACAGGCCGCTGATTGAAGCCTTTGCTTTCAACCCTGATATCGTCAACCGGAACGCCCGCAACGCCCTTTTAGTCTCCATCACCTGAACACTTACTCGGACAACTATGACCGAAAACAGTCCAGATACCATTGCCGACGGCAAGTATGTCGAGCTCACCTATCTCGTGCGCGACAGTCAGACCGGCGATGTGCTCACCGAAATCCTGCGCCCACTCAACTATGTTCACGGGGTGAATGAGATATTGGCACCCAAGATCACGCGCGAGCTTGAAGGCAAGGCGCAAGGCCAACGGGTCGACCTGCTTGTCGACTGCAATGAGCTGTACGGTCCGAGAGACGAGTCACTCGTGATGACCGAGAAGGTGGCCGTCGTGCCGCGTGAGTATCGCCAGGTCGGCACCCGGATCCTGATGGAGAATAATCTCGGTCAAATGAAAAGCTTCCTGGTGACCAAGATCGAGGGAGACAAGATCACCTTCGACGGCAACAACCCGCTCTGCGGCCGGGAGGTCATCTACCAGGTGAAGGTCCTGTTGGTCCGCGATGCGACGGCGGAAGAAATGGAGCGCGGCGGGAAACCCGGGTCAGATCCCGAGTCCTGATTCAGCAGCGTGGACGATCGAAACTGCGGGGCGTCCTGCCCCGCCGCAGATCAGGGGCGCTTCGGGGCCTTATAAGCGACCTCTTTCTGAAACGATTCCCAGATCGTCTGATATCCGACGAAACCCTTCTCGTTGGCTTCCATTTGCTTGGTCTTGTGGAAACGCACCTTGCCTTCCGGAACCTTTGGTCTGCTTTTGGATTGCTCGCTCATACGTCACCTTTTCTTGACAGGATTTGCAGTGCCTCGTACACGAACTCATGCGTGTATGCGTTTTCACCGCAGTGGGTTAACGTTTCATCCGACGTGCGAAATGTCAGGTACGGATGGACTTCCTTACCGTCGACGTCGATCGCCGACGTGTCATCGATCGTACTGGCAACACTGAACGCGATACTGACTGTCGTATCTTCGAGCTTTTCGCCGCTTAGGCCCGCTTCCTGCAGCTTGACCCTGATACTCTGCACCAGCTCTCGGACCAGTATGAACTGCTGTTCTTCAAATAATGTCGGATCGAGGTTCAGCTGCATACACTCTCACTCATGGCGGAAGCCCTGCCTCACGTCTTTTCGATCATTCGCTAGAGAGGGACGGCCTTGACACCCGCGAGCGCAGGCGGCATTTCAACCTTGCCGCCGGCTGCCATCTCCGCCTCGGTCGCATCTCGAACGGTCAAGATTTCAAGCTCAAACACCACGTGCCGACCGCACAAGGGATGATTGCCGTCGATCGTCAAGGTCTTCTCGTCGACTCTCGTGACCAGGAAAGTCTTCGTCTCGCCCTGCTCGTTCTCCATCAGGATGCTGGTACCGACCTCTCGGTACTCTTCAGGGACATTCTCGATGTGGTCGGTCACGACGAGAGACTCATCCCGAGGGCCAAACAAGGTGTTGCAGTCCAGCTCGACCGATAGCGTATCACCAACCGCTCGGCCCTCGAGCTCGGCCATGACTTGAGTGGAAAGCACGTCGTTGACACCGTGGACATAGCCCAACGGAAAATCCACAGCCGTCAGCACATGGCCCGCCTTGGCGTCGACGACTCGGTACTTGAGCTCGACGTACTTATTGCGCTCTATGGTATCGGTCATAACGCTCAGAAAATCGATACGGCGAAAATACGCACTTCGCCTTTCTCATAGCCGAGAACCATTCGTCCCAGCCACTCCCCTTCCTTCGCCGTACTTCGCATGCGGTAAAGAACGGTCACATGCTCGCCACGCCGAATGAGACCAAGAAAGTCTCGCTCTTCGACCAGATTCCGAGACAGATCGCTGTGAGCGAACTGCTTGCCGAGCTCGACCTCGTTGAGACCGAGCAGCAGCTCATAGGAGAACTTCCGGATAAACTTGCCGTATTGGCCCTTGTTGGAGAACTGGACCAACTCGTCCCACATCGGATGGGCGATCTCGAGAATTTCCTCGTCGGACTTATCGTTGATATTCATTTCGCATCGCCATTCGGTGTGCGTCTCGGCCATCTTGCGACGAGTTCGAGTCCATGCCGCCGCCTTGACGGCGATGCAACACGCTCGATCAACGCCAGGCGTGTCACCTGGTCAAGACGCAAGCGCGCATGACGCTTAAGCACGGCGCTCGTCCAACAGGCCCGGAAGCAGCGCAAGAAGACATCCGAGGCCCCGATTCACGAGGCCCCGGCTTTCGCAACGGCTTAGGCCGCCTTAGCCTCTTGCTTGTCCTCGATCAGGTGGTAGCAAGGTGCCTTCTCCATGGTGTACTCGCCCGTCTCGGGATCGCGGCGAGAAACCGTGAGCACATGCCAGTTCTCGTCGTCCACCTTCATGGCGTCACCGCGGTAGTAATAACCGGGCCAGCGGGTTTCTTTGCGGAACAGCGTGTGATGCATGACCGCCTCGGAGGTGAGGTGGCGATGCTTCAGCTCCCAGGCCCTCAACAGCTCGTGGATATTCTCCGCGGCAATCTTTTCAAGGTCCTCTTCCAGAAGCTTGAGCTTCTTCAGCCCGATATTGAGCAGCTTCTCGTTGGTCATGTAGCTGACCGTCACCCCGCCGCAATACTCGTCCATCAGCTTCTGCAGACGATCCAGGCCCTGACGCGGGTTGATGTAGTTCGGGTTGACCGAACCGGCGGTGATCTCGTTGCGATAGACCTTGTAGTGCTCCATCGGCTTGTAGATCTCTTCCTTGCGACGGTTGATCTGCTCCTCGGAGACGCGAATGCCCTCGCCCTTGCCGTCGTCGATATACTTGCAGGCCGCCTTGGCCGCGAGACGGCCTTCCGTGAAGGAGCCGGACGAGAAGGCGTGCGGCGTACCACCGACAGCGTCACCCGCGCCGAACAGACCTTCCACGGTCGTCATGCGGTTGTAGCCCCAGAAGTAGTCCGGCGGGGAGACGTCTTCGGGACCGGAGCACCAGGCGCCACACCCGGTGGCATGAGAACCCATGACGTAGGGCTCGGAGGTCGTCAGCTCCGGATTCTCATACTTGGGGTCGACATCCGTCGCGGCCCACAAGACCGCTTGGCCGACGGTCATGCCCAAGAAGTTGTGCCAGCCGATCTCTTCGAGATGCGGATCCTGGAACGCCTCCATGGTCACCATGTGGATCGGACCGCGCCCGGCGTTCACTTCGTTGATGAACGCGTGGTTGCGCAGACAGGTCGGGATCGGGCGATGCGACAGATGCGACGCCTCGACATCCAGGTAGCGCTTGCCGACCATTTCCTGGAGGGCCGGGAACCACTTGGACTCGTACTCCTCGCCCATGCCGTTTTGGGTGTAGGTCTTCAGGTGCAGGAAATAAGCCCCGACCGGACCGTAACCGTCTTTGAAGCGCGCGAGAACGATCCTGTTCTCCATCTGGGTCATCTTCGCGCCGGCATTGATCATCAGGCCATAGGCGGAACCCGACGACCAGGGGGCATACCACACGCGCCCGGCGCCTTCGCCGACCGAACGGGGCTTGAAGATGTTGGACGCACCTCCAGCCGCGACGACCACCGTCTTGGACTTGAACACATGGTAGTTGCCGGTGCGCACATTGAACCCGACGGCGCCGGCGACACGGTTCTCTTTGGCTTCATCCATCAGCAGATGGGTGACGCAGACACGGTTGAAGACCTTGTCTGCGGACTTCTTGGCAGCCTCGGCGACGATCGGCTTATAGGACTCGCCGTGGATCATGATCTGCCAGCGCCCCTCGCGCTGATAAGCGCCGGTTTTCGGGTTGCGCATCAACGGCAGGCCCCATTCCTCGAACTGGTGCACGGTCGAGTCCACGTGACGCGCCATATCGAACAGGAGATCCTCGCGGACCATCCCCATCAGGTCGATGCGCGCGTAGCGAACATGATCTTCCGGGTTATTCTCGCCGAAACGGGTGCCCATGTAGCAGTTGATGGCATACAGGCCCTGTGCCACCGCGCCCGATCGATCGATATTCGCCTTCTCGGCAATCACGATCTTCTTGTCTTTGCCCCAGTAGCGTGCCTCGAAGGCAGCACCTGTACCGCCCAGTCCTGCACCGCACACCAAGATGTCGATGCCGTCCTCAACGATTGTCTTGTAAGCCATTATTCGTAAACCCCTACTTTCAGTTGGAGCCCGGCACGTTCGAGGGTGTGCAGACCACCGTCATCGAATCGGATGTACTTCGGCTCGTTGAACAGAAGCTCGCTGTCGCGCATTTCCTGACTGGGAGACGGCACGTCTGCCAACTGCGGAATGTGCTTGCCCCAGGGTTTCGTCGTGATCGGCGCGAGGAGATTCATGTCCTTTTCGCCGTTGCGGAAGATGATCCGCCAGGCAATGACACCTTTCTCCTCGTCACGTTGCACCCGCACCGAATGGCCGAGCGGGGCGAAGTCCGCGTAGCCGCGCACGTCGATGGCGTTGTGCGGACAGGCCTTCACGCAGGAGTAGCACTCCCAGCACATGTTGGGCTCGATGTTGTAGGCGCGGCGCACCACCGGATCGATGTGCATGATATCCGAGGGGCAGATGTCGACACATTGGCCGCAACCGTCACAGCGCGTCATATAGACGAAGGTTGGCATAATCGTTTCCTCTTCGTGGCTTGAGCTCGCAGCTCGAGATCAATAGTGGACCGGAGCTTCGCGCTTGATGCCGAGCCCCATATTCGGCGGATTCGCACCCATGTACTCGGGGATGTCCGGGTAACGCTCTTTGCATTCGGCACTGGACAAATCGGGAATCTCGGGCAGCTTGTCGCGGGATCCGTCCGCAACCGCCATCTTCTTCTGCAACGCAGCCGCAGGCTTGAAGAACATGTGTGCGAACTTCGACCAGAGGATGGTGCTGAACAGCGTGGTGGCGGCGACGATGAAGAGGATGAACGCCATCATGCTCAACACCGAGGTCGCACCGCCGACGGCCTGCAGGAAGGACCAAATCAGCGCGAAGGTCGCCATCAGCAAGAGCGAGACGATGAACAGGTCGGACTGGTGCACGTT
Organism: Thiocapsa sp. UBA6158; assembly: GCF_002423035.1. GTDB lineage: Bacteria > Pseudomonadota > Gammaproteobacteria > Chromatiales > Chromatiaceae > Thiocapsa. Next base: position 72,624 of record NZ_DIUM01000014.1, read on the forward strand.
GTACCACTCGTTGCCTTCGGAGCGCACATCGACGCGGATCTTGAACCAGAACCAGTAGCCGCCGATGCAGATCGAGAGCGCACCCAGATGCCACAGCAAGGGCGTTAGAGCCGAGCCCTCGCCTTCGGCAACAGGCAGGCCGAAGATCATGACGGCCGTGGTCACCACGAAAAAGATAAAGCCGTACATCGTGAACAGATGCGAGACACGACGTTGCGGATTCTTGAACTCGCTCGAGGTCAGCACCTCGTTCGTCACCGTGCTCAGGACGACGCCGAGCTTTTCCCCGCCACCGACTTCACGCTTGGCGATCTTCTTCAGCGACTGACCCTTCTCGAAAAAAAACTTGGCACTCTTCTTATGGACGACATCCAGCAGTGTGCCGCCGATGACCAGAAGGACCATCAGAACGACGTACGCCTGCATGACACCCGGATCGAGCGAAAGGCTCTCGGACAAAATCGCGAAAGGGTTACTTGCGATCATTGGATGATGACTCCAAATTAAATGTGAACCTCGGCTATCTCGAGGAAAACGGCGACCCGATCCGCCCCCGCATCAGGTCGACTGGTTACGCCGAAGGAACGGATATCCAACCGCCCCACCGTGAAATCGGCTCCGTTGCGACGCCTTTCGCGACATGGTCTCGGGAGTATAAGCGTTTCAGTACATGCTTCGCGACTCATTCATTTTCGGCGCTCATAACTCCTTCTTATGGGGCTGGCCCAAGCCCCGACGCGGCGCACATCCTTGGGTCGCTGTTTCTTCTGGTGTTTTTAAAATCGGCTCGTGCTTCGCTGCTCGGAGCCCTGCGTGAACCGCCCTGCAGACGAAAGACCGCCGCGTCTTTGATGCCCCTATATAAATAACCCGTGCTGCGCGCGAGGCAAGGGCGTCGTGGAGGCGCAGTGCTTCTCCCGATGCTTCAGTCGGGATGCCACTCGAGGATCTGCGGCTCGAAGCGCCGGGGTGTCGTGCAACACAGCTCGGATTCTGCGAGAGGTCGCATGAGACCGGCCTGCGCGCGACCGCATCACTGGTACAGAACACCATCCCGGCGCCCCATCGAATAGGCCGTCTCCCCTGCAGCCAACCGCAACCGAGCCTCGATCCGGATCTTGTCCATCACATCGCTATCGGCGATTTCCGGATAAAGCGGATAGAAGCGCGCCACGTCCAGCGCGTTCGCCCGCGCCGCCAACTCCATTCTGCGCCGCTCATCCAGATTCACGCCATGCAGCATCAGCAAACGGGGTGCCTGGCGATGCAGATAGCGTCGACAAAGATCCCGCTTCTCTTCGCTCTCCCAGTCTTCGCGTATCAAGAACGGTGGAAAATCCTCACTCTCGCTGTGCCTTCGGGTGAACCAGTGCGCTCTTGGTTTGGCACCCGCACGCTCGGCCACACATCTTTCCAAACGGTAGTTCACCGGCCCATATGAACTGCCGCGCTCGGCCTCGCTCGTTTCGATCGGCATCACGGCGGCCGGGAGCGCAGCCCAATCGGTCAGTTTTGGAAACGACGCCATCTCCGACGCATCGACGCAAGAGAAGATCAATGCGAGCGGCGAATGGTCCTTAGGGTCAAGGAGCCAGTACTCGTAGCGATCGGCGGCCTCGAACGGCAGTCGGGCCCCGATCAGAAACGTCGCCAAATCGAGGATGCGTTGGTCGACTTCGCCATCTTCCGTGACAGGGTTTGCGATCACCCGCTCGAGATCGCAATGCCTGATGTGCGCCGCCCTGGTAAAGCGCCCCTTCTGGCGAGCGGCGCTTGCCGAGCCGCCCCCAGCCGTTGCATAGATGAACTGAAACTCCCACACATCGCCGTCCATGGAGAGCGCTCGCGCATGGTCGGTTTCAGCGATCTGTACTTGCCCCGAGTACGGCTGCAAGAGGCGTTGAGAGTGAGCTTTGATCATCGACGGCAGATGCGGTGGTGGCCAGAGGCGAGTAAGACGGTCGCTGCGCAGCACGCGACCCGACAGCAGCCGTGCTGCACACTGTTACGAGATGCAGACTTTAGGCGATCGCGTGGATTTTACTACCGCACAAATGTTGTCGATATTCGCCCGGGGACCGATCGACCGATCGGCAGGGGGTTTTTGGCGTCTCCTCCGGGATCGCAGGGGGCGCGTTCCAGTCACGCAGTGTGCTGCGCGCCACGCCGGCGCCGGTGAGTGCCGCGCCTTGACTCTGCCCAGCCTGGCGCGCTCGCGCCACCGCATGCCGATCTTTGACTGGTGCCGAGGATTGCGAATTCGCATTAGAAAGTAATTACTTATTGTTGAGCCTTGGGTGGGGTAATATCGCGTCGGCGCACGCTCGCGTCCAAGGCTCCGGCACGGCGATCGCCGGATCGAGACACACGGCGCAGATTTGTGGAATTTTTGCGAGATAATGGAAAAAAGGATGCAGATCGGTATGGACAAGGTAGCACACGACCCGAAGAGGGTTCCCGGATTCACGTCGGAGCACTGGCGAGACTCATGATCTTAAACATCGTTGTCGCGTTTCTCATCAGCAGCCTGGTGCTCGCCGCGCTCTTCCCGCTGGCACCCGTGATCGGCCTGATGGATCATCCGGGCGAACGGCGCAAGGTCCACCGCCATTCCGTTCCGCCGATCGGCGGGATCGCGATCTTTTCGGGACTCGTCGCGAGCACTCTGCTCGCTTTGCCGCTCACCGCGCCGCAGCTCTACGGCATGGCCGGCGCCGCACTCCTGGTGCTGGTCGGCGCCGTTGACGACCGCTTCGGTCTCGGCCCGAGGGTGCGCCTCGTGGCGCAAGTCGTTGCCGCACTCTTGCTGAGCATCGGGGGTGGGGTCACGCTGACTTCGCTGGGTGATGTGTTGGGCCTCGGACCGATCGATCTCGGCGTGTTCTCAGTCCCCTTCACCGTGTTTGCGATGGTCGGCATCATCAACGCCGTCAACATGATCGACGGCATCGATGGCTTGGCCGGCGGCCTGATCCTGATCGCGCTTGCATCACTGCTGCTCCTCGCACCCGAGATCGGCCCGATCCAGATCCTGCTGCTCGCCACGATCGCGGCGCTGATTCCCTATTTGATCTGCAACCTGGAGCTGTTCGGTGTGACCGGGCGCAAGATCTTCCTCGGGGATGCAGGCAGCCTTCTGCTGGGTTACATCCTGGTCTGGGCGCTGGTCGATGCCGCCGCCGGACCGAGCCGGAGCATCGACGCGGTGACGGCGCTCTGGCTCGTCGCCATCCCTCTGATGGACACGCTGCGCGTCATGGGTCGGCGTATCCTGCACGGCGTATCGCCCTTCAGTGCCGATGCCGGTCACCTGCATCACTTCTTGTCTCGCATCTTCCGCAGTACACGCAAGGCCCTGATCCTGATGCTTGGCGCCGCGATCCTGCTGACAGGGATCGGTATCTTCGGTTTCCTGAATCAGCTCGGCGAAGCAGACATGTTCTACGCGGCCTTGTCGATCTTCGTTGCCTACCTGTTGATTGCGCACTATGCGCATAGCCTGTCGCGGATATTGGAGCAACAAAACAGCCTGTCCGAGGCATTGGAGCAACCGAGTCGACAGATCGTCGACGAAGCGGCCTGATCGATGGCAAGTCTGATGAACCGCGAGACCGACGTGGAAGCCGCGCCCCAATGGTATCTGGTTCAGTCCAAGCCACGGCAGGCCGAGCGCGCTGCGGCGAATCTCATCCAGCAGGGCTACAGCATCTTCCACCCGCAGGTGACGGTCGAGCGCATCCATCGCGGGCGTCGCCTGGTGGTCGAGGAATCGCTTTTCCCCAACTATCTGTTCATTCGGCTGAGTCGTTGGGTCGACAACTGGTATCCGTTGCGCTCCACCCGCGGTGTCGCACGCCTGGTTTCCTTCGGCCGCGAGCCCTTGCCCATCCAAGACGCCATGATCGCGGAGATTCAGCGTCGTCTCGACGCCCGTCCCACTCAAGTCGACCTCTCCCCGGGACAGAAGGTCGAGATCATCGAAGGCCCCTTCCGCGGGCTTGAAGCCATCTTCAAGAACCACCAAGGCGAGCGCCGAGTCCAACTCTTGATCGAGCTTCTGCACCGCCAAGTCACCCTGACGATACCCATCGCAGACATCCGCCGTTCGGCCTGATCACCGATCGGCGTGGGAGCGAGTGCGGGTACGGGACTGACATCTGGCTCCCACGCTCTGCGTGGGAG
>NZ_DIUM01000014.1:76922-77066 GCF_002423035.1 Thiocapsa sp. UBA6158
TGGGAGTCACCCCGGGACGCTCCGCGTCCCTGCCGCCGAGGCTCGGTAATTCAACGAAGGTCATGCCCGACCCTCCTCGGCCACGCGACGCAGAGCGTCGAGACGACACTCCCACGCGGAGCGTGGGAGCGAGTGCGGGTACTG
>NZ_DIUM01000121.1 GCF_002423035.1 Thiocapsa sp. UBA6158
CTGAGGCACGACGCTAATCACCTAAAGTTATTGGCAAGCAGTGTCACCCGCACTGGCGGAGGGCTATTATTAGTGCGGCTAACCCCAATATCCGCTCCCACTTCGGAAACGTTGCTCCAAAAAACATTGTTGTAGAGTGCAAGAGAAGACGCAGCCTGGCCCCCATACAAACTGAAGATGAGCCCGCCACCGTAGCCGCCGGTGTTGCCCTGGATGCTGTTGTTAGTGAAGTTAACAGTACTATAGGGCTCGGAACTAATATGGCCGCCGCCGGAGAGCTAACCGTGACTGAGCCAAAAATATAATCCAGATATCCGATATGTGCCTCAAGTCCAGCAGCGGAACAGGCCACGCAACAGGACCAGGCGATTAGAGAATGGGTTTGATCGGACAAGGAATCAGCAGCAGGGGTTATATAAATGCGAACCATTTTCGTATAGGATGGCGATGATGGCTCCTCCACGCAAACGACCTCTGGTACATACATTGCCGGTGCTGAATATTCAGACGCTGCACCGCGCGCGTGTCCTTATACCGGGGAAGATCCTCACGCTGTCGTGGTCGCGGCTCGGCACGTCGTGCGAAGTCCTGGTGCTGCACGGCGAGCGACGAGGCCCGGATCATCTTGGATACCCTCGCACCACCTTGCCCACTCTTCCATCATGGCGCGGCGCTTGTCGAACAGGTCGCCGCGCCGGTAAGCCGCCTCGGCTTTGTTGGCGACGACGTGCGCGAGCGCCATCTCGCAGACGTGGTTCGGGAAGCTGCTCACTTCGCCGGCCCAATCGCGGAACGACGAGCGAAACCCGTGCGGGACCGCGTCGCCGCGAGTGCCTCCGACGCCGTACCCGATGCCGCGCATCAGTTGGAGGAGGGCCATATTTGATCGCGGCCTCCCGTGTCTGGCGCCGAAAAAAATGAACTCGTTGTCAGTGATGCGGGGGAGGGTGCTCAGCAGTGTGAAGGCACGCTCGCTCAGCGGGACGCGATGTTCTCGTCGGGCCTTCATGCGCACGGCGGGGATCGTCCAGACGCGGCTGTTCAGGTCGATCTCGTCCCAGCGAGCATCGAGCACCTCCGTCGTGCGACACGCGGTCAGGATCAAGAATTCGAGCGCCTTGGCGCTGATACTGTCGAGCGTGCGCAACGCCTCGACGAACCCTGGGACGTCTTGGTACGGCAGTGCCGGCTGATGCCGGCTGACGCCGCCGTTCCTCTGCTTTTTGATCTTCGTGGGGCTTGCAAGTAATTTGTCGAGATGCCCGCGCCAGCGCGCGGGGTTGATGGGGTCGCGCCACTTCCTGGCGGCGGCGAAGTCAAAGATGTTCTCCATGCGCCCCTGGACACGTTTGGCCGTTTCGGTCTTCGTGTTCCAGATGGGTTGCAGGATGCCGAGGATATCTTCGGTGGTGATGGTGTCGACGGGCTGAGTGCCGATGACCGGACGGGCGTAGGTCTTCAGAGTCGCGGTCCATTGGCGTGCGTGCTTGATGTTGCTCCACTCGCGACGCCGTGCGCGGATATAGGCGGCCGCCACTGACGTGAAGCTCGGGACGGCCGTCGGCACTGCCTGCTTTCGCGCTACGTGTCGTAGATGAACTCAGTAATGGTCCCGCCCCGGACCTTCTCGACCGCCGCGTCAGCTCGCGACCTCTTGCGCCGCGCGCTTCTCGACGCTGGATCGACTCTGCTGCAGATGGGATTCGCTATCGGTGACTGCCGTCGTCTCTATCGCCCACGTTTCTCCAGCCCGAGGCGCCAGTCCTCGACGAAGGTCTCGATGGACTCGATGAAGTCGGGTTCGTGCACGGCGCGATTGATGGTGCAATGAACGAGTACTTCGGCAGGACGTCCGCTCTCGGCGTCGTTCTCGGACGTCAGGGTCCAGGCCAAGGCGTTGGGGCAGTGCGGCAACGTGAAGCGCAGCCCGTCGCGGATGTGCTCTCGGTTGACCTGGAACTGCCCCCAGAGGCAATACATCTCTCCTCGTTCGCCCTCCCATTCGAGCACGCGGTCGATCGAAGCGCACCAAGCGCTCAGTTGCGGTCCCGTGATCATCTGCTGCAGTTGTTCGGCGCTCAGGTGACAGCGGGCCGTTTCGAAGAATTCCATCGCAAGACGTCTTCAGCATGACGCGGAGGAGGGTAGGCTCGCCGGGAGGTTGACCGGATGGACGCCCGTTGCCGCATGAATTGTCGTTACGATAAGTCTAGAGGAGGGGAGTGCTCATGTCGAACCCAGCACGAGGCCGCGAACGCTCCGCCAAAGTGAAACAGCGAAGCGGTCATGTGCGTTCCGAGCGCGAGATCGGCGCCTGCCTCACTTGACATAATATACATTATGCGAAATCATGGAGGGGTCGGGAGCCACCGGCCAACAAGTCCACGGGCCGCCCCCGACCCCCCTTGGGCCGGGGGCGCAGGCCGGTGGATCCTATAACAAGAATGCCAAATCGATGACGGAGCTGAGGAATCCGGCTGCTCCGGGACCGACCTATGGAACGCCTCGGCCAAGCGTTCCGGTGTCTTGGAGGCCATCCGATCAGGCGACTGATCCGCGGCCTTGATGTCGATGGTCGATGGGTTCGACGCCCGGTGCGACAGACGAACCACGCTTGGCGATTACAGCTCGCGCGTCGCAAGAAACCGCACGTCGGGCCAGCGCTCTTGGGCTAGATCCAGGTTGACGCGAGTCGGCGCCAAGTAAACCAGCTGGTCGTCGCCGTCCAGTGCGAGGTTCTCGTAGCTCTTCTCCTTGAACTGTTCGAGCCGTTTCGGATCCTCGCAGACGACCCAGCGCGCGGTCTTGACGTTGGCGGGTTCGAACAGGGCCTCGACGCCGTACTCATCCTTGAGCCGGTAGGCAGCAACATCGAACTGCAGGATGCCGACGGCGCCCAGGATCATGTCGTTGTTCTTGAGCGGCCGAAAGACCTGAGTTGCGCCCTCTTCCGAAAGCTGTACGACGCCCTTCTGCAAAGCCTTCATGCGCAGCGGATCTTTGAGGACAACGCGTCGGAACAGCTCGGGAGCAAAATAAGGGATACCCCCGTATTTCAGCTCTTCGCCCTCGCTGAAGGTATCGCCGATCTGAATGGTGCCGTGGTTGTGCAGGCCGATGATGTCGCCCGGCCAAGCCTCTTCGACATGACGCCGTTCGTCGGCCTGAAAGGTGATGGCGTTCGCGACCTGAATGGTCTTGCCGATGCGCACGTGCCGCATCTTCATACCCTTCTTGTAGCTGCCCGAGCACACGCGCAAAAAGGCCACCCGATCGCGATGCGCCGGGTCCATGTTCGCCTGGATCTTGAAAACGAAGCCGGTGAAGGCGTCCTCGGCCGGATCGACCGTGCGTTGCAGCGTGTCGCGCGCACGCGGCGGCGGCGCATATTCGACGAAGGCATCGAGCAGCTCGCGTACACCGAAGTTGTTGATTGCAGAACCGAAGAAGACCGGCGTCTGGCGACCGGCGATGTAGGCATCGAGGTCGAGCGGATGGCTCGCACCCTGGACCAGCTCCATCTCGATGCGTAGCTCCTCGGCCTGATCACCGAGCACCTCGTCCATCCGAGGGTTGTCGATGCCCTGAATGATCTCCCCCTCGGTGATACGCCCGCCGTGCTGCGCGCTGAAGAGATGGGTCCGATCGAAGCGCAGGTCGTAGACGCCTTTGAAGCGTTTCCCCATCCCGATCGGCCAGGTCACGGGTGCGCACTGGATCTTGAGGATGTCCTCGACCTCGTCGAGCACCTCGATGGCGTCGCGCCCTTCACGGTCGAGCTTGTTGATAAACGTCAGGATCGGCGTGTCGCGCAGTCGACAGACCTCCATCAACTTGATGGTTCGCTCCTCGACGCCTTTCGCCACGTCGATGACCATCAACGCAGAGTCGACCGCGGTCAGCGTCCGATAGGTATCCTCGGAGAAATCCTGGTGTCCGGGGGTATCGAGCAGATTGACGATGCTCTCGCCATAGGGAAACTGCATGACCGAGGAGGTCACGGAGATCCCGCGCTCCTTCTCCAGCTCCATCCAGTCCGAGGTGGCGTGTCGCGCGGCCTTGCGTCCCTTGACTGTTCCGGCAAGCTGGATGGCCCCCCCGAACAGCAGCAGCTTCTCCGTCAGGGTGGTCTTGCCGGCGTCAGGGTGGGAGATGATGGCGAAGGTGCGACGCCGATGCAGTTGTTCTTGGAGCTCGCTCATGGGGAATCGTTGCGGTCTGGACTGCGTGCGACTAAACCGCGGAATTATAGACTTGAAGTGCCCGACGTTCACCTAAAAGCGCCTTGCGGGTTCAGCCGAACGCTCCGGTCGGTATACTGTGGGGCTTAGCTGCAAGCGAGCGCGCTGCACCATTACCCGAAACACTGCTGATTCGAGCCTATCAAACAATGCAAGAAACCCGTTCGACGATGCAACGGCCGCGCAGCGAGCCCGCCCTCCCCCTCGCCCTTCGCCTCCGGGCCATGACCGAGCGGGATGTCGAGACCGTCTGCGCAGCGGATCGCGCCGCTTACGAGCATCCGTGGACCGAGGGCATCTTTCGAGACTGTCTACGGGTCGGCTACTCCTGCTGGGTGGGCGAGCTCGAGGGGGAGATCGTCGCGCATGCCGCGATGGCGGTCGCCGTCGGGGAGTGTCACATTCTCAATCTCTGCATCCATCCCGACTGGCAAGGCCGAGGACTCGGCCGCCGCCTGCTGCGCCATCTGATGACATTCGCACGCACCCGACGCGCGGATAGCGCCTTCCTCGAGGTGCGCGCGTCAAACAGCCGCGCCCGTGCGCTCTATGCCTCGGAGGGATTCTGCGAGATCGGCCAACGGCCCGGCTATTACCCTGCCACCAAGGGGCGCGAGGACGCGGTCGTGCTTGCCCGCGCACTGTAGATTGCGCCGAGGATAGGAAGCCTCATCCCGTCAACATCCCCTTGATGGTGAAGAACAGCATCGCCGCCATGAGCGCGGACGCGGGCACCGTCACCACCCAAGCCGCGACGATCTTGAGCACCTGCGAGCGTTTCACCAGCTCATGGCGATAGACCTTGCGCAGGCTTTGGCGCTCGAGCTTGGAGAAATGGGCCGGGTCCATACTGCGTTTTGATTTGCGCTTGAGCTCGCGCAGCATGCGTCCCTTCTCGTCGATCGACGCCTTGGCGAATTTCGCGAGGAAGGCATCGATGGCGGCCTGATCGCCCTCCGGGTGATGCGCCTTGATGGTCTCGAGCATCCTCGCGTACTGGCTCTTGAGATACTCGCGCAGAAAACCGACGCCGAAGACAGCGCCGACAGCGACATGCGTCGTGCTGACCGGAAGCCCGAGCTGGCTGGCGAGGATGACCGTGAGTGTGGCGGCCATCGCGATGCAGTAGGCGCGCATCTGATCGAGCTCGGTGATCTCCGAGCCGACCGTTCGGATCACCTTCGGCCCGAACAGGCCCAGTCCGATCGCGATCCCGAGCGCACCCACGATCATGACCCACATGGGGATGGGTGCAGCCGCCGTGATCTCGCCGGTTCCCGAGCTCACCACCTCGACGATCGCCGCCAATGGCCCGACGGCATTGGCAACATCGTTCGAGCCGTGCGCAAAGCTCAGCAAGGCCGCGGCAAAGATCAGCGGCACGGTGAAGAGCTGATTGACCCCTTCTTTGGAGTTGCCGATCCGCCGTGCCTGGCGTTCGATGATCGGGCGTGCGCCCCGGAAGACCAGGATCGCCAGTACCGTACCGACGCCCAAGGCCTGCAGGATGTTCACGGTCCAGATCCGGTTGAGCCCTTTGAGCATCAGGTAGGTGCCGAAGGCGAACGCCATGGCGGCCACCAGATAGGGCACAGCCTGACGCGACGAGGCGACCAAGTCGGTCCGGTAGGTGATGCTGCGTTTGATCAGATACAGAAAGCCGGCGCCGATCGCGCCCCCCATGAGCGGCGAGATCACCCAGCTCGCGACGATCTTGGCCACGCTCTCCCAATCAGCGATACCGACCCCGCTCGACGCGATCCCGGCGCCCAGCACCGCGCCGACGATTGAATGCGTGGTCGAGACCGGGGCGCCCATGGCGGTGGCGATGTTCAGCCAGACCGCGGCGGCCAGAAGCGCCGCCATCATGATCCAGACGAAGGTGTCCGCGCTCCCGATGAGGTTCGGGTCGATGATGCCGCTGCGGATGGTTCCGACCACCTCGCCGCCCGCGATGATCGCCCCGGCCGCCTCGAAGATGGCCGCGATGATCAGCGCGCCGCCCAAGGTCAGCGCCCTCGAGCCGACCGCCGGACCCACATTGTTGGCGACATCGTTCGCGCCGATGTTCATCGCCATGTAGCCGCCGATCATGGCGGCAATCACGATGAAGAGACTGCCGCCATGGGTGACATCGACCCTGACGACGGTGTAGAGCATGACCCCGATGATGAAGAGCAAGCCGATGCCGAGGCGAAAGAGCTGTACCCGACCTTTTTTGGTCGCCTTTTCGAGCTCGTTGAGGTGTGTCAGCTCCATATCCGATCCGCATGTCGATGAGTCGCGCGGTATTGTTCCAGAAATAGAACCGTAACCCAATCGTCATGAATGCCTCGCAGGCGTGCGCGGATCCCGAGATCGGCACCATAAGGGTGCACGCAATGCCGACCTGATCCGGATCATGCCGAAGCTGATTCGCTTGAAAACGCTCGCAAACGACCGTCAATCCATCCGCGTTTCGGGCTATAGTTGAGGTCGTTACTCGGCTCCCGCCTCGCTTCGGGCTGCGCCAGCCGCCGAGTCGGAGTAAGGCGCAGCCCGGCCGCGTTGCCGGCCTCCTACCCAATCACTCCGGGACAGCTCGATGTCGCAAAAGCTCATGGTAACCCTCGACGGCAACGAGGCCGTGGCCTACGTCGCCCACCTGACCAACGAGGTCATCGCGATCTACCCCATCACGCCGTCCTCCAACATGGGCGAATGGGCGGACGAGTGGTCGTCGCTCGGCATTCCGAATCTTTGGGGCACGATCCCCGATGTCGTGGAGATGCAGAGCGAGGCCGGCACGGCCGGGGCCATTCACGGGGCGCTGCAGGGCGGCTCGCTGGCGACCACCTTCACGGCGTCGCAGGGCCTGC
>NZ_DIUM01000067.1 GCF_002423035.1 Thiocapsa sp. UBA6158
GCTGAGGCACGACGCTAATCACCTTATTTTTTAATGACTTAAATCGCGCTTGCTCCAGCGCTCGTCAAATCTGCCGGGGTCGATCCCATCCAAAAACATCGCATACCGCGCTCGGCGCGGTTTAGCATAGCGTTCGCTCGTTCCTGAGCCGCGCGGATGCACCGGGCCACGCGGTTTCAGCCTGCCAATTCTGGCGTATCGACGGGTCGACCCTGGGGTCGGCCGAGGACCCACCATGATTCGTGCGTTAGTGCTGATGAATATCAAGCGGGGTCTGGTCCCCGCCATGGCCAAGCAGTTGGCCGAGATGGACGAGGTCGTCGATGTCTACTCGGTGACCGGACCATATGACCTGGTCGCCATCATCCAGAGCGCGGAATACGAGCGGCTCGCCGAGATCGTGACCGAGAAGCTGCAAGGTCTGGAGGAGATCGAGCAGACCACGACGCTGATGGCGTTCCGCAACTACAAATTCACACTCTGACGAGACCGAGGTCGAAACGATGATCCGTGTGGCATTGCGCAAGCTCACGATCGGCGAACACCTGCAGGAGGAAGACATCTTCGGGGTCATTCGCGGGATTCGCGAGGGTGAGATCACGGACGTGCAGATCGCCGGTTTCCTGGTCGCCCTGCTGATGAAGGGACCGACGATCAAGGAGGTGGCCTCGATCGCCCGGGCGATGCGGGCGAACTGCGAGCAGATCACACCCGCTGTCGAGGGTGACCTCATGGATACCTGTGGGACCGGCGGCGGACAGACGACCTTCAATTGCTCGACGACGGTCGCGCTGGTGGCGGCGGCGGCTGGAATCCCCGTGGCCAAACATGGCAGCCGCTCGCTCGCCTCCTCCTCGGGGAGCGCCGACGTGCTGGAGCGGCTGGGCGTGGCCATCGACCTCGCGCCGCGCCAGGCCGAGACGCTGATCGAGCAAACGGGGATTTGTTTCCTGCATGCGCCCAATTTCCACCCCGTCATGCACCGGGTGCTGCCGCCCGAGCTGTCGCTCGGCATCAAGACCATCTTCTACACCATCATCGGTCCGCTGGTGAATCCGGCGAACGCCAGACGCCACCTGCTGGGTGTCTACAAGCCCGAGCTGGTCACGATGGTTGCGGATATCCTGGTTGAGCTCGGGTTCCAGCACGCCTTGGTCGTGCATGGGCTGGACGGTCTCGATGAGATTTCGGTGATCGGCAAGACCTCGGTGGCCGAGGTCAAGGACGGCTGGGCCAAGAAATATGAGCTGACCCCTGCCGACTTTGGGCTACGCACGTACAGTTACGATGAGCTGGTGGGCGGTGACCCCCAGCAAAACGCTGATCTGTTGCGGGCTATCCTCGCCGGCACCGAGGGGGGCGCGCGCCGCGATATGGTCATCGCCAATGCAGCCGGCGCCTTGCTGGTCGGCGGCAAGGCCGGGTCGCTGCGCGAGGGCGCCGCACTCGCGGCTGAGCTGATCGACAGTGGCGCGGCCCTGCGCAAGCTCGACCAGCTCGTGGCCGCATCCAACCGCATCGCGGAAGCGGAGTCCCGGTGATGGACCCGCGCCCATGCCGTTTTTCGGCCGCGTTGGACGCCGCGCGTGCTGCCGGGCGACGCCCCTTGATCACCGAGATCAAGGTCAAGAGCCCGAAGGAGGGTGACCTCCTCGCAGGTCGTGATCCGGTGATCGTGGCACGGCACATGGTCGACGCCGGAGCGGCATGCGTGTCGGTGGTGACCGAGGGGCCGCACTTCGGCGGGAGTCCCGAGCTGCTGCGCGCGGTCGCCGCCGCCGTCCCGGTGCCGATCCTGCGCAAGGACTTCGTGACCGAGCCGGCACAGGTGCGGGAGACGCGCGCGCTCGGCGCCTCCTGTCTGCTGTTGATGGTCGCCATGCTGGAGTGGCCGCGACTGTTGGAGCTGCATGAGGAGGCCCGGCGTTGTGGCATCGAGACGCTTGTCGAGGTCCACGACGAGCAGGAGTTGGAGCAGGCCCTGACCCTGGACCTGGATCTACTCGGGATCAACAATCGCGATATTCGCCAGCTGGAGATGGACGAGGGTGGGCCGAGCAAGACACTCGAGCTGCTGCGACGGGTTCCTGCTGGCGTGCGGGTCGTCAGCGAGAGCGCGATCGGCTCACCCGCGCAGGCGCAGGCGCTCGTGGCGGCCGGCGCGGCCGGTCTGCTGGTCGGCACCGCCATCCTGCGGGCGAGCGATGTGGGTGAGGCGGTCAGCCGCTTTGCGATGGGCGAGGTCGTCTGAGTCGTGGTCCGGGTCAAGATTTGCGGCAACACGGATGCGCAGCAGGTCGCCTGGTGCTTGGAGGCCGGGGCGGACAGCCTGGGCTTCGTCGTCGAGTACCCGGTGGCCGTGCCTTGGGGGTTGACGCGCGCGCAGGCGCGCCCGCTCCTCTCACTGGTCCCGCCGCTGACCACCCAGGTCGTCGTGACGGGGGGCGAGGCCGATCATGTCATCGCGTTGGCCCGCGAGCTCATGCCCGATGTCATCCAGCTCCACACCGACAATGACCTCGAGGACACGGCCAGGATCGCGCGTGCGCTCGCCCCGCTCGGCATCGCGCTGATCCGTGCCCTGCGTATCGACGTGGCGACTGGGCAGGCCTGCGGCACGATCGCGGACCCGCTGCATGCCGTGCTCGCCCTGCAAGAGACCGGCATCGCCGCGCTGCTGGTGGATGCGCGCACCCAACAGCTGCCGGCGGGGACCGGCGCGCGCGTCGATCGGGAGATCGCCTTGCGACTGCGCCGAGCGCTCACCTTGCCGCTCATCCTCGCCGGAGGGCTCACGCCGGAGAACGTCGGCGAGGCCGTGGAGCACATCGGCCCCTATGGCGTGGATGTCATCAGCGGCGTGGAGGCGAGCCGCGGGGTGAAATCGCCCGAGCTGATCCGCCGCTTCGTCCAGCAGGCGAAGGGACTGCCGGATCGCGGATCGGTGGCATCCGCGCACAGCCACGGCGAATCAAGCTGACGCCGCCGCATTCAGTCGACACGCCTCAGCACATGGACGACATCGCCACAGACCCCGTCCGCGTTGGCCATCAGCTCCATCTCCGCCTCGGTCATGTCGGCGACGGCTTGCGCCTCGGGGTCGTCGGCATGGGCGGCGCGGCACGCGGGTCGGCGCGTTCGCAGCGGACTGTAGTCGTCCCGCATCCAGGCGGAATGGGGCAATGCGTGGTGCGCGATGACCTCCCGGCCGAGGTCACGGCAGGTGGCGAGTGGGCATCTTGTTCACACCAAATGGCAACCTGACCTCCGCGCACAAGCCGCCGAGCGCGCACGAGCGACCAAAGACGATGCGCCCCCGGTAGCTCTCGACGATCTCCTTGGCGATCGCCAGGCCGAGTCCGTGGCCGGTGACCTCCTCGTCGAGTCGGACCCCTCGACCGGTAATGTCGGCGATCTCGGCATCCGAGCAGCCGGGTCCGTCGTCCTCGACCCTGAAGACCAGTTCTTGCGCGTCCTGCGACAGGCTGCACCGTACCCGCCTGTCGGCCCACTTGCAGGCATTGTCGAGCAGGTTCCCGAGCAGCTCCAGCATGTCCTCGCGGTCCACGTCGAGCGGGCCGGAGGTGCGGATGTCGAGCTGGAGGTCCAGAACCTTAGGGGCATGGATGCGGCCGAGTAGCCGGATGAGGGTCGGCAGCTCCTCGTCGGGGTCGAAGCGCAGTCCCGCCCCGCCGGCACCGGCGAGGCGCGCGCGTTTGAGCTGGCGCTCGGCGAGACGGTGCAAGCGCTCGACCTGCTCGATCAGTGCTTCACGCATTTGCGGATCGATCGACAGTGCCGGGTCGAGAAGCTGTTGTCGCAAGAGACCGAGCGGACCCTTGATTGCGTGCGACAGGTTGCCTGCCGCTGTGCGCGAGCGTTCCAGGCGCTGCGTGAACAGCAGCAGCAGCCGGTTGAGCTTGCGCACCAGAGGGAGGATCTCGCTCGGCACTTGCTCGGTCAGGGCGACGGTCTGACCGGACTCAAGGCGTCCGATGTCGCGGTAGAGGGGGATCAGGGTCGCGAAGGCCCTCCGGACGACGAAGCGCTGCACCAGCAACATCAGGAGCAGCCCGCCGAGCGCCATCGCGGCGAACAGCCGCTCGTAGTGAACCAGGGCATGATCGAGCGGTGTGACATCCTCGGCGACCGCAAGGGAGAAGTCGCCGCCCTCCAGCCGGTAGCCGCCTCCCAGCACCAGTAGTTGCTGCCGCTCCGGGCCAACGGCGCGCCAATATTCCGACACGCCCGGTCCGAGCGGCCGACCGGCGAGATCCTGATCCCAGAGTGATCGCGATCGTATGCGTTGCCCGTCGTGGGTCTCGATCACGAAATAGTGCCCGGAATAGGGCTGGTGGTAGACCGGTGTGAGCCGTTGCTGGCCGAACTCGAGTCCTCCGTCCGGGTTTCGGGACAAAGCGCCGACCAGGGCCTCGGCATCGTGCGCCAGTCGCGAGAGCACGAAGGCGTCGGCGGTGCGGTGCAGGGCCGCGTGGCCGATCCACCAGACCGCCCCGATCAGGACCACCAGGCTGGTGGCCAAGCCGAGCTGAAGACGGCCCTCCAGCGATTTCATTGGCGGGGGAACAGATAGCCTTGACCGCGCAGGGTCTGGATTCGGTCCTTGCCGATCTTCTCGCGCAGACGCCGCACATAGACCTCGATCAGATTACTGCCCCGGTGGGCCTCGAGCTCATACACATGATCCATGATCTGGGGCTTGGAGAGGATCCGGTCGGGATTGAGCATCAGATAGCGGAGCAGTCGAAACTCGGTGCCGGTCAGCTCAATGGGGTTGCCGTCGGTAAGGACAACCCGCTGCCGATCCTCATCCAAACACAGCCCGCCGACTTCCAGCCCGCTGCGCAGATTGCCGGCCGCGCGTCGTGTCAGTGCATTGAGCCGCGCGATCAGCTCTTCCATATGGAAAGGCTTGCCGAGATAGTCGTCGGCCCCGGCCTTGAGTCCGTCGACGCGCTCATGCCAGGCATCGCGCGCGGTGAGCACCAGCACAGGTGTCGTCACACCGCGCACGCGCCAATTGCGCAGCACCGTCAATCCGGGCCGCCCGGGGAGTCCGAGATCGAGAACGATGGCGTCGTAGGGTTCGCCTGCGCCGAGCGCCTCGCCCGTGATCCCGTCGGCGGCATGATCGAGGACAAAGCCTGAGGATTTGAGTGCCTTTTGCAGCTCGGCGGCGAGCGCCATGTCATCCTCGATCAGCAGCAGGCGCATTAAATCGCGTCCTGGGCGACAAACGACATCGGCCTGATTCTACGACGCCGAAGGCTCATGAAGAACATTGGAGTCGACGCGATTTAAGATGTAAAAATTCAATCACCTGAATAGCGTCTGCTGCGGTGTTCGTTGATGATCGAACTGTCGCCTAAGGATACAGGAGCGCATGTCGTGCTGGACGCGGTTCAGCAAGGCTTACTTTTCTTTCCGCTTAATGACCTCGCCGGTCGCGGCGTCCAGATAGAGCTTGTGGACCGTCCCGTCGGCGGCCAGGATCTTGATCTCGTAAAGATAGACGCCGTCCTCGCGCTCGAGCTCGGCCTCGACGAGCTGACCGGGTTGCACGGTCTGGGCGCTGGCCATCACCTCGCCCATCGGCAGGATCTGCCCGGTCTCGCGCAGTTGCTTGATCTCGTCGTGGTCGAGCCGATCGCCGGCGAAGGCACCGCCCGTGACCAAAAGGAGTCCAGCCGCGACGGTGATTGCCGTCAGTCGTGGGTTATGCATACGTTTGCTCCCCTTCGGTCGCGGTAAGTGGTCTCGTGGTTCGTCGTCTCTTTGAGGCGGAGCGAGCCGGATCGGTCGAGGGCGATCCGTGTGTCGCCTTCGACCCGGATGTAGTCTCGTTCACGAAACTGAATTGGCGCTGAACTGGAGTTCAAATCGAGCGAGGAGGTAAGCGCGGGCGGGTTGTATGCCGCGAGCCTCGGTGTTCCAAGGTTAACCTTCGATCATCCGTCTTGCCGCTGCGTTCATGATCACCGGGTACCCGTCTCCGCGATCAGCACCTCGGCGTGAATGCCGAGGTGCCGGTGCAACCTGCGAATCATGGGGAGTGTCCACGGCATTGCATTCCTTGTGAGTGCCGATGCGGTGAGCCACTACCCGGAGCTACCGACGACCCGGACAGAATGGCTCCGCCCGTCAAAATTCGAGCGACGCCCGCGCCCACAGCTGCCGTCCAGGTTCGTTGACCTGCACCGGACCCGGGTTGAACGGATCGACGTTCGCGCGGTTCACGGCATAGGCGTAGGCGCGATCGAAGAGGTTGTCCACACCGAGGCTGAGCGTCGCGGCCTTTGAGATCTGTGCCTGACCATAGAGGTCGAGGATCCACCAGCCGGGTGTCGGACCGACGTCCAGACCGCTCCCGGTAAGCGGGTTGTCGTCCACGCGGTCTTGGGTGTCGTTCCAGTTCAACCGGGTGCCGACGGACCAGCGTTCGGCGAGGTAGTCGAGGCTGACGGTGCCGCCGAGCGGCGGGGTTTGGGCGATGGGTGTGGAATCGGTGCGATTCTGTGCGTAGACATAGGCCAGCGAGGCGCCGGCTCGCCAGTGCCGGGCAAACTCGATCGAGCCGGTCCATTCTCCGCCGGTGAGCTCGGCATCGATATTCCGATAGATGAATGTCCCGTCGGCCAGCAAGATACCAGGTTGGCCATGGGCGCGATCCCGCAAGATGAAATCGTCGACACGGTCGTAAAAGAGATCCAGCTGGGTGTTCCAATGCTCGGCGACCTTGGCCAGTGTCACTCCGATCTGATGATGCGCTTCGGGATCCAGGCCAGGGTTGCCGACCCAGCGTTGATTGCTCTCGACCGTCGAGGGCGCGGCGTTGGATGCGATGTAGCGTTCGGTGGCGTCGGCGGAGCGTAGGGTGCGGCTGACCCCGACCGAGAAAGAGAGGCCGTCGTTCAGGTTGTGCGCATAGGTCAGGAATCCGCCCAGATTGTCTTCGTCCGTGTCTTCGGCGCCGACACCATAGTAGGCCCGATACAGTTGCTCGGCTGAACGCACCCAGGCCGGTCCGATGGGAACAAGCGCCGCACGCGACTGCGAGACGCTGGCTTCGGTGCGGTCGTAGCGCAGCCCGCCGGTGAGTCGGGATTGCTCGGTCAAGGGGCGCTCGATCTCGACGAAAAGGCCGAGGTCTGAATTCACCACGTCCGGCCAGAGATACGAGTTGGGGACATCGACCGCGGCGGAGCGGTAGTTCCAAAAGCGCGTGGCGTCGCGATCGACCTGGAGATAATCGGTCCCGAGTGTCCAATTCATGCCCATCGCTTCCAGATCGGCCATCAGACGCCCGCCTGCTGTATCGGCTGTGCTGGGGGCGCGCATCTTGAACATGCCGGTCAGTGGCCGGAGGCTGTAATTGTCCATCAGATGATCGACCGCGACGCTGTAGAACTCCGCCTTCACCGCGGCGAAGGGACCGATCGGGGTGTCCTGGCCTAGGCGCAGACGCCACTGGTCGCTGTCGCTGTAGATGCCGTCCATGCCGGCTCCGGCGTAGAGGACGTCCCAGTCGTGGGTATGGTCGTAGCTCAGCACGGCACGGGTGTCGTCGTTCGGGGTGAGACCGAGCGACAGGCCGGCGCCTTCGGTGTTGAAGGCGCTACGCACCGGATCGCCATTGCCGTCGTCGTAATTGTCCGCGGTCTGATACTGGCCGGTGGCGCGGGCAAAGCCCTCCGGGGTGCCGACCGTCACGTCGGCGCCTAGGTTGCCGGTGTGCGAATTGTCGGTGATGCCGCCGGTGAAGCGTGCGCGGAAGACCTCGCCGGGATCCAATCGGGGTGTGTCGCGCTCGAACAGGACGGTGCCGCCGGTTCCGCCGCCGCCGTAGCGGACCGTCTGCGAGCCCTTGATGACGGTGACTGAGTCGTAGTTGTCCAGATCCACATAGACTGTCGGTGGGTCCATCCGGTTGGGGCAGCCACCGAAGGCATAGGCGCCGTCGATCAGGATATTGAGCTGCCCGGCGGTCTGGCCGCGGATGATGGGGTCGATGCCGAGGCCGCCCATCCGGGCGCCGCTCACGCCCGGGACGGAGCGCAGGAGGTCGCCGCCGTCCGCCGGAAGGCCGGGTGTGACCTCGACGATGGGTGCGACGAAGGTCGCGGGCGGGAGCTCGTCCGGGCGATCCGCGGTCACCTCCAGCTCGGGTAGGACCACGCCGCCGTCTTCGGCGGTTTGCGCGGACGCCGTGTCGGCCCGGGGCGCGACCGAGAGTCCCGCCAGCATCACGATGAGTAAGCCGATCCCGGCGCCGAGCGGAACACCGCTCGGCGTCCGGGCCGCTGTCTCGTCCGCGACATGAAGCGTCGCAGGACTCGTCGCTAGGTTTGCGAGCCGACGACTGCAAGACCTTAATTTTATTGTGCTCATTTGATGTGCCTCCGCGCCTCTCGTCTGCGTGATCGAGTTGCGGATGAGCCTAGCCAAGTTCGCTCCCGCTTTGCCGAGATTTGAGGTTTTACTGATCGGAGACAGAGAAGAGTCTGTGATATCACCGAGTGTCTACTCGATATCGCGCAAAGTCTTGCTCGGCCATCCGCTTCCAACGCTCGTCAAGTCTGCCGGGGTCGATCCCATCCACACACATCGCATTTCGCTCAGCGCGCGGTTTAACCGGGCACGCTCTCTTCGCCGAGGCTGGCCGGATCCTGATGGATGGTGATGTCCGAGTCCGGATGCATGTCGCGAATGCGCGCATCGACATCGAGGGCGACCTGATGGGCGGCGAGCAGCGGCATGGTGTCGTCGAGCGCAAGGTGCAGTTGGATGATCAGGGATTGTCCTGACCGACGTGTCCGCAATCCATGCACCCCCAGCACGCCGGGAACCGAAGCCGCAAGGTCAAGGATCTGTCGGCGCGCCTCTTCGGGAAGCTCGCGGTCCATCAGAAGCTGGACCGCATCGAAGCCGATCCGCAGGGCGCTGTACAGGATATAGGCCCCGATGGCCAGGCCGAACAGCGGATCGAATCCGGACCAACCGGCCGAGGTAAGCAGCAAGGCCACGACGGTCGCGGCATTGGTGGCCAGGTCCGTCGCGTAGTGCAGGGCGTCCGCCCGGATCGCCGCCGACCCGGTACGGCGGATAACGTACCGTTGGAACGCCAGCAACGCCAAGGTGACCAGGATGGCGAAACCGATCACGAGCAGGCCGACTTCGGCTTCCGCGACGGGTTGCGGATGCAGTAGACGGTCGACCGCCTGCAGGCCGAGAAACACGGCCGAGACGGCAATCAAGGTCGCCTGTCCGAGCGCGGCCAGTGCTTCGGCCTTCCCGTGTCCGAAACGGTGCTCGGCGTCCGGCGGCATCAGCGACCAATGCACCGCCAGCAGATTCACCAGCGAGGCGCCCGCGTCCATCGCGGAATCCACCAACGAGGCCAGAACGCTGACCGATCCTGTGACCAACCAGGCCCCAAGCTTGGCCAAGATCAACAGACAAGCCGTGGCGACCGAGGCGTAGGTGGCCAGACGCAGCAGTCGGTCGTTCGAGGCGCCGGATCTGGCTGATGTGGCGGACGCGGGTGTGCTCGGACTCACTGCGGTGCTCCTTGTTGGCGTGACCTAAAGCCTCCAGCCTCCGCTTATCAGCCATCAGCGATCAGCTTTCGGCGTTCCGATGTCGGGGGTCAGGTCGGTTTGGGGTGATTGCCCCTGTCCGGGTCTGGCATCCAGGCGGGTCAACTGCAACTCTAGGCTGGCGGCTGGCGGCTGGCGGCTGGCGGCTGGAAGCAGGAGGCTCCCTCGAGAAAGCCGATGCCCCGCGCGCTATTCCTCGAACACCAGCGCGATCGGCTTCTGCATAAAGGCATGCCTGACCTGGGCATTGTCGAACACCGAGACGGCGAAGGGGTAGGCCGCCGTCAGATCCTCGAACTGCACGTCGGTCTCGCTGCCCGTGACCAGTTTCCGACGCATCTCCATGGACCAGACACCGTCGTTCCAGGACAAACCGAGTGCGATATCGCCGCGGTCGCCCTCGAAGGGCGCGATCATGATGGAGGCGACCTCGTCGCCGGGCTCGAATCGACTATCGTCGAAGGGGACCTTCTCGTCAGCCATGACCCAATAGGCTCCGCCCTTGTTGGCCGCTTTGCCGTCGCCGGACATGAACTCGGGTACTCCCTCGACCAACGCGATGTCGGCATAGCCACCGCCCGTCTTGGCATCGGATTTTCGCCCGGCGTTCTTCGCGGTCTCCGGATCGAAGCGGGTGTGGTCCAGCCACTGGTCGTCGACCTGTCCGACCGGGCCGGTGCGCACGGTCTTGATGTGCCACATATCACCGCGCTCGCCTTCGTTCTCGGTGTACTTGTTGCCGTATGGCTTGGGCGGCTCGTCGTCGTGACAGGCCGCGAAGCAGCCATCGGCCTCGAAATCAGGAATAGAGTTGTCGATCGGCCAGATCAGGGCCGCCTTGTCCTCGTAGAAGCTGTTATTGTCGCCGCCGACGTCATTGGGATCCTTGAGCTTCTTCCAGGAGCCGTCGGTCTGTTTGACGTAGGGGGAGCGCTGCTCGGAATGGGTCGAGTCCTCGTACTGCAGCAGCAGAAAGAGCGCGTCGCCGACGCGTGCTGCGCGAATGGTACCGTCGGTGCTGCCCTTTTCGTCGAAGTTCGCGCCCTTCTTGAAATGGAGCTTCGCCGGCGCGGCTGCGTCCCAAACCGCATCGTCGTCGGCGCCGTCCAGGGTCGGCGCCGTGTCGAAGGCGATCGCCGTCACCGTCTCGAGTGCTCGGGCAGCGAGCACGGGAGCGGAAAACGCGCAGGTGGCGACGAGCATGGCCGACAAGGCCGTGGTCTGTCTTTTCGGGTTCGCAATCATCTTCGGGTTCCTCTGGTGGTGGTCGTCGTTCTTGTTGTGGCTCGGATCGGGGCTGCGCCGGTGAAGAGCGCTCGCCGATCCGGCTTTCGGGCTGCTCTGCCGCGATGCCGTCGTCCCCTGATCCCGGCGACCGCTTGCGGTCGATCGGACATCAGCGCACATGTCCGTTTGAGCTCCACAGCAGCCGGCGCTTCTGCGAGAGCCTTTCGTCCCCGGCAATCGAGCGACGGGCGACCCGTCGAGTCGGCTGCCGCTTCGCTCCTTGTACCGCCGACCGCGTCGCAACACAATCTCGCGGGCCGGCGGGTCCCTAAGCATCCCGTTCAGTCGTCGTCGCGACGGTGCTCGCCATCCTCGGCATCGCCGCTGCGATGACATTCCACGCAGTTCTCGAAGTCGCGGATGCCTTCTTCCAGGTGCTCCTCGCGGATACCGGAACGTGAGTGCTCATGGCATCCGTAACAGGTGTAACGACTGTAGTCCTCGCTTATGTGGCAGGTTGCGCAGGCGGTGCTGTGGTCTTGGTCGAATCGGAAGAACCGATCGTGGTCGAGCGTCGCCGGTGTCCAGCGATCTTGGGAGTGACACTGGCCGCACTCGCCGAGGATGTCTCGATGAAGACCGTCCCCGGGGCGCAGGTGACACCCGGTGCACTGGTCCCGCAGACCCACCCGCAACAGTTCGTGGGAGAACTGCCCGATCGGCCGAAAGGCCTGCACGCCTCGATGGTCGCTATGGCAGGCGACGCAGTCCTGCTCGATCAGATCCTGATGAAAGGCGACAAGCTTCTGTTCGCCGGCGATCGGCACGCCTTTGGTGGTGATCAGACCGATGTCCGCCGGCTTGTGGCATTGGGTGCATTTGCCCGGCGTACTGCCGATAAACGGCTGGTGACAGGCGAAACAGTCGGTCTCCAACGCGCGATGAGCTTCGATCAGGTTGCCTGGGGCAATCATCAGGTGCGGATAGACAAACGCAAGCACCAGTAAGACAGCCAGGTTCGCAGCGACGAGATAGGCGATCGTTTTTCCGTTCATTGCCACTGCCAGAAGAAGAGAATGCTGAGGATATGGGCGAGCCCGAGGACGCCGAACGCCATCGTGATCGGGATATGGATCGTCCGCCATTGCTTCATGACATCGACGGTGACGGCGTCCCAGAAGACCTCTTTTTCGATCTCTCCTGCTGCGACACCGCGCTGCGAATAGGTCTCGCGCTTCGTGCCCAGACGTCGTCGGGAGCGGTCCAGCAGGTATTGACCGGTCATCCCGCTTGCCGCATTGATCAGCATCGCGATGAGGGCAAGTCAGGGCAGGATGGCGTAGACGTGGACACCGGCGTGGACCAGGATCATCAGAACCCCGAGCCACGCCAGAATCTCGTGTAGCTGCAACAGCCGCTTGGGCTGACTGAACCGAATCAGCTTGCGCTTGCGCATCGAGTATCCAAACGACAGCAGGATCAGGAAGGTCCCCGGGATGCCGAGATAACGCCCGATCCAGTAGAGATCGAGTGCGTGGAGCAGGGCATCCGTCATGGCGGTGGCAACGATCAGAGAGCCGAACATCACCAGGAAAGGCAGCACCTCTCGACGAACGATCGAACGGTTCATGATTAGATATCCAGGGTGATGTCGGTCGACGGCGTCGCGATACACAGCAGACAGTGGCCGGGTTTCACATCCGCGTCGGGCTGCTGTCGATACAGCACCTCGCCCGCCGCGATGCGGGTCTCGCAACAGCCGCAACTGCCGGCGCGGCAGCCGGAATCGACACGAATCCCTTGATCTTCGATGAGTTCCAAAAGCGACTCGCTCGCGGAAGGATCCCACGGCACGGAGGTGCCCGACTTGCCGAAGCGCACGGTGATCGGGTTTTCGGCCAGCGCTTGGGCCTGTGCTTGGGGCGAGGTTTGGCCCCGATTCAGCGACGCGGGCCCGAAGGATTCGTAGTGGATATTCCAGGCCGGCACGCCGGCGGCTTCCAGCGCGGGAACCAATGCCTCCATCATCGGGGGCGGGCCGCAGACGTAGTATTCATAACGACCGAGATTCAGTACCTCTTGGAGAAGTCGGATGTCGATGTACCCCCGGTGGTGATAGTCGATCCCGGGGATATCCTCGTCGGATGGATTGGCATAGACGACACGCAGATGAAAGCCCGGATGGGTGTCGCGCAGCACTGCCAGGTGCTCCTTCATGATGTGCTCGGTGCGGTTGCGCACGCCGTAGAACAGCCAGACCTCGCGTGGATCGGCCCAATGGGCCAGGGCGTTGAGGATACTCAGCATCGGGGTGATGCCGATGCCGCCGGCGATCAGCACGATCGGCAGATCCCCGTCCTCGATCAGGTGAAAGTGCCCCGACGTTGCCCTGACGGCGAGGCGCGTGCCTTCACGGACCAAGTCGTGGAAATGGCTCGATGCCACGCCGCCGGGAAGTTCGGCCCGTCCGGGCGGAGCAGGCACGCGTTTGATGGAGACCCGGTAGAGATCGGAGCGCGGGCGATCCGAGAGCGAATAACACCGCACGACGCTCTTGGTCGATCCGGCATCGCCGTTCGGGATCTCCAGCTTGAAGGTGAGATATTGGCCGGGGCGGAAGGCCGGGAGTCGTGCGCCGTCGGCGGGAGCCAGATGGAACGAGCAGACGTCGCCGTTGCGGTCTTCCGGGGTTCGCCGTTGAACGACGAACTCCTTGTACCCGGCCCAGGCCGACGGGAAGGCGTCGAACTCGTCAGGATCGACGTTGTCCTGGTTCCCTTCCGCATCCGATGGCGTCCGATACTGCGGCGCGCCCGGTCCGTCGCCGAACGCTTGGGTTTGCAGCGCGCGGAACTTGCCACGGTAGCGATGACGGGCGGCCAGCGCGAAACCGGCCACCTGCCCCAGAATCAAAACGCCGATCAGGCTTGAAAGGGTTGCGGTACTCATGATGTCGGTCCCAGCAAAGTGGTCCCCGGCGGCCGGCCGCCGTACCTGCTGCGCTCGGCCACCGGGGCAGGTCGAGGTCAAGCCTCGAAGCAGCCCAAACAGGCTTTTAGTCGTCCCAGCGTCCGTGACCCGGGATGGAGACCTGATCTTCGTTGTAGATACCCTTGTCCGCGCCGCGGTGACAGCTGTTGCATTGGCTGAAGCTGCCGACCTCCGGGTTTCCGGTCACCAGACGGGTCGGAACCTCGTCGTGTTTGTTCACGAAGTATCGGGTCCGGGTGATACGCGGGAGGGCGGCGTCCGCAGTGGCGTCGCCCACAAAGGAAAAGGCGCGCGAGCGCGAACTGGTACCTTGGTCCGCCGAATTGGCGACCAGGTAGCTCGCGATCTCGCCACGCAGCGCGTCGGATAGAGAGGCGTCGTCGCCGTAATGGTCCGCCAAGGCATCGGGGCCCATGATCCGTGCCCAGTCCAGGGCCGGCAGCAGACCGGGTTGATAGGCCAGATGGCAGGAGCCGCATTCTTCGCCGTAGGCCGCATTCATGACCGGGTCGACATCGGGGCGGGATTTGAGCCAACCGCCGCCTTTTTCGTGTTTCTCGTGATCGTCGTCGTCGGAATCGCCGATGGCCAGGCCGACGGCGCCCAGCGAGAGGAGTCCGGCTGCGATGATGGCGATGGTTCGGGTCGATAGAGGCATTGGAGTCGGCTCCTGATTACTGGGTTTCGATATAACTGATGAAATCGGCCTTCTCATCGCTTGTGCATTCGCGCCCGAGGGTCCAACGACAATTGCGCAGCAGCCATTTCTCGACCTTGGCCTGATCCGTCAGGCGTTGCGGATCGACCGATGGTGCCAACGGCTCGATGGCCTTGTTGGTGACTGCGTGTCGGCCAGGCTTGGTCAGGTCACGGCCGTGGCAGGTCACGCAACTGCGCGCCGGCGAGCCGTCGCTCTGCGGGTATTCCTTGGTCCAGGCTGCAGCGCCCGCGGCAGCATCGGCGGCGAAGGACGCGGTCGGGATGGCTATGGCGCCAGACATGCCGATCAGAATGGCCAGAGTCGCTTTCAGGTCGGGTTTCATTGGATGTCCCTCCGCTTCAATCCGGTGATCATGCCGCCGATCAGGTTTTCCCGATGGGACAGGCTGGAGAAGATGACGCCGGCCACGTGGGCGACGATCAGTGCAAGCGTGAGATTGGCCATGACCTCGTGGACCGCCTCGAAGAAGTGGCCCCAGGACCCCGGCAGCGCGCTCATCATCGGTGCCAGCGGACCCGAGAGCTCTTCCGCGCCGTAGATGGCCAGACCGCTCAATCCGGTCAGCACGACCGTGATCATCAGGGCGATCACCATGGCGCCGCCGGCCGGGTTGTGGCCGAGATAGCGAGGGGCGCGCAGCCGCAGAGCATCCCGGACATAGGCCAGGACGTCGCTCGGCTTGCGCACGAAATCGCTGAAACGGGCGTGTCGGGTGCCGATCAGGCCCCAGATCAGACGCACGGCAATCAGGCTCAGCACCAGGTAGCCGGCCCAGACATGCACGCCGAGGAGGCCGTCCTCGACGATGAAGGCGGTGGCGAAACCGCCGACCAGTGCCCAGTGGAAGATTCGGACGAGAGGATCCCAGACGCGGATGCGTTCCGGGCTATCCGCTTGGGTGATCGCCGGTGCGACCATGGTCTCGGTGGTCATCTGCTCGCTCTCCTGATCTCTGCGTTGAGGATGGTTTGGCCTCGATCGATCGTGGCCTGGGTGCAGAATACGGGGGCGAGCCTGACGAAACCCTGTGCGCCCTTGTCAGCGAACGGTCAGCTTGGTTCGGTTCATAATGCGTTCCATGCATACTCAGCCGTTCTTCCGTCGTCGACTCTTGGCCGCCCTTGTAGCGTTCGCTCTGGCCCCGGCCATGTCACTCGCGGACTCCCCGGTGCATGAAGCCAATGGCGCGGCGCGCCATGATCACGACCGAGCTCGATATGCCCTGCAGCAGGGCGAGGTCCGACCGATCGCCGAGATCCTGCGACGGGTCGCGGACGAGGTTCCGGGTGAGGTCATCGAGGTGGAGCTCGAGCGCGAGAAGTGGCTCGGCAAGCGACTCTGGGTCTACGAGATCAAGCTGATCGCGCAGGACGGGCGGCTGGTGGAGGTGCTGGTCGACGCCGCGACGGCCGAGATTCTCGCGGTCGAGGAGGACTGATGCGCCTGCTTTTGGTCGAGGACGACGTGCGACTCGCGGAGGGCTTGGTCGCCGCGCTGGCGGGTGCGGGCTTCGTGGTCGATCACGAGACCGACGGCGAAATGGCCTGGTTCAAGGGCGACACCGAGAGCTATGCTGCGGCAATCCTGGATCTCGGTCTGCCGAGCATGGACGGGCTCTCGATCCTGCGCAAATGGCGAGCGAACGGGCAGCGCTTTCCGGTGCTCATCCTGACCGCGCGAGGTGATTGGAAGGAGCGGGTCGAGGGCATCGACGCCGGGGCCGACGACTATCTGCCCAAGCCGTTCCGAATGGAGGAACTGCTGGCGCGTCTGCGTGCGCTGGTGCGACGGTCCGCGGGACAGGCCAGCGCGGTGCTCGTCAACGGCCCGGTCGTCTTGGATACCCGGCGGATGGCCGTGGCGGTCGATGGTGTCCCGATCCATCTCTCCCCGCAGGAATACCGTCTCGTCAGTTATCTGATGCAGCACGCCGGACGGGTCGTCTCCCAGCTCGAGCTCACCGAGCAGCTTTATGCGCAGGACTTCGAGCGCGAGTCCAACGCCGTCGAGGTCCTGGTCGGGCGGGTGCGCCGCAAGCTCGGGGTGGATCTGATTCAGACGCGGCGGGGGTTCGGATATCTGGTCGAGGAGGCGGCGCGTTGAACCGCCGGCAGCAGGCTTCCAGTCGCCGGCCTCCTGCTTCAAGCCGCCGGTCGAGGGCTTCTGCCCTTCGGCGTTGCGGAGTCACACCACTTCACTCGCGGTCCAGAGGATTCCGACTCGGCCGCAATGCGTCTGCAGCTGGAGGCAGCAGGCAGGAGGCAGGAGGCTGGTGGCTGGTGGCCCTCCCAACATGACCCGCCACTCGCTGCGCGCCCGTCTCTGGATCGGGGCTGCATTCTCCATCACGATGGCTCTGGCGTTCGCCGGGCTCGGTCTCCTGACCCTTTTCGAGCGCCATGTCGAGCGGCGCATCGGCGAGGAGCTGCGGGCACAGCTCAACCAACTCGTCGCAGCGGTGACCATCACGCCGGAGGGTGAGGTCGCACTGACGCGCGAGCCGGTCGACCCGCGGTTCGATCAGCCGCTGAGCGGGCTCTATTGGCAGATCGACGGCCCGACTCGGCCCGGGCTGATGCGCTCGCGCTCGCTCTGGGATCATCTCGTGGAGCTGAGCGACGACGATCTGGATCCGGGAGCCGTTCACGCCCATGAGGTCATGGGTCCAGACGCACGACCCTTGCTGGTGCGCGAGCGTCGAATTCGCCTGCAGGCGGTCGGCGGGCTGACGCCCTTGCGTCTCATGGTCGGGGTCGAGCGAGCAGAGCTGATCGTGGCGCGGGATGCCTTCGCGGCCGACATGCTGCCCTATCTTGCACTCATTGCGCTGGTCCTGGCGCTGGCGGCCTTCGTGCAGATCCAGACCGGTCTTGCACCGCTGGATACGGTGCGACGCGGTCTCGGCGAGATTCGCACCGGCCGGACGCGGCGGCTCGCGCGGGCCTACCCGGACGAGGTCATGCCGCTGGTCGGCGAGGTCAACGCACTGCTCAAGGCCCGCGAGCAGGCGATCGAGCGCGCGCGGGCCTGGACCGCGGACCTCGCCCACGGACTCAAAACCCCGCTGGGTGCGCTGGTGGCCGACGCGCAGCGCCTGCGCGAGCAGGGCAACGCGTCCCTAGCCGACGATCTGGAGCACTTGGCGATGGCGATGCGGCGCCGAGTCGAGCGCGAGCTGGTGCGCGCCCGGCTGCGCTCCGGTGCGGGTGTCCAGCCGTCCCATGCCGACGTGGTGGAGACCATTCACCGACTGCTGCGCACGCTGCAACGCACTCCGGAGGGCGCGCGGCTCGACTGGCAACTGGTCGCGCCCGCGCAGGCCCGCGCCGCGGTCATCCAAGACGATTTGCTGGAGCTGCTGGGAAACCTGCTTGAGAACGCGGCCAAATGGGCCCGGACCGAGGTGGACATCCGAGTGACCGCCGGCGATCGAATCGAGATCTCGATCGAGGACGATGGTCCCGGCGTCCCGGCAGAGCAGACGCCGCGGTTGGGCGAGCGGGGCTTGCGTCTCGACGAGCGCCGAGAAGGCAACGGCCTCGGACTTGCGATCGCCCGGGATGTCGTCGATGCCTACGGCGGGGTCCTCGACTTCGCACGCGCAAGCAAAGGAGGACTCTCTGTGCGGGTTCGGCTGCCGAGGGATCAGGTCGGATCCGGGCGCTGAAACACCCATGGGTGCAAATTGATTCGCACGGTCAGGTCATCCGACCTCGGACAGAAACTCGGATGAGACCGTTATCGTTCAATGATTCCCGGCTGACTCGCGAGCGCCCGCCGCGCTTGAGTCACCGGTTGTCTCGCGGGATGCTGCGATTGCGTGGTGCGTGCGAACCTCTTCGCTGAGCTGATGGACGGCCATCGCGTAGAGGTTGCTGTGGTTGTACCGGGTGATGGCGTAGAAGTTGTCCAACCCGACCCAGTATTCGTCGTCGACCCCGTCGAGTCGGATCAGGCTCGCGGGGACTTCGGTCGGCAGGGGCTCGTCCCACGCGACCCCTGCTGCGCGTAGGTCGCCCGCGGTCGTGTCGGGCGGGGCGGGGGTCTTCTCGACCAAGGCGATTCCGGTCGGGACGCCGGAGCGCAGCTTCGCCGCAAAGGCGACGGGCTCGCCGGGGCGCCAACCGTGCTGTTTGAAATAGTTGGCGACGCTCCCGATGACATCGGCGTTGCTGCCCCACAGATCGCGCCGACCATCCCCGTCGAGGTCGATCGCATAGTTGCGATAGCTCGAGGAGATGAACTGCGGCTTGCCCATGGCCCCGGCGTAGGAGCCGACGGCCCCGAGCGGATTCAGCCGCTCCTCGCGGCTGAGCAAGAGAAACGACTCGAGCTCGCGACGGAAGAAGTCGGCGCGTCTGGGATAGGCGAACCCGAGCGTGGTCAGCGCATCGATGACCCGATGCTTACCCACATTGGCCCCGTAGCTTGTCTCGACCCCGATGATGGCGACGATGATCTGCGGGGCGACGCCGTAGTCGGCCTCGGCACGCGCGAGCAGTTCGGCGTTGTCGCGCCAAAAGGTCACGCCGCCGGCGATCCGCTCGGGCGTGACGAACAGCGCCCGATAGTCGCGCCAGGGCTTGGCCTCGTAGGGCCGATCCATGGCATCGACGATGGTCTGACTGAAACGGGCATCCGCCAGCACGCCCTGCAGCTTCGCCAAATCGAACCCATGCCGCTCGACCATCTCGCGTGCGAACACCTCGGCCTCGGCCGCATAGCTGGCCGGCTCGGCGTGCAGCTGCGACACGGCGAGCGCCACACACCCTGCGAAGAAAAATTCACGAGCGATGGGCATGGAAGACACCTCGTTGACTGGTGATGGCGTTGATCCGGATGCGTCGCATGCGCCGGGCCGCGTCCGAGACGTTCCAGGTCATCGCACGCATCACCCGCGCGAGCGTAGACGATGGGTATGTACCCCCATGATGATGCCGAATCCGGCCATCAGGGTCACCATCGAGGTGCCGCCGTAGCTGATCAAGGGTAGCGGAACACCGACGACCGGCAGCAAGCCGGTGACCATCCCGGTGTTGACGAAGACATAGACGAAAAACACCAGGGTCAGAGCGCCGGCCAACAGACGCCCGAAGCGATCCTGTGCTCGCGCGGCGATGACCAGACCGCGCAGGATGATGAAGAGATAAAGGGCGAGCAGCGCCAGGATCCCGGTAAACCCGAATTCCTCGCCGATGACTGCAAAAATAAAGTCGGTATTGCGCTCGGGCAGGAACTCCAGGTGCGACTGGGTGCCGTTCAACCAGCCCTTGCCGTCGATCCCGCCCGAGCCGATCGCAATCTTGGACTGGATGATGTGATAGCCGGACCCGAGGGGGTCGGACTCCGGATTCAGGAAGGTCAGAACGCGATCGCGCTGATAGTCGTGCAGACCGATCCAGACGAGCGGGGTCATGGCGGCGACGACGGCCGCGAGCGCGAGGATCATGCCCCACCCCATGCCGGCCATAAAGAGCACCATCACGCCCGCGCTGGCGACCAACAGCGAGGTTCCCAGATCCGGTTGCTTGGCGATCAGCACAACCGGGATCAGGGTCAGTAACGCCGAGAGGACCACCCACAGGAGTTTCGGCGGCAAGGCACGGGCGCTGAGCAGCCAGGCGAGCATCATGGGCACCGCGAGTTTCAGAAGCTCCGAGGGCTGAAAGCGAACGACGCCGAAATCCAGCCAGCGCTGTGCACCCTTGCCGATATCTCCGAACAGAAGCACCGCAATCAGCATCACCACCCCGACCCCGTAGAGCAGAGGCGACCAGCTGCGCAGCCGCGCCGGGGGGATCTGTGCGACCGCGATCATCAGGGCGAAGGCGATCCCCAGCCGAATCAACTGGCGCTCGAGCGCGGCGGGATCCTGATCGCTTGCGCTGAAGAGCACCATCAGGCCGAAACCGCACAGCGCCAGCAGGGCCACCAGCAGGGGGGCATCCAGGTGAATCCTCTGCCACAGACCGCGGTGCCCTGGATACAGGGTGTCATCCGGAAAATAGCTGCTCGATCTAGTCGCCACGCTCGGCTCCGACATCGGTCTGGACGGTCGCACCGCCCAGGTAGGCATCCATGATGCGGCGCGCGACGGGCGCGGCGGTGGCGCCGCCCCCGCCGCCGTGCTCGACGATGACCGTGATCGCGATACGCGGATCATCGACCGGCGCGAAGGCAACGAACAAGGCGTGGTCATGCAGATGCTTGGGGAGCGTTGCTGCACTGTAGCGCTGGTTCTGGCCGAGGCTGAAGACCTGCGAGGTCCCGGTCTTGCCGGCGATGCGGTACTCGGTGCTGCGGATGCGCCGGGCGGTGCCCGATTCCACGACCTTGGCCATGGCGTTGACGATCTGGTCCCATTGCTGTTTGTCGCCCAGCTCGATGCTGTGCGAGACCATCGGCAGCTGCTCGGCCGCGGACGCGCCGGGAGCCTGTGCCGCCCGCGCCACCTGCGGACGAATCACCTTGCCGTGATTGGCGACCGCTGCCGTGGCGACCGCCAGTTGCAGCGGTGTTGCCAGGAAGGAGCCCTGGCCGATCCCCACGATGAGGGTCTCGCCCGGATACCAGGCCTGTTTGCGGACCCGTTGTTTCCATTCGCGCGTCGGCATGAGCCCGCCGAGCTCTCCGGCGACATCGATCCCGGTCAAGGCGCCGAAGCCGAAGTCCGAGAGAAAGCCCGAGAGTCGGTCGATTCCCATTCGGTTGGCAAGATCGTAGAAATAAACGTCGCAGGATTGCACCAATGCCTGCTCGAGGTTCAAGGCGCCATGACCGCCGCGGCGCCAGCAGCGAAATCGATGGGAATGCCCGGGCAGACTGAATGCGCCCGAGCAATAGGTGGCACGTCGCGAGGTCGTCACCCCCGAGGCAAGCCCGGCGAGTGCGACGAACTGCTTGATCGTCGAGCCCGGCGGATACTGTCCGCGCACCGCTCGGTTGAACAATGGCTTGTCCGGCGAGCTCAGCAGGGCCTGATAATCGGTCTGGCTGATCCCTTCCACGAACAGATTGGGGTCGAAGCTCGGGTTGCTCACCAGGGCCAAGACGCCGCCGTTGCGCGGATCAATGGCGACCACGGCCCCGCGCTCCTCGCCGAGCGCCTCCTTCGCCACCTGCTGCAGGCCGATGTCCAGGTAGAGATGGAGATCCTTCCCCGACACCGGCGGTTGGCTCTCGAGTGTACGGATCACCCGGCCGCGGGCGTTGACCTCTACCTGCTGGTAGCCGACCTGGCCATGCAGCAGCGCCTCGTGGGCCTTCTCGAGACCTCCCTTGCCGATGAACTGGCTTCCCGCATAGTTGCTCTTGTCGATCCGGGCGAGCTCCTGCTCGTTGATCCGCCCGACATAGCCGAGCACATGGGCAGTGTGCTCGCCGAGCGGATAGGTGCGCACCAGCTCCGCGCGGATGTCCACACCGGGGAAGCGGTGCCCGTTCACCGCGAATCGCGCGACCTCGGTCTGGGTGAGATTCAGCCGGATCGGCACGCCCTGGAAGCGCATTCGCTGTCGCTTTTGACGCTCGAAGCGGTTGCGATCCTGCGGCTCGATCCGGATCAACCGAGACAGTCCCTCGATCGTGGCCTCCAGATCGCCGACCTTCTCGATCGTGATCTCCAACGAGAATGACGGGTGGTTGTCGGCGAGCAGAACGCCCTTGGCGTCGTAGATGAGTCCGCGTGCCGGCGGTAGGGGTTGCACCTTGACCCGATTGTCGCGCGACAGCACCGTGAAATGGTCGTGCTGGTCGACCTGCAGATGCATCAGGCGCACCACGACGAGCGACAACGCGGCAATCGCCAGCAGGCCTGCGATCAGCGCCCGGATCGACACCAAGCGTCCCTCGCGTTTGCGGTCTTCCAGATTCGCTTCGAGCATTAAACCGCGCTCGTTGGTGAAGCCGTCGATGTCGGGAGGTGGTCCGTGACTTTGCGGGTTCGGCGAGCCTTGGAGTCGGCGCGGCTTAAGGTTATGAAATTCAAGATTCTAGACCGCGTGTGCTGCAACGGGTGCTGGTGCGATGACGGTAGGGCCGAGACGAGACGGGTGCATGTCATGTCGAACGCGGCCTAGTCTAGACCAAACCGGTGCGACGACCGAGGTCGTTGAGGATCACCAAGAGCCAGGGCCAGAGCAGCAGACCGAGCAGGGTCGGCACCCAGTAGATCAGAGAGGGCATCGGCTGGCCGGTCGCCGCCAGGACCCAGAGGTTGAGCAGTCGCTCCACCAGCAGCAACACCCACACGAAGAGCGCCTGCTGCCACAAGGGGAAGAGGCGGATCCGTCGGTGCAGCTCGACCACGGCATAGGCAACGAGCGAGAGGCCCAGCGCGTGCTGTCCGAACAAGGATCCCGAGGCGACATCCAAGGCCAAGCCCGCGGCGAAGGCCGAAAAGACGCCGAAGCGCTCGGGCACGGCCAGGCACCAGTAGAGCGTCACGAGGGCGACCCAGGGTGGCCTGAAGGCATCGATCCCGACCGGCATGGGCAGGATCGCAAGAAACAGGGCGATCACGAGACTGGCGAGGATCAACCAGCCGCCGCGCGGCGGGGCGTCGGTCATCGCGCAGTGCCTTCATCGGTCTCGGCGCTCGGCCCTGCGCCCGACCCGGCCTCGGTGAGCGCCTGCTGGCGCATCTGCGGATCGAGGGTCCAGACCAACAGGACCTCCCGGCTGCGGTCGAGCCGGGCGGTCGGCTCGGCCAGCACGGTGGTGAATGGATTATCCGGATCCTGACGCACCGTGGTGACCCGCGCGACCGGATAGCCCGGCGGAAAGCGCTCGCCCATCCCGGATGTGACCAGCAGATCACCCTCTCGAATGTCGGCGTTCTTGGGGATGTAGAGCAGCTCGAGCCCCTGCCCGATGCCGGACCCGGCGGCGATGCTGCGCAGACCGTTGCGATTGACCTCCACCGGGAGCGAATGATCCGAATCGGTGATCAGCAGGACGACGGACGAAAAGGGGTTGGCTCGGATCACCTGCCCCATGACGGCATTGGCATCCAATACCGGCTGCCCGACGAAGACGCCTGAGCTGGTCCCCTTGTTCACCATCACCTGCTGGCGCGAAGGCGTGAGATCCACGGCGAGGATCTCCGCAATCAGTACACGCTCGCCGATGTTGAAGGAGGAGCCGAGCAGGTCGCGCAGGCGCATGTTCTCGGCCTCGAGCGACTCGAATTGCTGCAAGCGGGCCTTCAGAAGCAGGTTTTCGCGACTGAGCGCCGTGTTCATCGTCCGCAACTGCGCCGCGTCCGTGAGCTGCTCCTGCGCGGAGCGGATGAGTGCGGACGGGACGTTCACGGCTAAATGCAGCGGATAGGCCAAGACGGACAGCAGCGAGCGCACGCGGTCGAGGTGGTCGAACCGGTGGTCGGCGATGATCAGGCTCAGCGCGCACACCACCGCCAGGATCACCCGGAGGGCGGGCGAGGGTCCGCGAAGGAAGAGCGGTTTGATGGGATCACTCGGTCGTAAAGAGGTCGATCCCCCGTGCGTCGAGCATCTCCAGCGCCTTGCCGCCGCCACGCGCCACACAGGTCAGCGGATCCTCGGCCACGACCACCGGCAGACCTGTCTCCTCCTCGATTAAGCGGTCGAAATCGCGCAACAAGGAACCGCCGCCGGTCAGCACGATGCCGCGCTCGGCCACGTCCGAGCCCAGCTCGGGCGGTGTCTGCTCCAGGGCCATCTTCACCGAGCCGACGATTGCAGCGAGAGGCTCCTGCAGGGCTTCAAGGATCTCGTTGCTGTTGAGCGTGAAGCTGCGCGGGATGCCCTCGGCGAGGTTGCGCCCGCGCACCTCGATCTCCAGCACCTCGTTGCCCGGGAAGGCCGAGCCGATGCTGTGCTTGATCCGCTCGGCCGTCGCCTCGCCGATGAGCGTGCCGTAGTTGCGCCGCACGTAATTGATGATGGCGTCGTCGAAGGTGTCGCCGCCGACCCGGATCGACGCCGAATAGACGACACCGTTGAGCGAGATGATCGCCACCTCGGAGGTGCCCCCGCCGATGTCGATCACCATGCAGCCGCGCGGCTCGTGGACCGCGAGCCCGGCGCCGATCGCCGCCGACATGGGCTCTTCGATCAAAAAGACCTCGCGCGCCCCGGCCCCGGCCGCGGACTCCTTGATGGCGCGACGCTCGACCTGGGTCGAGCCGCAGGGTACGCAGATGAGCACGCGCGGACTGGGGCGTATGAGGCGCGACGCGTGCACCTTTTGAATAAAGTACTGGAGCATCTTCTNNTCGGCGATCACGCCGTCCTTGAGCGGGCGAATCGCCGTGATGCTCTGCGGCGTGCGACCGAGCATCAGTTTGGCCTCCTCGCCGACGGCGACCACCGTCTTGCCCCCGCCTTTGCGCTCGTGACGGATCGCGACCACCGAAGGCTCGTTGAGGACGATCCCCTGGTCACGCGCAAAGATGAGCGTATTGGCCGTACCCAAGTCGATCGAAAGATCGTTCGAGAAGATTCCACGCAGACTTCTGAAGAACATCGGGTGCGTACCTTGCGGGAGAAAGAGGAGATCGCCGGCTCTCCCGCGGGCATCCTGGACGAGGATCCTTCGGGAAATCCATCGGAAAACGGCGAGCTAATCTAACAACGCAAGGGGGGATCGGCAAGGCGGGTGTTCACGCCGTGCATCCCGGCGACACGCTGCGCGTTTGGCCGGGATGACAAGACCGCTCCGCTAGCGTTTCGGCGGGACGTAACCCTCGGGCATCTCCGCGCCTTCGCCGAAAAAGTATTTGTCCATCTGCTCTTCGAGAAACTTGCGCGACTTGGGGTCCATCGGGCTCAGGCGATTCTCGTTGATCAGCATGGTCTGGTGACGAAGCCAGTCCTGCCAGGCCTGCTTGGACACGTTTTCGTGGATTCGCTTGCCGAGCTCGCCCGGATAGGGCGCCCGATCCAGGCCCTCGGCCTCGCGGCCGAGCTTGACGCAGTGAACCATGTGGGTCATGAGACGTCTCCGTGTGGTTGCGCACGAACGGGCGGTTGCGCTCGGCCGGCTTGAAAGTGGTCCAGGATGCCTTTCACAGGCGCGGGTGTGCCGAGAGCGGCGAGATCGGCCCGGTTCAGCCAGCGGCGATCCGCGTCGTCGGAAACGCGAGCGGGTATGGCGTCGAGCTGCACAAGTGCGATGCGGATATCCAGGCTGAAGTGGGAGAAGGTGTGACGGCGTGCCCCGATCATTTCAACCCGCGCGGGCAGAAGGCCGAGGTTTGCAAGACACCAGTGACCCGGATCGGCGCCCGGCGCGACCTCGGGCAGGCTCCAGAGTCCGCCCCAAATCCCGCTCTTGGGCCGACGCTCCAGCAGGATATCGCCGGCCGGATCGACGAGGAGCAGCATCAGGGTCTCGCGCTCCGGCGTGCTTCGGCGCGGGCGGGGTGTCGGGAGTTCGGCCTGACGGCCAGAGCGACGCGCCACGCATTGCTCGGACAGCGGACAATGCTGGCAGGCCGGGGCACGGCGGGTGCAGAGCGTGGCGCCCAGATCCATCATGCCCTGGTTGTAGGCGCCGACCCGGCGGGCCGGCGTGAGTCGTTCGGCCAGCGTCCAGAGCCGCTCGAGGACAGCGCTTTGTCCGGGCCAACCCTCGACGCCGAAGGCACGTGCCAGCACCCGCTTCACGTTGCCGTCGAGGATCGGATGGGGTTGGTCCAAGGCGAGGGAGAGCACCGCACCGGCCGTGGAACGGCCGATGCCGGGCAGTGCAAGCAAGGGCTCGAGCGTCGCCGGGAATACGCCGCCGTGCAGATCCCGGATCAGGCACGCCGCGCGGTGGAGATTGCGGGCACGGGCGTAGTAGCCGAGCCCGGACCAGAGGGCCATCAGACGATCCTCCGAGGCCTCGGCAAGGTCCGTCACCGTCGGGAACTGCGCGACGAAACGCTCGAAATAGGGGATCACGACCGCGACCTGCGTCTGCTGCAGCATGATCTCCGAGACCCAGACCCGGTACGGCGTCGGGTCGCGTTGCCAGGGCAGATCCTTGCGCCCGTGCCGATCGCACCAGGCGAGCACGGCCGCGCCGAACCACTCCGAGGTGTCTGAGGTCATGGTCTCGACCCCTTCCTCGGTGCGCAGAGACGGGCTTGCCGACGTCACGATCCGGTCTCGGCGCGCGGCTGTCCGCAGTTCCAGCAGAGGTCGAAATCGCCGTCCACCGATTCCCCGCAAGCGCTGCAGTGCCAAGTGACAGTGTTGCTCGGGCGCCGCGCATCGGCCTGAAAGCGGCCGAGCAGCTCGCGTCCACGTTCGAGGTCGTCGTCTTCCACGACCCAGAGCGTGGGACCGATGTCGGCAGGAAGACCGCCCGCGGCACCCGAGAGAAAGTCGCCCAGGATGACGGTCGCGACGAGATGCCGATCCAAAAAATCCAACAGGAGTTGGGCCTCGATGCGATCTCGGGCCTGGTAGAGGCGTTGCATGGGTGCCTACCGAAACGCCGTCGAGGTCACGGCAGCGTGGTGCGGAGCGGGGGAATATGGAGCGGGTGATGGGAACAGCACCCGGTCGCTAACTCGTTTATTACGAACGTTTTTTCCGATCCAAGCGTCACGGAATAGACTCGATTGTGGACTCAAGTCTTCGGCCTGGTCAACGCAGGCCGTTGCGGGTGATCCAAAGCGAGCCAAGCACATCCATCAACAGCCAGAGCATCGGATTTCATTCGGAAGTCTATCTGTCTACTGGCACACCACGCCACAGGTCGCAACGGACAGGCGAGCTGCCGTCCTCAAAGGACTGGCTCTTCATCGACCGGTGCGGCCTCGTCTTTCACCCGCTCGATGAACCGCTTCATGGGCTCGGAGGGGTCGCCATGGCGGCGCAGCAGGTAGGTAGAGAGCATCGGTGGGGTGCCGGCCAGGGGACGAATGGAGATGTCCGGGCGCTGTAGCGTCTGCACCTGCGAGGCGATGGCGAAACCGATGCCGTAGCCCGCGCCGACCAGGGTCAGCATCACGCCCAGGCTGGTCACTTCATCGACCAGCTTGAGGGGCGTGCCTGCATCCTGCAGCAGCGCTTGAATCTGATGGCGGCAGCCCGATCCCGATTCGGGATGGCACAGAACCAGCGGGAACTTCAAGGCTTCGGCCAGCGGCACCTGCACGTGTGCCAGCAAGGGGTGGCGTGCGGGCACGATCACCGACAGCGGATCGGTCCACACCGGCTCGGCGACGAGGCCATCATGCACCGCGTTTGACAAGCCAAAGCCGATGTCCAGAAGATCGTTGTGCAGCATCTTGAGTTGCTGCGCGAACGGCAGCTCGAAGACGCGAATCTCCAGCTCGGGCTCGTCCTCGCGGCTGCGTGCCAGTAAGGTTGCGATGCGGGGCTGCGCCAGGCTGTCGCAGATGGCGATGCGCAGGTGGCCCTGGTAGCCCTGCGCCGCCGCCTTGGCGCTCTTGACTGCCTGCTCCACGGTGGCCAGCACGCGCCGGCATTCGCCGAGGAACACCTGGCCGGCCCAGGTCAGCCGCGTCAGGCGTGTGCTGCGGTCGAACAGCTGCACGCCAAGCTGGCTTTCCAGGTCGCGCATCGCACGCGACACAGGCGATTGCTCGATGCCCAGACGCTCGGCTGCACGGGCCAGATGCAGTTCTTCCGCAACTGCGACGAAGTAACGCAGCAATCTGAAATCCAAGGCCACCTCCTGTTTGTCTTCTTCTGGTTCGGCCTCTCGGACGCCAGCATCTCGATCCGCATCCCGTCAGCACCTCCTTCGATGGCATCGCTTCGAAGCACTCATGCCTGTCTGGAACAGTCCCGTCGCCGACACGCGCGGAACAGGCCGGCGCACACAGCCCGGGCATGGAATGCTGATGGTCAGTGTGCTGCGTCCGCAACGCTGGTAAATCAGCCAGTGTGCCGGGCACGCGCGCAGGCGCGCACGCGGGCTGGTGTCCGCGATCGGTGCAGCCGACGACGACACGCCGGCGTCAGGGCGGGCGTGCCGATGCAGTTTCATGGGGGTGTCTTTCGGCTCACCCCGGTCATGGCCTGGTCGGTCACGAAGCTCAGCTCCAACACCCCAGACTTCTGCGTAGCCGCCATCCCCTGGGCGACGCGCTCGTAGATCCACCAGGCGGTCGCCGCGGATGAAGTCCTCGGGCTGCGGGTGACGCGGCGCGGAGGCCTGCAGCCGCTGCGCGAGCTGCTCGTCGCCCATGCGTTCGTCGTCCAGGACACGCTGCCGTGGGTGGTGACGGACAGGTTCGCCACGTCGGGCTTGATCGGCTTCACTCCATTCAGACACAGATGCTAATGAGAATTATTATTGATTGTCCGTGGTTTTGTGTGATATGGCAACACCAATGGAATAACCCGGCTTTCAGACGCCGCCTCGTGCCGGCGACTGAAGGCCGGATGGCG
>NZ_DIUM01000038.1 GCF_002423035.1 Thiocapsa sp. UBA6158
AACCGCAGCAGATGACGAAGTCATTCACGCCGTGGGCGGAGTAGAGCTTGAGGATGTGCCAGAGGATGGGGCGGCCACCGATCTCGATCATGGGCTTCGGCTTGAGGTGGGTTTCCTCGGAGATGCGGGTGCCGAGGCCACCGGCGAGGATGACGGCTTTCATGGGGTCACCCAACCATTCCAGGCTGGATCAAATCGGTGGACCAAGCGAGCTTGGGCCGGACCACTCCAATCCATACGCCGCTATACTCTTTGCGCATTGCACCGGTCTCATGGACGGTGAAGGTGAGGACTTCTTTTTCAAATACTTCCGCATTGGTGATATCGGTTAGCACGATCACATTGATGCTGTAACGACCTTGATTCAAGAAATTGGCAGGGATCACACAAGTCGTCCGGTACAGTCCGAGCTCATGGGGTCTGCCAAACCAGTCATCCCGAGTCAGATTAGCGGAATGCATGTTGGCGCTGGCCAATACGACGACACCCATCGAGTCGAGCAAATGAATGCTGGTGGAGATGTGGTCTCCGTTCCGACGAGCCCAGAAGTCGATTTCGATGTTGAGCTCTTTGTTTATTTCAACATCACTGGTAACAGTTCCATCAGAGACAAAACGAACAGCATGCAGTTTGACCTTGTCGGTACCGGGGGCTTTATTGAGGTCGGTCCAGGTCTTCTCGCCGAGATCGGTCTTTCCCATCTCAATGTAACGACGTACGGTATCTTCAGCAGGGCCATCATGAACTTGACATCCTTTATCTAATAGGATGGCGCGTGAGCAAAGTCCCAGCAGCGCTGCCATGTTATGGCTGACGAAGAGAACGGTGCGGCCTTCGTGTGCGACATCGCCCATCTTACCCAGACACTTTTTTTGAAACTGGGCATCGCCTACCGCCAGCACTTCATCCACCACCAGTATCTCTGGCTCCAGATGGGCCGCAACGGCGAAAGCCAAACGCACATACATTCCGGACGAGTAACGCTTGACCGGGGTATCGAGAAACTTCTCGACCTCGGCAAAGGAAACGATCTCGTCGAACTTGCGCTGGATCTCACCGCGGCACATGCCGAGGATGGCGCCGTTGAGATAGATGTTCTCGCGCCCGCTGAGCTCCGGGTGGAAGCCGGTGCCGACCTCGAGCAGGCTGGCGACTCGCCCATTGAGGGTGATGCGCCCCTTGGTCGGCTCGGTGATACGGCTCAGGATCTTGAGTAGGGTCGACTTACCGGCACCGTTGCGGCCGATGATGCCGAGGGTCTCGCCATGCTGTACCTCAAAAGAGACG
Source organism: Thiocapsa sp. UBA6158 (assembly GCF_002423035.1). Lineage (GTDB taxonomy): Bacteria > Pseudomonadota > Gammaproteobacteria > Chromatiales > Chromatiaceae > Thiocapsa. Next base: position 1,288 of record NZ_DIUM01000038.1, read on the forward strand.
TCTTTCAGCGCCCAGAACTCCTCGACCTCGTCACCCTGGATGATTGGGCGGCCGTGGATCATGTCGCGTGTCTTGCGAGCCAAGTCACGGGCATTGCGGGCGATGACGTCGCGCAGCGCAGTGTAGCGCTCGGTCCTCGCGGCGTTGTGGCCGACGAGGTAGGACTTGGAGAGGTTTTCGACTTTAATCGCTGGCATGGGATGGGGAATCTTCAAACAAAATCTGCAAAGCTCTTTTCCATCTTGCGGAACTGGCGGATGCCTAGCCACAGAAAGAAACCGATTAGGCACCAGCTGAGGATGAAGCCGGGCCAGTAGATCTGAGCCTCGCCGCCGAGGATGGCCCAGCGGAAGCCGTCGATGACGCCGACGACTGGGTTCAGCGAATACAGCAGTCGCCATTGCTCGGGGATGACGCTGGAGCTGAAGCCGACCGGGGAGACGTAGAGGCCCATGGAAACGATGAAGGGGATCACGTAGCGGAAGTCGCGGTATTTGACGTTGAGCGCGGTGATCCAGAGTCCAGGCCCGAGTGCCGCGAGGAAAGCCATGAGGACGAAGAACGGCAGGGTGAGGATCTGCCAGCCAGGCATGAACTGGTACCAGACCATCACCAACACCAAGATGCTGAAGCTGATGAGAAAATCGATGAAGGACACCACCACGGCGGCGGTGGGCACGATGAGCCGCGGAAAGTAGACCTTACTGATCAAGTTGGCGTTGCCGATGAGGCTGTTTGACGCCGATGACAGCGAGCTGGAGAAGAACTGCCAGGGCAACAGGCCGGCAAAGACCAGCAGGGCGTAGGGTGCGTCGCCCTCGGTGGGCATCTTGGCCAGTTTGCCGAAGACGACGGTGAAGACCACCATGGTTAGGAAAGGCTGGAGCAGTGCCCAGGCGAGGCCGATGATGGTCTGTTTGTAACGCACGGCGACGTCGCGCCAGGCAAGGACGAAGAACAGCTCGCGGTAGCGCCACAGGTCGCGCCAGTAGTGGCGCTCGGCGAGGCCGGGTTCGATGATAAGGGTCTGGAGGGTCAAGGTTTTTTTTAAAGGTTAAGGGTTAAGGGTTAAGGGTGAAGGGTGAAGGGTGAATGGTGAAAGGTTAAGAGTTAAACGTTAGGAATTTAGGTGGTTGGGTCATTTTGTCATGGGGCGAGATGCGCCGGGTGGGCGGTTCTGATGTTCGCGTCGCTGGGTTCAGATCATGCGCCTCACTTGATCGATCACTCTCGCTGCATCGGCGGCTGTGAGGTGCGGGCCCATCGGTAGGCTCAGCACCTCGGTCGCTAGGCGCTCCGAGATTGGATTGCCTTCGGTCGGTGGCCTTGCGTCGGCATAGCAGCCTTGCTGATGCGGGGCGATCGGGTAATGGATGAGGCTGCCGATCCCGGCTTCCGCCAGCTGTTGCTGGATGGCATCGCGGCGCGCATGGCGGACGACGAACAGATGCCAGACGGGCTCGGCCCAGTCGGGGACGACCGGCAGGACCAGGTCGCTCTCGGCTAGGCCTTCCAGATAGGCCGCCGCGATCTCGCGTCTGCGCGCGTTCCAGGCATCCAGATGTCGCAGCTTCACGCCGAGGAAAGCGGCCTGCAGCGGGTCTAACCGGCTGTTGAAGCCCTGGATGGCGTTGACGTATTTCTCGCGCGAGCCGTAGTTGCGCAGCATCCGCAGGCGCTCGGCCAGGTCGGCGTCATCGGTGGTGACGGCGCCGGCATCGCCGAAGGCGCCCAGGTTCTTGCCTGGATAGAAGCTCCAGGCCACGGCATCGCCGTGCGCGCCGATACGCTTGCCCTTGTAGCGGGCGCCGTGGGCCTGGGCGGCGTCTTCGATGACCTTGAGCCCATGCCGCCGGGCGATGGCCAGGATGGGCTCGAGATCGGCGGGCTGGCCGTAGAGGTGCACCGGGATGATGGCGCGGGTGCGCGGCGTGATGGCCGCCTCGATGCGCGCCGGGTCGATGGTGTAGGTGGCCTCGATGGGCTCCACCGGCACGGGGGTGGCGCCGGCGTGGGAAACGGCGAGCCAGGTGGCGATGAAGGTGTGCGAGGGGACGATGACCTCGTCGCCCGGGCCGATGTCGAAGGCGCGCAAGGCCAGATGCAGGGCATCGAGCCCGCTGGCGACGCCGATGCCGTGCGCGGCCTGACAGTAGGCGGCGAACTCAGTCTCGAAGTGCTCGACTTCCTCGCCGAGGATGTACCAGCCGGAGGCCATGACGCGCTGATAGGCCGCGTCGAGCTCGTCTTTGAGCGCTTGATAGGGGGCGCCGAGGTCGAGGAAAGGGATGGTCATTCAGCGCCCCAGCGTGCGCGCATGAACTCGGCTCCATAGCCTTCTTGCAAGACTGCGTCATCGTCTTCTTGCGGATTCAACGCGGCGGTGATGATGAGCTCGCGCCAGTGCCGCTCGATGTAGCCGTCCGCAAAGAATGGGCGTTCTTCTTGATCGGGTACTGGTGCGTTTTGATTGGTCACCTGCTGGGGTGCCTGATTGGCTGCCGTTTCCTCCACCCACGCAATCACTTTCACGTGCCCCGCGTCCATGTCCCGATATTGGCTTGGTAACTTGATGGCCCCGTCTTCAATGTCGGCATCAAACTCGATTACGTGCATGCGGCATCTCCTGTGTTGTGACACCCCCAGCTGTCGGCGCTAGCTACACAGCCTCACTCAGCGCCCCAGCGTGCGCGCATGAACTCGGCGTAGTCGCGGTAGTAGTCGGCCTCATCGTAACGGTTGGAGGCCAGCACCATGCACACCGAGCCGGATGAGAAGTTGTCGAGCTCGCGCCACATCATGGGGCAGACGTAGAGGCCGTTGTAGGAGCGGTTGAGGTGGTAGCGGACCTTGTCCTTCCCGTCGTCGAGGACGATGTCGAAGCTGCCCGACATGGCGATGATGAGCTGCTGCAGCTCCTTGTGCGCATGCCCCCCGCGCTCCGCCCCGCCCGGCACGTCGTAGAGGTAGTAGACGCGCTGGATATCGAAGGGGATGTGGTTGTTGCCTTCGATGAAGGTGAGATTGCCTTGGGGGTTGGCGATCTTGGGCAGGTCGATGATTTTGCAGTCGTGGATGGACATGTTGGCTGCGCTGTGTGGCTGCATCGATTCAGTTGGCGACTGTGACGCCGTCCGGGAGAAATTTGGCGTAGCGCCTTCTTGAGGCTTGGATGGCCTCCAGACTCAGCCTGTAGAAGTAGTCCAGCGCTGTTTCTTGGGTGCGCTCGGCACCGAAGCGCTCGTGGAACTGCCAGACGCGCTCGTTACCCTTACGGACGTCGAAATGGGCCGCGGCGAAGCCGAGATGGTCGACCGCGTAGGCGTAGACCATGAGCGCCGATTCCATGGCCGCCTGCGCTGGCCGACCGTCTTTGAGGATCCAGGAGCCCCAGCAAAAACTGTTGTCCCGGACATCGTAGAGGCGCACGGTGCCGATGGGCTCGTCCTGGTATTCGATGATGAAATAGGCCTGATCGGTCGCGGCTGCATAGTGCTGTAGCCAGGATCGCTGGGCATCGATGTCTGGCGCGGTGGTGCTCAGATAACGCGATTTTTTCTCGTCGGTACGCAGCGAGAGGATGAAGGCGGCATCTTCCGGCGTCGCATCTCTGAAGATCAGCGTCTTACCGATCACCTGTCGCGCCTTGAGGATCTGTGGGGCCGGATTCATGACCCGGCTCCAGCGTGCCGATGATCCGTGCCGGATTGCCAACCACGGTGGCCCCGGCCGGAACCGACCGGGTGACCACCGCACCGGCGCCGACCATCGCCCGCTCGCCAATGGTCAGGCCAGGCAGGATCACCGCCCCCCCCCCGATGGAGGCCCCGCGCTTCACGAGGGTCGTGACGAAGCGGTCCGGGTACTGCTTGCTGCGCGGGAAGCGGTCATTGGTGAAGGTGACGTTCGGCCCGATGAAGACATCGTCTTCGATGCGCAGGCCATCCCACAACTGCACGCCAGACTTGATCGTGACCCGGTCGCCGATGACCACGTCGTTCTCGATGAGGCAGTGCGCGCAGATGTTGCAGTCCGCGCCGATCCGGGCGCCGGGGAGGATGACGACAAACTGCCAAATGCGGCTGCCCTCGCCGATCTGGCGGGTCTGGACATCCGAGAGCGGGTGGATGGACTGCGTCATGTGGGCAAAGAAAACAGGTTAAGCGTTCACAGTATTTTCAGCTGGCTCGCCGCTGGCGGGGTCGACGTCGAAGCCAAGACAGGGGAATGACGAGCACTTTCGCGGCAAGGACGCGATTCAGTGGCGGGCGAGCCAGGCCTCGAGGTCGGCGGGGCCGGTGAAATCCAGCAGGTCTTCGCCGAGGGTTTCGATCTGCTCGACCGGGAGCGATTCGATGCGCTGGCGATAGACGTCCGGCACCGACCCCACACGGCGGTTCAGTTGTCGGAGTACCAAGTGAGTTTCCTGTTGGAGCCCCTGCTGGAGCCCCTGCTGGAGTCCCTGTTGGAGTCCCTGCTGACGGCCTTGTTCGGTAAATCTTTCAGAAAAGCTGGTCATTGTCGTGGCCTCTTGCGGATAGCGCTGGCGGTAGGCTTCCCATTCATTCTCGTCCAGCATGGCGTAGATGTCGATGAAGTCGGCGTATTTGAGTCGCCGCTCGGGGTCCGGTTCCAGCTCGGTCAGTCCACGGGTGGCGGCGGCGATGACCTCGAACTTCTCCTCGGGCGCGAAGGCCATGGTTGGCAACGTCAGGCGGGCGACGATGTTTTTGCTGTCCAGATATTCGCGTGCCTGCAGCCGGAACAGCGCGGTGTGCAGGTCGCTGAACTGCAGGTAGTGGCTGTGCTCGCTGCCCAGATCCAGTCGCTCGGGGTAATTGCCCGGGTGCAGGAAGATCACCACCGGTACGACGCGATCCGTGCCATAGAGCTCGGCCAGATCAAGGCAGTCGTGGGCCAGGCGGTGAATGGAGAAGCGCTTGGGGTCGGTTTCTTCTTCCAGCACGAACAGCAGCGCGGCGCGGCGCCCGTCGGGCCACTCCACCAGCAGCGGCACGTCGAGCTCGCGGAAGCGCTCGCCGAGGCGTTCCTTCAGTTGCTCCTCGCGGATCGGCAGGATCCTGGCGCCGGCATCGATGGCCTGGGCCTCGGCGGCGGCGAACAGGGCGAGCGTTTCGCGCGGATCGTCGAGGATCAGGTTCTTGAAATTCTGGTCGTGGCTCATCCCTGTGTTTCCGTCACTTGCATTGAGCGGTCGGCGTGGCCGTTGGTGCTGCCATGGGTGTGGATCAACTGGTGGCAGGAGCCGGTGACGCTGGTTTATGCCTGGACAATGTTTTCGGCCGGTTCCTGATAGCGCCCGCGCGTGTCGACAATGAGCGGCGCATGCCGCTTGATCAGCTCGTAGTCAAAGCGGTCGTGGTCGGTGGCGAGCAGCACGCAGTCGGCGGCGGCCAGGGTCTCGGGCGTGAGCGGCACGGATTCCAGATCGAAGTCGTGCCGGCGCATCTTGAGAAAGCGCGGCACGTGGGGGTCGGAGTAACTGATCTCGGCGCCCTTGGCCTGCAGCAGTTCCATGAGTTCGAGGGACGGCGATTCGCGGCGATCATCGACGTTCTTTTTGTAGGCGATGCCGAGCACCAGGATCTTGGCGCCCTTGAGCGCCTTGCCGCGGTCGTTGAGTGCGTCGGCGACCTTGCTCACCACCCACTGGGGCATGTTGGCGTTGACCTCGCCGGCGAGCTCGATGAAGCGGGTGCTGAGGCCGTATTCGCGTGCCTTCCAGGTGAGGTAGAAGGGGTCGATGGGGATGCAGTGGCCGCCGAGTCCGGGCCCCGGGTAGTAGGGGGTGAAGCCGAAGGGCTTGGTGGCGGCGGCGCGGATGACCTCGTGGATGTCGATGTCCATGCGGTCGCAGACGATCTTGAGCTCGTTGACCAGACCGATGTTGACGGCGCGGTGGATGTTTTCGAGCAGCTTGGTCATCTCGGCGGCGCGGGTGGAGCTGAGTGTGACCACTTGGTCGATGACCTGGCCGTAGAGTGCTTGGCCGACGCGGGTGCAGGCGGGTGTGAGGCCGCCGAGCACCTTGGGGATGGTGCGGGTGCTGTAGTTGGGGTTGCCGGGGTCTTCGCGCTCGGGGGAGAAGACCAGGAAGAGGTCTTGGCCGATGGTGAGGCCGCTGCGCTCGAGGCGGGGCTTGAGCTCCTCGTCGGTGGTGCCGGGCCAGGTGGTGCTCTCGAGCGAGACGATCTGACCGGGGCGCAGGTGCGGGACGATGGCCTCGGTGGTGTCGAGGACGTAGCTTAAGTCCGGCTCGCGGTATTTGTTGAGCGGCGTGGGGACGCAGAGGATGAGTGCGTCGCACTCGCGCGCGCGGCTGAAGTCGGTGGTGGCGCTGAAGCCTTTGGCGCGGGCGGCTTGGATGCTGTCGGCGCTGATGTGCTCGATGTAGCTCTGGCCGGCGTTGAGCTGGTCGACCTTGGCGAGGTCGATGTCGAAGCCGAGGACGGGGTAGCCGACCTCGGCGTAGCGCAGCATGAGCGGCAGGCCGACATAGCCGAGACCGAGGATGCCGATGCGGGCGTCCTTGCGGTCAAGCACATCGATGAGTTGATTGTTTGTGGTCATGAACTTTTGGGCCATCGGGCTCGTACTTGTTGGATTAGCGGACGTACCAGGATATGGCTCGCTCGAGTCCTTCAGCGATGCGCTGACTCGGTGCGTATCCCAAACGCGTCGCGGCCTTGGTGATGTCGGCCAGGCTGTGGCGGACGTCGCCGGGGCGGAAATCACGATAGATGGGTTGCACCCCCTGCAGGTGCGGATAGCGCGGGAGCAGGTGGCGGTGGATCTGCGTGTAGAGTTCGTTGAGCGTGGTGCGCTCGCCGACGGCGACGTTGAAGACTTGATTGGCGGCTTGCGGGTCGGTCGCGGTGGCGGCCAGAAGATTGGCCTGCACGGCGTTGTCGATGTAGCAGAAGTCGCGGCTGGTCTCGCCGTCACCGTTGATGAAGACGGTTTCGCCGGCGATGAGCGCAGCAGTCCACTTGGGGATCACCGCCGCATAGGCGCCGTTGGGGTCTTGCCGTCGGCCGAAGACGTTGAAGTAACGCAGTCCAATGCTGTCCAGCCCGTAGGCCCGCGCGAAGACATCAGCATAGAGCTCATTGACCACCTTGGTGACCGCATAGGGCGAGAGCGGCTTGCCGATGATGTCTTCCTGCTTGGGTAGGCCGGGATGGTCGCCATAGGTGGAGCTGCTGGCGGCGTAGACAAAGCGCTTGACGCCGGCATCGCGCGCGGCGACGAGCATGTTGAGAAACCCGTCGATGTTGTTTGCGTTCGTGGTGATGGGGTCATCAAGCGATCGCGGTACCGAGCCGAGTGCGGCCTGGTGCAGGACGTAATCGACTCCACTGCAGGCTTGGCGGCAAGCGGCGAGGTCGCGGATGTCGCCCTCGATGAAGGTGAATCGATCCCATTGCCCCGAGGTGAGCAAGGTTTGAACGTCATCGAGGTTGTGTCTATGGCCAGTAGCGAAGTTATCGAGCCCGATGACGGTTTGGTCGAGCTTGAGTAGGGCCTCGAGCAGATTGGAGCCGATGAAGCCGGCAACACCGGTGATGAGCCAGGTGCTCGGAGCCGCTTGAAGGCTGACTTTGACGTCGTCGTAACGTGACATGGATAGGCGCTTTGGTTGCTGGCGTTGCCGGCTTTAGTCTGCATCTGCACTGTCGGAGGAAAACGACGGCAGTGTGGCCGGGTGAAGAGACGGCGATGCGGTGTCTTTCACCACTCCCGCCCCTGTGCTGAAGGGCGGTTGAAGACTCGCACGGTCTTACTACTCGCTGCCACGCTCCGCGTGGGAGCGGAGCTGCGACGCTCTGCGTCGCGGGGCCGTGC
>NZ_DIUM01000012.1 GCF_002423035.1 Thiocapsa sp. UBA6158
GCGCCAACTGCTCTTTTTAGGTTGATCCCTTTCGGATTCCCCTTGTGGACCAGGAAGACGATCGTCGAGGTGTAGGAGGCGCTGTTCCGAGGCAGTCGCGACTGCCAGTCCTCGGCCAGGAATCCTCGGGCTGCGATGGCATCGATGTCGTAGGCCAGCGCCAGGGTCACGACATCGGCTTCCGGTCCGTCGATGACCGCGCGCGCCTGCTTGCCGGCCCCGCCGTGCGACTGTTGAATCCTGATCGTCTCGCCGGTCTTCTCCTCCCAGTGTTTGCCGAAGACCGGATTGAATTCCTGGTAGAGCTCGCGCGTCGGATCGTAGGAGACGTTGAGCAGGGTCGTCTCGGCCCGGGCCGCTCCGAGCGGGGGCAGCACGAGCAGGGCAACGAGGGACAAAGATGGTTGTAGTCGGAGGCTGGTCATGCCGGGCACCTGCTCGGTGCGGATGGAAGTGGAGCCTTGATTGAAACCCCGCAGGTCGGCGAAACGAACCAACAAAATCTGCAAACCTTATCGCCTCCGACGATGGCGATTCCGCCGTGGCTCGCTTATCTCAAAAACCATATAGCATCCCGGTAAATCGATCGTTCGCGGTGCGACCGTGCCGCGCTAAGCTCTCAACGTGTCCGGAGCGATCTGCGGTTTCTCGGCCACCCCGACCATCGCCGATCCTCGGCTGGAGGCGCTCCAAGCGTTGTGTTTCACGGCCCGAGGCGATGGTCTGGGGCACAACCCTGCGCGGGTCCAGGTCAACTGCCGATGACGATCGCCGCCTACTTCAACCCCACGCGCCAGACCCGAGTACTGCCGGGCTTCGGTCTCACCCTCGGCTACACCCTGGTCGATCTCTCGCTGATGGTCTTGATCCCGCTGTCGGCGGTCTTTCTCAAGAGCGCGACCCTGTCCTGGGGAGAATTCTGGGCCATCGTCGGCTCGCCCCGCGTGGTCGCGACCTACCGGCTGTCCTTCGGGGCCTCCCTGCTGGCCGCAGGCATCAATGCGGTCTTCGGATTGGCGCTGGCGTGGGCGCTGGTGCGCTACAGCTTTCCGTGCAAGAAGCTGATCGACGCACTCCTCGCTCATAGACCCGTCCCTCTGTCCGAGGCATGTCACGCGCAGAGATCACGCGCAATCGGCAGCCCGAGTCGCGCAGCCTGAAGGTGAGGTGCAGTTGCCGCCCGGCATCGGTCACGCCGAGGGCATGGATGCGCGGCTCATCGCCACTGTGCTTGCGGTCATCCAACAGCCGCAACGGCAGGTTGAAGAACACCTGCTCGGCCTCTGCTCGGCTGAGGCCGTGCTTATTCTCGCTCCTGCGCGCGTTGCCCGCATCCCACTCGAAGCCGGTGATGCCCTGCCAGTCCACCATGGTTGATCCGATGCTGCCAAATCCGCCAATAGACGAAGGACCTGTCGCCGCTGACAGGTCGCACTCTCCCGTCAAGTCGATCAGGTTGTTGAAGCATCATCCCGGGGCCAGGTGACCTCAACGCTCCCGCCACACGGTCGTATAGAGATCGTGCCGGCGGTCTTTCAGGTTCTGCACGGTCCCCGAGTTGCGCGCGGCGCGCAGGGCCTCCAGACGCAGATCGGCAAAGGCGACCGTCTCGACATTCGGCGTGGTGTCGGCCGCGATCCCGTCGCGCGCGAAGGGGAAGTCGCAGGGCGTGAGGATGCAGCTCTGGGCGTACTGGATGTCCATGTTGTGGACCTTCGGCAGGTTGCCGACGTTGCCGGACATGACGAGATAGCATTGGTTTTCGATCGCCCGGGCTTGGGCGCAGTAGCGCACCCTCAGATAGGACTGGCGCTCGTCGGTGCAGAAGGGCACGAAGACGATGTTTGCGCCCTGATCGACCAGATGACGACCGAGTTCGGGAAACTCCGCGTCGTAGCAGATCAGGACACCGATGGGGCCGCAGTCGGTATCGATCGCGTTCAGCGAGTGGCCGCCCTCGATGTTCCACCAGTAGACTTCGTTCGGGGTCGGGTGGATCTTGGGTTGCTCGTGCACCTCGCCGCTGCGCAGACAGACGTAGCAGACGTTTTCGACCCGACCGTTGGGCATCCGCGTGGGGTGCGAGCCGCCGATGATGTTGATGTTGTAGCGTACCGCCATGTCGCGCAGCGCCTCCTTGAGCGGTTCGGTGTACTTGGTCAGGGCCTCGATCGACTCGGCGGGCGAGAGCTCCTGATCCTCCATCGAGAGCAGCTGTAGGGTAAAGAGCTCGGGGAAGACGACGAAGTCCGCCCGATAGTCGGCGGTGACGTCGACGAAGTAGCGCACCAGATCGGTGAACTCCTCGAACGAGCCGACCCGTCGCTGCATGTACTGCACGGTCGCGACGCGCACGGTGTCGGGCAGGCGGCCACCGTAGCTCTTGGCGCGCTGCTCTTCCTTCTCGTCGGGTGCGTTGGGGTTGCGCCAGACCAGATGGACCGCATACCCCTCGGATTCCTTGTCCTCCGGCAGGTAGCGCGGCAGCAGTCCGAGAACCTCGAAGCCGTTGCGCATCTGGAAGGTCAGCACCGGATCGCGCAATCGGTTCGCTTTGACCTCCTCGAGATAGGCATCCGGGGTTCCGTATCGGCGTAGGCGCTTGGCGAGCGAGGGGATGCGTCCGCCGAAGACGATGCCCTTGACGTCCCATGAACGGGCCAGCTTCTTGCGCTCGTCGTAGAGACGCTGGCCGAGACGCAGCCCGCGATAGTCCGGATCCACGCAGACCTCCATGCCGTAGAGGTAATCCCCGTTCGGGTCGTGCCGCGAGGCGTAGCCGCCCCCGGTGATCTCGTTCCAGGTGTGCGGTTGGAGAGCGATATCGCCGTCGATCAGGAAGGTGGCGCAGTAGCCGACGATCGCGCCCTCGTATTCGGCGACGAACTGTCCTTCGGGGAAGTTGTGGATCTGGCCCAGCAGCATCGCCCGTGAATAGGTTCCCATGCCGCTTGCCCGATAGACACGCGAGACCAAACTACGAATATGGGGGATGTCCTTGACGCGGGCATTGCGCACGATCAAAGGCGGTTTCGGGTGCTTGGTCTTGGCCGTGCTGGACATGCGGGATCTCCGGTGCGGTGGCTGGCAATCGGGGCAGGGCTCGGTTCCGGGCCGAGTTCTCGGTCGGGTCCGCGGATTGTGCCGAACCTGTCGATGGGGCTAGCATGCCCCCCGAGCGCTGCCGTCGGTAGTGGATTCGGAAGACTTACGACACGAGGTGAAACGTCCATGAAGGCAATCGAGATGCGCGAGACCGGCGGACCGGCCGTTCTGCAACTGGTCGATCGGCCTCGTCCCGAGATCGGCGGGCCGGACGACATCCTGGTCAGGCTCAAGGCCGCCGGGGTGAATCCGGTGGATACCAAGATCCGGAGCAACGGGCCCCTGGTGCCGAACGGTTTACCGGCCGTCCCGGGCTGCGACGGGGCCGGCGTGGTCGAGGCCGCGGGCGAGGCGGTCACGCGCTTCAAACCGGGCGACGAGGTCTGGTTCTGTTGGGGCGGGATCGGCGGTCCGCTCGGCAACTATGCCGAGTATATCCTTCTCGATAATCATCTGGCGCAGGCTAAGCCGCGCGCGATCGGGTTCGTCGAGGCCGCTGCAGCGCCGCTGGTGCTGCTGACTGCCTGGGAGGCGTTGCACGACCGGGCGCGTTTGCTCGAGGGGCAGCGGGTGCTGATCCACGGCGGCGCAGGCGGGGTCGGGCATGTCGCCATTCAACTTGCCAAGGCGGCCGGCGCGCGCGTCTGCACGACCGTCAGCAGCCCGGAGAAGGCCGATTTCGTTCATTCGCTCGGCGCCGAGTACTGCATCAACTACAAGGAAGAGGATCTCGTCGAGTCGGTGATGGACTGGAGCGAAGGGCAGGGCGTGGACATCGCGCTGGATACCGTCGGCCCCGAGGTCTTCCGCAAGACCATCCCGGCGATGGCCCACTACGGGGATCTGGTGACCATCCTGGACCCGGGGCCGGACCTGGATCTGAAGGAGGCGCGCATGCGCAATCTGCGGATCAGTCTGGAGCTGATGCTGACCCCGATGCTTCGGGATTTACCGCGGGCACGCACCCATCAGGGCGAGATCCTGCGCCGCTGCGCCAAGCTGATCGACCAGGGCGATCTGCGTATCCATGTCTCCGAGACCTTCCCGCTCGCGCAGGCCCAGGAGGCGCACAAGCGCATCGAGACGGGGCATGTGACCGGCAAGCTCGCGCTGACGATGGATTAGGGCGATGGGCTCCGGCGCCGTGGGGGCGATCGCTCGGATACCCGGCCGCAGCCTGCGCCTTGCGATCCTGTCCGATACACACGGCGATCTGGACGCGCGCGTCGAGCACTTGGTCACGACCTGCGATCTGGCGATCCACGGGGGAGACATCGGCCAAGCCGACATCCTCGCCCGGATGCAACCCGGTCTCGGACGCGTCTTCGCCGTCTTCGGCAACAACGATGTCTCGCGCCAATGGCCGGAGCGCGATCATGACCTCTTGCGTCAGCTCCCGGAGTCGGTCGAGCTCGCACTGCCGGGTGGATGCTTGGTCGTGATCCACGGCCATCAAGGCCCGGCGCGCGATCGCCATGCGCGGCTGCGCGCACGCTTCCCGACGGCGCGGGCCATCGTTTACGGGCACAGCCATCGGCTGGTGTTGGACATGGACACGGTGCCCTGGGTGTTGAATCCGGGCGCCGCCGGTCGGACCCGCACCTACGGCGGACCTTCCTGCCTCCTCCTGATCGCCGGCGAGACCGACTGGAAGGTCGAGGTCCATCGGTTCGCCTTCCTGACAACCCGCCCCAAGGTCCCGAACCTGAACCGCCACGGCGCGCGGCGCGCGAAGGCGACACTCGTATGAGCCCCTCCGACCGCAATCGGCCTAGACCCCCGAAGTCCTTGTTGCGTCTCGTCGGCCGCGCCATCGCGGACTTCCGCATGATCGGCGAGGGCGACCGCATCCTGCTCGGCGTCTCGGGCGGAAAGGATTCGCTCTCCCTGCTGCACATCCTCAAGCACCTGCAGACCTATGCCCCGGTGCGCTTCGATCTGGCGGTGCTCACCGTCGATCCGCAGGTGCCGGGATTCGATCCGGAACACCTGAAGGACTACTACGCACACCTGGGCGTACCCTGGTTCTACGAGCAGCAGCCGCTGATGGAGCAGGCCAAGGAGCACATGGATGGCGATTCCTTCTGCGCCTATTGCTCGCGCATGAAGCGCGGCATCATGTATCGCATCTGCCGCGAGCAGGGCTACGGCGTGCTCGCCCTGGCCCAGCATCTCGATGACTTGGCCGAGAGTCTGCTGATGTCGCTCTTCCACGGCGGGCAGCTGCGCACCATGAAGGCCCATTACCTCAACAAGGAGGGCGACGTGCGCATCATCCGCCCGCTGGTCTATTGCCGCGAGCGTCAGACCGCCGACTATGCCGAGCGCGCCGCGCTGCCGGTCGTCCCGGACTCCTGCCCCGCCTGTTTCTCCATGCCCACCCGTCGCGAGCATATGAAGGCACTGCTGGCCCGCGAGGAGGCCGAGCATAGTCATCTTTTCGCCAACATCCTGCATGCGATCAAGCCGATCATGGTTGAAGGCGAGGTGCCAGGGGAGTCGCCAGCCTCCAGCGGTCGTCGAAGGCGATCGGTCGCGTCGATCGTGGGCGGTGGCCGAAAGCCGACATCTCACACTTAGCGGTCGGCCGCATCAGGCTGCACTACCGACCAACATCGCCCTCGACTGAGCCGGATCAGGTCCCTTGCGGCCTGATCCGGTTAAGCTGTTCCCTGATCCCCGCTGTCCGATCGACCATGTCCGCATCCATCGAGAATCCGCATTTCGTCCTGCGTCGTCTGCACTCCCTGCTCGGTTTGCTCCCGGTCGGCGCCTTTCTGGTTTTCCATCTCTGGGAGAACTCTCAGTCGCGCTTTGGCGCCGAGCACTACAACGAGCACGTCGTCGCGGCACTCAAGGGCATGAATTATCTGCCCTTGATGGAGATCTTCGTGATCGCGCTGCCGCTGCTCTTCCACGCCGGCTACGGGCTGGTGATCACGGCTCAGATGCGTGCGGAACTCGCGCGCTACAGTTACGCGCGCAACCGGCTCTACTGGATGCAGCGGATCTCGGGCGTCGGCATCCTGCTCTTTCTGCTGATGCATGTCGGGATGACGCGCATCGCCGGGATCTGGGATCCAAGCGTGGGCGATGATCTCTTCGCCCACATGCGGGCGCTGCTGAGCCAGCCCTGGATGCTCGGGCTGTATCTGTTCGGTCTGCTGCTCTCGGTGTTTCATCTCGCCAACGGGCTCGCCTCCATGGCGATCGTCTGGGGGCTCACGACATCGGTCCGCGCCCAAGCGCTGTTCGGTTGGCTCTGCGTCGCGATCGGTCTGTTGTTGGCCGCCATGGGTATCCATGGCCTGATGGGGTTCCTGTCATGAGCAAGCCGAACGTCATCGTCATCGGCGGCGGCCTGGGCGGGCTTTGGGCGACCTTGCGGATCGCCGATGCGGGTTTCCCGGTCACGCTCTTCTCGCTCTTCGAGGTCAAGCGCAGTCACTCGGTCTGTGCCCAAGGCGGCATCAATGCCGTGCTCGACACCAAGGGTCAGCACGACTCGATCCGTCAGCACATCATCGACACCATCAAGGGCGGCGAGTATCTGGCGAATCAGCCCCCGGTGAAGGCCATGTGCGAGGATGCGCCGGGGCTGATCCGCACCTTCGAGCGCATGGGCGTGACCTTCTCGCGCACGCCCGAGGGTCTGCTCGATCAGCGTCTCTTCGGCGGCGTGAAGAACAAGCGGACCTGCTTTGCGGGTGCCAGCACCGGGCAGCAGCTCCTCTACGGCGTCGACCAGCAGGTCCGGCGCCTGGAGTCCGAGGGCAAGGTCGTCAAGCAGGAGTGGTGGGAGTTTCTGTCCCTGCTGCTGGACGGCGACGGCGTCTGTCGCGGCATCGTGGCGATGGATCTGAAGAGCCTGGAGGTTCGGGCCTTCACCGCCGACGCGGTCGTCGTGGCGAGCGGCGGCATGGGTCAGCTCTACGCACCCAAAAGCACGACCTCGACCAACTCGACCGGTGCGGCGGCGAGCCGCTGCTACCGGCAGGGCGCCTGGATGGCCAACGCCGAGTTCTTCCAGTTTCACCCCACCGCCATGATGGGGCACGACAAGAACCGGCTGATGAGCGAGGCGGCGCGCGGGGAGGGCGGGCGCATCTGGGTGCCGAAGACGCCCGGGGACCGGCGACCGCCGAAGACCATCCCGGAGGCCGAGCGCTTCTATTTCCTCGAGGAGTTCTTTCCCGCCTATGGCAACACCGTCGCCCGTGACGAGGCGGCACGGGCCATCTGGACCGTGACCCGGGAGATGGGTCTCGGCATCGGCAGCGACGGCGGCGACCGGGTCTATCTGGATCTGACACACCTGGATGCGGCATTCATCGGCGCGCGCCTGGGCGCCATCCTGGAGATCTATCGCAAGTTCGCCGGTGTCGACCCGATGACCGAGCCGATGGAGATCTTTCCGGCGGCCCATTACGGCATGGGTGGTCTCTGGGTCGACTTCGAGCGCTCCGCCGATGGCGGAATCCAGCCCGACAGCCCGCGCAATCACGCGACCAACATCCCCGGACTCTATGCTTGCGGCGAGTGCGATTACGCCTATCACGGGGCCAACCGACTGGGTGCCAACTCGCTGTTATCCGCGAGCTATTCGGGACGCGTCGCGGGAGAGTCGGTGGTGAGCTACCTCAAGGGTCTCTCCTCCGATCGCGGCGCGCTGGTTCCGGAGATCCCGCAGGCCGAGATCGCGCGACAGCAGGCGATCAACGCGGAGCTGATGCGGGCGCAGGGGGCGGACACGCCTTATCTCATTCAGAAGGAGCTCGGCGCGCTGATGACGGCCAAGGTGGGCGTGGTGCGCGCGAACCCGGAGCTGGAATCGGCGCTCGGCGAGCTTCAGGTGTTGCAGGATCGCCTGAGTAAGGCCCGTCTGGGCGAGTCCAGCACCTGGGCAAATCAGAGCCTGGCCTTCGCGCGCCAACTGCGCGACATGATCGAGCTGGCCAAGGTCGTGACCCAAGGCGCGCTGGCCCGCGACGAGTGTCGCGGCGCCCATTACAAGCCCGCGTTCCAGATCCCGATCCCGGAGGGGACCTTTGCGGGCGACCCTGAGTTCGAGGCGTATCGCGATCGCTGGCACGCGAACAATGCGCAGTGGCTCAAGACCACCATCGCCGAGCACACCCGGGACGGCCCCAGACTCAGCTACCAGAATGTGGACCTGAGCGTCTACGCGCCGACCGAGCCGAGGGATTATCGATGAGCGAGAAGCCGATCCATCTGCGCATCCGCCGTCAGGATCGCCCCGACAGCGCACCTTATTGGCAGGAGTTCGCGATCCCCGGCCATCCCGACCACAACATCATCTCGCTGTTGATGGCGCTGCGGGAGAACCCGGTGACGGTCGCGGGCGAGCCGGTCGATCCGATCGTCTGGGAGCACAACTGCATGGAGGAGGTCTGCGGCGCCTGCGCCATGCTGATCAACGGTGTTCCGCGACCCTCCTGCTCGGCGCTCGTCGTCGAGCTGGATCAGCCGATCCGCCTGGAGCCCTTGCCGAAGTTTCCGGTCGTGCGCGATCTGCTGGTCGATCGCCGGCGGATCGACCAGGGTCTGAAGCAGGTCAAGGCATGGATCAAGATCGACGGCGTCTGGGACACGCATGAAAGCGCCCCGCGCATCGGGCCGGATGCCTGGGCGGCGGATTATCTCTACAGCCGCTGCATGTCGTGCGGCTGCTGCATGGCCGCCTGTCCGCAGTTCGGGCCGCACTCGGCCTTTCTCGGCCCCGCCCCGCTGGCGCAGGCACGCTTGATGAACGCCCATCCGACCGGGCGTTACGATAAGACAGAACGTCTGCACGCCATCATGGGCGAGGGCGGCTTGAGTGATTGCGGCAATGCACAGAACTGCGTGCGGGTCTGCCCCAAGGAGATCCCGCTGACGACGGCGATCGGCGAGCTTGGGCGTCAGACCACGATACAGTTGCTCAAAGATCTTTTCGGGCCGCGTTGATGCGCGTCCGCGCCGTGACGCCGTAGCAGCCTGCGGTCGCGGCCAAGCGATCGTCGAGCGCGTGGAATGCCTTCGCGAAGTCGCGATCCGCGCCCAGGATATGGTCGAGGATCCAGTCTCGCGCGTTGTCCTGTGCATCCTCCTCGAAGACGTCGATGCCCTGCGCACGCCAACGGCGCAGCTGATCGGTGTACTCGGCCATCAAGAGCGCATGCTCGGTGCAGTGCTCGGCGATGTCCTCGTAGTCGACGGCCTGCATCAGTTCTTCTTCCCGATTGAAATGCTCCCGCACGGCTTCGCCGAGATCGGTCAGGGCATCGATGAGGGCGCAGGCGTCGCCCGAACGCCGGGGGGATGCCTCGGGACCGAAACGGTGACAGATGTCCGCGAGGTGCTCGATCAGCCCTCGATGCTCCGCATCCACGACATCGATGTTGACTGACCATTCGTCGTGCCAAGTCAAAAGCCTTGTCATCGGGTTCTCCGTGGTCCAGCCGGCGCCGCGTGAAGTGGGCGCCGAGAGGTCGCGCCCTCTCCGGGATGGGTCGGGCGCAGGGGCCGCTGTGTCGTCCAGGCCAATGGACCTTATTTGTTGTCGCGCTCTCCGGTCGGAGTCCCTCTTCGGGCTCGGTTGCACCCGGCGCTACGCCGGGCGTCTCAGGGGCAATACCCGCGGGGTCGGTGTCGCTCCGCCCTGACGTCGCTGGCGTTCCAGCATCTGTTTGATGACCGGCTGGATCTCGCCGAGCAGCCGGGTCTGCGTCTCCCGAAGACCCATAAAATAATAGATGATTTCACACTCGACGGGGGCCGAAAGAGACTCCCGTCCGACCGCCGGTCGCCAGGCAATTCGGATCAGGCGACCTCCTTCGCCGTCTTGGTAGGCATAACCGCCGTGGCTGTCGACAAAGATGACCTCCTCGCGATCGACCACGGCTTGATATTGCATCGACCTGATCGGGATGAAGACGGCGCTCCCGGCGCTGCGTCGAAGGAGCAGCTGTAACCCGTTGTAGAGCGCTGCCGGGATCCGCGTCTGCTCGTGCGCGAGCGCGTCGTCGGGTCGGAAGAAGGTCTCGCGGATCAGATAGTCGGCCATGTCACGGTGCCCCGTGGATCCGATTGTCGCTCGGCCGCTCCTCGGAGCGGCGTCCGCTCAGTCGCTGTCGCCGAGCTCGGGATCCCAGCCGGCTGCGCGTGCCTTTTCGATCGCTTCGGAATAGATCCGGGAGTGACGTTCCTGCAGATCGGGCGGGAGTCTGGACACCATATGCCCGTAAGGGTGCCAGGCCTCCGTGACCTTGTCGTAGAGGTCCTCGATCCCTTGAACGGTCCAGCCCGCGCAGGTCTGGTCCTCCGGGATGATGCCGAATACCCAGGCGTCGCGGATGATGTTGGCGGTCGGGGTCATGGCCCCGCCTTCCTGCTTGTCGATGCCCTCGTAGATCTTGCTCTTCATAAGGTCTGTCCTGGTTGATATCCGCTACACTCTAGCGCCTTGCCTCTCCGACTGCCATGTCTGCCCATGTCCGAGATCCTGGTCGATCTGATTCGTCACGGCGAGCCCGTCGGCGGCGCGCGCTATCGCGGCAACGGGACCGACGACCCGCTCAGCCCGACGGGCTGGGCGCAGATGACCGAGGCGCTCGGCGAGGCGGCGCCTTGGGATCAGATCATCAGCTCGCCGATGTCGCGTTGTCGCGTTTTTGCGGCGGATCTCGCCGGGCGCAGTGGATTGCCGCTCGTCGTCGACCCCAGCCTGATCGAGGTCGGCATGGGCGCCTGGGAAGGGCGCGCCCGCAGCGCGGTTGCCGCGGAAGAGCCCGAGCGCTTCGCCGCCTTTTATCGCGACCCCGTCGGCGAGCGCCCGGCCGGCGCCGAGCCGCTGGAGCGCCTGCACGCGCGCGTCTCCGACGCCTATGCGCGTCATCTGGCCGCCTATCCGGGCCGCCGTCTGCTGATCGTCTGCCATGCCGGGGTGATGCGCGCCTTGGTCGGGCACCTGCTCGGTGCCGATGCGCGTCGCTGGTACCGCATTCGAATCGACTACGCCGGCTTAGTGCGGGTCCGCCACGGGCGTTTCGGTCCGAGCATTGAGTGGGTCAATGCGCGGGCGCTTGCGTAGCTGCTATCCGGGAAAATCGATCCAAGGTTTGAAACACCTCACCGTCGGTGTAGCCTCAAGGCGTTGCCGACCTTAGATTCCAGGGCAGACCCCATGCCGAAACAGACTGCTGAACACGCAAGCTACGATCGCGACTACCACGCTTGGTTGACTGAGAGCGCGGCCCTCCTGCGCGAAGGTTGCCTGAGCGAAGTCGACCTCGCACAAATCGCCGAGGAGCTCGAGGACATGGGTAAGAGCGAGCGTCGGGCGATCGAGAGTTATCTCAAGGTTCTGATCGTTCACCTGCTCAAATGGCAGCACCAACCCGAGCGACGCGGCCCGAGCTGGCAACTCTCCATTGCCAACTCACGGGACGCGATCGGCCGGCGCCTTCGCGAAAGCCCCAGCCTTCGGCCGAAGCTCCCGGAAATGGTCGCCGAACGATATCCGAACGCTCGCCAACATGCGGCGCTCGAAATGGGTTTGGATCTCGGCGATCTTCCGGACACCTGTCCGTTCACGGTCGCTCAACTCCTGGATGAGGGCTACCGAGGGGAATGAGTGGGAGGGGCGGTCACAAGCGCGGGCGTTGCTCATGAGGCCGCCCACTGCGATGACGTTGCGCTGGGTGGACAAGCGCAGCGCAGTCCACCAGCTCCGGCGCGGGGTTCGGTGGACTTCGCTCTCGCTCGTCCACCGGCCGGTATTAATAGCGACGCCACAAGCGCGCGGCGTCGGTTTGCCGGCACGCGATTGCGCCCGGTGCCGGCGCGTTGCGTGGGTCGTGCGCGCGCATCGAGACGAGGAGATCGGATCGATTGGGCTATACTCCGGGTCTTTCGACGTCGTTGTAACCCCAGCCCATGCAAAAGACCGACGATCTGCGCATCCGCGAAATCAAAGAAGTCCGCTCCCCGAGCGCGCTGCACCGGGAATTCCCGATCTCGGAGGCGGCTGCGGAGACCGTCTATTCCACGCGCCACGCCATTCAGCAGATCCTCCACGGTCGGGACGATCGCCTGCTGGTCGTCGCGGGTCCTTGCTCGGTTCACGATCCGCGCGCCGCGCTGGAGTACGCCGAGCGTCTCAAGGTCCTGCGCGACATGCTGAGCGATCGCCTGCTGATCGTCATGCGCGTCTATTTCGAGAAGCCGCGGACCACGGTCGGCTGGAAGGGTCTGATCAACGACCCGAATCTGGACGGCAGCTTCGAGATCAATCAGGGTCTCGGCATCGCCCGCAAGCTCCTGCTCGACCTCAACAGCATGCAGATCCCGGCCGGGACCGAGTTCCTCGATCTCATCAGCCCGCAGTACATCGCCGATCTGGTGAGCTGGGGCGCGATCGGCGCGCGCACGACCGAGAGCCAGGGCCATCGTGAGCTGGCCTCCGGTTTGTCCTGCCCGGTGGGTTTCAAGAACGCGACCAACGGGGACGTCAAGGTCGCCATCGATGCCATCCATGCCGCGGCACGTCCGCATGTCTTCATGTCGGTCACCAAGGAAGGTCAGTCCGCGATCTTCAGCACGACCGGCAACGTGGATACCCACATCATTCTGCGCGGCGGCCAGCGACCGAACTACGACACCGAGAGTGTGAGCACGGCCGCGGAGCAGATCATCGAGTCCGGTCTGACGCCCAAGATCATGATCGACTTCAGCCACGCCAACAGCCGCAAGCGCCCGGAGAAACAGATCCGGGTCTGCCAAGACGTCGCCGGTCAGATCGCGCGCGGGGATCCCGGCATCATGGGCGTCATGATCGAAAGCCATCTGGTCGGCGGTCGGCAGGATCTGGGGAGCAGCGACGGGCTGGTCTTCGGTCAAAGCGTCACAGACGCCTGCATCGGCTGGGACGATACGGTTCCGATGCTGCATGAGCTTGCGGATGCCGTAATGCGCCGACGTGCACTCTAGCCGGGTGGGCGCGGTTTAAAGCCGATTCAGGTACCGTGTTCCGCCGAGTCGGCTGGCCTGATCGCTGATCCAGGCCGCGCGTCGTTCCAAGCGCTCCGATGGTCTGTCCAACCGATAATGTCCGGGCGCAGGCAGCACGCCGATCAGAAGCGACGCCTCGCGCATCGTCAGTTCGCTCGCCGGCCGACCGAAATAGCGCAGGCTCGCCGCGCCGATTCCGTAGGTGTTGGGGCTGAACTGCACGATGTTCAGATAGACCTCGAGGATGCGCTCCTTCGGCCACAGGATCTCCATCAGCAGCGTGAACCAGGCCTCGAGCAGCTTGCGCGGCAGATCCGAGCCCGGCCAGAGAAAGAGGTTCTTGGCCGCCTGTTGAGTGATGGTGCTGGCCCCGCGCAGACGCCCGCCGTTCTTGTAGTCCGCCCAGGCCAGGCGGATCTCGATCAGATCGAAACCCCGGTGAGTCGGGAAACGCTGGTCCTCGCCGGCGATCGCCGCGAGCCGCGTCGGCAACGAGATCCGATCCCAGGGCACCCAAGTTTGATGATAGTAGGGGGGCGATTGGTCAAGTCGCCAAAGGTTGTAGGCGTGCCGCAGCATGAAGGCGGATGCCGGCGGGTCGAGCCATCGCAGCGTCAAGACAAGGACCACCGAGACCAGTACCAGATTGCCGAGGCCCTTGAGCAGGAACCGGCCCACGCCCATGAGCGGGTGTCGGTCATGGCCGATGGGCTGGATGCGAAAGACGCGGGATTGCGGCGCAGGCTCGCGTGGGGTCGCCCGGGATCCATCCTCGAATCCGGCGTCCACCCCGGTCGTCTCCGGCGCTTGTTCTTCGTCCTTCATCAATCCTCTTGGAGTGCGGCAACCGAGGTCGCAAGGCGTCTGGCCCCCGAACCCGGCGGTTCGATGTGCTCGGGGCCGGCCTGCGCAGGTGCGCTCCGCGCATCTGCGTCTTCGAGCATTCGATGAACCAGCGCGAAGGTGGTATGGGCGCCCGAGACCACCTCCGCCGGATCGATACGACCGTGCGCAGACAGGCTGTCGAGGATGCCCGCGAACCGTTTCCAGGCCGCAGAGGAGTGCTCGCCGTGGAAGTCGAGGAAACCGGCCGAGCCCAGCGCCGGACCGAGACAGCGGCGCAGATGTTTCGCGATCACCCGACCGCCGAGCGTCGCGCCCTCCAGGACATAGAGGCCGCCGAGCGCGGCACCTGAACCGGCTGGGGCGAGCTGTGTCGATGTGCGCGGAATGTGCGGCTGACCCTGCTCGGCTAGATCGTCGAGGATCGCCGGCAGCTTGGGCCGAACCCCCAGGTCGTTGCGGATCTCCTCGTCCAGGACGTCGAGCAGGCTGCCTTCCAGGGCCGCGTAAACCTCGGCCAAGGCATGCAGATAATCGAGATAGTCCTCGCGGGTGACGCTCGGCGACGTGAGTCGGGCCATCAGGGGCAAGCGTTCGACCGCCTGATGTGTCTTGGCCGTCGCGTGGCGCAAGTGAATCGCCAGTCGCGCGGAGGTCGCCGGTCGTGTCGCGTCGTGGATGTCGTGCATGGATTCTTCGGGCTCGCTGCGCTCTGCGCTCGCGGCCAGTCTAACACCCGTCCTTGTTCTCCCTGAACAACACCGAACCCTCGTTCGGCGGGATAGACCGACGGCGTCCGTCCGACGAACGGTCGAGAATCCGGGGCCGCGGGCTCACGTTGTGAGCCACCCCCCGCGGCATGCTGTGGTTCCGTGCAGTGCAAACCCCACGGAGCCAACGATGAACGCCCTTGCCGACCTCTTTGTCATCCTGTTGTGCCTTTCCGGTCTCTTCGCGATCTTGATCCTTGTGTGTATGGTCCTCGAGCGCGCTCCCGACGAGGCCGATGGGCGGCTGCGGCGCACGCGTGTCCAGCCGCAACGTCCGGGACGTCGCTCCCGCGTGGTCCGGCCTCGACACAAGCCCAAGCAACCTGTGACAGACGCGCCGAGTCTTTCGGTTTGCACTGCGATCGGTCGGCCGGGGCATGGCGCCCGAGGTGTCCTGAGCTGACCCCCGATGATGGCTGGCGCGTTCCGGCGCGACGAGTCTCACTCGGGGGGCAGCCAATCCACCTCGAGCACGTCGGCCAGCCGCCACGGACAGTCGTCCGGGAACGCCGAGAGCCCCGTCTCGCCGACGGCGTCGGCAACCGCGTCGGCCCAGATCTCGTCCAGCCAAGTCGCGTCGCGCAACATGGCCATGAGACTGGGGGTTCGGTCGAGTCTGGCCTTGATGGCTCGGCGCTGCTCGCGGATCGTGCGCTGCCAACTGCTGCCGCGACGCTCCGGCTGGAATTTCCACTTGAGCAGGTGCGCAAGCAGGAGCGACAGGCGACTGGCCAGCTCGCGCTGTTCACTTTTGCCCACGTCTTCGATCTCCTCTGCGAGATGCTCGAGGTCGAGCCGGTCCAATGCGCCGGCCCTCAGCCAGTGCGCCTGTTGTTCGGCCCAGGCGACGATGTCGGCGTCGTAAAGGTCGGTTTTTGGCATCGGTATCTCCCGATAAAATAACGGGGCCGGGCCGGGCCGGGCCGAGCGCCCGGTGCCTCGATTTCAACCCGAAACGTCAGGCCGCAAGCCCGCGCCCCTGTAACTCCTTGATCTTATCCCGTACGGCGGCGGCCTGCTCGAACTCGAGGTTCTTCGCGTGCTGGTACATGGTCTTCTCCAGCGCCTTGAGCTTCTTGGCCATCTGCTGCGGCGTCAGGCTGGCATATTCGATGATCTCCTCGGCGACCTTGGCATACTGGCGCGCCTTCATGGGGGCGCCCGGGATGGCGCCCTCCAGGATGTCGGCGACCGCCTTGCGGATGGTCTGAGGCGTGATGCCCTCGACGGTATTGTGGAGGATCTGTTTGGCGCGGCGCCGCTCGGTTTCGCCGATCGCGCGTTCCATGGAGCCGGTGATGCGATCGGCGTAAAGGATTGCCTTGCCGTTGGCGTTGCGCGCGGCACGCCCGATGGTCTGGATCAAGGAGCCTTCCGAGCGCAGGAAGCCTTCTTTATCGGCGTCCAGGATGGCGACCAGCGAGACCTCCGGCATGTCGAGCCCCTCGCGCAGCAGGTTGATCCCGACCAGGACGTCGAACTCGCCCAGACGCAGATCGCGGATGATCTCGACGCGCTCGACCGTGTCGATATCCGAGTGCAGATAGCGGACCTTCACGCCGTGCTCGTTGAGATACTCGGTCAGATCCTCGGCCATCCGCTTGGTCAGCGTAGTGACCAGCACCCGCTCGCCGACGGCGACCCGCAGTCCGATCTCCGAGAGTAGATCGTCGACCTGGGTCAGCGCAGGGCGGACCTCCACCTCCGGGTCGACCAGCCCCGTCGGGCGCACCACCTGCTCGACGACGGCGCCCGAGTGCTGGATCTCGTAGTCGCGCGGGGTGGCCGAGACATAGATGGTCTGGGGCTGGCGGGCCTGGAACTCCTCGAAGCGCAGCGGGCGGTTGTCGAGCGCCGAGGGCAGCCGGAAGCCGTAGTCGACGAGGTTCTCCTTGCGCGAGCGGTCGCCCTTGTACATGCCGCCGAGCTGGGGCACGGTGACATGGCTCTCGTCGATCACGACGATGGCATCCGCCGGCAGATAGTCATACAGGGTCGGCGGCGGCTCGCCGGGTCCGCGTCCGGAGAGGTAGCGGCTGTAGTTCTCGACCCCGGAGCAGTAGCCGACCTCCAGCATCATCTCCAGATCGAACAGGGTGCGTTGCTCCAGGCGCTGGGCCTCGACGAGCTTATCGTTGTCTCGCAGCCAGATCAGCCGCTCTTTGAGCTCCACCTTGATCTGCTCGACCGCGGCCAGGATGGTCTCGCGCGGGGTGGCGTAGTGCGTCTTCGGAAAGACCGTATAGCGCGGGACCTTGCGCAGTTGCTCGCCAGTGAGCGGGTCGAAGAGCGAGAGTGACTCGATCTCCTCGTCGAACAACTCCACCCGCAGCGCCTCGTCGTCGGACTCCGCCGGGTAGATGTCGATCACGTCTCCGCGCACCCGGTAGGTGCCGCGCGAGAGCTCGATCTCGTTGCGGCGGTATTGCAGATCGGCGAGCCGGCGCAGCAGGGCGCGTTGATCGATCAGATCGCCGCGGTTCAGATGCAGGACCATCTTCAGATAGGCGTCCGGGTCACCCAGGCCATAGATCGAGGAGACGCTCGCCACGATGATGACATCGGGGCGCTCGAGCAGCGCCTTGGTGGCCGAGAGACGCATCTGCTCGATGTGCTCGTTG
>NZ_DIUM01000091.1:0-15661 GCF_002423035.1 Thiocapsa sp. UBA6158
GGGCGTCAACTGCTCTTTTTAGGTTAAAGGGGTCGCACACTCGTCGCCGACAGCGTGAGGCTGACGGCTGACGGCTGACGGGTGACGGGTGACGGCTGGAGGCTGGCGGCTGGCGGCGCGGCGCAATGCGCCTCAAGAATCCTCCGGAATCGCCAACACCTGCCCGACCCGAATCATGTCGTCGTTCAGGCCGTTGCGGGCTCGCAGGGCCGAGATGCTTACGCTGTGCTGCTTGGCGATGCCGGAGAGTGTATCGCCCGGACCGATGACATATTCGCGCGCGCCTCCGCCGCCGCCCTGCGGGGAGGCATCCACAAGCATTCCGTGAGGCGGATACTTGCGGAAGTATCCCAACACGCCGGCCAAGATCGCCTCGGCAAGCTCCCGTTGATGGCCCCGATCGCGCAGCCGTTGCTCTTCCTCCGGGTTGCTGATGAAGGCGGTCTCGACCAGGATCGAGGGCACGTCCGGCGCCTTGAGGACGGCGAACCCGGCACGCTGGACATCGCCGCGATGAACCACGCCCAATCGACCGAGATTGGCGAGGACCATGGCCGCGGCCTCGGTACTGTGCTCGATCGTTGCGTTCTGCGTCATGTCCATGAGCACGTTCGCCAGAAGATCGTCGCCGGTCGAAAGGTCCACACCGCCGATCAGATCCGCACTGTTCTCGCGACTCGCCAGCCACTTCGCCGCCTCGCTGCTCGCCCCGCCGTAGGACAGGGTGTAGACCGAGGAGCCTTTGGCTTTCGCGTTGGAGAAGGCATCGGCATGGATCGAGACGAACAGGTCGGCACGGCGCTCGCGCGCGATCGCGATGCGCTCCTGTAGTCCGACATAGTAATCGCCGTCGCGGATCATCAGCGCCTCGAGACCGGGTTCGCGGTCGACCAGCTTGGCGAGCTCGCGTGCGATCGCGAGGGTGACGTCCTTCTCCAGTGTTCCGCCGGCACCGATCGCCCCTGGATCCTCGCCGCCGTGACCGGCGTCGATGGCGACGATGATGGCAGGACCGCGACCGGCCCGCTTGCCGCCTTTGCGAACAGCCGAATTCGGGAACGATGGAAGCGCGACACGCCGGACGCTCGAACCGTCCTTCGGTGTCAGATCGATGACCAGGCGATGTCCATAGCGCTCGTTCGGGCTCAGCGCAAAGCTCTTCGCGCGCACCGGTTGCTTGAGATCCAGGACGATGCGCAGATGCGATCCGCCACGCACACCGCCGCGCAGGCCGACCAGGACGGGGTCGCCGAGGTCGACCTTCGGCAGATTGCTCTGCATGACGGCATCGTCGAGGTCGATGACGAGACGATCGGGCTCGTCCAGCGGAAAGATCCGGTGCGTGATCGCCGATGAGGTCTCGAAGACCAAGCGGGTCTTTGCCGGATCGGACCAGACCCGCGTACCCTGCACCGATGCCTGCTCCGCGCAGACGCACTGCGCGGAAACAGCGAGCAGGAGGAGAAAAAGAAGCGGCGAGATCAGCCTATTCACGAGCACGGCCTTCCGGTTGCTCCCGATCCGATCGATGATGCGTTGAAAGATAGCATGCCGAGAAACGGCTTTCCATGTTGCATCATTGCATTACATCCGACTTCTCAGGCGATGCGGAACGCGCCGAGTCCCCGGAGCCAAGCCCGGCCAGCGCATTCAGTACGGCCTCGCCCGCCGCCGTCCGGGCCGACAGACGCAGACGCCGACCGTTCGCCGCGTATTCGATCGCAATCACCAGGTCGGGCAGCGGCAGCATCCCGAGACCGCGCTCGGGCCACTCCACCATCCAGATGGCATCCTCGGCGAGCAGATCGCGCAGGCCCAGATACTCGAGCTCCTGCGGATCCCCGAGGCGATAGAGATCCAGATGGTTGATGCGTCTGTCCGCCAGCTCGTAAGGTTCGAGCAGGGTATAGGTCGGACTGCGCGCGGCACCGCGATGACCGAGGCCCGCGAGAACACCTCGGGTCAGGGTCGTTTTGCCGGTCCCCAGGTCGCCCTCGAGATAGACGATCAGGCGCGGCGGCAAGAGCGCCGCGAGCCGCGCTCCGAAGGCAAGCTGCGCCTCGGGATCAGGCAGCCAATGCTCGATCATGATTCCTCCTGCAATGCGGGCACGCGATTGGCCACCGGGCGAAGTGCGGCGATGATATCGCTCGCGATCAGCCCGCGCTCGCCGATCAGCGCGGCCCGATCCCCTGCAGCCGCGTGCAGACAGACGCCGGCACAGGCGGCCTGCTCCGCGTCGAGACCCTGAGCGCGCAAGGCGCCGATGATCCCGGTCAGGACATCGCCGGAGCCGGCGGTCGCCATCCCGGGATTGCCGTCGCTGCAGATCGCAAGCGGGCGCGCCGGATCGCTCCGGATCAGGGTCCCGGCGCCCTTCAGAACAGCGACACCTCCATAGCGACCCTGCAGCGCGTGCACGCCGGCCGGACGATCCTGCTCGATCGCGGCGACGTCGGTCCCGAGCAGGCGTGCCGCTTCGCCCGGATGCGGCGTCAGGACCCAATCCGGCCGCGAGCGGGGTACCTCGGCAAGGAGGTTCAGTGCGTCGGCATCGACGACCATCGGCATGTCGAGGCCAAGCGCATACTCCCAGAGATCGCGGCCCCACGCCTCGCGGCCCAACCCGGGGCCAATCGCGACCGCATCGGTCCGTGCGATCAGGGGAGCGAGGTCCGTCGAGGTCTCGACCGCCGACACCATCAGCTCGGGACGCGCGAGATTCAGCCAAGCAGCATGTGCCGGATGCGTCGCGATCGTGACCAATCCGGCACCGGCCCGCAGTGCGGCCTCGCCCGCAAGACGCACCGCACCGGACAGGCCGGGCGCGCCGCCGATCACCAGCAGGTGTCCGAAGGTCCCCTTGTGTGCGGTGCGGGGACGTCGCCCGAACCGTGCCGACTGCTGATCCCAGTCGATGCGCCGTGCCGAGGCCACCTCGCCGGAATAGACCCGGGCCGGGATCGAGAGCGCATTGAAACGGATCTCGCCGCAGTACTCGGGTCCGGCTCCGATGAAGAGACCTTGTTTGAGTCCGATGAAGCTGACGGTCATATCCGCACGGACCGCCACACCCATGATCCGTCCGGTATCGGCATGCAGACCCGACGGGATGTCGACGGCGAGCACCGGCGCGCGCCGGCGGTCGAGTGCCTGAATCGTCTCGGCCCACACTCCCTCGACCGGGCGTTCCAGCCCGGTCCCGAGAAGGGCATCGACCAGGACATCCGAGCGCCGCGGCAATCCGCGATAGGGCTCGATCGTCCCGCCCGCGTCGCGCCAGGCATCGCGACTGATGGCCGCATCGCCGGTCACACGCTGCGGATCCCCGAGTTGCAGCAGGCGCACGGCGAGACCATCGGCTCGCGCCAAGCGCGCGATCACGTAGCCGTCTCCGCCGTTGTTGCCGATCCCCACGAGCACCGTCAGATCGCGGGCATCCGGCCAGCGTTCACGCAGGATCCGATAGGCGACCTCCCCGGCCCGGTTCATCAGCTCGATGCCCGGGATGCCGTACTGCTCGATCGCGCAGCGGTCGAGGTTGCGCACCTGTTCGGCGCGATAGAGCGCATGGGGCAGGCGATCGCTGTCGGGCATCGGATTCATCGGTATCGTCAGGCGCTCGGCGTTCATGGTTCCCGATCGGCTCGATGGGTTGACTCGATGGCGCCGTCCCCGAACAAAGTGTTCGAGTCGACCTCGGATGCGGTCTATCCTTCGAGGATCCGCAATCGCTGAGGCACGACGACCCGGAATGATACCGCCCGCAGAGCTTGTCGCCCGCATCAAGCGCCGGGGTCTGGAGCTCGGCTTCCAGCAGGTCGGCATCACCGACACCGATCTGGCCTCGGCCGAGTCACGTCTGCTGAGCTGGCTCGCCGAGGGCCGCCACGGCACCATGGGCTACATGGCCCGTCACGGGCTGAAGCGCTCGCGCCCGGCCGATCTGGTGCCCGGCACGGTACGGGTGATCTCGGTGCGGATGGACTATCTGCCCGAGTCGCACCGGGCGATGCAGGCCGCGCTCGATGATCCGCCGCGCGCCTTCGTCTCGCGTTATGCGCTGGGTCGCGACTATCACAAGCTGCTCAGACGGCGCCTGCAGCGCCTCGCCGAGCATATCCTCGCCGAAATCGGCCCCTTCGGCTACCGGGTCTTCGTCGACTCAGCACCGGTGCTCGAGAAACCGCTGGCCGCGAAGGCCGGGCTCGGCTGGATCGGCAAGCATACCAATCTCATTCACCCCAAGGCCGGCTCCTGGTTCTTTCTCGGCGAGATCTACACGGATCTTGCCCTGCCGATCGATACCCCGATTGCCGATCATTGCGGCCGCTGTCGCGCCTGCATCGAGGTCTGTCCGACCCGCGCGATCGTCGCGCCCTACGCGCTGGATGCCCGCCTGTGCATCTCCTACCTGACGATCGAGCATGCCGGCAGCATCCCGGAGCCGCTGCGCCCGCCGATGGGCAACCGCATCTACGGCTGCGACGACTGTCAGTTGGTCTGTCCCTGGAATCGCTTCGCGCGGCTCGCCGCCGAACCGGATTTTCAGGCGCGCCACGCACTGGATACGGCCTCTCTCGTCGAGGTCTTCGGTTGGGATGAGTCGACCTTTCTCGACCGAACGCAAGGCTCCGCGATCCGCCGCATCGGCCACGGCCGCTGGCTGCGAAACATCGCCGTCGCACTCGGCAACGCGCCCGCCTCACCCGAGGTCAAACAGGCCCTGAACGCCCGTGCGGACCATCCGGACGCCTTGATTCGCGAGCATGTCGGGTGGGCGCTCCGGCGGTTAAACCTAAATCCGGCATCTGGAAACGCAAAGGCGCAAAGGACGCAAAGGAAAACAAGAAACTGCAATGCCAACGACGTTCACCCTTTGGGTGAATAGGGCCTTGATCATCGTTCGGTCCAACTGCTTGCGGTCCCTGCGTAGTCAGGGCTTCGAGCCCTGATTCCGTCAGGCCAGGATGGCCTGACTACGCATTTGGCGGCCGATGTGGGCGAAGGGATGATCGAGGCCCCCTTTGGGTGAATAGCATTATTGAACCAAGGCACTGAACACCTTTGCGTCCGTTGCGCCTTTGCGCCTTTGCGTTTTAAGTCCTCTTTTTCGGTTTAAAGCTCCCGCAAAAGATGCGTGCGATAATGTTTGAGTTCGTCGATGGACTCGCGGATGTCATCCAAGGCCAGGTGTCGCGACTCTTTCTTGAAGGCGCTCGCCACGCCGGGCGCCCAGCGTTGCGCGAGGATCTTCAGCGTGCTCACGTCCAGATTGCGATAGTGGCAGTAACCCTCGAGCTTCGGCATCCAGAGCGCGAGGAAGCGCCGGTCCTGACAGATGCTGTTTCCGCACAAGGGCGAGGTGCCGGGCGGGACGAAATCGGCGAGGAAGCGTAGTGTCGTCGATTCGGCATCCGCAACGCTCTGCGTGCTCGCGCGCACCCGATCGAGCAGGCCGGAGCGGCCGTGAT
Organism: Thiocapsa sp. UBA6158; assembly: GCF_002423035.1. Taxonomy (GTDB): domain Bacteria; phylum Pseudomonadota; class Gammaproteobacteria; order Chromatiales; family Chromatiaceae; genus Thiocapsa. The sequence continues at coordinate 5,475 of NZ_DIUM01000091.1, forward strand.
GGTCGCGATTCCAGTCGTCCATGCCCGCAAGAACGGCCTCGGGCTGATGGATCGCAACGACGGGACCCTCGGCCAGGATGCGAAGATCGCTGTCGGTGATCACGGTCGCGATCTCGAGGATGCGATCGGTCGCGGGGTCGAGCCCCGTCATCTCGAGATCGAGCCAAATCAGATTATTCTCGTTCTTGGTCAACTACCTGCTCTCCTGCAATCCGCAAACGGGTGAGCCGGCCACCTGGTCTCACCCGGCGGTCGACACCATGATCGGCTAGGGTAGCGACGTTTTCGCCCGCTGGCGACCTTGCGCAGTCCAACCATCCTCCGGAGTCTCAACCATGAAGATCCAGTCCATACTCCTCGGCGCCGGCACGGCCGTGCTTCTCGGCCTCGGGTCGGTCACGGCACAGGCACAGGCACAACCTACCGAGAACGCCGAGCAGCTCTACGACGAGAACTGTCTCGGCTGCCACGGCAGCGAGATCTACACACGCGAGGGGCGCATGGTCACCTCGCTCGACGGACTCGAGCGGCAGGTGCAACGCTGCGAGACCGCGCTCGGGCTGCGTTGGTTCGACGAAGACATCAAAGACGTCGCCGCCTATCTGAACCATCACTTCTACCAGTTCGAGCGCTGAGCCGGTGACGAAACGGCGGCTCTCCGGACGCCAGATCGAGCGGATCCAAACCATCCAGGACCGCCGCCGCCAGCGCCTCGCCTCGCGGGTCGACAATGCCTTATCGGAGATCGAAGGCGAGCCGTTGCCCGTTGAAGGGCGAGTCGTCGTCCGTCACGGGGCCAATCTGGCGGTCGAGGATGCCGAGGGCGACATCACCCATTGTCTGTCGCGCCAGAACATCGGTCATCCGGTCTGCGGGGATCGCGTGGTCTGGCAACGCACCGCGGACAATCAGGGTGTCGTCACGGCCATCCTGCCGCGGCAAACGCTGCTCAGCCGCCCCGATTTCGGCGGTCGCGACAAGCCCTTGGCGGCCAACCTGACGCGCCTGGTGATCCTGATCGCACCGCGGCCCGAACCCAGCGACTATCTGATCGATCAGTACCTGGTCGCGGCCGAGATCATGGGGGTGGAGGCCATCATCGTGGCCAACAAGATGGACCTGCTCGACGCGCCGGAGCGTGCCGCGTTTCAGGACCGCTTCGCCTATTATGCGGCCATCGGCTATTCACTCCTGTGGACCAGTCTGCGCGAGCCGGAGACCCTGATCGAGCTGATCGGTCATCTCGGCGGGCAAACCAGCATCCTGGTGGGCCAGTCCGGTGTCGGCAAATCATCCTTGGTCAAGGTGCTGCTGCCGGATCGCGAGATCCAGATCGGTCGACTCTCCAAGGCCACCGGGCTGGGGCGCCATACCACCTCCGCGGCGACCTGCTATCGATTGGCCGACGACGGCGCCTTGATCGACTCGCCCGGCGTGCGCAGCTTCCGCACCGGCCCGCTCGACCGCGATGCCCTGCAGCAAGGCTTTCGCGAGCTGCGCCCCTACATCGGACACTGCCGGTTCGCCGACTGTCGGCATGATCGAGAGCCCGATTGCGCCATCCACGGCGCCATCGCAGAGGGCCTGATCGCCCCGCAGCGGCTCGCCAACTTCAAGCATCTGCTGGCGGAAGCCGAACAGGCGCACACCTGAACCCCGTCACGCGATGCCGAATCAGGACACGACAGGATGAACTACTGGCTGATGAAATCCGAGCCGGACGCCTTCGGTCTCGACGACCTGGCCGCGCGCCCCGACCGGACCGAGCCCTGGGACGGGGTACGCAACTACCAGGCCCGCAACATGATGCGCGACGCGATGCGTCCGGGCGACCGGATCCTCTTCTATCATTCCAATTGTGCCGTACCGGGCGTGGTCGGGATCGCCGAGGTGGCGAGCGAGGCCTATCCCGACAGCACCGCCTTCGATCCCGAGGCGAAGTATTTCGATCCCAAGAGCGACCCCGAGAAACCCCGGTGGTATCTCGTCGAGGTGCGCTACGTGCGACATCTGAGTCGGACCATCTCGCTTGCCGAACTCAAGGCCCATGCGGACGGCGCACTCGCCGGCTTCCCGCTCGTGCGCAACGGCAATCGGCTCTCCGTCATGCCGGTCACTCCCGAACAATGGGAGTTCATCCTCGGTCTCGAGGCGGAAACCGACGCCGAAGCGGGTTTTTGAGTGATTTCCGGTAAGAAGCATCCCGACTTCGCATCCCCGGAAGACCTGAAACGGCTGTAGGTGCGAATTTATTCGCACAGCCTGCGCGGTGGCGTCGCAGAGCGCCGCGCCTTGGCCTGCTTCGAGGAGGAAACGCCGTGGGCCGCCAGCCGCGGAGGCCGTGTTTGCTGGCGTATCCCGGCGTGTGACCCACGCCGTGTGCCTGAATGACGACGGTACCCGGATCACATCTGTCGGACGACGGATGCCTGCTGCAGCCCGAGCGCCTGCTGGCCCAGCTTGAGTGCCTGCTCGGCGAAGGTATCAAGATCGCCCCAGCGGTCATCGGTATCCACCACCTCCGACATGAACTCGCCGACGATGCCGAGCCGGTAGGCCCCGTCGGCGCGCTCCGCGGGCGGGCTCGGCTCGACACAGACATAGAAGACGGGCTCGCGTTGCCCGGACGGGACGAAGGCGAGGATATACCGATAGGTACGGCCATCCCCGCTCTCGATCTCGCCGAGCAGCGAGGCACTGTGGGTGCCGACCTGATAGCGGCGTTTCGGGATGGCGGTCTTGATGACGGGGCGGTCTTGCATGGCACGGCTCCTGAAGCATGTCGAATCGGGCACGGTTTCATCGCCCTGCCCTGCATGTGGGGACGTTTGTGCGTCAACGCAGGCCGAAGCACCAAGCCGCCGTCCATTCTCCGGACGTCTACCGGGATTGCTCCACCGCCACCTCGCCGAGGACTGAGACAACCGATGCGCAGAGTGTCGCAAGCTCCTCGTCGCCGATGATGTAGGGCGGCATCAGATAGACGAGTCGGCCGAACGGACGCACCCAGACCCCGCGCGCGACGAAACGGCGCTGGATCTCGCGCATGGACACCGGCGCGCACATCTCGACCACACCGATCGCGCCGAGCAGGCGCACCTCGGCCACGCCCGGAAGGTCCCGGCAGCCTGCCAGTCCGGTGATCAGACCGCGTTCGATCCGAGCGATGTTGGCTTGCCAGTCGGAGGCCAGCAGAAGGGCGATGCTGGCATTGGCGATCGCGCAGGCGAGCGGGTTGCCCATGAAGGTCGGGCCGTGCATGAAGACGCCCGGGTCGCCGGATGAGATGGTCCGGGCGACCCGATCGGTCGCGAGGGTCGCCGCCAGCGTCACATAGCCGCCTGTCAGTGCCTTGCCGAGTGTCATGATGTCCGGTGAGATGCCGGCATGCTCGCAGGCGAAGAGCGCGCCGGTGCGCCCGAAGCCGGTCGCGATCTCGTCGGCGATCAGGAGCACCTCGAAGCGATCGCAGAGCCGCCGGACTTGCGCGAGATACTGCGCGCTGTAGAAACGCATGCCCCCGGCGCCCTGCACGATCGGCTCGAGGATGACCGCGGCAAGCTCGTTGTGATGGCGCTCGATCAAGGCCGCAAACTCGGCGATCTGCTCGGGCCGGCAGGGCTCGCCGAATCGGCACGCGGGCGCCGTTGCAAAGACCTGCTCGGGCAACACCCGACTGAACAGATGGTGCATCCCGGTCACGGGATCGCAGACCGACATGGCCCCTTGGGTGTCGCCGTGATAGCCCGAGCGGATCGTCATCAACCGGTGCCGCTCGGGTCGTCCGGCGGCCTGCTGGTACTGGATGGCCATTTTGATGGCGACCTCGACCGACACCGATCCCGAGTCGCAGAGAAAGACGTGCTGCAGCGGCTCCGGCGTCAGCTTCACCAGGGTGTCGACCAAGCGCACGGCCGGCTCGTGGGTCAACCCGCCGAACATGATGTGCGACATGTCGTCGAGCTGATCGCGCGCCGCCTGATTCAGGACAGGATGGTTGTAGCCGTGGATGGCGCACCACCAGGAGGACATGCCGTCGATCAGCTCGCGGCCGTCCATGAGCCTGATCCGACAGCCCGACGCCGAGCGTACCGCATAGACCGGATCGCGATCGATCGTGGAGGTGTAGGGATGCCAGGCGTGGGCCCGGTCGATCCCGAGCAGCTCGTCCTCGTTCATTCCGCGCCGTGCGCGCTTTAAGCGATCACAGGTCCGCACGACTGTCGATCTCGCTCACCGCCAGTCCGTGCAGGATGCCTCTGATGATGGCGCGACACTCCTCCTCGCGCTCGGACTTGCCCTTCCTGGCCGCGTTGAAGAACCGCGCCAGATCGCGCTGCTGCGCGGCGGGCAGCTCCTCCGCGAATCCGGCCCGGCGGAGCTCCTTCTCCGGAACCTTGTCGGGTGCATCCTCTTCCGCGGCTTGGCGACCGTGCGACCAGTTCATGGCCCGTGCACTGTAGAGCACGATGCGATCCAGTAGAACGAAGGGGAAACGCGGATTGTGAACCGGTCCGACCGTGAAACGCTGCGTTCCCGAGGCACGCTCGATGTTGAGCTTGGCCAGTGCCTTGCTCCCGACGAACCCCAAGACCCCGCCCGTGGCCGCACCGATCAACGCGCCTGCTCCGAAGGTATGCCCGGCGGTGGAGAGGTCGATGGTCGCACCCGAGGCCGCGCCCGCAGCCATGCCGACCAGTGCAAGCTGGCGCTTGGACAGACCGAGCGCCTGATTCACGTCCTCCGAGAGCAGATCCTTGCCGAGGATCGAATCCGGTGGCATGTGCCAAACGTGGTGGCGAAAATTCGCGCGGATCTGCTCCTGCGCCTTCGTCTCGAGCTGGCGCAGCCCGTCTTCGAACGCCCTCATCACCTCTTCCCTGACACGCTCCCGACCGCTCTCGAAGACCAGCTTGCTCTCCTTCACCGTCTTGGACGCCTTGTAGGTGAGCGCCTCCTTGAGCAGATCCAGGATGGTGGTCACGGCCTGGTCGGTGCGCCGATTCCAGTCGTGCTCGAAGGCATGGATGGCTTCTTCGACGAGCGGCTCCCAGCGCTGATCGATGCTCTTGAGCGCCTGCAGCAAACGCACGCGTTCGCCGTAGGTGGCGCGATGGGCGTTGAAGTCGCGCACCGAGTTGAACGCCTTGCAGAGCGCATCGCGCCACTGGGTCATGTAGCGCGTGTTGTTGGTGAGGTTGTTCAAGATCGCCATGCGCGGGCGGGCGGTCAGACGCAACAGCTCGATCTCGACCCGATCCTTCTCCTTGATGCGCTTGGAGCCGTCGACCACCAGGATGATGGCCGCACCCTCGGCCACCGGCTCGAGGAGCTCGCAGTCGTGCGTAAAGAGGGGATCGGCTCGATGCGCGGCCACGAACGCCCGCGCCAGCTCGCGCTTGCCGCTCTGGGCCTGAAACCATTCCAGGATCGCGTTGGGATTCTGAAACCCCGGTGTATCGATGAATTCGATCACCGGACGCCCGTCGATGATGACCGGGTAGACGTTCGATTCGATCGTGGTGCCCGCGCGTTTATCGATCTGAATCAGGTCGTTTTCGGTGAGTGTCGCAACCACGGAGGACTTACCGGCATTCGGGTGCCCCATGATCGCCAGTCTTGGAATCTTCCCGGACATCAGACGTCTCCATCCTCGTGAAGCGGCGCAAGCATCTCCAAGCGCAGGTAGGGGTCGGCCATCTGATCGATCTTGCGCTGCCAGTCCGTGTAGTCGAACGGGCGCATCGGCGGCAGACGGTCATCGTCGGTCGGATCGCCCACGAGGGCGAGCATGATCTGGGCGCGCGCCCCGGCCGCGGCGCGCAGCTCGCGCAGGAAGCGCAGGCTCTCCGTGATCGGGGGCTGCGAGCCGTCCTCGATCAGAACCACCCGAGGCGGCGGTGCCTGCCAGTCGCCGCGCTCGAGGATGCCGAGCGCCTCCTCGGTCATCGCGCTGCCGGCGCCGACGGTCGCCGTCGCCGCAACCCGCCATCCGCTCAGATGCTTCAGCATCTGCTCGAGCCGCGGGCGGTCCTCGTCCTCGAGGATGTCGTCGATGTCGACGTGCAGCAGAAGCAGACAGGCGTCGGGGGCAAAGCGGGTGCCTTGCGCGGGAGCCGACTTCCGTGGTGTCGGAGCGTCGGCTACCGGGGCCGGAGTCGGCTTGGGGATAGACGTCGGTGTCTCCGCGACCTGCGGCTGGGCCGAGGGTTGCGTAGACATCTTAGCCGGCGGTTTATCCGGCCCCTTCAAATTCGATCCCGTCGAAACGGCGGGCTGTGCCTGCGCCTTCTTCGGCGCGGCCGGCGGCGTCGCGACGTCCGCAGGCCGCTCAATGGGGAGGACTTGCGTCTCGGAAGGCCTTTGCGGGGCCTCCTCGGACTTTGGCTCGGACTTTGGCTCGGACTTTGGCTCGGGCTTTGGCTCGGGTTCGGGCCGAGCCACCGGACGCGGGCGCGCCGGTGGCGTTGCCGCGCCGGCAGCCTGTCGATCGCTCTTGGGAAAAGGTTCGGCCTCGGATTCGGGCTCCGGCTCGGAGATGACCGGTGCAGCAGGCGCGGGCGCCGGCACCGCTGGCGACTCGGGCTCCGGAGCAGGAGCCGCTTTCGGTGCATCGACAGGGGGCGCTACGACCGGCGGGATCGCCGGCGCCGGCGTGAGCGGGGGCGGCGGAGCCGAGGTCGGCGCCTCCTCGCCCGGCTCGACACGCCGAACCAGGGCGTTACGCCAAGGACGTGCCGAGGTCGTCGGTGCCGAGTCGGCCGGACCGTCCGCTCCCCCGGGACGCGGCTTGCGCGAGGTCGACGCGGCCGGGATCGGCATCTCGGTGCCTCTCTCGCCGCCCGGGCGTCCCCCGCTCGGTGTCGTCTCGAGGCGCGGGGAGAGCATGCGGGCATAGAGCGCTTGGGTGCGGCTGTGCGTGAAGGGCAGGCGCGCCAGAATCAGGCGTCGTGCCAGGACGGACCCGCCCCACAGCAGCAACCTGGGAAGGAGGCCGTAGATCGTGACGGCCAGGACGAGGAACGAGCCCCAGGAGCGCAGATGCGCCGGATCCGGCTTCAGGGTCGGCGTGACGCTCGCCCAGTGCTCGAGGAAGATACGCGAGCCGGCCACCTGCTCAAGGCTCGGGTAGCCGATGCCCTCGCCGAGCAACCAGCTCCAGGGCAGCGCGATCAATCGGGTCACGTCGAAGATCGTCTGCGGATGAACGTTCATGGTCGAACCCCAACCGAAGGCGAGGTCCGTGAACCATTCCAGCATCAGGGTCGTCAGGATGACGCCGATATTGAAGGCGACCCCGAAGATCTGGGCCGGGATGATGAGCGGTAAATAGGAGACCGGACCGTAGAGCGCGTATTGCGACTTCAACAGCCCCTGCCGAGCACGCGCCTGATCCTGAATCTCGGCCGCAGCATGACCGATCCGTTGGCGCTGAAGCCAGCTCGCGGACTTGGTCACGAGCGGACGCACGACGTGCATCAAAAGGCCATGCGCCGCTCCGGCGCCGCGCCCGCGCGCCTTGCGCAGCGCCCAGGCCGTGGCGACCGAGGCCACGAGTAGAAACTGCACGATGACCAGCAGAAACAGATACCAGGAGACGCTGACCGGGCGGGTTCCGTCGTAGCTGAGCAGCGCGGAGGCCACGCCGATCCCGGCGATGAATCCGAGGACCGCGAGCAGCAGGGTGACCAGACGCTCGGCGCTCGCGAATGCCGCTCCCGGCAGGATCCCGCGCATCTCCGGGCGCTCCGCATTGCGGCGAGCCGCGAGCCATCGGCGCAGGCTGAAGCGCCGATGCGCCGGGGTATGCGGCGGCTGATCGCCGATCGCGGGGGCGATCACCTCGAGGTAGAGCGAGCGGTCGCGCTCGGCAAGGCCCTTGCGCGCCGACGGATGCTCGCGCAGCTCGCGCTCGTCGGCGTCCAAGTAGTACTCGAAGTCGATCAAATCGGCGACCGTCCAGTCGCGCGCCTCATCGGACGCCGCGTGGACCTCGGTCGAATCGGCCGGATGATGTCTGAAATCCATAGGGATGCGTCAAGACTCCTCGGTGCTGGTCCTTTGGTGCTGTCGGAGCACCCTTCGATGCTTGTTTCTGCGGCCTGTTGCTGGCGCCTGGAGCCGACGCACCGAGCATGACGGAGGGCTCGGACGCAACCCGGCGGTTATTCTTATACGTGATGTCGTCTCGGGTCGAGCCTAACGGCGGCCGAGCATTGTTCGAAATATCCCACAGTCCGGCCGTGAATTCACGTTTACTACTGCGACGCCCGAGCATACACCCTCGGCGCGGGCGAGCGGCGCTCTCCTCGTCTCGTGCAATCCGTGCAAACAGGTCCCCGAGCATGGCATCATCGGGGCTCGTCGGTGAGTCACCGGAGCATGCCATGACACGCGATTCGAGCCCCGCTACGCCGCGCCTCGCGGTTCTCGCCGCAGCACTCGTTGCCGGTGCCGCATTCCTCTACATGGTGAAGTTGATGCACGACATGTCCGCAAACGTCGCCCTGATGGCCGGCGAGATGGCATCCATGTCGGCCGACATGGGCCGGATGCGTCAGGACATGACCTCGCTCGCCCGAGACGTCTCCGCGATGAGCCAACAGGTCGCCACCCTGCCCGGGATCGCCGAAGACATGGGGCGGATGCGCATCGGGATGGAGCGCCTCTCGGGCATCGTCGGCGGCGGAGATCAGATCCCGGCGGTCAACCCGATGGGCGTGATGCAGCAGATGATCCCCGGCGGCGACCGGCGTTGAACCGCGCCCGGCGCGGTACGCGATGTTTTGGATGGGATCGGTCCCACGCAGGAGAATGCGGATGGCGAAGTCGAGATACTCGGTTCAACCCGGCGACTGGGACAACTCCGGTTCCAGGGCAACGGACGAGGGGGTGAACTTCTGCATCTTCTCGCGCTATGCCGAGCAGATCGAGCTGCTGCTCTTCGAAACGGCAGCCAGCCCCGAGCCCTACGAGATCATCGCGCTGGATCGGCAGGTCAATCGAACCTTCTTTTTCTGGCACATCTTCATCGAGGGTCTGGGCGAAGGAGTCTTCTACAACTGGCGCATCCACGGGACCTGCGACACCCGCGAGATCGGGTGTCGCATGGACGGCGAGAAGGCACTCCTCGACCCCTGGGCCGTCACGATCGACGATCGGCTGTGGCGTCGCGAGATCGCCGCTCGTCCGGGGGACAACGTCGCCACCGCAATCCGCGCGCAGGTGGTGCGCGACCGCTACGACTGGGAGGGCGACTCGCCCCTGCACATCCCGCTGAACGCCGCGATCATCTACGAGATGCATGCCGGCGGCTTCACGCGCCATCCCTCGTCCAGGGTCGCGCACCCCGGCACCTTCGGCGCCGTGATCGAAAAGATCCCGTATTTGAAGGACCTGGGGATCACCCATGTCGAGCTGATGCCGATCATGGCCTTCGACCCCCAAGACGTTCCGCCGAAGACCGCGGCCATGGGCCTGGAGAACTACTGGGGCTACAGCACCCACAGCTTCTTCGCGCCGCATCCCGGCTTCGCGCTCGATCCGGCGCACGCCCGCGACGAGTTTCGCGATCTGGTCAAGGCCCTGCACCGTGCCGGCATCGGGGTGATCCTGGATGTCGTCTTCAACCACACGGCCGAAGGCGGCAACAGCGGCCCGACGATCAGCTTCAAAGGGATCGGCAACGAGGTCTTCTACCATCTGGATTTCTCCGACCGACGGATCTACCGCGACTACACCGGATGCGGCAACACGGTCAACTGCAACCATCCGATCGTCACACGCTTTCTCATCGATGCCCTGCTCTACTGGGTCCGGCAGATGCACGTGGACGGCTTCCGCTTCGATCTGGCCAGCGCCCTGGCGCGCGGCGAGGACGGCCATCCCCAGTATCACGCGCCGATCCTCTGGGCGACCGAGCTGTCACCTGCGCTGGGCCGTTCACATATCATCGCCGAGGCGTGGGACGCGGCCGGGCTGTATCAGGTCGGGGACTTCCCCGGCTTTCGATGGGCCGAATGGAACGGACGCTATCGCGATCTGATGCGCAGCTTCGTCAAGGGCGATGTCGGTATGGTCGCCGAGGTGGCGACCCGGATGACCGGCTCGAGCGACCTGTATCAGAGTCGTGGACGGCTTCCCGGCAACTCCATCAACTTCATCACCTGCCACGACGGCTTCACCCT
>NZ_DIUM01000091.1:15672-40500 GCF_002423035.1 Thiocapsa sp. UBA6158
CGGCGTCGAAGGCCCGACCGACGATCCGGCGATCCTCGCGTTGCGTCGACGCCAGGCCCGCAACTTCATGGCCATTCTCATGCTGAGCCAGGGTGTGCCCATGTTGCGGAGCGGCGACGAGGTGCTGCAGAGCAAACAGGGCAACAACAACAGCTACTGCCAGAACAACGCCATCTCCTGGTTCGACTGGACCCTGCTCGACAACAACTGCGGGATGCACGACTTCGTCCGGGGTATGATCGCCTTTCGTCAACGCCACCCGAGCCTGCATCGCAGCCGTTTCTTGACCGGCAAGCCCGCAAGCGGTCAAACGCTGCCGGACATCACCTGGCACGGGGTGGGACTCGCCTCCCCTGATTGGGACGACCCCGCAGCCCAATCCTTGGCCTTCACACTCGCAGGCATCACTGCCGAGCAGCCACCCCTGCACATCATGCTCAACATGGGCAAGGCGTCGTTGGAGTTCGCGGTTCCGCAGATCCAGGGATGGTCCTGGTCTGTCGCCATCGACACCGACCGCGAACCCTCGATCATGGGTCACCCCGATTCAACCCTGCCGCCCGGATCGCGTGTCCGGGTCTCACGGCGCAGCCTTATGGTGCTCGAAGGCCGCGCCGCCTAAACCGCGTCCAGAGCGAGATGCTCGTTTTCGAGTGAGTTCGACGTTTGGTGCATCCACGACCCTTCGCGGAGACGCGGTTTAAAATGAGATACTTTTTAATATCTTAAACCGCGCCGACTCCAACGGTCGTTAAGTCGATCGGGGGCCGATCCCATCCAAAAAGGTCGCATGCCGCGCCGAGCGCGGTTTAATCTCCGACCCTCCAGCCGCCAACAGGGGAATCGCCTCATGCAACTCGCAATGATCGGCCTCGGCCGAATGGGCGCCAACATGGTGCTCCGCCTCATGCGCGCCGGACACCGGTGTGTCGTCTATGATCGAGACCCCGCCGCCGTCGCCGCGCTGGTCGCCGAAGGCGCCGTCGGTGCGCAAGACATGGCCGATCTCTGCGCCAAGCTCGAAGCCCCGCGCAACGTCTGGATCATGGTCCCGGCGGCGGTCGTGGACCAGGTCATCGACGACCTGATACCCCATCTCGCAGCCGACGACACCATCATCGACGGGGGCAACTCGAACTACCGCGACGACATCGCCCACGCGAAGCGCCTGGCACCGAAGGGGATCCATTTCGTCGACTGCGGGACCAGCGGGGGCGTCTGGGGTCTGGAGCGGGGCTACTGCCTGATGATCGGCGGAGAGGACGGGGCGGTGGAGCGACTCGATCCAGTCTTCGCCGCGCTCTCGCCCGGCCCGGGCGAGATCGAGCGCACGGCCGGTCGGAGCGGCGACTTCAGTCGCTCCGAGCAAGGCTATCTGCACTGCGGACCCAACGGTGCGGGCCATTTCGTGAAGATGGTCCACAACGGCATCGAATATGCGCTGATGGCTGCCTACGCGGAGGGCTTCAACATCCTCAAACACGCAGGGGTCGGGCTGAATGAGCAGGCCGTGGATGCCGAGACCGCGCCGCTGGCCAATCCGGAGCATTATCAGTACCGCATCGACGTCGGCGAGGTCGCCGAGGTCTGGCGTCGCGGCAGCGTGGTCGCCTCCTGGCTCCTGGATCTGACCGCTACGGCGCTGCGCGCGGATCCGCAGCTCGAAGGATTCGGCGGTCGGGTCTCGGACTCGGGCGAGGGCCGCTGGACCTGCCTTGCGGCGATCGAGACCGGCACGCCGGCCCCACTGCTCACCACGGCACTCTTCGAGCGCTTCAGCTCGCGCGGCGAGGCGGATTTCGCCAACCAGATCCTCTCGGCGATGCGCTATCAGTTCGGCGGTCATCACGAGAAGCCCGAAAAAAGCTAAACCGCATTCGGTGCTGCACGCCTTGTCCGCGCCCGGGCGCGGCATCGCATCGGTCAACAACCGTCGCCGTCGATGCGGTTTAGCTTGAGGAATATCCAGGAGAAAGAGCTTGCCCACTCAACGTCTGAGCGCCGAAACGACACCGCCCGCCCCGCCGAACGCCATGATCATCTTCGGTGCCGCGGGCGATCTGACCAAGCGCAAGCTGATCCCGGCGCTCTTTCATCTTCATGGTCTTTCGGTTTTCCAACGGTTTCATCGAGCCGCTCTGGAATCGTCAACACATCGATCATGTCCAGATCACGGTTGCCGAATCCGTCGGCGTAGAGCATCGTGGCCCCTACTACGACATGGCCGGCGCCTTGCGCGACATGATCCCGAACCACCTCCTGGTTCTGCTCGGTTTTCTCGGGATGGAGCCGCCCAACTCGTTCGACTCGCAAGCCGTCCGCGACGAGATCGACAAGGTCCTCGACGCCGTCCATCCCTTAACGCCCGAGCAGGTCCTCACCAATGCGGTGCGGGGGCAATACGGCGAGGGCGTGATGCCGAACGGCGAAAAGGTGCCCGCCTACCGTTCATCCCCGGGCCGCGAATGCGTGTAGGCACGGTCAACATGGATTTCCGCTATGCCGACTACTTCGGCAATGCCCCGGCAACGGGTTACGAAACACTCATCTACGACTGTATGAACGGCGACGCCACGCTCTTCAAGCACGCCGATACGGTCGAGAAGGGCTGGGAGATCGTCCAATCGGTCCAGGACGTCTGGTCCGCCCTGCCTGCCCGCGACTTTCCCAACTATGCCGCCGGCACCTGGGGCCCGGCCGCGGCGGGCGATCTGCTCAAGAACGACGGGCGGCTGTGGCGGCGGATTACGACTCCCGATGAACCCGCTTGAGACCCGCAACACCCATTGTCCTTGGTGCGATGCCCCGATCGAGCTGACGATCGACGTCAGCGCCGTTCCCCAGACCTCTATCGAGGACTGCCAGGTCTGCTGCGCACCGATCGTCGTCCACGTCGCCATGGATCCGGACTTGGACGATGACCTCGTCATCAGATTGGAGCGCGACGGCGATTGACGCCGTGCTCGCGGAGGACAGCACCGCTCGACCCCACGGCTGGACATCCCCGTCCTCGCATAGCCCAGCGAGCCTCGCTGCGGGTCTTGCATCCCGAGCCCGCCTCGGGTGAAATTCGCGCCCGAGCCGCGTCCGAGACCCGGCGGACGCTCAACCGCGCCAAGATCCGAACAGCCGCGTCTGTCCCGAAACCGGACTCGGCGGTACCGAATCGCTCGATGCCCGACGCGGTTTCCATTCCCGACAAACGAAAAGTCCTGAACCGCGTCCGCTCCGACGTACCCGAAATCGCCGAGGCCCGACTCCGGGCGATTCCGGCGCAGAGTGCGTAGGACGCGGTTCAGCAGGAGACAGCATGATCGAGGTTCGCGAGCTGAGTCGCAGCTACGGCGAGCTCAAGGCGGTGCAAGCGGTGTCGTTCGACATCGGCCGCGGCGAGATCGTCGGACTGCTCGGCCACAACGGGGCCGGCAAGACCACCATCATGAAGATGATGACCGCTTATCTGGAGCCGAGCAGCGGCTCGATCCGGATCGACGGACTGGACATCGCCGAGCAGCGGCGCGAGGCGCAGCGACGCATCGGCTATCTGCCCGAGAACTGCCCGCTCTATCCCGAAATGCGTGTGATCGACTACCTGGACTATCAGGCGGCGCTGCACGGGATGGCCGACAGCCGCCGTCCCGCGGCCATCCGCCGGGCGATCGAGCGCACGGATCTCGCTCCCAAGGCGACCGCGACCATCGGCACACTCTCGCGCGGCTATCGCCAGCGTGTGGGCGTGGCCCAGGCGATCCTGCACGAGCCCGCCATCCTCATCCTGGACGAGCCGACCAACGGCCTGGACCCGTCGCAGATCCAGCACATGCGAAGCCTGGTCCGCGAGCTGGCCCGGGACGCGACCCTGATCATCTCCACCCATGTCCTTCAGGAGGTCGAGGCCGTGTGCAGCCGTGTGCTCATCATGCGCGGCGGCCAACTGGCACTCGACAGCGCACTGGATGCCATCGGACGTCCCAAACGCCTGCTCGTCACGCTCGACTGCGCGCCCGAGGAGGCGCGGCCCGTGCTCGCACGGATCGAAGGAGTCACAGCGGTGGATGTGTGGGATGGCGACGCGGGTCTTCGCCATTTCGCCCTGAGCGCCGCGGACCCGCAGGCGCTCGCACCGCGGGTCGCCAAGGCGCTCGGCGGACACCCCTGGAACCTCTACGGACTCGCACCCGAGCGGCGCGACCTCGAAGATCTCTTCGGCGCCGTGACCTTGGAGCAAATGGAGGTGGCCCATGTCTGACATCCTGCGCGTCGCACGCCGCGAGCTCGGCGCCTTCTTCGGCTCGCCGGTCGCCTATCTCTTCATCGGTGCCTTCCTGGCGGTTTCGCTCTTCGTCTTCTTCTGGGTCGACGCCTTTTTCGCGCGCAACATCGCCGATGCCCGTCCCCTGTTCGACTGGATGCCGGTGCTGCTGATCTTTCTCTGCGCCGCCCTGACCATGCGGCTCTGGAGCGAGGAGCGACGGGCCGGAACGCTCGAAACACTCATGACCCTGCCGGTGCCGACCCTGCACCTGGTCCTCGGGAAATTCCTCGCCGGTCTGGCCCTGGTCGCGATCGCCTTGGCCCTGACGCTGCCGATCCCGCTCACCGTCTCCTTCCTGGGTCCGATGGATTGGGGTCCGGTGATCGGCGCCTATCTGGCCACGCTGCTGCTGGCCTCGGCCTATCTGGCGATCGGACTCTTCGTCTCATCGCGCACCGACAACCCCATCGTCGCCCTGATCGGAACCACACTGGTCGGCGCCCTCCTCTATCTGATCGGCACCCCGGCGCTGACCAATCTGGTCGGGCAGGACGGCGGCGAGCTGCTCAGACTCATCGGCAGCGGCTCGCGCTTCGAGTCCATCACGCGCGGCGTGATCGATCTGCGCGATCTCGTCTACTATCTGAGCATCGTCGGTGCCTTCCTCGCCCTTACACTCGACAGTCTGGAGCGTCTGCGCTGGGCCGAACCGGAGGCCAACCGACGGCATCATCGACGCTGGACCCTGGTCACCGGGCTTGCGGTCGCCAACCTGCTGGCCGCGAACCTCTGGCTCGGGGCCATCGGCAACGCCCGCGTGGATCTCACCGAGGGCCGGGTCTATTCGATCTCGGAGGCGACCCGGACCTATCTCGGCCAACTGCAGGAGCCGCTCCTGATCCGCGGCTATTTCAGCGCGGACACGCACCCCTTGTTGGCCCCGTTGGTTCCTCAGATCCGCGATCTGCTGCGCGAGTATCAGATCGCCGGCGGCGGCCGCGTTCAGGTCGAGATCGTCGACCCCGAGCGCTCGCCCGAGCTCGAGCGCGAGGCCGGCGAGCAATACGGGATCCGTCCCGTCGCCTTCCAGACCGCGACCAAGTATCAAGCCTCCGTGGTCAACTCCTATTTCGACATCCTGATCAAGTACGGCGATCAGTTCGAGACGCTCGGCTTCCAGGACCTGATCGACGTGAAGGTCCAGGGCGAGACCGCTCTGGATGTGCGCCTGCGCAACCCCGAGTACGACCTCACACGCGTGATCCGCAAGGTCCTTTACGGCTATCAGGGCGCCGGCGATCTCTTCGCCAATCTGACCGAACCTGTGCGTTTCCGCGGCTTCATCTCGCCGCCCGATCGTCTGCCCGAGCCCTTGCCCGAGCTGCGGGCCGACCTGGAGTCGGTCCTCTCCGAGCTTGTCGCGAACGGCGCAGATCGCTTCAGCTTCGAGATCCAGGATCCCGCGGCCGGCGACGGCATACTGGCCCAAACGATCGCCGAGCAATTCGGTTTCGAGCCGCTGGTCGTCAGCCTGCTCGATCCCACGCCCTTCTATTTCTATATGGTCCTGGAATCCGGCGATCAGGCCGTTCCGGTTCCGCTCCCGGAATCGCTCGATCGGGCGGGTCTAGCACGCGCCATCGAGGCCGGCATCAAGCGATTCGCGCCGGGCGTCTTGCGTACCATCGCGCTCTACACGCCGCCGGCGATGCCCGGGATGTTCGGCGAGCCGAGCCCCGGGCCCGGATACGCCTTGTTGCAGGAGACCCTGCGCACCGGATTCAACCTGCGCGAGACGGATCTCACGTCCGGTCAGGTCGGCGAGGATGCCGATCTGCTCCTGGTGGTCGGGCCCGAGGCCCTGGACGAGCGCCAGCAGTTCGCCATCGACCAGTTCCTGATGCAGGGCGGGACCGTCATCCTGGCCGCATCCGGCTTCGATCTCGACCTGGCCGGGGGCTCGATCGCTGCGCAAGCCGCCCCGACCGGCCTGGAGGACTGGCTCGCCCGTCAGGGACTGACACTTGAGCCGAGCCTGGTGCTCGATCCCGAGAACACGCCCTTCCCGATCCCCGTGCAGCGCGATCTGGGCGGCTTTGTGGTCGAGGAGATCCAAACGCTGGACTACCCCTATTTCCCGGATGTCCGCAGCGACGGACTCGCGCAGGACTCCGGAATCACCTCGGACCTCGGCCAGATCACCATGAACTGGTCCTCGCCGATTCAGGTCGATGCCGAGAAGAACGCCGATCGGCGCGTGATCGAGCTGATCCGCAGCTCCTCCGGGTCCTGGACCAGCGACTCGGAGAACATGCAGCCCGACTTCGAGACTTACGGCAGCCTCGGTTTCCCGCGCGGCGAGGATCGCGGCAGCCGTGTTTTGGCCGTCGCGGTCGAGGGCCGCTTCGGCTCGGCCTTTGCCGGGCGTCCATCGCCGCTCATGGAGGATGCGTCCGGAGACGAGGCATCCGAAGACAGCGGGCCTGACGACACCGATCCGCAGACGATCGACCCCGAAACCGGCGAACCCGTCGAGGAGGACAAGGCCCCGGTCATCTCGGGCGTCGTGGAGACCTCGCCCGCTTCGGCTCGACTGATCCTGATCGGCTCTTCGACCTTCCTCTCCGATACCGCCATCAGTTTGGCGACCGAAGCGACCCAGAGCCGCTATCTGGCTCCGCTCGAGCTGATCCAGAACGCCGTCGACTGGTCGCTGGAGGATCGCGGCCTGCTCACCCTGCGCGGACGCGGCCAGTTCAACCGCCTGCTCGAGCCGGTGGGTCGCGAGGGTCGCATCTTCTGGGAGACCCTGAACTATGTCCTGGCACTCGCCGGTCTAGCCTTGGTGTATTGGCTGTATCGACGCGCGAGGGCGCGGCGCGAGCGGGCCGACGAGGCGATCCTGGGCGATCTTCCGCGTGCTTGATCCAAGGTTAAACCGCGTCCAGAGCGAAATGCTGACTTTCGAGTCAATTCGACGTTTGGTGCATCGACATCCCTTAGCAGGGACGCGGTTTAAAATAGTAAATTTTTTAATATCTTAAACCGCGCCAACTCCGGCGGTCGTGAAGTTTTCCGGGGCCGTTTCCATCCAAAAACATCGCATAACGCGCCGGGTGCGGTTTAAGTTTAAGACGAGAATGACCGACATGACTGTTCAATCCGACACCGGCTGGCGCCCTGACCTGCGCGCACCGATCGTCATGGGGCTGGCCGGGTTGCTGGTCCTGCAGATCCTGCTCGCCCTCGGTCTGCATCTCGGCGGCGGTCGCACGCTCGTGCCGAGCGCAGCCGACACGCCGCTGCTCGGCATGACACCCGATCAAGTCCAGAGTCTGCGCATCGAGAACGGCGACGGGACCGATTCCGTGACCCTCGCGCGCCGCGGCGACACCTGGAGCGTCTCGGATCTGGCCGACCTGCCGGTCCAAAACGCCAAGGTCGAGCAATTCATCGGCGAGCTCGCCGCGCTGAAGCGCCCCCTTCCGATCGCCACCAGCACAGCGGCACAAGAGCGCTTCAAGGTCGCCGACGACGCCTTCGAGCGGCGCATGACGCTCGAAGGAGAGACGGGGCCGATCGCAGGGCTTCTGATCGGCGACTCTCCGGGCTTCAAGCGTGTCTTCGCGCGGATTCCGGGAGAGACCGGAGTCTATGAGTTGCGGCTGGCCTTGTCCGACGTCTCCGCACGACGAGACGACTGGATCGACGTGGGGCTCCTGCGCTTGGAGGGCGAGCAGATCAACCGCGTCGCCACGCGCGATTGGATCCTGAGCAAGGACGAGACGGGTGTCTGGACGCTCGCCGACAACGATCGGCCCGTCGACGCGGAGACGGTCTCGGCCCTGATGCTGCGCCTGGCCAATCTCGGTTACCGCGGCGTGCTCGGTGTCGCGGATGACCCGACCTACAATCAGCAGGACCCGCTGATCGAGTTCGAGATCGGACTGACCGACGGCTCGAAGCGACACTATCGGATCTCGCAAGCCAAGGACAGCCAGGATTACGTGCTCAAGGATGCCGAACGGCCCTGGTATTTCAAGCTCTCCGAATTCGATCTGGGAGAGCTGCTCGACATCGAGAGCGCGGATCTTCTTGCGGGCGACGATGCGGCCGATCCATCCGCGGGCGTCGAGCCCTCGAGCCCGGCGGAGATGCCCCCGATGCCGGAGGAGATCGGCGAGGAGCCGCCGCCCGTCGAATGAGACATGGTGAGCGTGCGTCCGACTCGGGAGTCAATCCGCACCGCCGCGTGCCTGATGCCTGCACCCTTTAAGGTGATTTCCGCCGGTCGTTCCTTTCCCGGAACCCCCCCTGAGATCCCACGGGCCAACACGCCGGGCGGTCCTCTGGTCGGCGCTCCGGCCCTCCGTTATCCTTGCGGACCGCTCGTCCACTCCCGGAGTCCATCGTGTCCGACCGTCTGCGTATTACCTGGTACGGCGTCACCATCTTTCTCAGCTCGGCGTTCCTTCTGGTCCTGGAGATCTTGGCGGGTCGACTGATCGCGCCGTACGTCGGGGTGTCGCTCTACACCTGGACCGCCATCATCGGCGTGATCCTCGCCGGGTTGTCGCTCGGCAACTGGCTCGGCGGGATCTGGGCCGACCGCGGCGGCAACGAGCTGGCAGCCGGCATCACGCTGGCACTGGCCGGGCTCTTCAGTCTCGGTATCCTCTTCCTCTTGACGCTGGTCGCGCCGCTCATCGAGGCGCGCGAGATGACGCTGCTGGGCGCGAGCTTCTTCTATGTCCTCGCGCTCTTCTTCATGCCGGCCGTGTTGCTCGGTGTGGTGACGCCGCTTCTGACGACATTGGCACTGGAGTTGGACAGACGCACCGGCCATATCGTCGGTCGCATGCACGCACTGGCCGCGCTGGGCAGCATCCTGGGCACCTTCGTCACGGGCTATGTGCTGATCCAGTATCTGGGCACGCGCGGCATCGTCATCGGTACCGCGATCGGGCTTTTTCTGCTCGCTCTGCCGTTTTTCAAAGGGCGCTCGCGCGCAGCGCCCATCGCCGTGCTTGTCGCGGCAGTCGGTCTGATCCTGGTGACCGATGCGCGCAACGGCTTCTCCAATCCCTGCGATCGCGAGAGCAACTACTTCTGCATCCGGGTCGTCGATGACTCCGAACGCGCCCCCTTCGGTGTTGCGCGCAGCCTGGTGCTGGACCATCTGGTCCACGGCACCAATCACGACAGCGAGCCCGGCATGTTGATCTCGCCTTATGTGCAGTTGATGGACGAGCTCGCACTCGAGCACTTCGGAGAAGAGAAGGCCGAGACGCTGCGCTGGTTTTTCGCGGGCGGCGGTGCCTACACCCTGCCCCGCTCCGTCCGCACGCGAACCCCGAACGCGACCGTCACCGTCGCGGAGCTGGACCCGTTGGTCACCCGCACGGCCGAAGAGGGGCTGTTCCTCGACACCGCGGGGATGCGGGTCGTCCACGCGGACGCGCGGACCGTCCTCACCCGCGAGCCATCCGAGCGCTATGATGTCATCGTCTCCGATGCCTTCCACGACATCTCCATCCCCTATCACCTCGTCACCCGTGAGTACGCGGAGCTTGTAAGGTCACGCCTGGCTCCGGACGGGATCTACCTGCTCAACGTCCTGGACGCCTTTCCGGATCCGCGCCTAGTCAAGAGCATGATGAAGACCTTGTCCGAGTCGTTCGAGCACGTCCATGTCTGGATGGACATGGTCCCGCCCGAGGCAGAGCGCATGACCTTCGTCATCTCCGCGAGCGATGCCCGCGAGCCGCCCGAGACGCTTGTCGCCCGGCGTGGTTTCGATCATCGCTGGCTGCGCACGACCGAGCCCATGATGCGGACTGGAACCGCCTTCGACGCTCTGCCGCTCTTGACCGACGACTATGTCCCCGTCGAGCGGTTGGTCTCGGAGTTCTATTTCGAGGATCTGGGGCGATGAACATGGACACGGCGGCGCGGTCGAACGGAGGCTGGAGATACAGGTCGGCTCGGCGTCGGACCGACACCGCGAGCAAGGTGGTTTAAACTAAACCGCGCCCAGCGCGATATGTCATGTTCTTGGATGGGATCGGCCCAGGCAAACTCGACGATCGTTGGAGCTGGCGCGGTTTAACATATTAAAAAATATACAACTTTAAATCGCGTCTCCAACAGGGGCGGTGCAATCACCGAGGCCGAATACAACATGAAAACGACGGATGTCGCTCTGGACGCGGTTTAGATCGCATCTCCGGACTGAACGCGACGGGAGGGACGCATGGCCCTGGCACGGGAAGACATCGAGTTCATCAAGGCCCATCTCGGCGAATGGCTGGCCGAACAGTCATTCGCCAAGCCCCCGGCTGTCTACGAGATCGAGCTACGCGAGCGCATGGTCCGCGTGGAGGAGGAGCTCAGGCACCAGCGTGAGCTGATCCAGACCATTCTGGTGCAGATGGACAAGCGCTTCGACGCGGTGGAGAAGCGTTTCGAGCAAATGCAGCTGAACATGGACAAACGCTTCGAGGCCGTTGATAAGCGCTTCGAACAAATGCAGCTGAACATGGATCAGCACTTCGATGCCGTCGAGAAACGCTTCGAAGCCACCGACAAACGCTTCGAAGCCATGGACAAACGCTTCGAAGAGCTGACACGGCGGCTCGACCGCTTCATGTTCTGGTCTCTCGGTCTGACGATCAGCGTCGGCGCACTGGTGGTAGCCGCCATTCGACTGTGGCCTTGATGCACGCCGGCACGCGGTTCCGGCGCCGACCGTCGAACCCCGACCTCAGCCCGACAAGGTCTCCATCCGGATGCGCGTGACCTCGCCCTGCACCGAATCCAACGCCTCGATTCGGGCGATTGCCTCGTTCATCTGACGCTCGATCACACGATGGGTGAGCATGACCAGCGGCACATGGGTCTGGCCTTCCTCCGGCTCCTTCTGCTTGATCGCCTCGATACTGATGCCCTGCTCGCCCAGAATGCTCGCGATCCGGGCCATGACGCCGGGCTGATCCAACGCCGCAAGGCGCAGATAATAGGCAGTCTGCACCGCCTCCATCGGCATCACCGGGGTGTCGGCCAGCTCGTCGGGTTGGAAGGCTAAATGCGGGACCCGGTTATTGGGATCCGTCGTCAGGGCGCGCGTCACATCCACCAAGTCAGCGATCACCGCCGAGGCCGTCGGAAGCGCGCCCGCACCGGCGCCGTAATAGAGTGTCGGCCCGACCGCATCGCCCTTCACCAGAACGGCGTTCATCACCCCGTCGACGTTTGCGATGAGACGCCGCTCGGGGATCAACGTCGGGTGCACCCGCAGCTCGATCCCATCGCCGCTGCGACGGGTGATGCCGAGGTGTTTGATGCGATAGCCCAGCTCGGCGGCATAGGCGACGTCCAATGCGCCGACCTTCGAGATGCCCTCGGTAAAACAGCGCTCGAACTGGAGCGGAACACCGAAGGCCAGCGAGCTGAGAATGGTCAGCTTGTGCGCCGCGTCGATGCCTTCGACGTCGAAGCTCGGATCGGCCTCCGCATAGCCCAACGCCTGGGCCTCGGCGAGGACATCGGCGAAGTCGCGACCCTTGTCGCGCATCTCGGTCAGGATGAAGTTACCGGTCCCGTTGATAATGCCTGCGATCCAATCGATGTGGTTTGCCGCCAAGCCTTCGCGCAGGGCCTTGATGATGGGAATGCCACCGGCGACGGCCGCCTCGAAGCCCACCATGACACCGCGCTCGCGCGCCGCAGCGAAGATCTCGTTGCCGTGCCGAGCGATCAACGCCTTGTTGGCCGTGACCACGTGCTTGCCGTTCTCGATCGCCCTGAGCACCAGCTCGAGCGCAGGCGTATAGCCCCCGATCAGCTCGACGACGATTTGGACCTCGGGATCCTCGACGACGGCGAAGGCGTCCGCGCCGATCCGCCCGATCGACTCGAGCCCTTGGATCTTATCCGGATCATAGTCCCGTGCCGCTGCATGCGAGATCTCGATCCCGCGACCGGCGCGACGCGCGATCTCCGCAGCATTGCGCGACAAGACCGTCACAGTGCCGCCGCCGACCGTCCCCAAGCCCAGAAGTCCGACCTTCACCGGTTCCATTCATGCCCCCTTATTCGCAAATCGGTTGGCCGACGCGTGCGTCAACCTGTTCGAAAGCTCAGCTCCCGGCGCGCGACTCGCGGCGGAACATCTCTTTGATCCCGCGGATCGCCTGG
This sequence comes from Thiocapsa sp. UBA6158, assembly GCF_002423035.1. Classification (GTDB taxonomy): domain Bacteria; phylum Pseudomonadota; class Gammaproteobacteria; order Chromatiales; family Chromatiaceae; genus Thiocapsa. The sequence goes on from NZ_DIUM01000091.1 coordinate 28,124, forward strand.
CGGGTGCGATGCTCGTTCTCGATCAGCCCGAAGCGCACGTGACCGTCGCCGTATTCGCCGAAGCCGATCCCGGGCGAGACCGCGACCTTGGCCTCCTGCAGGAGCTTCTTGGAAAACTCGAGCGATCCCATCGAACGATAGGGCTCGGGGATCGGCGCCCAGGCGAACATGGTCGCCTTCGGCGGCTCGATCGGCCAGCCCGCGGCGTTCAGTCCGCTGCACAGAACATCGCGCCGGCTCTCGTAGGTGTCGCTGATCTCGCGCACGCAGTCCTGAGGCCCCTCCAGCGCGGCGATGGCCGCGACCTGGATCGGCGTGAAGGTCCCGTAGTCGAGATAGGACTTGATGCGCGCAAGTGCGGCGACCAGGGTACGGTTGCCGCACATGAAGCCGACACGCCAGCCCGGCATGTTGTAGCTCTTGGACATCGAGAAGAACTCGACGGCGATATCCTTCGCTCCGGGGATCTGCAGGATCGAGGGGGCACGATAGCCGTCGAAGACGATGTCGGCATAGGCGATATCGTGAACCACCCAGATCCCATGCTCGGAAGCGATGTCGATGACCTTCTGGAAGAAATCCAGCTCGACGCATTGCGTCGTCGGATTACCCGGAAAATTCAGCACCAGCATCTTGGGCTTCGGCCAAGAGTCATGGATGGCGCGTTGCAGCTCCTCGAAGAAGTCGACATCCGGCGTCAGTCGGACATGGCGCACGTCCGCGCCGGCGATGATGAAACCGTAGGGATGGATCGGGTAGGCCGGATTCGGCACCAGGACCGAATCCCCCGCACCCATGGTGGCGAGCGCCAGATGGGCGAGCCCTTCTTTGGAGCCGATGGTGACGATCGCCTCGCTGTCCGGGTCCAGATGGACATCGAAGCGATCGCGATACCAATGACAGATAGCACGGCGCAGTCGCGGGATCCCGCGCGAGACCGAATAGCGATGGGTGTCCTTGCGGACCGACGCCTCGACCAGCTTGTCGACGATGTGCTGCGGGGTCGGCTGGTCGGGATTCCCCATCCCGAAGTCGATGATATCCTCGCCCCGGGCTCGCGCCTCGGCCTTCAACTCGTTGACGATGTTGAAGACATAGGGCGGCAACCGCTTGATGCGGTGAAAATCGGGCTCGGGGGCGACCACTGGACAACCTCTTGACGCTGGGAGTGGGGAAAACGCTGAAGTCTACAGTCCCGACCGCCAGATTCAAAGCAGACGAATCAGTACTTCACCGAGCAGCCGTAGGGCCGAGTCACCGGGGTGGCGACCGGGTTGCCGGCTGTCAGATCGGCCATGGCAAGACGCACATAGTTGCTCGCGCCCGCGATGTCGGCCTGATCGGTCGTCGGCTTATCGTCGATGCCGCCCATGTACACCAGGGTCCCTTCCGGATCGATGATGTACATGTGCGGCGTGGTCTTGGCATCGTAAGCGCGGCCCATCTCCCCGGAGGTATCGAGCAGGACCGCGGTCGGCGCAGCGCCTCGATCGTCGGTGAGATCATCGGCTTTCGCCGGACTCACATGCCCCTGCTTGCCCGAGGCCGAGGAGATGACCGACAGCCAGACATAACCCGCATCGGTCGCCTCCTTCTGCAGGGCCTGCATGTTGCCCGAGGCGTAGTGTTTGACCACGTACGGGCAGTCGTGATTCGTCCATTCCAGGATGACCTTTTTGCCCGCGAGACCGCCGAGGCTCCAGGTCTCGCCTGCGGTGTCCACGACGCTGAAATCCGGAGCCGGAGCGCCGACCTTGGGTGCCGCGACGGCAACGCCGAAGCTCAAGGTCGCGGCCAAGGCGACAGCGCCGACGACAAGGGTCTTCTGAAAAGCGTGCTTCATGGTTTTCTCCTTCTCTTTGGTGGGTGATCGCTCGTCCGTATGCTTGGGGCCATGCAGACCCGACGTCTCGGGCTCGACTCATCCATCGCGCCCCGACGACCCCGGTGCCGAGGCGCGGAGCGCACGCAGCACCATGTCCTCGGTCAGGATCTGCGGCAGGACCTGCGGGTCCCCGTCGGGCGGATAGAAGACATAGAGCGGGACGCCGTTGCGCCCGTGATCGGCGAGATAGGCGGTGATTGCAGGGTCGCGATTGGTCCAATCGCCCTTCAGATACAGCACCCCGGAATCCGCGAAGGTCCGCGCAAGCTCAGACGTGCTCAAGGCGACGCGCTCGTTGACCAGACAGGTAATGCACCAAGCGGCCGTCATGTTGACGAAGACAGGTCGGCGCTCATCACGCGCCGCGGCGAGACGCTCCGGCGAATAGGGCACGCTCGCGAGTCCGCTCGCGGACGACTCGCCCTCGGAGAGCGTCGGCACCGCCAGCCGATCGGTCGCCACCCCGAGATAAAGGGCAGCGACGAGCGCCACCGAGGTCGCGGCGAGACCCCAACGGCGCCGTGCCGAGTGCAGGCCGCGCGTGCGCTCGCCCAGCCAGAGCCCGAAGGCCAACAAGACCAGGCCGCCGAGCACCAGGGCGACCCCGGCCGACCCGGTCTGCACGCTCAGGACCCAGACCAACCAGGCTGCGGCCGCGAACATCGGGAAGGCAAGCGCCTGCTTGAGGGTCTCCATCCAGGCCCCCGCCTTCGGCAGCAAACGGGCCAACCGCGGGAGCAGCGACAACGCAAGGAAAGGCAACGCCAAGCCGAATCCCAGGGTCAGCATGATCGCCAACGCGAGCGGCCAGCTCAGGGTGACGGCATAGCCCAAGGCGGCACCCATGAACGGCGCAGTGCAGGGTGCGGCGACCAAGGCCGCGAGGGCGCCGGTTCCGAAGGCGCCCGCGGTGCCCGATCCCGTTCGGGCGCCACCCAGGCTCATCAGCCGGGAACCGATCGTGACCGCGCCCGCAAGGCTCAGACCGATCACGAAAAAGACGTAGGCCATAAAAACGACGAAGGGCGGATACTGGAGCTGAAAACCCCAGCCGACGGCCGACCCGCCGGCACGCAAGGCCAACAAGAGCACCGCGAGCCCGGCAAAAAACAGCAGCACCCCCGCCGTGTAGGCCAGACCGTGGAGAACGCGCTCGCGCGCCGCCTCCGGACCTTGCCCGGATAGGCCATTGATCAGACTCAGTGCCTTCATTGCCAGGATCGGAAAGACGCACGGCATCAGATTCAGGATCAGGCCGCCGAGCAAGGCGAAGGCGAAGGCCAGCGGCAGCCCGATCGGGCGGTCCCGAGCGATGCCGTCGGGGAGCGGCCCGCGCACGGCCGCGACCTCGTAGGAGCGCACCTCCCCGCGTGCATCCGCGATCACCAGCAGACCCTCGGGCGAGGCTTGGTCCGACAAGGCACCGGGCGACAGATCGATCCGCAGTTGCCCATCGACCAAGCGCCAGGGCTGCTCCGCGGCGTGCTCGATCAGACCCCATTCGCCGGCGAAGAACCAGGCCCCATCGATCTTATCCGACAGCCCATCCGCGGGGACCAGGAGACCGAGCCCCGCGCCCGCGACGCCGAGCACGGCACCCTCGATCCGCCCGTCCGGCAACCCCGCGCGGGCGGCGGCAAAGACGTCCGCCTGCAACGGATCGATCGGACCCGGTCCGAGCGCGGCCCCGGTCGGGAGCGTCAGATCGAAGCGCCCCGATTCAGGGATACATTCCTCCTCGCACACCAGCCAGTCGACATCCGCACGGATATGCACAGGCTCGCCGATCGGCCATTGCGCCGGCACGGAGAGTGCGATCAGGTGAACGGCGCGCCCGGAATAACCGTAATTGGCCAACGGACCGACCGGGATCACCTCGGGTCTCGGCCAGCGCAGAGGCCCGGCTTCGACACCCTCCGGCAGGGTCCAGTGGACCCGCGGCGGATCGCCGGAGTCGCCCGGATTGCGCCAGTAGGTGTGCCAGCCCGGTCGGATCTCGAACACCAGGGCCAGGTCGAGCCTGTCGCCGGGCGCAACCTCCATCCGCTCCGCGACCAAGCGGGCCGTCACGTTCTCGGTGGTGACCGGGTTGGCCTGGATCGATCCCGTCCAAACGAGCGATACAAGAAAGAGGGCGAAGCCGATCCGAAACAGCCTGCGATCCGCCGATCGGCGATGATCGCTGCTCGACGACGGCTCGCTGCGCATCCCGATCCTCACCTGCGCCGCTCCGCGCGCCGCTGCAACTTGAACGACGTCATATCCTCGCCCAACGTCGCGTAAGGGATGCGATCGGCCCCGCCGAAGTTCGCCGCCGCGCGGGTCACCAGATCGGCGATATCGGCCACGCGCCCATCCGCGTCGGACTCCCCGAGCAGACGTTGCAGACCGATCAGTCCGCCTGACTGGATCTTCACCAGCAAACTGTGGGGGATCAGCATCGGATCGTCTTCGACGTCGGAGGCGGCCAGCGCGCACGCCTTGAGACCGGCGAAGACCTGCTCGCAGCGGGCATGCTCGGCTTCGGACAGGCAGTCGAACTCCGAGCCACCTCGGCGGACGACCTCGTGTGCATGCCGGCAGGACGCCGTTGTCCTGATCAGTGGAGCGGCGAAGGGGCATTTCATCGCGTAAACGTCTCCTCTGGATCGCTCTCGGCAAGAACGGGCACGACGGCATCGCCGAGCCGGATGATTCCGCCCGTGACCACCCGTGCGTTCAGGCCGGCGTGACCACGCATGACGTTGTAACCGCCGGGACCCAGCGTTTCCTCCATGCGCGAGCAAGGCGGGCATGGACCCGTTCCTTCGAGTACCGCCGTCCCGATGCGAAAGCGTTGGCCTTTCAGCGCGAGGAGGTTGACACCGGAGACGACCAGATTACGCCGCAGCAATGCCGGATCGACCGGATCACGGCGCAAGAGCGCGCCCAAGACCGCGAGGTGCTCGGCCTGCACGAGTGTCACGCCGCGCGAGCCCGATCGGCCGGCATAATGATCGCCTTCCAGGCCGCCCCCGACCAACGCCGTCACCTCGGTGCAGGGGATGACATCCGCACGGCGCGCCGGCCGTCGGCCGATCCACACCACCTCGCCCGGATGCGGAAATCGGCCGAGCAGATCCGAAAGAGAATCCATACGATGCGCCTGCGGCTTGAAACCCATCTGTCGGGCCAAGATCGGGGCGATGGGAATAGGGACAAGCCTTTCGGCTCGCCTGCGGGATCCATTCGGCCTCGCTGCCGTCGAACCAGGGACAACCGATGCGCCGACCGGCAAGGTTCAGGTCCGCACTTTCTTCAAGACGACGATTAACTCCCAACAGACGACACTCGCTATGCCCCGAATCTCTCTCCCGATCCGCCTCGCCGCGGCCATCCTCGCGATTGCACTGACGCTTGCGGGATGCAGCCGTGTCGGCATCGCCTACAACACCGGCGATTTCCTCGTGACGGCCTACGCCAAGGACTACCTCGACCTGGAGCAAAGCCAGCTCGAGCGCTGGAGCCCCCTTCTCGACGCCGAGCTGACGCGCCATCGCAGCGAGGAGCTGCCCTATCTGGCGGCCTACTTCGATCAAATCCTTGCAGCACGCAAGGCGGGTTTCGACGCAGGCAACATGGATTGCCTGACCGAATCCTTTCGAGACCTTTACCGGCGCCAAGCGAGCTTTGCCGTCACCCTCGCCGCACCGCTTCTGGCCGAACTCACGCCGGCGCAGATCGAGCGCCTCGACCAGCGCTTCAGCCAAGAAGCCGCAGAGGATCGCGCCGAGATTGCCGGGCGCAGCAGCACACGCGAGAAAGAGAAACGCGCGCGGCGCTACGTGAAATCCATCGAGGACTGGACCGGCCCGCTGAGCGCGGAGCAACAAGCGATCGTCGCGGAGGTGACCGGTCGCATGCCCGACACCCAGGCCAGCCTGGTCGAGTATCGCACCGTCAAACGAGAGCGCTTGATGGCACTGATTCGGGCCAAGGCACCCGAGCCCGAGATCAAGCGCTTCCTGACAACCTGGCTCGTCGACTTCGAGGATCTGCCGCCGGATCTCGAACAAGGCGGCCAACTGCTCGGCGAGCGGATCGGCGAGCTCTTTGTCGGCCTCGGCAAAACCCTAGACACCAGTCAACGCGACCGCTTGGACAAGCGCTTACGCAGCCTTCGGGATGATTTCATGAAGCTGCAGAAGCAGCCGAGGATGGCGCAGATGACCTGTTGAACGAGCTTTGAACCGCGTCAGGAGGGACAAGCTTGGATCGCATGAGCTTCCTGCATTCTCGGATTCAACCATCTCGGCGGTCGACGCGGTTCAAGAATTTAGAAATCCTAATAATTTCTAAACCGCGTCCGGCAGAACCCTTATCGGGCTCGCACCCGTTCGTCAAACTGCCGAGCGCCCCTATCACTCGGGACGCGGTTTAGGTTCAGAAGAGGTCATCCATCACCCGGGGCGCGGATCGGCGCACGGAGGTATCGGCCTTCTTTTTTGTCGGGCCCGCGACCCTGACGGGCTCGGGGCCGAGCAGATCCTTGCTGAACTCCTCGTTCACCATCTCCAAAATACCGCTCTTGGCCTTGGTCTCGGTCCCGCGAGTCGGGTCGACACGCACCTGCACCATGCCGGGAGGTGGATCGAGCTGCGCGATCGGGAGATCCTCGAGTGCCGTGCCCATGAAATCGACCCACATGCCCAGCGCGGCCCGACCGCCCTCTTCGCCGCGGCCCAGCTTCGCGAAGTCATCGAAGCCCATCCAGGCGACGGTGACGAAGTCGGCCTGGTAGCCGGCAAACCAAGAGTCGCGCACATCGTTCGTCGTGCCCGTCTTGCCGACGATATCTTCGCGATCCAATTTCTTGGCGCGTGTTCCCGTACCCGTCTCGACAACCTCGCGCAGCAACGAGGTGATCTGATATGCGATCCGCGGGTCGATCACCTGCGGGGCTGGCGCGCCGGCTTGTGTGCCCTGCACCCGTGCCGAGTCATCTCCGTAGCGGTACCAACACTCCGAGCATGAGCGCGGTGCGTGCGACTCGAACAGGACCTGCCCGTCACCGATCTCGATCCGTTGGATGAAATAGGGCGTCACATGGAAGCCGCCGTTGGCGAATACGGCATAACCTTCGGCCAGCTTCATCGGCGACATTTCGCCGGTCCCCAACGCCATGGACAGACCCAAAGGCATGGCATCCAGATCGAATCCGAATGCCCGGATGTAGTTCTGGGCGTCCTCCAAACCGACGCTCTGCAGCAGATTGATGGCGGCCAGATTGCGCGAGAGCGCCAAGGCACGCCGCATCCGAATCGGCCCCATCTCCTTGCGATCGGAGTTGCGCGGGGTCCAATCCTGCGTGCCGGTCAGCTTCACCGCCTCGTCCTTGATCAGACTCGCCGGCGTCCAGCCCTCGTGAAGCGCCGCGGCGAAGACGAAGGGCTTGAAGCTCGAGCCCGGCTGACGGCGCATGTCGACCGCTCGATTGAACTTGCTCGCATTGAATGAATAGCCACCGACCAAGGCGCGAACAGCGCCGTCCTGCGGTGCAATCGAGACCAAGGCCCCCGCGACACTCGGCATCTGCCCGAGCTCCCAAGACACCTTTTCGCCCTGCCCTGGTCCGTCGTGTTGGAGTCGAACGAGATCGCCGACCGCGAGAACATCCGTCACCCGTCTCGGCCGGGGGCCGCGCCAATTCGAGTTGCGGAACTCCTGCGCCCAGGCGACCTGTTTGAGACCCAGCTCGACACGACGCCCGGAGCCGATATAGATCTCCGCCTCGCCGCTCGAGGCGCGCGTGACCAACCCGGGCGTCAGGTCCGGAATCGTCGTGACGGTCTCGAGATAGGCGTCCATGTCTGCCTCCGTCGCGCCGTCGAGGTCGACCTTGGCCTCGGCGCCGCGATAGCCGTGGCGTCGGTCGTAATCGCGCAACGCCCGGCGCACCGCTGCCTGCGCGGCGGTCTGCAATCGCGCATCGATCGTCGTGGTCACTTTGTAGCCTTGGCTGAGGGCCGCCTCGCCGTAATGCTCGACGACCGTTTGGCGCGCCATCTCGGCCACGTAACCCGCATCGAGATCCGGCTGACGGCGATGCAGTCGGGCCATATCGGGGGTCAAGACCGCGATCTCGTATTCCTCGCGGTCGATCTGACCGAGCTCGAGCATGCGTGAGAGGATGTAGTTGCGCCGCTCGAGCGCTCGCTCGGGATTGGTGACCGGGTTGTTGCTGGAGGGTGCCTTCGGGATGCCGGCCAACATCGCCGCCTCGGCGGGGGTCAGCTGGTCGAGCTCTTTGTTGTAGTAGAGCGCGGCCGCGGCCGAGATGCCGTAGGCGCGGTGGCCGAAAAAGATCTGGTTCAGATACAGATCGAGGATCTGATCCTTCGTCAGGGTCCGCTCGACCTGCAGTGTGAGCAAGACCTCGGCGAGCTTGCGCTGGAAGGTCTTTTCCGAGGTAAGCAGAAAGTTGCGGGTCACCTGCATGGTGATGGTGCTGCCGCCCTGGGCCTTGGTGCCGGTCGAGGCGAAGCTCAGCAGGGCGCGCACGATACCGATCGCATCCACCCCGCCGTGCTCGAAGAAGCGTGCGTCCTCGGTCGCGAGAAAGGCATTGACCACCAGGGGCGGGATGTCTTCGTAGGCTACCGGACGGCGGCGCTCGATGCCGAACTCGGCGATCAGACCGCCGTCGCTGCTGAAGACCCGCAGCGGTTCTTCGAACTGGACCTGACGCAGACTCTCCACGCTCGGAAGCTCCGGGGCATGGACCGAAACGAACACACCCGCCCCGAGCAGACCCAATGCAACGAGTTGCAGGGGCACGCCCAAGACGCCGAGAAATCCGAAAAACCAACCGAAAACGGAGCGGCTGCGAGGTGAAGCACTCCGGCGGCTGCGATGTTGGATCCGTGCGGCGCGCGCCGAGGACTTCCCGGGTGTCGGTCGCGGATGGGGCGGATCTGTGCCCGCGTCCGTCTCGACACCAAAACCGAAGCCGAAGCCAGGCCCGAAACGGGAACGGACCCCTTCGTGCTTCGTCGAGAGGCTCTCGGGCGGCACACCCGGGTCGGCTCCGGACGTTGAGCTATCGGACTTTCGGTTCAAGTGTCCCTCCGCCCGCCTCGCCCGGTCGACCCAGATGTCCCCCGGATGCAGCAAGTCCAGTCATCATTTTAGTCGACTGCGATTGTACACTAGGGCACTCTGAGCCGGCCGCGCTCGATCGGGCGTCGAATCCGATCGCTCGTCCTGCTCGACTTCATCGATCGACGCTATCGGGACGGCCTCGACCGCCGCGAAGCCATCCGCAAGGGTGTTCGCCTGCGCCAGCGCCTGCGTCCCATCGTCCCCACCACATTGACCACCACCTTGGGACTCCTGCCGATAGCCCTCGGCATCCCCGGCGACTCCGTCATCTGGAGCTCCATGGCATCCACCTTCGCCACCGGCCTCGCCACCGCAACCTTCCTCACCCTCGTCATCGTCCCCGTCGCCCGGGATCTCACCGAATGGGAAGAAAAACGCGCCCATCGCCAACACAAATCCTAGGATGGGTTTCGTTTCGCTCTACCCATTCTAGATTTCTACATTTTGGAGCAGGTTAGCGATCCACGTCGCTGCTCCAGTAGGCCCGCGCCCGTTTACCGCTTGAATCCTGCGGGGCTTCGACGACGCTGATGAAGGATGTGACGGCGCCGAGTCGTCGCTCCGTCGCGCCGATCAGCACCGTCGTCATCTTCCCGTCGATGGGAACGGTCGCAAGCACTGGAGACGGCGGCAGGCCACCGCCCGAGAACTCCTTCGAGCGCGAGCCGCCGCAGGTGCCCTCGACCCCGATCGCGCCCGATCCATTGAACAGATTGACCCAGTAGCCATTGGCGACGCCGATGGGTCGCGTGCAAACGTCGAGCGACGTCCCACCCGGTCGGGATGTGCTGAAGGTAACCATGCCGGATACGATGACGGCATTGGTCACGCTCTGCTCACCGCGACCAGGATACGACATGAACCAACCGCGCTTGCTGGAGCCGGGGCCGACACCAGGATCCGCGCAATCCGGATTGATCGTCCGATCGAACATGCTGCTGGTGTCGTCGAGATCGAATGGGTAGATTCCGCTGTTGAGCGAATTAGGGTCTTCGAATGGTGTGTCGAGGAAGACATAGAAACGATCCTCGACCTGGCTCACATAGGGGTAGTTGGTCTCCAGTGGACGCTCGCGATTGCCCGAACCCAATGCGAGATACACCGTGCCCTGATACGGCAGGGTGGCTGGCCCGTAGAGAAACTTGCGATGACCGCCCCGGGTGCGCGCGATCTTGAGCATGCTCCACTGATTGGGTGAGAGGGCCGCGCGGCTCGCTGGATCGATGAAACCGATCCGGTAGAGATTGCCACCCGTATCGGCCGCGTAGGCGAGATCGGTGTGGCCATCCAGATCCAAATCGACGAGGCTGATGTCGGATGGAACCGGGCGCTCCGTCTCGAAGGAGCGCAGCACCGCGCCGCTCCCGGCATCCAGGATATGAATGGCTCGCCCCTTGACCGGTTCACAGCTCGGCGTCGTGCTGTCCGCATCCTCGCATCCGTCATAGCCGCCACCCATGACGAGCACGGGTGCCGCTCCTTCTCCATAGCCTTTCAGGTAGGCCCCATTGGGCATCGACCAGGTCTGACCGATGTCGGCGAGACCGCTCGTGCAACCCGTATCAGTGGTCAGGTGCGGGCAGCCGATCGACCATTTCAATGACGGTGATGATGGAATGGTCACATCGAAGGCATAGACCATGCGTCCACCCCGGCGCATGGTCGGGAAGATCCAAGCCCTGTCGGCTTGGTGCTCGTGATCATAGGTGAAGATGTGTCCGATCGCGCCATCGAAGAAATAATCCTTGGGTTGCGGATTGGCCGCTGGATCTTGATTGGGAAAGGCGACCAGGGGTTGATTGTTCCGCAGACGCTCAAGTCTGGCGAAATGCTCGGGCGCGACGAATGACCAGCGTTCCGCACCCGTGCTGGCATCGATGGCATGGAGCGCGCCACCATTGGCGCCGTAATAGACCGTGATGCCGAGATCGGACCCATGGTTGAGCGGCAGCGGGCGTGAATGTACGATATCGCCATGGATGGTCGGACGCGCCTCGGTCTTGTCGTTGTCGGCGTCCATGTCGTCGATATCCATGCCGCGTATGTAGTCGACTAAGCTCGAATCGAGCCCCGTGTTCGTTGTGGTGAAGGTGACCAGGCTATTGCCCGAGCGCGTGTAGAGCTTGCGGTCGCCGATCGTGCTGCGTCTCAACATCTGAGCGGTGCCGCCTTTTTCGACGAAAGGTCCATCGGGCCGATCCGAATAAGGCTGAGTCGCGGTTTGGCATTGGCCGCGAGGATCGGGGACGACACCGAGCCCGCTCCAATAGTTGCCTGAATCGGTCGTCCAAAAACTCGACGCACACTCCGAGACGAATCCAGAGCGCAGATTGACAGCGCGCGCGCCCGAGGCATCGGCGAGATCCACGACTCCATCGAAAGACGCGATCTGATAACGCTTGAGGTTGCCGTACCAGCGTGGTTTCGCGAAGGGCTCGGGTCGGAACATCCCGATGAAGACCTGGTTCTCGTTCTGCGCCCGACTGGTCGCGTTGATCGGTAGCGCGGCGGATGAAAAGGTCGAGGTGACCGAGATGATATCGGAGATGATCTTGCTCAAGATAGATTCGAGCGCCTCCTGATTCTTTGCGAAGAAATAGGTGCCGCCGCCGACACGCGCCGCACTCATCAAAAGCGAAGTATGATCACCGTTCTGTTTCTTGTTGAAGACATCGATGGTATAGGTGATGGCGCGGACCCGGTGACCCGAGGTGCTCGCTGGAATTGGAACGCCATGCTGATAGAAGAATTTGGCCCAGTCGTCGAGATTCCAGTAGACACCCTTGGCGTTGTCGAATTGGCCGGTAGGCTCGATCGCCGTGCTGATGGTGCCGCGAATGTCGTATTCATTTTGCTGACCGAGGCATTCGGAAGTTTTTCTTGGATTTTCACATCCGCACTCTAAATAGCCTGCCAGACGACAAGGGCTTCCCGGGTCGTTCACGTCGCTGTTGCACTGATTTTCGTTGTTGTGACAGATTTTGCCGAACTGTTCGGTAGTGGGCACTTCATCGAATTTCGGTATCGGAATGGGGGTTCCAGTACTGATTTGAGCCATGCGATCAGGGGTTCCGCCTGCGTTTTCGATCAACGCAGTCAGCGCATTTGAATTTAATAGGCTATCGGGCAAAGGCCCTCTGTCTGCCGGATTGCCGATGAAGATGAGATAAGTGTCTGTGCAAAGATCACTTTGCGATAGAGGTGATTCGAAGACGCTGTAATTGCTCCGATAGGCGACCCCGTCTGCGATGCTCGATGGTGTCCCTATACCTCCTTGAAGCGCATCTCCACCCGACAGATAATTGTACGCCTCCCACATGATATCGCCGAAGGTGATTAGCGTCGTTCCTCA
>NZ_DIUM01000061.1:0-1133 GCF_002423035.1 Thiocapsa sp. UBA6158
GCCGGAAGAAAAGCTGCTGCGTGCGATCTGCGGCGAGAAGGCGTCCGACGTGAAGGACACCTCGCTGCGCCTGCCTTCCGGGATGAGCGGAACGGTCGTCGACGTGCAGGTCTTCACTCGCGACGGCGTGGACAAGGACAAGCGTGCGCTCCAGATCGAGGAGATGGAGCTCGACCGCGTGCGCAAGGACTTCGCCGACCAGCAACGCATCATGGAGAACGACACCTTCCAGCGCGTGGAGCGACTGCTGGTGGGCAAGGTCGCCGACGGCGGCCCGCGCAACCTGGCCCCGGGCGCGAAGATTACCAAGGCCTATCTGCAGGAGCTTGCCTCCAACGGCTCGCGCGATCAGTGGCTCGAGATCCGCATGCGTGCCGAAGACGTCGCGACTCAGCTCGAGGCCGTCGCGGCTCAGATCAAGCAGCAGCGCGAGGAATTCCGCGATCGCTACGAGGTCAAGAAGCGCAAGATCTCGAGCGGCGACGATCTGGCCCCGGGCGTGCTCAAGATGGTGAAGGTGTACGTGGCCGTCAAACGCCGCGTCCAACCCGGCGACAAGATGGCGGGTCGCCACGGCAACAAGGGCGTGATCTCGAAAGTCGTGCCGATCGAGGACATGCCCTTCTCGGCGGACGGCGAGCCGGTGGACATCGTCCTGAACCCGCTCGGCGTACCCTCGCGCATGAACGTCGGGCAGGTGCTCGAGACCCATTTGGGTTGGGCGGCCAACGGGCTCGGGGTGAAGATCGAGAAGATGCTGCGGGCGCATACCGCGGTCGCCGAGCTGCGTGCCTTCCTCGAGAAGATCTACAACACGAGCGGCAAGCGCGAGGATCTCGGCAGCTTCACCGACGAGGAGATCCTCGAGCTGGCGCGTCATCTGACGCGCGGCGTGCCTCTGGCGACGCCGGTGTTCGACGGCGCGACCGAGGAGGAGATCCGAGCCATGCTCAAGCTTGCCGATCGCGACAACTCGGATATCGGCATCCCGAGCGGCCAGACCCAGCTCTACGACGGGCGCACCGGCGATCCCTTCGAGCGCCCGGTCACGGTCGGCTACATGTACATCATCAAGCTGAACCACTTGGTCGACGACAAGATGCATGCGCGCTCCACCGGGCCGTACAGCCTGG
>NZ_DIUM01000061.1:1244-2733 GCF_002423035.1 Thiocapsa sp. UBA6158
AGTCGTTCAACGTGCTGGTGAAGGAGATTCGGTCGTTGGCGATCAACATCGAGCTCCAGCAGGATTGAAGCGCGTCCGGAGGGGTTTGCGAGGATTGAGCCCCTGCGTGGCCGAATCGCAATCAACGCGCGTCGGCGCGACGCGGTTCAGTTTTTAGCCCTCGGCCTCGAGCGCCGGGTTCCGTTCTCGAACGAACCCTCGGCGGTCGGCCGATTGCTGATCATCGTCATTGTAGGCAGGAGATAAGATCTTGAAAGATCTACTGAAAATCATCAAGCAGCAGGGTCAGGCACTGGAATTCGACGCGATCAAGATCGGACTCGCCTCCCCCGAGATGATCCGTTCCTGGTCCTNNATCAACTACCGCACCTTCAAGCCGGAGCGTGACGGGCTCTTCTGCGCCAAGATCTTCGGTCCGATCACGGACTACGAGTGCATCTGCGGCAAGTACAAGCGCCTGAAACATCGCGGCGTGGTGTGCGAGAAGTGCGGTGTGGAGGTCACGCTGGCGAAGGTCCGGCGCGAGCGCATGGGCCATATCGACCTGGCGAGTCCGGTCGCGCACATCTGGTTCTTGAAGTCACTGCCGTCGCGTATCGGTCTGTTGCTCGATATGACCCTGCGCGACATCGAGCGGATCCTCTATTTCGAGTCCTTCGTGGTGGTGGATCCGGGCCTTGTGGTCGATCTGGAGCGTGGCCAGCTGCTCAACGACGAGCAGTATCTCGAAGCCTTGGAGGCAAACGGCGACGAGTTCGACGCGCGCATGGGTGCGGAGGCCGTCTACGAGCTGCTGCGCACCATCAAGATGGATGACGAGATCCGGCGCATGCGCGAGGAGATCGAGACCACCAACTCCGAGACCAAGATCAAGAAGCTCTCCAAGCGCTTGAAGCTCATGGAGTCGCTGATGGCCTCGGGCAATCGCCCGGAGTGGATGATCCTCACGGTCCTGCCCGTCCTCCCGCCTGAGCTGCGTCCCTTGGTGCCGCTGGACGGTGGCCGCTTCGCGACCTCGGATCTCAACGACCTCTATCGCCGCGTCATCAACCGTAACAACCGTCTCAAGCGCCTACTCGACCTGGTCGCGCCCGACATCATCGTGCGCAACGAGAAGCGCATGCTGCAGGAATCCGTCGATGCACTGCTCGACAACGGGCGGCGCGGTCGTGCCATCACGGGCACCAACAAGCGTCCGCTGAAATCGCTGGCCGACATGATCAAGGGCAAGCAGGGGCGGTTCCGTCAAAACCTGCTCGGCAAGCGCGTCGACTACTCGGGCCGCTCGGTCATCGTGGTCGGCCCGACCCTGATGCTGCATCAGTGCGGTCTGCCCAAGCGCATGGCCCTCGAGCTGTTCAAGCCCTTCATCTTCAGCAAGCTGCAGTTGCGCGGCCTGGCGGCGACCATCAAGGCCGCCAAGAAGATGGTCGAGCGCGGTACCCCGGAGGTCTGGGACATCCTCGACGAGGTGATCCGCGAGCACCCG
>NZ_DIUM01000061.1:2765-3422 GCF_002423035.1 Thiocapsa sp. UBA6158
GATCCAGCTTCACCCGCTGGTCTGTACCGCCTTCAACGCAGACTTCGATGGCGACCAGATGGCGGTGCACGTCCCGCTGTCGCTGGAGGCGCAGCTCGAGGCGCGCGCGCTCATGATGGCCTCCAACAACATCCTCTCGCCGGCCAACGGCGAGCCGATCANNTCGTGCCGTCGCAGGACGTGGTGCTCGGGCTCTATTACATGACCCGCGAGCGCGTGAACGCGAAGGGCGAGGGCAGCGTCTTCGCCAACATCGACGAGGCGCGCCGCGCCTACGAGACGGGTCATGCCGATCTGCATGCGCGCTGCAAGGTGCGCATCCGCGAGGTGATCAAGCACAAGGACGGCTCGATGCACGAGAACACGGCGATCCGGGAGACCACGCTGGGTCGTGCACTGGTGTTCGCGATCGTTCCCGACGGCCTGCCGTTCGATCTGGTCGACCGCGCACTCGGCAAGAAGCAGATCTCACGCTTGATCAATGTCTGTTATCGCCAGCTCGGCCTGAAGGAGACCGTGGTCTTCGCCGACCAGGTCATGTACATGGGCTTCCGGATGGCGACGCGTTCCGGCGTCTCCATCGGTCTGGAAGACATGGCCGTTCCGGACGAGAAGGCCGGGATCCTCGCGGCGGCCGAGAAGGAGGTCAAGGAGATC
>NZ_DIUM01000108.1 GCF_002423035.1 Thiocapsa sp. UBA6158
AGGTGATCCTGAAAAGCACTATAATGCGCCAGCGTTTGATGAGTTTTCGTTGCGCGGCGTCGATGCCAGCACGCCCAAGTCCACCTCGGAAAAGGCGGCGTTGCTACGCGAAGGTGAGTTAGTGGCAGTTGTTCAGAAAGCGCAGCTAGGGAATCCAGACTCGAAAGTGATGTTGGACGTCCTGAATAGTGACTATCCTCTATCGGAGACGGCCTCTATTTGCCAAGGCATTGCAACTGGAGACTTGCCACGATTTCTCGTTCAGTGGTGGGAACTCCCAGCAGTTGGTTTGGAATGGTCCTTCTTTCAGGCTCCGGTGGATGAAACCCAGCTCCGCGGCGGGAAAACCCTCGCACTGCGATGGGAGCAAGGGAGGGGCTCGCTGATGGCGAACTCTCAAGCCCGAATTCAAGGGCAGGCGGCCTGGGGCCGGCGTGGGGTTTCAGTGAGGCTTATGCGTCACTTGCCCTGTTGCCTATATGACGGTAACTTTTTCGACCAAAGTAGTGCCCCGATAATCCCGAAATTAGAGAGCGATCTAGCGGCGCTATGGTGCTTCTGTAGTTCTGCCGAATTCGCCGAATCTGTACGAGCGCTAGACCAAGCGCTCAGTGTCACTGAGAGTTCTTTCCGCGGAGTTCCCTTCGACCTCGCTCACTGGCAACGCATCGCGGCTGAGCACTACCCCAACGGCCTGCCCAAACCCTATTCCGACGATCCGACCCAGTGGATCTTCCACGGCCACCCGAAGCCCGCGATCGACCCGCTGCAAGTCGCCGTCGCGCGCCTCCTGGGCTATCGCTGGCTGGCCGAGACCGACGCAGAAATGGAACTGTCGGAAGAAGCCCGCGCCTGGATAGAACGCTGCGAAGCCCTGGCCGATCAGGTCGACGACGACGGCATCGTCTGCCTCCCCTCGGTCCGCGGCGAGCCGCCCGCGCACGACCGCCTGATGGCCATGCTGATCGCCGCCTGGGAGACCGTCGAACCCGGCAGTTGGAAACCCAGCATCCTGGCCAAGCTGCTGGCCGACGCTAACTGCGCCGGGAAGGGCCTGGACGTCTGGCTACGCGACAGCTTCTTCGAACAGCACGCCAAGCGCTTCCACCATCGCCCCTTCATCTGGCATATCTGGGACGGCCTGAAGGACGGCTTCGGCGCCCTGGTGAACTACCACACACTCGACGCCCGCAACCTGGAGCGGCTCATCCACACCTATGTCGGCGACTGGATCCGCCAGCAGGAGGGCGGCGTGCGCGAGGGCGTCGACGGCGCCCCGACCCGCCTCGCCGCCGCGCAGGATCTTAAGCGCCGCCTGGAGCTGATCCTCGAAGGCGAGGCCCCCTACGACATCTTCGTGCGCTGGAAACCCCTCGCCGAGCAGCCCATCGGCTGGAACCCGGACCTGAACGACGGCCTGCGCCTCAACATCCGCCCCTTCATGACGGCCGAAGTCCTGCGCCACAACAAAAAGCCCAAGCTCAACATCAAATGGGACAAGGATCGCGGCAAGGATGTCGACAGCGCGCCCTGGTTCCCGGTGTTCAAGGGCGAGCGCATCAACGACCACCATCTGACGCTGGCCGAGAAGCAGGCGGCGCGGGGGACATCATGACGGAGCACAACCGGACACTCGCGCTTCTGACGCAGCACAAAGCGCATCTGTGCGAACGCTTCGGAGTCACCGAGCTGGCGTTGTTCGGATCCACCGCACGCGGGGACATGCGCATCGATAGCGACGTCGATATCCTCGTCTCCTTCGATGGACCCGCAACCTCCAGACGCTACTTCGGCGTTCAGTTCTATCTGGAGGATCTACTCGGACGTCCGGTCGATCTCGTTACCCGCAAGTCCCTGCGCCCGGAATTGGCGCCTTATGTCGAGAGGGAGGCGCTCCGTGTCTGAATCCACCGCCGAGAAGACACCGCACACACGCGAGTGGCTGTTCTATCTCGACGACATGATGACGTTCGCAGAGAAGTCCGCCGCCTATTCGCGTGGACTCGATCAGCAGGCATTCGTGGACAATTCGCTGATCTACGATGCAACCTTGCGTAACCTTGAGCTGATTGGAGAAGCGGCGACCCATATTCCCGATGAGGTGCGAGCGGCAAACCCTCGGATTCCCTGGAGACTCATCATCGCGACACGCAATCGGCTGATTCACGGGTATCTCGGGCTTGACGAGGATACGATCTGGAGCATCCTCCAGGAGAATCTGCCCGAACTCCTGAGCGCGTTGCGCGAGCTGCGCGCAACGTTTTCGCAGCCGGGTCATGAGCCATGAGCCGACGACTGCCTGGCCACCGCGTCGATCGCCGGCGAGATTGCCCCGGGCCAGCTGCGCCGCAACATGCCGGATCCGATCCCGGCGATGGTGTTGGGCCGCTTGGCGGTGGATCGCACCTGGCAGGATCGAGGTCTGGGCAAGGCCCTGTTACGCGATGCGATTCTACGAACCCTGCAGGTCTCCGAGCTCGTCGGCGTCAAGGCGCTGCTGGTTCATGCACTCTCCGAGGCGGCGGTTCGATTTTATGTGGCTCATGGATTTCGTCCTTTTCCGCATCATCCCGATACCCTGTTTCTGCCGCTCGCCGACGTGGGATAACGCATCCAGCGCCGACGAACCGCACGGCAACCCGTCGCCCGCCCGCACATTCGTGCGGGCGGATCGGGGAAAGGTCGACAGCCCATGTCCGAGACGCTGACCATCATCGATGCCTTGGCCGCTGCGCTGCGCAACGCCGCCAGGGTCAACGACGCCGTGCAGGCCAGGCCGGTCGCGGTGCTGTGGACGGATGCCGATGCGCAGTGGCGGCCGGCCCTCATGCGCATCCGCCAAGCCTGTCCCGGTCTGCTGCGGCTGGGTGACTACCGCCCGGCCGAGGGTCAGGGTCCGGCGATCTGGTTGAAGTGCGCGCTGGCCGGTCTGGTGCCGGAGGTGCCCGGTGGAACCGAGCCGGCCATTGTCTATCTCCCCGGCGTCAGCCGCGCCGATCTGCGCGCCATCGAGAGCTGCCCGCGCGACCTTCAGCCGCTGGCGGAGTTGCAGTACCGCGGGGTGTTCTGGAGCCAGGCCAACGGCAAGGACTGGACGCTGAATGCCTTCCTGAGCTCCAGGAACGGCGGACTAGGCCTGGACGTCGCCCAAGACAAGGCCACGCAGGAGGCGATCGGCCAGGCGCTTGACGCCGGCGTCCTGCTCGACCGGCCGCTGGATGACCTGACCGGGCGCCCGATCAACGCCGCATGGTTGCACAGCCTGCTGGCGCCGAACCCCACGCGCGATCTGTTGGTGTGGATGAACGACCCCGGCGCGGCGAAGGCGCAGTGGGATGAGGCCCGTTGGAACGTCTTCCTGAAACGCTGCAAGGCTGATTTCGGTTTCGATCCGGTGGGCGACGGTCCCTTGGCGGCGGCTGAGCGACTGGCCAAGGGCAGCGGTCAGTGGGCGGCGGTCAATGAGCTCTATCGCGATTCATTCGCGAGCTTTCCGAATGTCTACACGCTGCTGCTGAGCGTGAAGCCACCGCAGCTCGAGTTGTTCGATGATCCCTCGACGCTCGCGAGCTATCCCCTGGTGAACGAGGAGCGCGAGGCCGAGCTGCGCTATGCGCTGGCGTCTTGCGGGGCCATGGCCGAGGAGGACGCGCGCACGGCCATTCTGAACGCGGAAAAGGCTCACGGGGCGCGCCGCGACTGGCTGTGGATGCGCATGGGCCGGTCGCCCTTGGTCGTGGCGCTGGGGCATCTGGCGGAGGTCGCCGAGCGCGGCAGGCAACTCCCGAGCGGTTCGGATCCGGATCAGTTGGCACTGAGTTATCAGGACAGCGGTTGGCTGGTGGACGCCGCGGCACTCCGGGCGTTGGGTGCCGTCCAGACCACGGCGGATCTCGATGCGATGTCCGCGGCGCTGCGGGCCGTCTATCTGCCCTGGGTCGAGGCGTCCGCCAAACGGCTGCAGGCTGCCCTCATGGCCTCGGGCGGATTCAGCGCCACCGGCACGGTGGCTGACGGGGCGCCATGCTCCGAGCAGGCCCCCGAGCAGTGCTTGCCGGAGGGCGTCTGTATGGTCTTCGTGGACGGTCTGCGTTACGACGTGGCGGTAACGCTCAAGGAGCGGCTGGCCCCACTCGGCAGGGTGACCCTGGAGGCGCGCTGGACCAGTCTGCCGTCGGTGACGGCATCCGGCAAGCCCTGGTGCTCGCCGGTGGCGCATCGGGTGTCCGGCGATCCGGCCGACCAGGCGTTCGAGCCACGGGTCGCGGCGGACGGCAAGCCGCTGTCTGCCCACCACTTCCGCAAGCTGCTGGCCGACACGGGTATCCAAGCGCTGAACACGCACGAGACCGGCGATCCGTCGGGCAGGGCCTGGACCGAATCGGGCGATCTCGATCACTACGGACATAACCATGGGCTGCGCCTTGCCCGCGACCTCGACACCCAATTGACTCAGGTTCTGGAGCGCATCGGCGAGCTGCAGCAGGCAGGGTGGACGCGCCTTCGCATCGTGACCGATCACGGCTGGCTGTTGATGCCCGGTGGTCTGCCTAAAGTCGAGCTGGCCAAGCACCAGACGGCGACGACCTGGGGGCGCTGCGCCGTCATCAAGGACAGTGCACACGCCACCCCGCTGACCTTCGGCTGGAGCTGGTGCGACGCCGTCCAGGTGGCGTACGCACCGGGCGTCTCCAGTTTCATCGCCGGGCGGGACTATGCGCACGGGGGTTTGAGCCTGCAGGAGTGTCTGGTGCCCGTGCTGACGCTGGAGGTCGAGGGTGGTGCGGCGGCGACGGCGGTGAAGGTCGCGATCCGATCGGTGACGTGGAAGGGCTTGCGTTGTTTGGTGGAGGTCGAGACCGCGGCTGACGGGCTGCGGGTCGACATCCGGACCAAGGCGGCACTGGCAGCGACGTCGTTGGTCGCCGCCGTGAAGACGCTCGACGGCGGAAAGGCCAATCTGGCGATTGTCGATGACGAGCAGGAGGGCGCGGCGGCCGTGGTGGTGGTGCTGGGTCCAGGCGACGACGTCGTGCAGAAGCTGGCGACCACGGTCGGCGGCTAAACCGCGTCTGGAGCGGCATGCGCGGTTGTTGGATTGGATCGGCCACGGCTGAACCAGGCGTGTCGGAGTTGACGCGGTTTAGGATGATAAAAATGTAACGCGATGCGGCTGGACGCGGTGTTTAGGAGGCGAGGAGAACCAACCAAGATGCAACTCGACGATCTGGATCGAATCGCGACGGCCGCCTTCGAGGGCTATGTCGTGCGCAAGGATCTGGTGCGCACCTTCAGCCGGCAGTTTCCGGTCCCGACCTATGTCGTGGAATTCCTGCTGGGTCGCTATTGCGCGACCACGGACGAGGCGGAGATCCAGGAGGGGCTGGATATCGTCCAACGGCAACTCGGCTCCCGCACGGTGAAGGCAGGTGAGGAGGAGCTGTTCAAGGCCCGTGCGCGCGAGTCTGGGTCGGTGAAGATCATCGACATCATCACGGCGCGGCTGGACGCGAAGACCGACTCCTACCTCGCCACCTTGCCCAGCCTGCGCCTGACGGATGTTCGACTGACGCCGCAGCTGGTCAAGGATCACGAGCGGATGCTCACGGGGGGCTTCTACGCCGAGATCACGCTGAGCTACGACGCCTCGATCGCGCAAGAGAAGAGCGGGCGCCCCTTCGGCGTCGACTCTCTGCGCGCCATCCAGTTGTCCAAGCGCGAGGTCCTGGACGTGCTGGCCAGCGGTAGAGCGCACTTCACCACGGCGCAATGGCGCGATTTTCTGCTGTGCAGCATCGGTTTCGAGCCGAGCATGCTGTCCGACCGGGCCAAGGACGCGCTCTTGCTGCGCATGGTGCCGTTCGTGGAGCGCAACTACAACCTGGTCGAGTTGGGGCCGCGCGGAACCGGCAAGTCGCACCTGTTTCAGCAGGTGTCGCCCTATGCCCATCTGATCTCGGGCGGCAAGGCCACGGTCGCGCGCATGTTCGTCAACAACGCCACCGGCCAGCGGGGTCTGGTGTGCCAGTATGACGTGGTCTGTTTCGACGAGGTATCGGGCGTCTCCTTCGACCAGAAGGACGGCGTCAACATCATGAAGGGCTACATGGAGAGCGGCGAGTTCTCGCGCGGCAAGGAGAGTATTCGGGCGGATGGTTCCATCGTGCTGGTCGGCAACTTCGAGGTCGATGTGGAGCACCAGCAGCGCATCGGCCATCTGTTCGGTCCGCTGCCGCCCGAGATGCGCAACGACACCGCCTTCATGGACCGCATCCACGGTTTCCTGCCCGGTTGGGACGTGCCCAAGCTGAACCCCGGACTCTTCACCGAGCATTTCGGCCTGGTCAGCGATTTCTTGTCGGAGTGCTTCACCCAGCTTCGCAACCAGAGTCGGGTGTCGGTGCTGCAGGGCCGCGTCTTCTGGGGCGGCGCGCTCTCCGGTCGCGACATCAACGGCGTGAACAAAACCGTCAGCGGATTGCTCAAGCTACTGCATCCGGACGCGGATGCCCCGGTTGGCGATGACGACCTGGAGTGGGCGGTCCGACTGGCGTTGGAGGTGCGCCGTCGAGTGAAGGAGCAGCAAAAGCGCATCGGCGCGGCCGAGTTCCGCAACACCCACTTCAGCTACACACTGGGGGCGGAGGGTGTGGAGAAGTTCGTCTCCACCCCGGAGCTGCAAAGCCAGGGCGGCATCGGCGACGAGCCGCTGGAGTGCGGCCAGATCTGGACCCTGAGTCCCGGCGGACCGGACGAGCATCCCGGCCTCTTCCGTCTGGAGGTCACCGAAGGCCCGGGCAGCGGCGTCAGAGTCTTGAACAACCCGGTGCCGCCGGCGTTCAGGGAATCGCTCCGCTGCGCCGAGCAGAACCTCTATGCCCGAGCGCCCCAGCTCGTCGGCGACCGCGATCCGCGGGCGCACGCCTTCTCGGTCCAGTTACGCGGGTTCGACGCCGCCAAGACCGGCGCCAAGACCGCCGTGGCGGCCTTGGTCGCACTGTCGAGCGCACTGCTGAAAAAATCGGTCCGTGGCGGACTGATCGTGGTTGGCGAGGTCACGCTCGGCGGCACCATCGAACCCATCCACAACGCCGTCACGCTGGCCGAGATGGCGGTCGAGAAGGGCGCGAAGTCGCTGTTGCTGCCAGTAGCGTGCCGCAGGCAGTTGTTCGACCTGTCGGACGACATGGCCACGAGGCTCGACATCGAGTTCTACCAGGACGGGCGTGATGCCTTGCTCAAGGCGTTGGTGGACTGAACGAGCCGAGACGGACGCGAATCGACGCGTTCGCCGTCTGTGGGGCCAGGTCGGCGCCTCAGTGGAGCGCGAGCCGGATCTGCCGGCGGCGCTCGAACAGGCGAAGGCCCGGGTCGGCGCCACCGCTCGGTGCGGTACTGGAGCGGTGACGGCTCCAGAGGGCTCGGCGGGGTTTCGGCGACTTCATTGATCCTTGTCAAGACGACACCGGCATCCCGATGACGGCCGGCCGCGCGATCAAGATTAGAATTTGCGCATGGACTCCAACCGTTCCACTTCAGCCAAACCCGAGTTGCCCATTGGGTTTCTCCCGTTATTCGCGACCCTGCTGCTGCTCTGGATCCTGTTGCATGGGTCCCTGTCTTTGCAGGTGTTGGCCATCGGTATTCCGGCTGCGCTCGCCATCGCATGGCTGTTTCGGGATGGGCTGAGTTTCGTCACGGATTTTCGTTTTCGCTCGACGGAGGCCCTGCGCGCGGCGCCGCGGTTCCTGCTGTTTTTTTTCAAGTCGCTGGTCATCGCGAATATCGCGCTCGCCCGTGTCGTACTCTCGCCCAAATTGCCCATCGATCCCGGGATCGTCAAGGCGCGCACCCGACTCAAAAGTCGCATGGGGCGGTTACTGCTGGCCAACGCCATCACGCTGACACCCGGCACCCTGACCGTGAAGCTCGATGGCGAATGGATCTATATCCATTGCGTGCGGGTGGCCGCGACCGATATCGAAGGCGCGACAGCGGAGATCCTGGCGGGCTTCGAGCGTTATCTCGAGGTGATGTATGGTTGAGGCGCTGGTGACGGTCGCGGCGCTCCTGGTCGGTATCGCGTTTCTGCTCGCGCTCTATCGCTTTCTGCGCGGTCCCGACGCGGCTGATCGGGTGGTCGCCTTCGATACCCTGACACTGATTTCGATCACCGGCATCGTGCTCATCGCTTTTCTCGACGGGCGCGGGATTTATCTCGATGTCGCCCTGGTTTACGCGCTGCTGTCGTTCCTCGGAGTGATCGCGGTCGCCCGCTATCTGGAGCAACGATAGTGCTGTCAATCCTGGGTGGACTCCTCCTGGTCGCGGGAGCGGCCTTTCTGGTGCTGGCCGGACTGGGTCTGGTGCGCATGCCGGATGTCCTCAATCGCATTCAGGCGGGTACCAAGGCGACGACCCTGGGCACGCTGCTGACGCTCGGCGGCTTTGCCTGTCTGCGTCCGGACTGGGCGCTGAAGCTGCTCCTGATCGCGCTCTTCATCCTGCTGACGAATCCGCTGTCCTCGCAAGTGCTGGCGCATGCGGCGCATCGCGCGGGGGCACGGCAAACACCGCTCGCCAACCGGGTCGATCGGCTGGCCGAGGATCGTGGGGACGCCTCATGACGCTGATCCTGCCGGTCCTGACGTCAGTCCTCTGCCTTGCGATTCTGGTCGCGGCCGTCGTTTGCGTGCGCAGTTCCAGCACGCCGATCGCGATCCTGTCGGCGGGGCTGGTCAGTCTGCTCGCGTCGGTGGTCTTCCTGCTGCTCGCGGCGCCCGACGTGGCCATGACCGAAGCGGCGATCGGCAGCGGCCTGACCACCTTCCTCTTCTTCTTCTTTCTGATTCGGATGCGGCGCGGCGATCCCCTCGGACCGTCCGCGCGGGAGCGAGAAACGCCGCATGATTAAACGCTTCATGGCCGTGCTCCTGTTGGCCGCGGTCGCCGGGATGTTTGCCTCGCTCTGGTTGGATTTCACGCCGCACGAGACCCTGACCCTGACCGCCCGCTACTACGCGGAGCACACCGCGGCCGATCTGGGCGCCGCCAATATCGTCACGGCGATCATCGTCACCTATCGCGGTCTGGACACCCTCGGCGAGGTGACGGTGCTCTTTCTGGTCGCGACCATCGTCGGTCTGGTGCTGGCCACCGCGGCGGCGGGGCGTCGCGCGGACCAGGCACCGGCCGGCGAGCTGCTGATGACCGGCAGCCGGCTGCTGGCCCCGCCCATCCTGCTCTTTGGCGTCTATGTATTCGTCAATGGCCATTTGACGCCCGGCGGCGGTTTTCAGGGCGGCGCCATCATCGCGTCGGGTGCCTTGCTGCTGCTGCTCGCCGATCCGCTGCGCACCTTCAGTCATCGTCTGATCACAACCGTGGAAGCGCTGTCCGGAGTCACCTATGTCTTCATCGGCGTGCTTGGTCTGATCCTGGCCGGCGGCTTTCTCGATAATCGCCTGCTGCCGATCGGAACGGTCGGTGAATTATTCTCCGCGGGCGCCATCCCGCTGATCTATTCGCTGATCGGGCTCAAGGTCGGCGCGGAGTTTTCATCCATGCTGGCGACCCTGTCGGCGACGGAGGATCTGTAATGGTCTTCATCGCCATGGCCGCGGGTTTTATCTTGATTCTGATCGGGTTCTATGGCGCGCTGACGAATCGCAATCTCTTGCGCATGATCGTCTCCTTCACCCTCGCCGACACCGGGGTCCATATCGTCCTGGTCGCCGTTGGCGCTCTGCCCGGCCGCACCGCGCCCATTCTGGATGCGAGCGTTCCGGTCGCCGAGGCCGTCACGCGGATCGTCGATCCGGTGCCCCAGGCACTGGTGCTGACCGCCATCGTCATCGGACTGGGCGTGACCACGCTGATGCTGGCTTACGCCTATCGGCTGTTCGCCCAAAAAGGCACGCTGGATATCGCGAAGTTCACGGAACTCAAATGGTAAGTGCCATCTATCCCCTGGCCGCGGCGCTTGCGAGCGCCTTTCTGCTGGGTTTGCTGCACGAGCGGCAGCGCGCTCCGGCCTATGCGATCACCCTGGGCGTGCTGGGTTTCATGACCCTGACCGCGGCGAGCTGGGTCTGGGGATTCGCACAAACCGGACAGGCCGGATTCGAGATCTATACCGCCGGCGTCGCCCCGCCTTTCGCGATCAGTCTCCGTCTGGGGCTTGCCGAGGCGTCCCTGATGCTGCTGATCAATCTGACCGGCCTGTTGAGCGCGATTCATCTGCAAGCGCCGCTGCTGGCGCATGGCCGGCGCGCGATGGCGGTCCTCCTGATCGCGGTCATGGCGCTCGGCGGTCTGGTGATGACGCGCGACCTCTTCAACCTGTTCGTCTTCATCGAGTTGATCGTGATCGCGACGGGCGGACTGGTGCTGCTCTCAGACGATCCGCGAGCCGTGGTCGCGGGCTTCAAATATCTGATCATTTCGCAGCTCGTGACGGTCTTTCTGCTGATCGGCATCATCTTTGCTTATCACGGCACCGGAACCCTCAACATCGACGGCATGGCGATGACCACCATGGGCCTGGCGAGCGGCGGCGCGCTGGCGTTCTTCCTGATGTTCATCGCCGTGGTCATCGAGACCAAACCCTTTCCGGCGAATGGCTGGGCCCTGGACATCTACGAGTCCGCGCATCCGGCCTTCGCGGCGATCTTCTCCGCCGCCTCGGCGGCCGCGGCGCTGTTTGCGGTGGATAAACTGCTGTTGATCGGCGGCAGCGACTGGCTGCCGATCGCCACCGGAATCGGGATTCTGTCCTTCGTGGGCGCGAATCTGCTGGCCTTGCCGCAGACCAACGACCGGCGCCTGCTCGGTTATTCCTCGATCGCGCAGACCGGTCTGGTCCTGGTCGTGCTCGGTCAGCGCGATTTGCTGGGTGATCACACGCTCTATGTCGCCGGCGGTCTGCTGCTCGCGAATGCCGTCGCCAAGGCCGGTCTCTTCTGGTTGTCCGATCTCATCCCGAAGCGGGAGCCCGCCGCCTGGGCGGCGCTGCGCCATCATCCACTCGCCCTGTTCGCCTTCGCGACCCTGCTCGCACTGCTCGTCGGTCTGCCGCCCTTTCCGAGCTTTTACGCCAAATGGGATCTGGTGCATCCGCTGGCCGACGCCGGCCGCCTCTGGCTCCTGGGCCTGATCCTGTTCGGCACGCTGCTCGAAGCCGGCTATCTGTTCCGGTGGTTTGGTTACAGCCTCAAGCGCGAGGCGCCCGCATTGACGGGATCCCTGGTCTCGCCCCGCTTCGGCGTGGTCCTGGTGGCGGTTGCCGCCGCCTGGTTGCTGGCACTGCTGTGGGGCGAACTGTCGGTACACGACAATCTGCTCCTGGCGGTGCCCCTGGCGTTCGCCCTGGCCTTCCTCGCCCTGGACTGGCTGCCGGCGCGGGTAAAAAACGCCCTGGCGATCACCGGCCTGGTGGCGTATTTCGCGCTGACCTACACCGATTATGATCCGCTGCGCATGATTTTCGCGGTGATCTTCCTGCTGGGCAGCGCCTTGACCATGCTCGCGGGCTTCGATGTCCAGGGCCGGCGCCCGGGCTTCTATCCGTCGGTCATGCTGATGCTCGCCGGATTGATCATGCTGATTCGGGCGACCGACAGCTTCGCGTTCTTCGCGGCCTGGGAAGTGCTGACCATCGGCTCCTATTTCCTGATTCTGCGCGGCAAGCGCTCCGAACCGCACGCGCTGTCCTATCTCCTGTTCTCGTTCGGCGGCGCGCTGGCGATGCTGGCCGGTTTCGCGCTCGCCGCCCAGGGCGCGCCCTCGATCGAGCTCGTGGCGCTCGCGCAGGTTGCTGAATCCGTCGCGCCCTGGGTCTTCCTGCTGCTCGCCATCGGGTTCATGACCAAAACCGCCGCCATTGGACTGCATATCTGGCTGCCGGGTGCCCATGCCGAGGCGGAGCTCGATGTTTCACCCATGGTGTCCGGCATCCTGCTGAAGGCCGGACTCTATGGTCTGATGGTGTTGCTGCTGGCGATGGGAACGCAGCGCCTGGCCGGCGTCGATCTGGTTGACCTGCTGCTCTGGATCGGCGCGCTGACCGCTTTCCTGGGCAATCTGATGGCGATTTTCCAGGAAGATGCCAAACGCCTGCTCGCCTATTCCTCGATCGGTCAGATGGGCTATGCGATCTTCGGGCTGGCATTGATGAATCATCTGGGCTGGTTGATGGCACTGATGTTCGTCATCAATCATTATATTTACAAGTCCATGCTCTTTCTGGCCGTGGGTGGCGTCGCGCGCCGTACCGGCACACGCCAGATGTTCCTGATGGGCGGTCTGATCACGCTGATGCCCTTGTCCTTCATCGCGGTGATGATTGGCATCATCGCGATGTCCGGCGTCCCGCCACTGTCCGGTTTCGGCGGCCGCTGGATCTTTTACAACGCGATCCTGGCGACCGACGCGCGCCTTCCGATCGCGTTGATCTTCCTGTCCGGCCCCATTGCCTTCCTCTATCTGTTCCGGCTGATTCATACCATTTTTCTCGGCCAGTTGAAGGATGAGCACCGGCAGGTCAAAGAAGCGCCCTTCTGGATTCTGCTCCCACAGATGATCTATGTCGCGATTCTGATCGTGGCCGCACTGGTGCCGGGACTGTTGTTGCGGCACGTCGATCAGTATCTGACCGAGTTCTTCCCGTTCGGCGCGCTGAACTGGGAAGGCTTGCGCATCACCAGCGATTTCGGTTACTGGAACCCGGTGGCGATCATGCTGACCATCGGCGTGATTTTCATGCTGCTGCTGTCCTGGCTGCTCTTCGTCAATCGGCGCGCCCAAAAGGTCAAACAGTTCAATATCGTCTTTTCCGCCGAACGGCCCTATCGCCCCGAAACCACCCATTTCGCCTGGAACTTCTTCGCGCCCTATCGCAAGGCCATGGGCTTTCTGGTACAGCCGCTGGTGACGCGCTTTTGGGATCTGATCACCCAAACCCTGCATGGCATCGGCGAGATGACGCGGCGGATCTATAACGGCAACGCCCAGACCTACGCCTTTCATCTGATCGGCTTTGTCGTCGTGGTCTTCTTGCTCGGCCCGGGAGGCACGGCGTGACCTTCGAGTGGATCCAAATCCCCTATGCTCTGCTGACGATCTTCATCGTCCTGAATTACGGGTTATTGATGACGGCACTGATCGCGAAGATCGCGGCCCGTGTCGGACGGCGTCACGGCATTCCCATCTGGCAGAATTATGCCGACCTGGTCAAAAACTACGGGCTACGCAGCTCCATTACCCACGGCGTGATGTTTTACATGGGGCCGGTGTTCCGACTGACGGGCGGGGTCGGGCTGCTGCTGTTCGTGCCGACCATCTATGGCTCGGTGATGTTCTCGAATCTGTCCTTCGCCGGTGATTTGATTCTAGCGCTCTATTTCGTCTTTTTCGGCACCCTGGGCATGGCGCTGGGGGCCGCGGAAAGCGGACATCCCTACTCCGCCATCGGCATCACCCGAGGGCTCTCCCAGGTCACCATGGCGGAACTGCCGCTGGCCCTGGCGGTGTTCGCGGTGGCCCTGCACTATCAGACGTTGTCCATTACCGAGATCGTCGCGGCCCAGCAGGGCGGATTCCTGAACTGGACCTTGTTCACCAATCCGTTGGCCGTCGCGGCGGCCATGCTCGCCTTTCTCGGCTCGATGATGCGTCCGCCCTTCGATGTCGTGCTCGCACCCCAGGAAATCCCGATCGGCCCGCCGACCGAGTACCACTCGTCCTACCTGGCGCTGATGCAGACCAATCGGGTGCTGTTCCCGATCGCCAAGATTGTCGTCTACATGAATCTGTTCTTCGGCGGGGCGACCAGTTGGCCGGAGTTCTTCATCAAGGTCTTTCTGATCTACATGGTCTCGGTGCTGGTCGGCGTGGTCTTTCCACGGTTCCGGGTCGAGCAGTCCATCCGCTGGTTCATGATCTGGGCGGTGCCGATTGGCATCCTGGCGATCGTGCTGGCCTGATTCCGCTGACGGAGTGTTTTTGGCATCGCGATGAAACCTGAACTGCAACCAAGACGGGTCACCGGACCGGACGGCCAGGAATTCGAGGTTGATCCGCTCCGCGATTACTATTGCGAAGCGCCGCCCGCGGTGCATCCGCCGGCTTACCTGAAAATCATCGAGGATCTGTTCAACTGGGCACGGGCTGAATCGATCTGGATTCTGGGGTTTGGTACCGGTTGCGGCGCGATCGAAATGCGTCCGCTGATGACGCCAAGATTCGATGCCTATCGCTATGGCATCCAGTGGCGCCCAACGCCGCGACAGGCCAATCTGTTCGTGATCTCCGGTTATCTGTCGGTGAAGACGCTCAAGCGTGTGATCCGCTCCTACGAGCAAATGCAGAATCCGAAATATGTCGTCGGGCTGGGCTCCTGCACCATCAATGGCGGCATGTATTGGGATTCCTACAATACGATCAAACGGCTCGACGACTATCTGCCGGTCGATGTCTATATCGCCGGCTGCATGCCGCGCCCCGAATCACTGCTGCATGGATTCATGGAACTCAAGCGCATCATTCGCGCCGGCCAGGCCGAGGGTGCCAATGACTATGCGCGCAACTTCGCCTGGTACAAGGACAACCAGAAGCGCGTCATCCATGATTGGGACATGCCTGATTACAACTGGTAAAGAGTCACGATGCACGACCTGTACGACCGCCTGAAGACACGCTTTCCGCTGGGCGACTGGATCGCACGGCGTCCCGATCTCGCCTTCGTGGATGTTCCCCTGGCGCAGTTACGGTCGGTGCTGCTGCATCTGCGCGATCAGGAAGGCTTCACTCATCTGGTGCTCCTGACCGCTGTCGATTGGATCGAGACCGGTGAGTTTCAGCTCACCTATCTGCTCTGCAATCGGCGGCGCGCGTGCGATCTCGGGCTGCGCGCGCGGATCGCGCGTGACCCGGCGAGCATGGAGAGCATCCATGATCTCTGGCCAACGGCCGCGACCTATCAGCGCGAATTACGCGAAATGTTCGGCATCGATTTTCCGGGGAGTCCGCGCCTGCACGAGGATTTCATACTCGAAGGCTGGCGTGAAATACCACCCTATCGGCGTGATTTCGATACCCTGGCCTATGCGCGGGAGACTTATCGCGAACGGCCGGGACGCGTCACCCGGGATCCGGCGGCCTATATGCAGCAGCAACTTGATCCGGGCGGACATTGACATGGCGCTGTTCACTCCAGACCGCAGCCAGTATCCCCAGACCAGGGCGGATGGCTCGCTCGACATCGATCTGACCTCGGGCAAATATCTCAAGCTCTGGCAGGGACCGCAGCATCCCGGCATTACCGGCAATATGGCGGTGGAACTGACGGTCTGCGGCGACGAAGTGGTCGAGGGCCGGACCCATGTCGGCTATCTGCACCGCGGGTTCGAGAAATTGATGGAGCGGCGCACCTTCATCCAATGTTTTCCGATCGTCTGCCGCATCTGCGTGCCCGAACCGGATTTCAACGAATATTGTTTCGCGGCCGCCGTCGAGGAACTCGCCGGCATTCAGGTACCGGAACGGGCCGACTGGATACGGACACTGATCCTCGAAATGGGGCGCATCAACAGTTATCTGATGTATCTCGGGGGCCAGGCCGGTGCGTTCGGACTGGGTGTCATCGGGCAGTGGACGACCTATGCCCGTGATCTGATGCTGGACCGCTTCGAAGAACTGACCGGCGGGCGCATCTACCACATGTTCATCCTGCCCGGCGGTGTCCGCGACGGACTGCCGGACGGTTTCGCGACGCGTCTGGAAGAGACCCTGCGCGAGCTCGAAACCGTGATGCGGGATGTTTACGACACCCTGTTCTGCAACGCGGTGTTCAAGACCCGCGCCTGTGGACTTGGCGTGATCGAGCGCGACTGGCTCGATCCCTATGGCGTCACCGGACCCAACGCCCGCGCTGCTGGCATGTCCAAGGACGTGCGCCGGGATCAGCCCTATCTGGTGTATCCCGGGCTCGACTTCGAGCCCGTCGTCGCCACGGACTCCGATGTCTATGCGCGGGCCGATGTGCGGCGTCGGGATCTGCTGGTTTCGATCGATCTGATTCGCCAGATCCTGGCCAGGATGCCCCACAGCGGCCCGCTCATGGCCGAAGTGCCGAATGTCCTGCATTGGAAGATCCCGCTTGGCGAGACCTATATCCGGGGCGAATGTTCGCGCGGCGAATATGGCTATTATCTGGTCACCGACGGCAGCGGCTATCCCCGTCGCGTCAATGTGCGGGGCCCCTCCTATACCCATGCGATGGCCTTGCTGGAGCGCATGATCGTGAACGCGAATATCTCCGATGTCGCCGCGCTCATGGTCTCCCTGCATACCTATCCGCCCGAAATCGAGAGATAGTCCCGCTGCCATGAGTGTCCGTGACGTCCTTTCGCCCTTTACAGCCTGGAAGAACCTGTTTCGCGATCCGGTCACCATTCGAGATCCGTTCAACGAGCGTCCAGGCGCACCGCGGTATCGCGGTTTCCACCAGAATGACATCGCGAAATGCATCGGCTGCGGCACCTGTGAAGCGATCTGCCAGAACGGCGCGATCGACATGGTGCCGGTGGAGGGCATTTCGACCCGGCACGGCGATTCGGGATTGCGTCCGCGCATCGACTACGGACGCTGCTGCTGGTGCGCGCTCTGCGTCGATATCTGCATGACCAGCTCGCTGTCGATGTCGAATGCCTATCATTGGTTCGATCGCGATCCGGATGTGTTTCGCTTCATCCCTGGTGTCGATGCCAAACCCTGGGACGACAGCACCCTGGGCTATCGCCGTCCGGAGGGGCATCGGCTGGCGGGCCGGATCCGGGTGGCCATGCCTGAGCTCGAACCCGAGACCCGCATCGGCTCATTCGCGGAAATCGTGCAGGGCTATTCGATCGAAGCAGCACGTCTGGAAGCGGATCGCTGCGTCGCCTGCGGTCTCTGTGTCGCGACCTGTCCGACCCACATGGCGGTGCCCGAGTATATCGCCGCAATTCGCGAGGGCGATTATCGGCGGGGCGTCGAGCTGCTCTACCGCAGCAACCCCTTTTCCGGGATCTGCGGGCGCGTCTGCACCCACAAATGCGAAAGCGTTTGTGCCGCGCGTCACGAGGGCGATCCCATCGCGATCCGCTGGCTCAAGCGCCACATCCTCGATCAGGCCTCGAGCGAAGATCTCCAGGCCGCGGTCGGCCAGCCGGGTCCGGATACCGGCAAGCGTGTCGCCATCGTCGGCGCCGGGCCGGCGGGTTTGACCGCCGCGTTCGATCTGGCCAAAGCCGGCCATCGGGTGCGGGTGTTCGAGGCGCTTGATCAACCCGGCGGCATGACGCGCTGGGGGATTCCCGAATATCGCCTGCCTTATGCGGTGATCGACCGCGATGTCGAGGCGATTCGTTCGCTCGGTGTCGAGATCCAATGCAATGTTCGGATCGGCGCGGATCTGCCGCTGGACGCACTGCGTGCCCAGTCCGATGCGGTCCTGCTGGCGCTGGGCTTGCAACTTGGGCGCGGTACCCGGATTCCGGGCAGCGACCATCCCCAGGTGCGCAAGGCCGTCGATCTGCTGCGCGACGTGACGGCCGGCCTGGAGATCGGCACGCCGCGCTCGGCGGTCGTCATCGGCGGCGGGAATGTCGCCATGGATATCGCGCGGACCCTGGCCCGGCTGCAGCGGGCGGCTTACGGAGAGGTCCGGGTCACGGTCACGGCCCTGGAAGATCTCGATCACTTCCTGGCCGATCCGGATGAAATCAAGGAAGCCCTGGAAGAAGGCGTGGTGATCCTGGATGCCCGCGGCCCGCGCGAGGCGGTGATCGAGGACGGGGTCTTGCGCGCCTTGAAAACCTGGCGGGTCAAGGCCATTTTCGACGAGCAAGGGCGCTTCGCGCCTATCTATGACGAGACCGACGAGCAGATTCATCACGGCGACATGATCGTCGAGGCCATCGGCCAGATGACCGATACCGCTCTGTTGGGCACGGACCTGACCGAAGCCCTGGCCTGGAATCGCGGTCGGCTCCAGGTGGACGCGGGCGGGCGCACCAGCGAATCCTGGCTCTGGGCGGCGGGCGATATGACCCGAGGTCCGGACGTCGTCACGGCGGTCGCCGATGGTCATCGTATCGCGTCGAGTATCGACGCGGCGCTGCGGGCGAACCTGTAACCATCCTGAAATCGAAATGGGGCAGCACCATGAGCGAGGGTAGCCACGGCATCGAGCGTCTGCGCGGCAAGACGACGCTGCGCGAAGTGCTGGAAGTCGCCACCGGTTTCGAAGCCAGCGCGCGCGACTTCTACACCGCCCTGATTCCGCGCGTCAGCAAGAACATTCGCTATCTGGTCGAGGAGCTTGCCGTCGAGGAGCAGGGCCATTTCGATCTCTTCAGCGCTTTGGCCGCGCGCGCGGATCTGGCCGAACAGATCAAGGCCGAGATCGAGCGTCCGGCCAGCGACAGCCAATTCTCCGATTGTCTGCATCTGCCCGACCTCGGCGAGAATCCCGACGACCAGACCGTGTTGCAATACGCGATGGGGCGCGAACACGCGGCCATGACCCATTATCGCGAACTGGCCAACACGACCCCGGACGGTGCGATCCGCGATCTCTTTACCTTCCTCGCCAGCGAAGAAACCAAACACAAACTCGAGTTGGAAAAACTCTACTACGAAATCGTGCATGCCGGAGGCGTCTAAACCGGTTCAACGTCCGGTAGGGGATTGTTTCGACGCGCTGCGACGGCTCGATCGCCTTGACCTCACGGGGACCGAGCCACGACCGGGGCTTGAAAGCGGTTTTGCGACGTTTTCGCCTTCGCTCCGATCCGGCCGGTAGCGCTCCGAAGGCCGGGTGTCGATCGGGAGGCATTCGAAGGCCCGGCCGGCGGGAAGGCTAAGGCCGACTCACGACTTCAAGGACTACCCTGCTCCGGTCATCGAGAACTGGACCGGCGACTCATCACCGCAGCCGGGCAACAAACCCCAGACCTAGCCTGCCCGCGGCCGCTTCCAGGTATAGACCGCGGTCACCGCATAATTCCAAACCGCACCGACCAGGATCCCGGCGAGCGCCGAGAGGAACCAGCCGGAATGTCCGCCTTGGAAGAGATAGTTGGCGATGCCGACGTTGGCCAGGGCTCCGACGCTGCAGGCGGCAACGAAGGAGAGCCAGCCCCAGATCAACTGCCGACCGCGCAGACGCATGTCACGGTAGGTCAGGATATTGTTCAGGAAGAAGTTGCTCGTCATGGCGACCAGCGTTGCTGCGGCCTGACTGATGAGGAAGGCGCCTGTGCCGAGCAGGGTCAGCATGGGCCAGAGTACGGCCATGTGCACGAAGACACCGAGGCCGCCGATCGCCGCGAAGGCGATGAAGCGCACCGGAATGAGCGGGCCGATCAGCTTCTGGGTCAGCATCAGCAGATACTCCCAGAGCACCGCGTTGTCGAGCTTGCTGCTGCCCGCCTCGCGCGCGCGAAAGGTGAAGGGCAGCTCGCGAAACCGCAGGGGTTGCTCGGCTTCGGCGAAGATGTCGAGCAGGATCTTGAAGCCGACACCGCTGAGACGCCGCACGCATCCCTGGACGACCGAGGCGCGCACCAGAAAGAACCCGCTCATCGGATCCTGCAGGTCCGCATGAATCAGAGACTGGCCGATCCGGGTCGCGAACCGGCTCATGGATTGTCGACGGGCATTCCAGTCACCCATACCCCCGCCGGACACATAGCGGCTGCCGACCACGATGTCCAGATTCTCGGCTTTGATGACCTCGAGCATCCGGGGCAGAAGGGTCTCGTCGTGTTGGAGGTCGCCGTCCATCACCGCCAGGAAGGGTGCGGCGCTCGACATCATGCCTTCGATGCAGGCCGAGGAGAGCCCGCGTCGGCCGATACGTTGCACCAACCTGACACGCCGATCCTGTCGTGCAATGGCGCGGACCCGGTCCGAGGTCCCGTCGGGCGAGTCGTCGTCGACGAAGATCAGCTCCCAATCGATCCCCTCCAACACAGCGTCGACCCGCCGGACGACCTCGTCCACCATGTCCGCTTCTTGATAGGTCGGGATGATGACGGCCAACTCGGGCGGACGGCAGTGGTGTTGAGGCATCGGCTGATCCGAGATCCTGTTGGCCATAAGCGGAGGTTCGATTCGTCGAGGGAAGAAACGTACGGGGCGCGCCTTTGAAGTAGACTGCCGCCCGCGGCTGCGGACGCGGAACGGTGACGAGACGGCAGATCCGGGCTCCGAGAAGTCTTTATTCTAACGCGACCGCGTTCCCGCCACCTCGACCGATCGCAGCCCGGATCGGATCCGCCGAATCAGACAACCCAGCGAGTCACGAGACCATGGAAACGACCCGAGGCATCGATACACCCCGTCAGGCTTGGGGTCTCTTGCTCGCCCTGATCGCGGCCATGACGGCGTGGCGGCTGGGTGTCGCCGCGATCCTACCCGTTACGCAGGACGAGGCCTATTACTTCGACTGGGCACGCAGCCTCGCTTGGGGCTATTTCGACCATCCTCCGGGTGTGGCACTGCTCGGCATCGGCACCTGGCTCGCCCCGGGGTCCGCGCTCGCGGCACGCGCGGGGACACTGATCGCAAGCGCCCTGACGCTGCTCATCCTTGCGCGCTTTTTCCGCAACTGCGGCCTTACGGCTCCGTGCGATCTAGCCTTGGCGCTGGTCATGGTCTTCGCGACCATTCCCGGATTCGCCGGCGGCATCATCACCACACCCGACACCGTGCTGGGCCTGGCCTGGGCGCTCGCCCTGCACGAGAGCGAGCGCGCGCTTGCCGGCCAGCGTCGACGTTGGCTCAGCGCCGGTGCAGCGGTGGGTCTCGGTCTGCTGGGGAAATACACCATGGTCCTGATCGGGCCGGTGCTGCTTTTGGCCATCATCGCAAGCGACCCGCGCGCGCTGCGCACGCGCTGGCCTTACCTCGGCGGACTCGTCGCGCTGCTGGTCTTCGCGCCGAACATCCTCTGGAATCAGCAGAACGAATGGCTGACCATGCGCTTTCAGTTCGGGCACGGCTTCTCGACAGAGGTCGGCGCGCTTCCGGTCGGCGCCCCCGGTGCCATCGAGCACGTCGGCCCCAAATCGGTCGGCGAACGCCTAGGCAGCCTCTCGGGTTATCTCGGCACCCAGCTCGCGTTTTGGGGACTGATTGCAATTCCCCTGCTCCTTGCGCCTTTGATCAACCGGGCGCGAGACAACCAGCCGAGCCATGAGATCACCGCGACACTCGCTCGTCACGCCAAGGCCCTGTTGTGGGCTGCAACCCTCTTCCCCTTGGGATTCTTCGCCCTGGTCGCGACCGGCAGCGAGGTGGAGCCGAATTGGCCCGCCGTCTACCTCATCTCCGCGGCGCCCTTGGCGACCTTGCTGCTGCGCAATCTGCGCCCCTGGGTCCTCGCCGCCGCGCTGGGCAATCTGCTGCTTCTGAGTCTCTACGCCTTCCATGCAGCGACCGCGTCACTGCCGCTCGGAGACAGTCAGAATCGCGTTCTGCGCGAGACCCATGGATTCCGAGAATTGGCCGAGATCCTCGGCACGCTCGAGGAGCCCGTCTTTGCAGACCGCTACCAAACAACGGCGATGCTTCGCTTCTACGCGCCGAGCTTGGACACCACGACCCAATGGCCTGGCCTCACCCGACCCTCCGAGTATCTGCGGGGCCGGATCGCACCGCCACTGGATCCGAAGTCGGTCGATTCACCCTTCTGGCTG
Organism: Thiocapsa sp. UBA6158; assembly: GCF_002423035.1. GTDB lineage: Bacteria > Pseudomonadota > Gammaproteobacteria > Chromatiales > Chromatiaceae > Thiocapsa. The sequence goes on from NZ_DIUM01000108.1 coordinate 21,744, forward strand.
GTCTCCGGATTCGGCGCACCGCCGGCCATCGTGGGTTTTCACAGCGATACCCATCGCAGGCTCTTCGATTGCGCCGGGCAGCCGCTGAGCGAAGCGGCGGAGGCGCCCTGTGCGCGTCCGTTGCACACTTGGAATCTGTATCGATACATTCCGAAGGGGTGAGCAAAAGGTCGGGTTACGGCGTACATCGCGCGAGTCGGAAAAGATCGAGCGTCGTGCCGACGCGCCTAACGCGACGCTCGCGACTGCACCATTTCACGGACCTCGTCGATCGAACGTGTGCATCCTCCGAGATGGATGACGGCATGGCAGTTCGGGCAAACAGGTCGTAGGTCAGTGATCGGGTTCACGGCATATCGGGCACCGATCTCCGATAAGGGTGTGAGATGGTGCACCTGGATGAAGCCCTCTGCGACCGGGCCGAACAACGCCGGGAAATCGAATCGGCAGATGATGCATGCGCACCCATAGTGTTCGATGCAGCGTTGGCGAGCGGCTGGGTCACGTTCGTAGGCATTGACCGTCACGCGGCGTTTGGCACCTTCGAAAAATGTCGAGCCATCGGTCAATTCCCCCGGCCAGGAAAATGCCTTCGCGATAATGGCCTGACACTCCAGAAGATGTCTGTGCCGATCAACGCCGGCATAGTCCGAGAGCTCGGCCCAGTTGGTCCGCCTGCCGGTCTCTCCGGCCGGACGTCCCGTCAGACTGCGCTGAGTCGGGTTTCGACTGATCCCTGCGTCGTCGCACATCGCGACGATGTTCTGGATCTTCATGCTGATTGATGAGCGACTGCGTGACCGTAGCGCGTAAATAGTCTCGATGCCTCCGATCTCGGCGATGTCGTATCGCGCCGCATAGATGCAGAGCACGATCTCATCTCGGGTAAAGGCTTGACGCGTAGCCATTGACGTCTTTCATTTCCCGCCGAACGTGTTCAACATCGAAACGCCGAGTTCATCATGCCGGCCGGTCGGGTGGACTGTCGATCAATGATCGTCCCCGCGATTGCTCGCCTTATCCGCCGAGATCCGATCCATCAGCGCGAACAAGACACCGGAGACCACAAACGTCATGTGGATTCCGACCTTCCATGCCAGCTGTTCGTTGGTCAGGCGGTCCACGTACATGAAGGCCTTGAGCAGCTCGATGCCGGAGATGGCGACGATGGAGCCGATGAGCTTCATCTTCAGCTCGGCAAAACCGACGTGTCCCATCCAGCCCGGGCGATCCTCGTGATTGCCCGTGTCGATACGTGAGACGAAGTTCTCGTAACCGGCCAACACGATGATGAGCACCAGGTTGGCGATCATCACGACGTCGATCAGGGAGAGCAGCCCGATGATCACCTCGCCGGCCTCGGCGGCGAAGACGAGCGGGACAAAGTGGATGAACTCCTTGACGAACTTGACCAGCAGCAAGGCGATGGCCAGGACGAGGCCCAGATAGAAGGGCGCAAGCAGCCAACGGCTGTTGAAGATCAACAACTCCAGAAAGTGTTCGATTCGTTTCATGTCGAGGTTCCGGTTTACCTTCAGGCCATTGAGTCGGCGTGCGACGATTGCGAGCCGCGTAGGCGGGAGCGGGCGGGATGCTACGCGGGCCCGGCCGTCACTTCAACGGCGCGCGATCATTCGGCCCTCGGGCCTCGGCTTGGGCGTGCGCTCAGGGGGCCGACGGCTCCTCCTCGAAGCCGATCCGCACGCTCATGCAGGCAGCCAGCATGCGATAGACCGGGCTGCGGGCAGCGATCTCGAGCAGACGGATGCGCTCATCGGGCGTGAGGGCACCGAGGATGTTCAGACCGACCTCGATGCGCTCGAGCTTGCCCTCGTGCTCACCCTCGCAGTCGCGGCAGTCCGTGCCGTGAGCTCGGTCTTGACTCAAACGCACCTCGACATCATCCAACGCAACCCCTTGGTGCCGGGCGTAGGTCCGCACGGTCATGGAGATGCAGGCGCCGAGCGACATCAAGAGCAGATCGTAGGGTGTGGGTCCCAGATCCGAGCCACCGTCCGACTTGGGCTCGTCCGCCAACCATTGATGGCGATGGGTATAGAGTCCGCGCTGGAAACGGGTGTCGAGCTCGGTGACCAGGACCTCTTTCTCGGCCACCCGAGGTGCGGTCCCGATGCTCTGCTCGAAGCCGTGCTTGCCGAGTCCCAGATAACGGCTCGCCCAAGCGACCAGTGTCTCGGCGACGTACTCGGCGTCTTCGCGATTGGCGAGCAGATGGTCGGCCTTGTCGAGCGAGATGAAGCTTTTGGGATGCCGCGCCGCCTGGAAGATCTTTCCGGCCTCCCCGATCGAGACGATGGTGTCGAGCGGCGAGTGGAAGACCAGAAGGGCGCGGTTGAGGTGACGGATGTGGTCCGCCGAGGCGTATTGATCCAAGTCATCGAGCAATTGCTTGCGGATACGAAAGCGCCGCTGCCCGATCTGCACCTCGGCCTCGCCTGTCTCCTCCAACTGGCCACGCGCCCCGCTGAGGAGGTGCTGGACATGCGAGGCGGTCGCCGGGGAGGCGATGGTCACCACCGCCTCGACTGACGGGAGCGCGTGCACGGCGGCCAGCACCGCCGCGCCGCCCAGACTGTGCCCGATCAGGAGCGCCGGGGCCTCGTAGTCCTCCTCGAGCTTGCTCGCCGCGGCGAGCAGGTCGGCAACATTGGATGAAAAATTGGTGTTGGCGAAGTCGCCGTCGCTGTTGCCGAGTCCGGTAAAGTCAAAGCGCAGTACGGCGATCCCGCGCGCGGCCAGGGCCCGACTGATGCGGGTCGCCGCGGCGAGATCCTTGCTGCAGGTAAAGCAGTGCGCGAAGAGGGCATAACGGGCCGTCGGCACGCGATCCGGAGGCGTCTCGAGCAGGCCGACCAGCGTGTGCCCTTCGGGATTCGGAAATTCGAGCTTGATACGAGCCATGCCGGTTCCTCGCGTTGGAGATCCAGTCGGTCCGGGGAAAGATTCCGGCTTCCAGCTGCCGGCCACCAGCTTTGTTTATCCATCGAATGGATCAGCCGACTCACGCGCCCTCCCCCGCCCGACACAGCGCCTGTAAACGAGCGAGCTCGATCTCGTCGAAACCGGCCTCGCGACGGGCCGAGAGGTTGAGCGGACAGCGGATATCAGCGCGCATGTACTCGCGCAGCAAATCGAAATAGAGCGGGCCGGGGTCGAGGCCGCGCCCTTCGCTCAGCCGCTTGAACCAACGCGAGCCGACGGCGACGTGGCCGACCTCCTCGCGCAGGATGACACCCAGGCAAGCCGCTGTTTCCGGGTCGCCGGCCGCCTCGAAGCGTGCCATCATCCCGGGCGTCACGTCCAGACCGCGCGCCTCCAGGACACGCGGGACCAAGGCCATGCGCACCAAGGGATCGTGGGCGGTCGTACGCGCCATCTCCCAAAGACCGTCATGGGCGGGGAAATCGCCATAGTCGTAGCCCAGATCCCGAAGACGGTCGCGCATGAGGCCGAAATGCTCCGCCTCCTCGGCCGCGACCTGGATCCAATCGGCATAGAAGTCAGTCGGCATCTCGCGGAAGCGCTGGACCGCGTCCCAGGCGAGATTGATGGCGTTGAACTCGATGTGGGCGACCGCGTGGATCATGGCGGCCCGGCCCTCGCGGCTCGTGAGCTTGCGCGCCTTGAGTGCGCGCGGGGGAACCAGCTCAGGCCGCACCGGACGCCCCGGCAGATCGCGGATCGGGGCCGCGCTCGCCGCATCCGCAAGCAGGCACCCGGCTTGCCATTGCTCGGCGGCCGCTTGGGTCGCGGCCTGCTTGCGGGCCGGATCCGGCTCGCCGAGACAGGCGGCTGCCGTATCGAAGAGGTTGCCCTGCACTTGGGTCATCCGCGCCACCCCAGGATCAGATCCATCACGTTGGTTCCCGTCGGTCCGGTGCGGATCAGGTCGCCGCTCGCCTCGAGTAGTGTGCCCGAATCGGCGCGATGCAGCCCATCCGCGGCGTCGAGTCCGGCGTCTTGGATGCGTTCCAGCGTGGCACCGTCGATCAAGGCCCCGGCGTCGTCGGTCGGCCCATCGGTCCCGTCGGTCCCTGCGCTCAGCAAGGCGGCATCGGCGTGACCGGCAAGCTCGATCGCGGCCGCGAGAGCCAGGTGTTGATTGCGACCGCCTCGCCCCGGCGCATCGGGCAGACGCAGCGTCGTCTCCCCGCCCGCAATCAAGAGACCCGGCGGGCCGGCCAGCAAGGCACGCGCCAGACGTCGACCGGCGAGCGCGGCATCGCCCTCGACCGGTTGAGAATCGACCCGAACCGCGAGACCCGCACGGCGCCCCGCCTCGGCCGCAGCGAACTTGGCGGTTTCCAGCGTCGCGACTAGCTCGATCTGCGGACCGCGCGTCGGCAACGGTCCCCGTTCCGCCAATCCGCGCTCGACCCACGCGGAAAGCCAGGTCGGCAGATCAAGCCCCGCAACCCCCTCGGCCAGACCGACCTCGGGAACCAGCAACCCGGAGCCGATCACGCCCGGATCATCCCCCGGCACATCCGAGATCGCCAACACGCGGGCCGGCCGGTCGCCGAGCGCGCCGAGCAACCCCCCACCCTTGATCCGAGAGACCGACTTGCGCACCCGATTCACCGCGTCGATGGGCAAGCCGCTGCCGAGCAGCCATTGGTTCATGCGCCGCAGATCGGCGAGATCCAATCCGGCGATCGGCACATCCACCAGACTCGAGGCCCCGCCTGAGATCAGGAAGAGCACCTCGGTCTGCGGCGGCAACGCGCCAAGCGCGCAGATCAAGCGCCGACCTGCCGCCAGACTCCCCGCGTCCGGCACGGGATGACCGCCGAGCAGGCTCTCGATCCCGAGCGCGGCCGGGGCGGTGTGATCCAGATGACCGGGTTTGGTAATCAGCAGGCCGCCGACAACGCGCGGACCCAAGGCATCGCAGGCACTCCGCGCCATGGACTGCGCGGCCTTGCCGATCGCACAGATCCATACGGAGCCGCCGTGCAGGGGACGCGTGGCGAGCGCCTGCCCGACAACCGCACGCCCCTGCACCGCACGCAGTGCCGCGGCAAAGACCTCGAGGAGCAGACGGCGCGCATAGGCGACCTCAGCCATCGCGACCGACCCGGACGATGGGCTGGAAAACGGCAAGCCAAGCCTTCAGATTGACGTTTCTCAATGCCATCCACCGAAAAGACATGTCTAAGTATCGAGGAGAGACGAAAGCGGTAGCCGGGAAACGGACGCAGACGGCCGAAATCCGAGAACAAGCAAGAACCCTCCACTGAACCCTAGTCGAACGAGTCCAATCCATGAAGCTGTGCCCGAAATGCAGTCGTTCCCCGTTGCCCTTCGTCATGGTCTTGCTGATCTCCAGCGTACTGGCCTTCATTACCTGGCTGGTGCTGGGCCTCTCCCAGGTCGAGCCCACCATCCGATTGGCGGCCGGGGCGGCAGTGTTCCTCGCCGTCGGCGGAACCCTGTTGCACTACGTCATCAGTTGTCTCAAGCGCCACTGCCGGCACGACCAGGAACGTCAACGGGTTCACGGCCAGACCTTCAGCCGACCCGCGTAACGCGATCCCGCAGATAGACGGGTGCCGCCCGCTCGGGCGGCACTGCATGCCCCGCGGCCAGCTCGGCAGCGCCGAGCACGGCCAGATCTCGAGCCTCGCAGAACGCCTCGCCGGCATAGTGGTTCGGGGCCACACGGGTGCGCGCGGCAAGCTCGGCGCCGTAGACCGACCAGCCCGGCCCGACACCGAACCAGCCCTCGCCGTCCGGTGCCTCGACCGCCTCCGGAGGACACACGCGCTCCTCGCAGCGCGCCACGGCCAAGCCGCGTGCGTCGATCTCGAAACACCCCCAGTAGACCTCGCCCATCCGCGCATCCAGAGCCACGAGAAGGCGCCGTTCGCCGCTGCGCCGAAACTCGCCCTGCGCGATCGCGGCCAAGGTCGAGACCGGCACGAGCGGCAACCCGGCCCCGAAGGCGGCCCCCTGCGCCACGGCGACCGCGATCCGCACACCCGTGAAGGATCCGGGACCGCGCGCGAAGACGATCGCGTCCAGCGCGTCCAGACGCGTCCCGGCATCGTCCAGCAGCTGCTGCATCATGCCCAGAATCAGCTCGCCGTGCCGACGCGGGGCGCTCTCGAGCACTTGCTCGATGCGCTCGCCCGACAGAAGGGCCGCCGAGCAGGCGTCGCCCGAGGTATCGATCGCGAGGAGAGTCTTCATGGGTCAGGAAGGAAATCGGTTCAGCCAAGAAATACTTGATTGCAATTCTATACGGAGTCGGCTCCGAGCTGCGGATATCCGATCGACCCGCGGTCATCGAACGACGCAGGCTCGCCGATCGGGATGGACAAGGACAGGCCCGTCGGCAAACCGGGTGCGGGTCGAGCGGAGGGCTGACCGAACTGCCGATCGCTCAGCAGATTCGAAAGACGCCCGGTCAGCTGTCAAACCGGCTCAGGATCGCCCGGGTCTCGTCCGCCGCGATCCGCGGGCCGATGCTGGTCACCAGCTTTGCCGAGGCCGCGGAGGCCAGATTGCCCGCCCGCGCGAAGTCCCAGCCCTGGCTGAGTCCGTAGATGAAGGCTCCGGCAAACATGTCCCCGGCACCCACCGTATCCACGGCCTTGACCTTGATCGGTGCAATCTCGATCAAGCGTTCGCCGTCCCAGACCAAGGCACCTTCAGGCCCGCGCGTGATGGCGAAGGTCCGAGCGATGCTCTTCAGGTATTCCACCGCGACATCGAGATCCTCGCTGCCGGCCATACCCATCGCCTCGAACTCGTTGGCGAACAGCAGATCCACCCCGGAACCGATCATCTCGAGCAGACCGGACTTGAAGAACTTCACCATGTTGGGATCGGACAGCGAGATCGCGGTCTTCACCCCGGCCGCGTCGGCGATCCCCTTGGCGGAGATGGACGCCTCGCGGGCCGCATCCGAGGTCACCAGATAGCCCTCGGTGTAGAACCATTCGGAGTTGCGCAGCGCGTCCTCGACCAGCTCGTTGGCGGATAGTGCGCCGCTCACCCCCAGGAAGGTACACATGGTCCGGTCGCTGTCGGGCGTGACCAGGACGACGCAACGCCCGGTATGGCCTTCGTCCTTGCGGGTATGGTTGTTGGTGTCCACGCCGCCGCGGATCAGGTCGTCCATGTAGAAGTGACCCAGCTCGTCGTCGGCCACCTTGCAGGAGTAGAACGCCTTGCCGCCGAACTGACTGAGCGCGATGACCGAATTCGCGGCCGATCCGCCCGACCCGCGCTGGGGTTGGTGATGCTTGAGATGCGACATGATCGACGCTTGCTGCGCCTCGTCGACCAGGGTCATGACCCCCTTGTCGATCCCCAGGATGCCGAGATCCGCCGCATCCACCTCGTATTCCATATCCACCAGCGCGTTGCCGATGCCGTAGACCTGATATTTCGCCATGAATCCCTCGTCTCCTCGTCGAAAAGGCGTCAGTGTATACCGTCCGCACGATGGGTCCAGAATCGGCCGGCGCGCTCGCGCCATGTCCAGGGGCCCTCGATGGCGCCGTTCGGTCCGAGTCGCAGCTCGATGGCGCCGACCAGACCCGTGTCGAGCGCGGGTATACCGCGCGCCGAGACCCGTTCGCGCACCTCGGCGACGGGAAAGCCAAAATGGTTGGCATAACCCGAGGCGAAGAGGACGAGCCCGGGCGCGACCGCGTCCAGGAAATCGGGATGCGTCGAGGTCGCGCTGCCGTGGTGACCGGCGACAAGCACATCGCTCGCGAGCGCATCGCCCGACTCACGGGCCAGACGACGCTCGACCCTCGCCTGAATATCGCCGGTCAGGAGGACCGAGCGGCCCCCGGTTTCCACACGCAGCACACAAGAGGCGTCGTTGCCGCTGAATCCAGCGTCGGCCGGATGCAGAAACCGAAAGGTCACACCGGACCACTCCCACTCCTCCCCTGCCCGGCAAGGCTCGACACCCGGCACCTCCAGGCGCGCCGGCTCTCCGCTGTCGATACGATCGATCGGGATACGTTCGGCCAGACCGGCGAGCCCACCGGCGTGATCGCGGTCGGCGTGACTGATGACCAGACGCTCGATCCGACGCACCCCTTGGGCCGCCAGGAAGGGCGCGACCACCGCGCTGCCCGTATCGAAGCCGCTCGGAAATCCAGGACCGGTATCGTAGACGAGCGTGCCCTCGCGGGTGCGCACCACGGCGGACAGGCCAAGCCCGACGTCCAACAAGGTGAACCATGCCTCGCCGTCACCCGGCCGAGGCGTGCCCAGAACGAACATCGGGACGACGAGCAGCAGACCCAGCCAGCGCCCCGGCAACCCGCGCGGGGCGAGCATCAGCATGGCCCCAGCACCCGCGACCAGCCATACCCAGAGCGGACGCTCGGGTAGGGTCATCGCGGCCCACGGCACGTCGGCGACCCGGGCAAGCCCGTCCAGACACCACCCGAGCAGATGCGCCGTCCACTGCAGCGGCCACCAGGCGACCGAACCGAATCCGGGGATCAGGCTCAGCAGACTCGTCGCCAGGACCAGCGGCAGCAGGATCAGACTGAAGAGCGGCACGGCGATCAGATTCACCGGCGGCGCGATGAGCGAGGCCCGTCCGAAGAGCAGGAACAGCAGCGGCAGCAGGCCGATCCCGACCGCCCATTGGGCATGACCCCAGCGCGTCCAGAGATCTCGGCTCGGCAGCCGTTGTCCGAGGCTGAACAGGAGCACCGCCACGGCGCCGAAGGACAGCCAGAACCCGGGCGACAAGACCGCCCCCGGGTCGACCAGCAGCACCCCGACCAGCGCAAGCACGAGGGCATGGTAGGGTCGCAGCGTCCGTTGCCAGAGAAGCGCCGCGAAGACCACCGCGATCATCACGAGCGCACGCTGGGTCGAGACCGCGAAGCCCGCCAGTCCAGCATAGCCGAGCGCGGCGATCATCCCGCCCATCGCCGCCGCGCGCGGTGCGGCAAATGCAACCGTAAGACGTGCACTGCGCGACCACAGCCAACGCACCAGAAAGAAGGCCGCGCCGGCGATCAGGCCGACGTGCAGACCCGAGATGGCGACCAAATGATTGGTCCCGGTGCGCGTGAGCACCTCCCAGTCGTCCTGATCGAATCCCGAACGATCCCCGATCACCAGGGCCTGCACGAGCGGCAAGGCCGGTGCGCCGTCCAAGACCCGGGCGAGATGCTCGGACAGGGCCTGTCGCCGACGGTCGAGCCAATAGCGGCCGGCACCCGCGTCGAGCTGCTGCGGCGGCTCGCCCCGACGCAGGTTGCCGGTCGCCTGCACACCCTGCTCGAACAACCAACGCTCGAAGTCGAAGGTGCCCGGATTGGCGAGCCCGTGCCGGGGCTTGAGCCGCACCGGCAGACGCCATTGCTCGCCCGCGCGCAGCGGCGGCGCATCCTCGTACCAGGACAGCCGGACGAGGCCGGTGAAGTGAACCGGCTCGCCCTCCTGCCGGACCTGCTCCACCTCGAACAGGAATTGCCGAGCAAGACCCGAATCCGTCGGGATCGAGGCAATGCGCCCTTCCACGACCAGCGGCGCGCGGGCCAGCTCATCCGGAAAGGGCGCGCAGACCAGGAGGCAGGCATTCCAGTGCGCCCAGAACGCACCGAGCAACAGCCAGAAGGGCAGTCGAAGGGCGCGCCAGCGCCACGCGGCGAGCCCCAAAAGGACCGTAGCAATCCCAGCGGGGGCAAGAGGCAACAGACCCGGCAGCAGGTAAACGACGGCGACACCGGAGGCGAAGGCGAGACCGACACCGGTCGTGCTCCGGGTCATCGAGGGCGCCCCGCGAGGGCTTCGTCACCGCCGCTCGACGGCCTTCGCCGGCCCGGACAACCCGGATCACTGCATCTGTCCATGACTGCTATATACTCCGCGGCCTACCCCTCTGGCGTAAGATCCACTGGACTTGCGGCGTGAAACGATGGCTCAAGCGAAACCTACCTGCCGCCGGCACCTTTCGGGCCAATCGGCATTTCGGCGTCTTCGGCAAGCTCCTGCATGACCCCAACCTCTGGCACCTAAACCGTCACTCGGTCTCGGGCGCCACCGCGATCGGTCTGTTCGTGATGTTTCTGCCGCCGGTCGGCCAGTCCCTGATCGCCGCGTGGGCGGCCATCGTCCTGCGTGTGAACCTGCCGATCTCGGTGGTGGTGTGCTGGATCTCCAATCCGGTCACGATCCCGCCGATGTTCTATTTCGCCTATCGCCTGGGGTGTTGGATGCTCGGCATCGAGCCCGGCGAGTTCGCGCTCGAGTACTGGCTGGACTGGCATCACTGGCTCGCAGTGATTTGGCCCTTGGCGCTCGGCAGCCTGGCCTGCGGGATCATCTGCTCGGGACTGGGTTATCTGACCGTCCAGGCGATCTGGCGCCGGCGTCTGATGCGCCGCATCCGCGAGCGTCGCGAACGCTATCGCGCGTCGGCGTCGCGCGACAACAGCCCGTCGTCCAATCGCCAGACCTGATCCATGCGCCCGGCCAGCTCCCGGTCGTGGGTGACGATGACCAGGCTGGTCCCGATCGCGGCATTGAGCTCCAGCATCAGATCGAAGACCCGGGCGGCGGTCACCCGATCGAGGTTCCCCGTGGGCTCGTCCGCCAAGAGACAGGCCGGATGGGTGACCAAGGCGCGCGCCACCGCGGCACGCTGACGCTCGCCGCCCGACATCTCGCCGGGCTTGTGTCGAGCCCGGCTGCCGAGACCCACGCGATCGAGCAAGGCCGCCGCGCGATCGCGCGCCTCGGCCGGTCGGCTGCCGCCGATGAGCAGCGGCATGGCGACGTTCTCGAGCGCGGTGAACTCGGCGAGCAGATGATGGAACTGATAGACGAAGCCGAGATGGCGGTTGCGCAGCAGCCCGCGCTTGTTCTCGGAGAGCCGATTGACCTCCTGACCGAGCCAGCGCAGACTCCCGCTGCTCGGGCGCTCCAGTCCGCCGACACAATGCAGCAGGGTGCTCTTGCCCGAGCCCGAGGCCCCGACGATCGCGATCCGCTCGCCGGCACCGACGCGAAAATCCACATCCCGCAGCACCTCGACCTCCAGCGGACCCTGGCGGAAGGTCTTCGACAGTCCCTGCACCTCCACCACAGGCATGAGATCACTCATAGCGCAGGGCCTCGGCCGGTTGGGTCGCGGCTGCACGCCAAGCCGGATAGACGGTTGCGAGCACGGACATCAGGAAGGCCGCGCCACCGACGAAGAGCACGTCTTGCAGATGCACGTCCGAGGGCAGCGCGCTGATGTAATAGATGGTCGGATCCAGGAAGTGCACGCCGAAGAACCCCTCGATCCCGGCGACGACGGTCTCGACATTGAGCGCGAGGATCACACCGGCCACCATCCCGATCAGGGTTCCGACCAGACCGATCGCGGTCCCCTGCACCATGAAGATTCCCATGATGCGCGCGGGCGAGGCACCGAGCGTGCGCAGCACCGCGATGTCGGCCTGCTTGTCGGTGACGACCATCACCAGGGTCGAGACGATATTGAAGGCGGCCACGGCCACGATCAGGAAGAGGATGATGCTCATCATCCGCTTCTCCATCGCCAGTGCGCTGAAGAAGTTGCTGTGGACCTGCGTCCAGTCCAAGACGCGATAGACCCCGTCCAGCTCGTAGGCGATATCGCGCGAGAGTCGCGGCGCCAGCCACATGTCGGTCAACTTCAGCCGTACACCCGAGACCGCATCGCCCAGGCTCAGCAGCTTGGCCGCATCGTCCATCTGCATGAAGGCGGCATTGCGGTCGTAATCCGCCATGCCGACCGAGAAGACGCCGCTCACGGTGAAGCGCTTGAGCCGCGGCATGATCCCGACCGGTGTTGCGCTCACCTGAGGCGTGACGACCGTGACCTTGTCGCCGGGCACCACACCGAGGAAATTCGCCAGATCCTGCCCGAGGATGATCCGAAACTCGCCCTCGACGAGATCGTCCACCGAGCCCATGACCATATCTCGTCGCAGCTCCGCGACCTGGTCTTCCTCCGTCGGAACGATGCCGCGGATCAGGGCGCCGCTGACCTGCGAGCCGTTGACCAGCATCCCTTGGACCTCGACGAAGGGTGCCGCGCCGACGACATTCGGATGGGCTCGAACGCGCTCCAGCACGTTGCGCCAGTCCTGGATGCCTCCCCCGTAGGGATCGGCGAGCGTGGCATGCGAGGCCATGCTCAGAATCCGAGCCTGGATCTCTTTGTGGAAACCGTTCATCACCGAGAGCACCACGATCAGCGCCACGATGCCGAGCGTAATGCCCACCATCGAGGTGCCCGAGATGAAGGAGATGAAATGATTACGGCGTTTCGCTCGCGTGTAGCGAAGGCCGATGTAGATGGCGATGGGATGGAACATGGCGCGTGATTTAACCACAAAGGTCGCCGCAGCGCCCGAAAACCGTGGGGCGGTGTGCCGGTGAACACAGCGGTTTCGATTTTTTGAAGCGTTCCTGAACCGCGTCCCCGCCAAGGGCCCTGGATGTACCAAACGCCGAGCTCACTCGAAAGTGAGCATCTCGCTCTGGACGCGGTTTAGCTGTCGATCTTGCTTGCAGGGCACTCGGTGGTCGCAAACGCGTAGGGGTTTCCGCAGGTATCCAACAGTGCGATGGGATGGATCAGCACGGGCACGCGACTGCCGTTTGCATGGAGCCGCACGCTCTCGAACGGATCGACGCGCTCGCCGCGTTGCAGGCGCTCGATCGTCTCCCGATGGAGCGCCATCGCATCGGGCGGGATCAGGCGCTCGATCGACATCGCCAGGGCGTCGCTCTCGCCGTAGCCGTAGATGCGCTCGGCCGCCGGGTTCCAGGCATGGATGGAGCCGTCGAAGCCCTGCACCGTCATGGCATCGTCGGAGTCCCTCACCAGGGCCACGAGCCGTTGCTCCTGCTCCAAGGCATGGCGCAGACGAGCCTCGGAGGTCTTGACCTCGTCGATGTCGATGAAGGCGAGCACCGCGCCCTCGATACGGTTCTCCGCGGACTTGTAGGGACGAATCCGCACCGAATACCAGTGGCCGCCCTTGTCCTGAAGCTCGAGCGCCTGGGGCGTCACCTGGTCGATGACCGCCTGAACCCGGCGCTCGAGATCGGGAATCTCGATATTCGGCTTGATGTTGCCGATGGGCCGACCGAGATCCGCGGAGATCAGGTTCAAGAGCGGCTCGGCCTGCGGCGTGAACTGGCGGATGCGCAGATCCGGCCTCAGGATCAGTATGGGGACATGGACGCTGACGAGCAGATTGCCGAGGTCGCTGTTGGCCTCCGCCAGCTCTTGGTTGCGACTCTCCAGCTCGCAGTTGACGGTCGCCAGCTCCTCGTTGGTGGATTGGAACTCCTCCTTGGCCGTTTCCAGCTCCTCGATGGTGCTCTGCAGCTCCTCGTTGGCGGACTGGACCTCTTCGTTCGCGGACCTGAGCTGCTCGTTGTTGCGCTCCTGCTCGGTGATGATCGATTGGAGATAATCCCGCGTGGAGGTCAGCTCGCGCTCCAGCGCCAGGATGCGCTCGTCCACCGGCGCCGCGGCCTCGCTCGTCGCACCGGTCACGACGCCGGCACGCGGCTCGACAGACTCTGTCTCGTCGAACAACACCAATAACCGATCGGGTGGCCCGCTGCCGTCGTCGATCGGCAGCACCCGCAGACCGACCCAGGCATCGCTGCCGTTGCGCCGATACCAAACGCGGCTCTTGCCCACGGGCGCGCCGCTCGCACGCGCCTCCCGGATGGCCGCGCGCAGCTCGACCGCAAGCTCCCGACGCGCCAGCTTGAGCAGATTCAGGGTTGCCGCACCCGGGAGAGGATCCAGATAGCGGCCGGTCTCGCCGCGGAACAGCAGGATATCCAGGTCGCCCGACACCACCACGCCCGGCGGCCCGTAGTGTTTGAGGATCATCCGATCGATCGCTTCGGCGAGATCGATCGGCTCGTTCGCGCCCGCCGCTGCGGGGACGAACGGGACATCGCGCGGCGATTGAAACGCGCGTGGCATGAGCGCGGGGTCGAGCCGGGGCACGTTGGATTTTTTCGTGTAGATCTTGCTCTTGTGGTCGAGCAGCGCGAAGAGGTCGGCCCGTGCCCCGATGGACTCCGAGGAGCCCAACATCAGAAACCGATTCGGCTCCAAGGCATAGTGGAAGATCTGCAGCGCCTGCTTCTGCAAATGCGGCCCGAAATAGATCATGAGATTGCGGCAGGAGACCAAATCCAACCTGGAGAAGGGCGGATCCTTCACCAGATTCTGCACCGCGAAGATGCACAGATCGCGCACCTGCTTGGCGACCTCATAGCCGCCGGCAACCTTCACGAAGAAACGCCTCAGCTGCTCGGGCTCCAGGTGCGCGACCAGCGGCTCGGCAAAAAGACCGGTGCGGGCGATCTCGATCGCCTTCGCGTCGATATCCGTGCCGAAGATCTGGATGCGTGTCCCGGTCGCCCGGTCTCCCAGATCGTCGATCATGGCGATGGCGATCGAATAGGCCTCCTCGCCGGTGGCGCAGCCGGGCACCCAGACACGCACCGGGTGCTCGGCGTGCGGCTCCGCAAAAAGGACCGGAAAGACCTTCTCGCGCAGGGCCTCGTACGCCTCGGGCTCGCGAAAGAACCCGGTGACGCTGATCAGCAGGTCGTCGAACAGTCTCCCGACCTCCTCGGGCTCGGATTGGAGATAGCGCACGTAATCGGCAAGCCGGTCGGTCCGATGTACGGCCATGCGCCGCTTGATCCGACGCAGGATGGTGTCGCGCTTGTAGAAACTGAAATCGTTTCCGGTGTGCGTGCGCAGCATCATAAAGATCTTGCCGAGATCCTCTTCGTTACCGCTCGGAAGATCCGCAGTCATGCGCAAGGGCTGGCGCAGATACGGGTGACGCGCGATGCGTGCAAGCTCGCTCGCCATCTCCTGCGGCGCCATCACCAGGTCGACACAGCCGGCGGCGATCGCGCTGCCCGGCATCCCGTAGTGCTCCGCGCTCTGTCGGTCCTGGGCGAAGGTCATTCCGCCGGCCGCCTTGATGGCCTTCAGCCCGTGCGTCCCGTCCGAGCCTGTCCCGGACAGCACCACGCCGATGGCCTTCGGGCCCAAGTCGTCCGCCAGGGTTTGCAGGAAGCCGTCCACGGGCAGGTGCAGTCCCCGATCCTCTTGGCGCGCCATCACGAGCAGCCGCCGATGATGCAGTCCGAGCGAGCAGTTCGGCGGGATGACGTAAACATGGTCGGGCTCGACCGGCTCGCCGTCCACGGCCTCACGCACCGGCATCCGGGTCGCCGCGACCAGCAGATCGACCAGAAGGCTGGGGTGTGCCGGATCCAGATGCTGGATGAGCACGAAGGCCATGCCGGTGCGCGTCGGCAGGTGGTGAAGCAGACTGCGAAAGGCATCGAGCCCGCCGGCCGAGGCCCCGATCCCGACGATCGGAAAGAGGCCGTTTTCCGATTCGGTCTCCCGGGACGCCGGGGTTTCGGGCTCGCCGTCGCCGGGTTGGGCAGGCGCCTCGCCCTCGGCGGGAACCTCCGGAGCGGCGTCCCCGCTCGCGATAGCGCACGAGGGCGTTTGCGAGGATTCGGAGGAAGACTCCGGCGGCGAGGCATGACGCGATGCATGCGGATCAGGGCTCATCGGTGGCTCCTTATACGGGATCGCGGCATCACGACATGGCTGGCACGGCCTATCAACGCACGGCGAGAAACACCGCCGGATCGCTGCAGGGGCAGTTCAGTAAGACTACTGAGTCGACCCATATGAAGCCACAATATAAGAATCAGCATTTTACTCATACACTCCGGCTGAAAAACGTCCGATATGAAGGTCGGGCAACGCCACCATCGGAATCCTCTGCGCGCGGGTGATCCGCCGGTTAGATTCCACACGTCAGGCATTCGCGGCTCTGTGCGGGTATCTGACGCGTGATAAAACTTGACCGGAGGGGACGCACATGAGCACACAGATGACGAAACGTCCGGGATGGGGCGTGGAGGACAACAATCCAGCGGGCGAATCGCCCCGGGAAAAGGCGCGCGGCATGCGCTCGAGATCTCGCGTGATTGCTATGCCCGACTCGAGGACCGTGCACCTGTGGGCTATTGCACCTTGGATCGCAGCGGCATCATCTGCGAACGAGCTGATCCGCGGAATCGATGACCGGGTGCTGCGCACCGCCTGCACCCAGCGCAAGCGTTGGCAGGCCGGGACTCGACGAGGGAACAAGCATCAAGATTCATTTGTCGAAAGGCGAACTTGAATGCCCGGATTGTGCCGCCGATCTCCACGCCCTACTGCACGAGCTTGATCTCGATGCACGCTTGGTGAGCCCGGAGCTGACGGAGACGGAACCTGTCTCGGACTCCGTCTCCGCACTGGAGACGGTTCGCCGGTTGAGAGGGTTCGGGATCGAGCTCTCGATCGAGCATTTCGGCGCGGTCTCCTCCTCGCTCATGGATTTAAAGCGACCGTCGATCGGGCAGCTGAAGATGGAGAAATCCTTTGCGGTTCGTCAAGACCTGGGCTTGAGGGGCCACTCGGCAAGGACCGGAACAAATCCGCCGACGCGGCGGGGTTAAGGAGCGAGGCCGGAGGACGCCCGCGGCCCGAAACAGAACGACAGACGACCGGGAGGAGAGCACCACCATGACACGACTCGACTCGATGCGCGCGACGACGGCGTCCTCGGCCTTGCAGAGCAAAGGCGATCAGGCGACCAGGATCCGTGGACTCCAGGATCTCGGGCGCCGGGATGCCGACCGAACGAGCACTCTGACCACCGGGATCGCAACCCCTGCCGCAGATCTCGACTACGAGATCCACGACGGCCACCTGCGCATCCGAATCGACGGCTCGCTGGATCTGCGCTGTGCCTTTGCCTTGCTGTTGATGGGCCAAGCGGTGGATGAGAGCATCGACGCCTGCACGCTCGACCTGACGGGCGTCGACCGAATCTTCGACTCCGGGATCGCGGCCCTGGTCTTGGTCGCCCGGGCGCTGAAGGACAAGGGCGTGGAGCAGATCCGCATCTTCGGCCTCGACATCGACAGTGCGACCCTGAAACCCTTACTGATGTAAGCATCCCGGATCCTCGCCCGGTCGACCGCTGCTCGGCACCGACTCGACCGCGGCCGCTCAGCCCCGCCCCGCCGGTCGGCTGGACAAGGATCGGCCGGGGTCGATTAAAATGGAGGTATGCAGAGTGCATGCGCGCCGATCTCTCGGGCTGTGCCGAGAGTCGGTGGTCGATCCCGGATCGCGTGGCATTAGTGACGAAACGGCGACGTCCAAACACAACGACAGACCCCGGAACAGCGACACCCGGAAAGGGTTTCGAGCACAGCATCTACGAACGCCGGCATCGGAACCCAAACCACCGGCCGCACAATGGAGGTGTCGCCCCAGTGGCAAGATTCGACCAAGCAAGCGATGCGCAACTGACGCGGCTCTTGTCGGAGCTCGAGCGCACCGGCAACGAGTCGGACGAGCTGACCCGCCTCGTGCACGAGCTGCAGGTTCATCAGATCGAACTCGAGCAGCAAAACCGTGAGCTGCTCGCCGTGCGCGCGGTCCTGGAGGAGTCGCGCGAGCGTTATGCGGACCTTTATGATTTCGCTCCCGTCGGCTACCTCTCGATCGACGGAGCGGGCAGGATCCAAGGCATCAACCTGACCGGCGCCAAGCTGCTCGGGCAATCGCGGGATCGATTGATCGGTCGGGCGTTCGGCACTTACATCGCCCCGGACGACCGCATGCTCCTGAAGGCCCATATTGCCGACGCGTTGCGCTCGAAGGCGAGCAACGGCTGCGAGCTGCGGTTGAGAACGAACAAGGCGGAGATCTGCGCGGAGCCGACGACCCTGAGGCTCGAAAGCGCGCTCGAGTCCGCGAGCACGCCGGCGCGGATCCGCATCATTGTCTCGGACATCACCGAGCGCAAGCAGGCCGAGCATGAACGCAGACAACGCGATATCGCAGCGGCAGCAGCGGAGTCGAGGCATCGGCTGATCAGCGGGCTCGATCGGCTGTCGGCCGCGGCAACAGCCGCGTTCGACCCGCATGCGGTCTTGATCGATCTCTTGCGGGTCGTGCAGGACCTCCTGCGTGCGGATCGCGCCTGGCTGCTCCATCCATGCGATCCCGACGCGACCGAGGTACGGATTCTGGCGGAGTCCGCCCTTCCGGATTGCCCGGGAGAACCTTTGTTCGATCGCTCCATCCCGATGGATGACCCGCTGCGCGGCCTGATCGGCTCGGCCCTAAAAGTATCCGGTCCGGTGCAGGATTTGGATCCAAAGGCCTCCCCCGGGCTCGGCGCCGGATTCGCGCCGCGCTCGCGCCTGATCATCGCCGTGCGAACCGAGGGTGATCGGCCCTACCTGCTCGGCCTGCATCTGTGCCGCGCCGAACGCGCTTGGAGCGAGGAGGATCTGACCCTGGTGCGTGCCCTTGCCGGACGGCTCGCGGACATCCTCGACACCCTCGCGGTGCGGCGCGCGCTGACCGAAAGCGAGGAGCGTTTTCGCGCGACCTTCGAGCAAGCGGCCGTCGGAATCTGTCACCTCGACCAACAGGGCCGTTTTCTGCGCGTGAACCGCAAGCTCTGCGACATCCTCGGTTACACCCAAGAAGAGCTGCTCGCCAGGACCTGCCGCGGTCTCGCCCACCCGGAGGATCACGATGGATTGATGCGCTACATCGCGCGGATCGGCGCGGGCACGTCATACGCACATGACGGAGACCCAGAGGGAGGCCCAAGCCTGGAGCTGCGGCATATCGGCAAGTCGGGTCAGACCATCTGGTGCAACCTGACGATGGCAGCGGTGCGCGATTCGAGCGGCAGCTTGCGCTACTTCATCGGCGTCATCGAGGACATCAGCGCACGAAAGTTGCTTGAAGAGCGCGAGTCTCGACACCGCCAAGCCCTCTTCAGGGTCGGGCGCATCAACACCATGGGCGAGATTTCGAACGCTATTGCGCACGAAATCACCCAGCCGCTCATGGGCATCAGCACCTATGCCGGCGGGGCGCTCGAGCGCCTCGACAGCGCGCCGGGCGAGATCGAGCCGCTGCGTCTTGCGCTGCGCCAGATCTCCAGGCTCGCCGCGCGTGCGGGTCGGATCATCGAAGGGATTCGGGATTTCTCCAGGCAGCACGACAGCGCGCCCCGACCGATCGACCTGGAGGCGATCAGCCGAGCAGCGCTCGGCATGATCGGGCCGGAGATCACGACGAACGCCGTGAAGGTCGAAATTCGGATCGGCGCTGATGCGCCATTCGCCAGCGCCGATCCGGTCGAGATCGAACAGGTCTTGATCAACCTCCTGATGAACGCTATCGATGCGATGCGCGAGGTGCCTCCCGCGGAGCGTTACTTATTTGTTACGGTGGATCGCGCCGGCCCGCATCAGGTGCGTGTCGCGGTCGGCGACCGGGGGGTCGGTCTTGACGGGACCGACCCGAGCCGTCTGTTCGATGCCTTCTACACGACCAAGGAAGGCGGTACCGGGATCGGACTCTCGATGAGTCGAACCATCGTCGAGTACTATGCCGGGCGTATCTGGGCCGAGCCGAATCCGGGGGGCGGTGCGGTGTTTGCCTTCACCCTGCCGAGCCGTCTCCCGGGCAACTCGACCGAACGGTCGCCAACGACGTCGCCCGCGAGTTTGGTTGATCGCCCGCTCGATAGCCCACCCGATGCCGCCATCGGAGACCCGAAATGAGCCCGAAGTCGACCGTATTCGTGATCTATGACGACGAGGACGTGCTCGAGTCTCTGCGCTGGCTCTTCGAATCGGTCTCCATGCCGGTGGAGGTCTTCGGATCGGCGGCCGAGTTTCTCGCCGATCCGGGCTGCGAGGGTCCGGGCTGTCTGGTCCTGGATGTGCGCATGCCGGAGATGGACGGTCTGGAGCTGCTCAAGGTCCTGTGCACGCACCGCATCGGCCTGCCCGTGATCATGATCAGCGGACACGCCGACGTGCCGATGGCGGTGAAGGCGATGCAGTCCGGAGCCGTCGATTTCATACAGAAGCCGGTCAATCACCAGGATCTACTGCAAAGCGTGCGCAAGGCGCTCGCCGCTGACGAACGCTTCCGCGCCGAGATCGGCGACCCGCGGATCATTGCCGAGCGGCTTGAGCAGCTCACCGCCAAAGAGCGCGTGGTGCTCAAGGCGATCGTGGCCGGAAACACCAACAAAGCGATTGCCGGCTCGCTCAACGTCAGTATCCGAACGGTCGAGACCCATCGCGCCAACCTGATGCGCAAGCTCGGGGTGAGTTCGACCGCGGACCTGGTCCGCTTGACGCTCGCGTGCCGACTGCGTCCTTAAAACGCGCCCGATGCGAGATGCATCGTGTATTGGATTGTCTTGGCCGCGCCGGAGTCTTTGAATCGCCTGATCCAGAGGTCCAGATGACTCCGCGAATACGGTTCCCCGGCCCCACGAACCAGCAGAAGAGGAGGACTCTAGAGAATGGAACGCCGATGGCATCATCGATGCGAGATCGACATCCCCGCAACCCTCGCCGTGAACGGCAAGCATTTCCGGACGCACTGCCGAATCAGAAACTTCAGTGCGGGCGGACTCTTTCTCGAGACCGTCGCCCCCCTCGAGCGCCACCAGTTCGTTCGGGTGCACATTCATCCGCACGGCGTCTCGCCGCGAATCATCGACGGGATGGTTATTCATGTCGCGGACGGAGGGGTCGGGATCGAGGCCGAGACGCGATTCTGGTCGCAAGCACTCAACTGGCGGTAACGGCCAGCGCGCGGCATAGAATAGGCGCATCGACAACCCGACTAAACCTCTCCGGCGCCAGCGGTCGTCACGTCTGCCGGGGCCGATCCCATCGAAAAACATCGCTTACCGCGCCGGGCGCGGTTTAAGAGGCCTGCCATGCGCCGATTCCCCGCCGAGTGGGAACCCCAGAGCGGGGTCATGCTCACCTGGCCACACGAGGACACCGACTGGGCCGATGAGCTGGATCGGGTCGAACACCTCTATGCCGACCTCGCCGCCCTGATCGGGCGCTACGAGCCGGTCCTGAACGTCTGTCGGGATGCCGAGCACGCCGCGACGGTTCGCGCACGCATCGCAGCCGCCGGGGCCGATCCCGAGTACCAGCGTTTCGGTATCGCCCCGAGCAACGACACCTGGGCGCGCGATCACGGACCGATCGGCGTGCGCACGGACGCGGGAGAGCCGCTCCTGCTCGATTTCCGTTTCAACGGCTGGGGCGGGAAATTCGTCGCGGACCGCGACGACCGCATCACCGGGACGCTACGCGGGAGCGGCATCTTCGGCGAGACTGCGCTCGAGCCCGTCGACCTCGTCCTCGAAGGCGGTGCGATCGAGACCGACGGCCGGGGCACCCTGCTCGCGGTCACCCGAACACTGGTCGACACGCGCCGCAATCCGGGCCTGACGCGCGACGCGATCGAGCGGATGCTCGCCGAGCGTCTCGGCATTCGCCGTTTCTTGTGGCTCGAGCACGGCGCCATCAGCGGCGACGACACCGACGGGCACATCGACACCCTGGTGCGCTTCTGCACACCGGACACACTCTGCTACGCCCGCTGCACCGACCCGCGCGACGCGGACTTCGCCGAGCTGCAGGCGATGGAGCAGGAGCTTCGGGCCTTGCGCGACCCACAGGGTCATCCCTACCGTCTCGTGCCCTTGCCGTCCCCCGTACCCGTTCTCGACAGCGACGGCGAGCGCCTCCCGGCAGGCTATGCGAACTTTCTCCTCATCAACGGCGCCGTACTCGTCCCGACCTACGACAATCCCGCCGATGCCGAGGCACTCGACACCTTAGGCGGTCTCTTCCCGGACCGCGCCGTCTTGGCCGTCGACTGCCGCCCGCTGATCCGCCAAGGCGGCAGCCTGCACTGCATCAGCATGCAGCTGATGGCGGGCGTGCTGGCTTAAACCGCGTCCGGAGCGAGATGCTCATTGTCGAGTGAGCTCGACGTTTGATGCATCCACAACCCCGAGCGCAGACGCGGTTTGGATCATTCGAGTTTGCTAACGTGCTAATGAGCTGCGCTGCATCAAATCAGGCCGGCGGCAAAGCGCCTAGAATCCCAAGCGGATAGGTCGAGGTGTGCCAAATGTCATTGCTGGATCAGATTCCCGTCGTTGTCGAAAACGGCTCGGCTGCACCCGAGGGCGATCCGCATCCGCAAGGGTACGGCAACGCCGAGCCCGTCCTGCATGAAGTCCGGCACGCCTTGGCGCGTCTGGTCAGTACCGGTGAAACCACCAAGATCGATCTGAAGGCGATGCCGTTCGGTCCGGGTGACCTGGAGCGCTTGCTGTCCGTGCTGGGTACGGGCGAGGTCCAGGCCAGTGTCGAGGCCATGGGTCCGACACGGGTCCAGGAGACCGCCATCCCCGGGGTCTGGCTGGTGGACTATCTGAATTCCGAGGCTCATCGCCTCGCCCTGCATCTCGAGATCGCGACCGTTCCCGAGATCCTGTGTCCGCAGCCGCAGGATCTGAACGACGCGATCGCCGCGCTCGACGCCCGCTTGAACCCGGGCCGGAGCGACCCGCCTCTCGCGTCCTGACATCTGAAGGAGGGACTATGGCTGCCCGCAAACCCACTGATAAAACACTCGGCGAGAGCCTTCGCGAACGTGGCGTCTCGCGCCGCGGCTTCCTGAAGTTCTGTGCCGCGACCGCCTCGATGATGGCGCTGCCGCCGAGTATGGCGCCGGCGATCGCCGCGGCGCTGGAGAAGGCCAAACGCCCGTCGGTCATCTGGCTGTCGTTCCAGGAATGCACCGGCTGTACCGAGTCGCTGACCCGCAGCCATGCCCCCACGGTGGAGGATCTGATCCTCGATGTCATCTCGCTGGATTATCACCATACCCTGCAGGCGGCGGCCGGCGATGCCGCCGAGCATGCGCGCGAGCAGGCGATGGCGGCGAATCCGGGCGAATATCTGGTCATCGTCGACGGCTCCATCCCCGGACCGGACGCAAACCCGGGCTTCTCGACCGTCGCCGGTCACAGCAATTACGCCATGCTGATGGAGACTGTGGAGAACGCCGCCGCTGTCATCGCGGTCGGCTCCTGCGCGACCTTCGGCGGTCTGCCCGCGGCCAACCCCAATCCGACCGGCGCCATGTCGGTGATGGATCTGGTGAAGAACAAGCCGGTCATCAACGTCTCGGGCTGTCCGCCGATCCCGATGGTGATTACGGGTGTCATCGCCCATTACCTCACCTTCGGGCGTCTGCCCGAGCTCGACGCCTACAATCGTCCGATGGCCTTCTTCGGTCAGTCGATCCACGACCGCTGCTATCGCCGACCCTTCTACGACAAGGGGCTCTTCGCCAAGACCTTCGACGACGAAGGTGCGCGACTGGGCTGGTGTCTGTATGAGCTCGGCTGCAAGGGTCCGACCACCTACAACGCCTGCGCGACCATGCGCTGGAACGACGGCACCAGTTGGCCGGTCGAGGCCGGACACCCCTGCCTGGGCTGCTCCGAGCCGAAATTCTGGGATGCCGGCGGTTTCTACAACGCCGTCTCGGTGCCGACCTCGGCCTCCGGCATGAATGTGCTGGCCGCGGGCGCGGCGGGTGTTGTCCTCGGCGGCGCGGTCGCCGCGCTGGCCAAGAAACAGACCAAGGCGGCCGTCGCCCATCGTCAGCCCGTCACGGTCGAAGAATTGGAGGCCAAGCTATGAGCGGCTCGATGGAGTTTCTGCTGTGGACCAAGGGTCCGATGTTCGACATCGCGATCGCCATCTTCGCGATCGGTCTGCTGGTGCGCATCACCGAGATCTTCATGCTCGGGCGCAAGAAGAACTTCGCCGAGGCGCGCGCCGGTGAGTGGGGGCCTGGCTTTCGGACCATGTTCACCCGCACCGTGGCGGATCCGGGCACCTTCCAGCGCGCGCCCTTCAACGTGGTGGTCGGCTGGGTCTGGCACATCGGTTTTCTGATGGCGCTGCTGCTCTTCCTGCCGCATATCGCACTGATCGAAAGCCTGACCGGTCTGTCCTGGCCGGCGCTGCCCAACCCGGTGATCAGCCTGGTGACCTCCGTCACCCTGGTCGCGCTGATCGCCACCCTGGTGCATCGCATGACGCACCCGGTGAAGAGGCGCATCAGCACGGTCGAGGATTATCTGGTCTGGGCCGTGGTCTTCGCGGTCGTGCTCACCGGCTGGCTGGCCTATTACCGCCTGGTCAACCCCTACCCGCTGGTCCTGGGCATGCACATCCTGTCGGCCGAGATCATGTTGATCCTGCTGCCCTTCACCAAGCTGACGCATATCTTCACGACCTTCATCGCACGCTGGTACAACGGGGCCGCATTCGGCCGTAAGGGGGTGCAGTCATGAGCGAACTGACGCTTGAACGGGGCCTTGCGGCCTTTCGCGCCGAGGTCGATGGTCCGGTCGCGGCCTTCTTCTCGAGCTGCGTGCACTGCGGCATCTGCGCCCAGGCCTGCCCCTTCTATCTCGAAACCGGCGATGCCAAGTACACGCCGATCTTAAAACTGGAGCCGCTGCGTCGCGTCTGGGAGAACGACTTCACGCTCTGGGGCAAGATCAAGGGTCTGTTCGGCCTCAACCATAAGGTCACGGACGAAATGCTGGCAGAGTGGGAGGAGTTGCTCTACGACTCCTGCTCCATGTGCGGTCGCTGTTCCATGGTCTGTCCGGTCGGCAACGATCTGGCGCTGATGATCCGTAAATCACGCGAGGGCATGGTCCAGGCCGGGCACGCACCGGAAGGACTGATCGCCGCCTCGGTGCGCGCCATCCAGACCGGCAGCCCCATGGGTCTGCAATGGAAGACCCTCGCGGTCCAGATCCAGCATGTGCAGACCAGCAGCGGACTCGAGGTCCCGGTCGACAAGGAGGGCGCCGAGTATCTGGTGCTTCTCTCCTCGATGGAGATCATCAACTTCCCCGAGTATCTCGAAGCCATCACCAAGATCTTCGACCACGCCGGGGTGACCTGGACGCTCTCGACCCAGTGCTTCGAGGCGACCAACGCCGGCATCCAGATCGGCAACAAGGACATCGCCGCCCAACTGGTCGAGCGTGTCGTGGCCGCGGCCGAGAAGCTCAAGGTGCCCAAGGTCATCAGCCCCGAGTGCGGCCATGCCTTCACGGCCATCCGTTGGGAAGGCCCGAACCTGATCGGTCGGCCCTATCCCTTCAGGGTCTTCCACATCATCGAGGTCCTGGATGAGCTGCGCGCCGCCGGGCGGATCAAGACCGAGGGGATGGAGACCGATCGGCTCTCGATGCACGATCCATGCAACCTGGCCCGCAAGAGCGGCGTCATCCAGCAGCAGCGCAATCTGATGAATCTGGTCGCCGAGAACTTCGTCGAACTCAAGGAGCACGGCAAGTTCCAGTGGTGCTGCGGTGCAGGCGGCGGGGTGAGTTCCAACGAGCGTGCCGAGCCGCTGAAGATGGCCGCCTTCAAGCGCAAAAAGGCGCAGATCGAAGAGGTCAATCCGGAACGCATGGTCACCATGTGTGCCACCTGCCGGACCCAGCTCGAAGAGGGTCTGGAGGAATTCAACATGGAGATCCCGGTGGTCGGTCTCACCGAGATGATCGCCGAGCACCTGGTGGAGAAGAACTGACATGAGCGAACGCATCGTCGTCGATCCCGTCACCCGCATCGAGGGCCATCTGCGCATCGAGGCCCAGATGGACGGGGTGAACATCGCCCAAGCCTACAGCTCCGGGACCTCGGTCCGCGGATTGGAGACCATACTCAAGGGCCGCGACCCGCGCGATGCCTGGGCCTTCGCCCAGCGCATCTGCGGCGTCTGCACACTGGTGCATGGTATTGCCTCGGTCCGCTCGGTGGAGGACGCGCTCAAGATCGAGCTGCCGCCCAACGCCCAGTTGATCCGCAACCTCATGATCAGCTCGCAGTTCGTGCACGATCATGTGATGCACTTCTATCACCTGCACGCGCTCGACTGGGTCGACGTGGTCAGCTCGCTGAGCGCGGATCCCAAGGCGACCTCGGATCTGGCCCAGTCCATCAGTAGCTGGCCCAAGTCCTCGCCCGGCTATTTCGCCGACACCCAGAAGCGCATCAAGACCTTCGTGGAATCCGGTCAGCTCGGCATCTTCGCCAACGGCTACTGGGGCCATCCGGCCTACAAGCTGCCGCCCGAGGCCAACCTCATGGCGGTCGCGCATTATCTGGAGGCACTGGCCTGGCAGCGCGATGTCGCGCGTCTGCACGCCATCTTCGGCGGCAAGAACCCGCACCCGAACTTCGTCGTCGGCGGCGTGCCCTCCCCGATCGATCTGAACTCGGACTCGGCCATCAATTCCAAACGTCTCGCCGAGGTGCAGCAGATCCTGCAGTCGATGCAAACCTTCGTCGACCAGGTCTATGTCCCGGACACCCTGGCGATCGCAAGCTTCTACAAGGATTGGGGCGAGCGCGGCGAGGGCCTGGGCAACTTCATGAGCTACGGCGACCTGCCGGCCACCGGGACCATGGATCCGGCGCAGTTCCTGTTCCCGCGCGGCGCTATCCTCAACCGGGATCTGAGCACCATCCACGAGATCGACCTGCACGACCAGGGTCAGATTCAGGAATACGTGGCCCACTCCTGGTACGAGTATTCGGGCGGCAACGACCAGGGGCTTCACCCCTTCGACGGCGAGACCGACCTGGAATACGACGCGCGCGGCGGCGTGAAACCGCCCTACAGACAACTGGACGTGGACGACGGCTATTCCTGGATAAAGGCGCCGCGTTGGAAGGGTCACGCCATGGAGGTCGGTCCGCTCGCCCGCGTGCTCATGCTCTATGCGAGCGGCCACGCGCAGACCAAAGAGCTGGTGGAGATGACCCTCACCACGCTGGATCTGCCCGTGCGTGCCTTGTACTCCACGCTCGGCCGCACCGCCGCGCGGACCCTGGAGAGCAAGATCCTGACCGACACCGCGCAGGGCTGGTACAACGAGCTCATCGCCAACATCAAGGCCGGCGACAGCCGCACCTTCAACGAGACCCTGTGGGAGCCGTCGAGCTGGCCCGCCGAGGCCCGCGGCACGGGTTATATGGAAGCCCCGCGCGGCTCGCTCGGTCACTGGATCGTGATCAAGAACGGCAAGATCGCCAACTATCAGGCGGTCGTGCCCTCCACCTGGAACGCCGGCCCCCGCGATCCGAGCAACCAGCCCGGTGCCTACGAGGCCGCACTGCAGGACAACCACCAATTGTTCGATGTGAAGCAGCCGATCGAAATCCTGCGCACCATCCACTCATTCGATCCCTGCATCGCCTGCGCAGTGCATCTGATCGATCCGGACACGGGTGAGCAGATGGAGATCAAGATCGCCTGAGGCGATTGTCTGGGAACGCAGAAGAAGGCCGCGAAACGCGGCCTTTTTTGTGGGTCGAGATTGAGTAGACGTAATCCACGATCTCGACTGCATCTGCGTCGCCGTTGCCCCGGACGAAGCAGATACGCCACTGCCGATTGATGCGGATGCTGTACTGCCCGGCGCGATCCCCACGCAACGCCTCCAGGCGGTTGGCTGGGGATGCGCAGATCATCCAGGGAGCACGCATTGTTCGGCATACGGCGCTTACGCCGGGCGACCTTCCGGATCTCCGGCGGAAGCCGACGATCACCCTGGCCGAACCAGATCCGCTCGGTCATCCTGTCGCGGAAGCCTGTTAGCATGGACTTGACTATAGCGCCCAGCGTTATGGGCCACGACACCCGGGGTACATCGAGCGCCCCGGATCGAAAAAGCGGCAGCTGATGAATCGCCCTTCAGCGACCGATCAAGGCCGGCCCCGCGGCGGCAATCACCACAGTGGCCAAACCCAGGCCCAAATTCACGGCCATCAACCCGCGGATCCACCCGAATGCGGAAGCGGCCTTCGGCCAATCGGCTGCGGCGACGCTGCTCTGCATCCGGCGGAACGGGATGACATAGATCAGTGTGAAGATCAGCGTCATGATCAGGGCAATGCCCATCATGGCATGGACATAGAGCCCGGCCTTGCCGCCCGACACCCCGAGGAACACCCAGAGTCCGCTCAGCCACAGGACGGCAATGGAGCCCCACACCCAGGGGAAGAAGCGCTGAAAGACGCCGCGTGCGACGCGCAGGCGGTGCTGGGGATCGAGCGCCTCTTTGAGCGTCGGACGCAGCGCAAAGTGGGCGAAGAACATCCCGCCGACCCAGATAAGACCGGCGACCTGGTGCAGAGCGATCGGGATGGCGATTTGGAGATTCATGGTCCGTTTCCTGGTGGAGTTTCAACAGGGCCGAGAGTTCGGCGCGGAGCGCCGAGGCGAGGAGTCGCATCGCCGCAGCGGTATGAAGAGAACATGACTAAAGATCGAGGGCCAAGCAGGACGGCTCGACCTTCAGGGTCAATCCCCCGCGGCGTCGGAATCCATCAGCACATCCGTCCTGCCCAGTGCCGCGACCCGCGCGACCGGCAGATCAGCACCGCGACGCCAGGCCGCAAGGGCCTCGCGCTTGTCCGCACCCGTGACCAGGATCAAACGCTCCGGGGCCGCGGCGAGGGCCAACGGGGTCAGGGTTACTCGATCGGGCGGCAGTTTCGGTGCCTCGTGCACGGGTGACGCCAACACGTCCGTCGGAGTCACATGACCGGGGAAGAGGCTCGCCGTGTGGCCGTCCTCTCCCATGCCCAACAGGATCAAGTCGAAGGGCATCTGACCTGCTATCAGCGCATTGTAGCGACCGGCCGCCGACTCTGCCCCCGACTCTGCCGGGATCCAGTGCAGATTGTCCGGCGGAATCGCAACGCGCTCCGTCAGGGCCAGCTCGATCGCGCGGCTGTTGCGCTCGGGGTCGTCGGGCGTGAGACAGCGCTCGTCGCCGAGAAAGAGATGCCAATGCGCCCAATCCTCGGGCTGATGGACCAAGCGATCATACGACGCCAAAGGGGTGCGCCCGCCGGCCAGGACACACCGAAACCGCCCGCGTGCCTCGATTGCACGGAGCGCCGCAGCGCTGATTCGGCGCGCCGTCTCCTCGGCAACCGCCTCCGCCGATTCGAACCGAATGAAGCGCATGATCTGCTCGCCCATAGCTCTCTGCCCGCTCCGACCAGTAAACTGACGGCGTTTTCTCACCTGATCGATACCGACCGTCACAACCTTATGAAGACCCTCTTGATCGACGACTCCAGAGCCACGCGGTACGCCTTGCGCATCGAGCTGAAGAATTGCGGTATCGATGTCGATACGGCCGAATCCGCAGAGGCCGCACTGGAGATTCTCAAAAGCCGGGTTCCGGACGCGATCTTCATGGATCATATCATGCCGGGTTTGAACGGCCTGGAGGCCCTGGAGATCATCCGTGCCGATCCGCGCACGGCACACATCCCGATCGTGCTCTGTACCTCGCAGGAGGACAGCGACTTCGCCGCTGCGGTCCGAAAGAAGGGTGTGCTCACCGTCCTGCCTAAATCGCTCGCCGCCGAGCGGCTACCCGAGGTCATCAAGTGCGTGCGCACGGCGATCGACAGCAGCACCCCGGCCGCGCCTGCGCCCATGGCAGCACAGGCCCCGCAAGCCATCACGCCCGTCGCCGCAATCGCAGCCCCACCCAGCCCGCTAAGCGAGGTCGAGCTGGTCGCGTTGATCGACGAGCGACTGGAGGCGGGCATCAACAAGCGCTTGACGATCCTCGTGGAGTCCCTGCGGCGCGACCTCACCGAGATCTCGATCGCCGAGGCACGCCACCTCGTCGATGCCCGACTCGCCGAGGAGCATGCCGCGAGCGCCGCCGCACCGCCCGGGGCCAGCCAGCAGGATCTACACGATCTCGAGGCGCGCCTGATCCGCGAAATCCTCCCGGAGCTGATCGGGGATCGCGTCGCCGCATCGCTCGCGCGCCAGCGCGCCGAAATCGTCGAGGAGCTGAGAGAATCACTCCCTGCCATGCGGGTGCAGCCGAGCGCAACCGGCGAGGGGGCCGTCTCGGGCGAGCGGGCTCCTACAGGGCGACAAGCCGAGTCGCGCCGCAACCTCTCCGACATGGAGGTCGTCGACGCCGCCAACCGCCTACGCGACATGGCCACGACCGCGCTGAAATCGCTGCGCGCGGCCATCAAGCGCCACGATCGCTGACCTTGTCCCCGTCGAATCGGACCCTCGGCGGCCGATGAATCAGCTGCGCGGGGGCTCGTCGCTGTCATGCGGTTCCTCGTTCGACGAGCTGTCCTCCGCGTGATTCCGATCCCGTCGAGCGTCGATGAACTGGGAATAGACCAGCCAGGCGGCAAGCGCCATGAAACCGTAAAACTCGATTGCCTTCAGTGAATTGCCATCCATTTATAGTGCTTTTCAGGATCACCT
>NZ_DIUM01000072.1 GCF_002423035.1 Thiocapsa sp. UBA6158
CGGCGCCGCACGGCGCGCCTATCGTGACCGAAGGGCGGGGATGCCTCTACCCGGCAATCCCGTCCTTCGAAAACCCGATACCCGCCGATTCCCGAACTCGGACCGACATCGACCTCCCGCCCGAAGCCGCTCTCCCGTCGAGCAGTTGACCCCTCCTTAGGATTGCTTGTTCGGTGTCCGGCCGCGTCGTGCGTGATCGGGCCCAGTGCCTTTCCGTCCCGATCCGGGCATGGTGGATCATTGATGCACCGAGTGCGATAATCCTCACCCCTCTTGTTTCCGAGCCTATTTCACCTGTGGAGCTGATCCCGGCATGAGTCGTAAAGACGATCCCTGGGCGCAAGCCTGGCGCGAGCTGCTGCCTCGGATACTGCCTTTTTCCGATGTCTCGTCGGCCGATTTTCCGCTGCGCCGAATCCTGCGCTTGTCCCTGTTTCAGGTCTCGGTCGGTATGGCCATGGTGCTGCTGCAGGGAACCCTGAATCGGGTGATGGTCGTCGAGCTTGCCGTACCCGCATCGCTGGTCGGTCTCATGCTTGCGCTGCCGCTCGTTTTCGCGCCGCTGCGTGCACTGATCGGCCATCGGTCGGATTACCACCACTCGGCATTCGGCCTGCGCCGCATCCCTTACATCTGGCTTGGAAGCATGATGCAGTTCGGCGGATTCGCGATGATGCCGTTCGCCTTGCTGCTGCTTGCCGATGTCAATAACCAGTTCAATGTGCTCGGACAGTTCGGCGCTGCGCTTGCCTTCCTGTTGGTCGGTGCCGGACTCCACACCACACAAACTGCAGGTTTGGCGCTTGCCACCGATCTCTCGCCGCCGGAGAAGCGCCCGCGGGTTGTGGCGTTGCTCTACGTCACCCTCTTGGCTGCTTGGGCGGGAAGCTCGCTTTTGTTCGGAAAGCTGCTCACCAACTTCAGCAACGAGCTGCTTATTCAGGTCATTCAGGGTGTCGCTCTGGCGACGATTATCCTAAACGTGGTAGCCCTCTGGAAGCAGGAGGCGATCGATCAGCAGCGTGCGGCCAATCCGGTGCCGCGGCCGCCGTTCATGGAGACCTGGCGTAAGTTTACCCGCGGCGGTCGAGCGAGCCGACTGCTTGTGGTCGTGGGTCTCGGAACGCTCGGTTTCACGATGCAGGACATCCTGCTCGAGCCTTACGGCGGTCAGATCCTCGGGCTCAGCGTCTCCCAGACGACCGCGCTCAACGCCATTTGGGCCGCCGGATCACTGCTCGCTTTCGTGCTGGCCGCGCGCCTGATGGGGCGCGGTAGCGAGCCCTATCGGATTGCGGCGATCGGTGCACTGATCGGAATCCTCGCCTTTGTCGCGGTGATCCTGTCCGCCCCTTTGGATGCGACCTGGCTGTATCGAGCCGGTGCTGGGCTGATCGGTTTCGGCGGCGGGCTCTTCATGGTGGCAACCTTGACTGCGGCGATGGCCCTCGCCGAGGGCGGCTTCAGCGGCTTGGCACTCGGCGCCTGGGGTGCCGTTCAGGCGACGGCGATGGGTGTTGCCTTCGCCGCTGGCGGCATCTTGCGTGACGTCGTCATGGGGATGGCAAACCGCGGTGTCTTCGGAGAAGATCTGGCCTGGCCCGGGCTGGGATACGACGTCGTCTATGCCCTCGAGATCCTCCTGCTCATCGGCACGCTTGTGGTGATTCTCCCGCTGGTTCTTCGCCCCGGAGATGCCAACACCCGAGCCGGATCGAAGATCGGTCTCGATCATATGCCCTGAGCCCTTCGGCTCGTCTTGCGGCGGTCGTCGAGGCCTTCCGTCTCGACGACCGCTTTCTCCGTCTCCCGAGCAGCGCGGCGCTTGCCGAAAGCGAGCGATCGCCTCAGGCCGCCAGGTTCTCGATCGCCAAGGCGAACGAAGACAGCCCCGAGTTGCCGAGCAGGACATGCGGCTTCTCGGTGCGTTTGCAGAACCGTTTGGTCCGATAGTAGGCGCCGTGGCTGACGTAGTCAGTTGCGCAGACCACGATGTCGGCCGAGGCAAGCATCGCCTCGAGACGGTGTTGGTTGTCCTCCATGCCACCGTCGTGGTGGTCGAAGCGACCGTTGCAGCCCGCCACCATCGCGCGGTATTGCTCGACAAGCTGTTTGCGCCCGCCCACACAGAGCACCAATCGCCCCGCAAGATCCTTGGGCCGCGCGCACGACTCCGACGTACAGCCGTCGCACCGATCCGAGAGCAGGTGCTCGAGCAGTCGCTCGGTCGCCCGGCGTTCGGCTTGTGCCGTGCGCCGGGCGCATTCCGCCGCGTTGGCCTGGTGTCGCGCCTGTGTGCCGGCGTCTTGAAGAATTGCGTTCTCCTCGCGAAGCCGCCTCAACTCGGCGTCTAGGTCCGCGACCTGCTCGACCAGTGCCTTTATCCTTTCGTGATGGCTTGGCCCATGCATCACGTCGAGCTGTTCGCGTAGGGCCTGCTCCAGCGCGCGCGATTCGGCGTACTGGCTTTCCCGACGCGCCAGGGCGGTCTCGAGGGCGCGGATTCGCGCTTCGCGCAGGTCTGCCTGTTGGCGCGTGCGCGTATGAAGATGATCGAAATCGCGCTGGAGTCGCTCGAGCTGCGTGCGCGTCTCGGTGAGCCGCTTGAGATCGGCACGCTGCCCGGCACCGATCTGATGCGAGAGCATGTGGATCTCTTCGTATGCGCGTGTCATCACCCGATGGTCGGCACGCGGATGTGTCATGAGTGCCCAGAGCCCGCCGGGGACATCCCCGCTGGCGAGCGATTCGCTCCAGAGCGTCAGGAGCGCGTCGGCGTCACGTGCCTTGGTATAGCGTCGAACGCTCGTAGCGAATTTCTTTTCCAGTGTCTTGTATGTCGCCAGCGACAAGGGATTCTTCTCGGTCGCCGCCGCGACGAAACTCACATGGATGTCGAACTCCGACAAGGGCGTGTCGGGCCGTTGGGCCGTCCGCTCGGCGATGCGACGCAGCTCGTCTACCGTGAGGCAGGTCCCGATGATCGGGCAATGGTGTTTGTGCGGGAGGTCCCACAGCTTGCGCCGCCTCGTCGTTTTCTGGATCGGCAGACGGCTCGGCGGGTCGGACAGCTCGGTCGACGCTGCCGCGGAGGCAGCGCCCGAGATCGACGGGCTCGCCGATCGCGAGAGTGCGATCGGCGGCGACGCGAGCACGTCCGTTTCGGGGAAGAGCGCTTGCGATAGCCTGCTCTGCGCGCCTCGGGTCTGTCGTAGGGTCTCATCCGTCGGGGCCTCGGCATGATGCGCGCAACAGGTGCGCTGGCGTGGCCCGCTGCCGATCCGCAGCTCCTCGAGCATGCGGTGCCATGACGAACCCTCGACCTCGGCGAGCAACTCTTGACTTTCGAAGTCATAGATCGCAAGTCGCGCAGCCTGGACGGACACCTCGAAAATAAGCCGTTGCATGGAGGCTCCTTCTTGAACCGCGCCCGGCGCGGTATGCGATGCGTTTGGATGAGATCGCTCCCGGCAGACTTGACGACCGCCGGAGCGGGCGCGGTTTAGTCCTGAAGCGCGTTGACGAGCGTGCGCCAGATCGGATTCTCGCCGGCCACGCATCCAGGCAGCGAAACGATCGTTGCCAACGACCGCCCTCGCGCGTCGTAGAGTCGGAGTGACGTCTGCTCGTGCGCCGCTTCGGAGACCTTCAACACCCAGGCCGAGTCGATCTTCGAGGTGTCGATTCGCCAGCGTGCCGAGTCGCTCCGCAGGGTCTGCCAGAGGCCGTCGCGTCGATGGCCGAAGAAGGCGCAGTCGAGGCTGTAAGCAACCCCCGCGGTTCCGGTGGCAATGCGAACGGGCAGCGCCTGCTCCGCGAGCGCTTCGATGAAACAGGGAACCAACGCGGCGTCCACGGCTTTGGCGCAACCGCATTCACGCAGCCGTGCGGGACTGAGTCGGAGCTGGCCCGTCGCTTCGGCGAGATCGAGCGAATCCCCCAGCTCCGCCACCAGTCCGCGAACCGCATCGACGTCGAGCTTCCCTGCGTCCCCGTTGCGCTTCGGTGACGGCTCGGACCCTGAAGGGGCCCGGCATAGGGCACGGCATCGAGTCAGGATGTCCGAGGAGAGCCCTCGATGGTCCTCGCCGAAACCGAGATCCAGCAGGGGTGCGCCTTTCATGTCCAGGATGGCGAGGTCCCCGCGCCGGTCTCGGTCTGCCGCATCCGTTGCGGATCGATCGATGTGAGACCAGCGATCAAGCAGCATCCGAAGCGTGAACCGGCGGCCCGAAGCGATCCCCAAGGAGTCTTCGATGCGAGTGTCCGGCCAGTTGCTGCGGTGCTCCAAAGTGACCGCGGGTTGGCGGGTGCAGATGCGGATCTCTCCGGCACCGACGAGTTCCCGGAGGAACGCCGCCCAGCGGTCGACATTGCCCGGGGTGTTCTCGCTTTCCGGTCGAAAGCGTAGTCGAGAGGCCGGCATAACGGCCGCGCTCGGCATGTTTCCTAGCTCGATGTAGGGCGGCATGGCACGCTCCTTGACTGGCCCCGGAGGGTCGGCGTTGTTGTCGGCGAGGTCCTGCTCAATGCGCGACCATGGCGCCCTGTTGAGCGAGCCAGCGCCAATGACGCGCCAGTCTGCGATAGGCACAAAACCGCTCGGCATCGGGCCCCAGATCCGGATGCAGGTAGAGCGCCTCGATGTATTCGACGACCCGTTCGGCGAGATCGGCCGAACGGTGCCGAACGTAGCGGCGAATCAGTTCTCCCAGATGAAGCTCTAAATCCTCCGGTTTGAGCCGGGAGAGATCGGCGCTCGAATGCAAGGGGGTATCGATGGGCATGGTGTGTCTCCTGAGACATCGAGCTGTTGTCGAACAATGCCCCGCTGGCGATACGGACGAAGCGTCCGGGGTTTGGCTGACGGGAGTCCCGCGTCGAACGGGCCTGGAACCTGTCGCGAGCAGTCGGCACGAGATCCGGAAGGCCCCGTCCCGACTGCTGGCTAGTCTAGTAATGCGAATCGTTCGCATTAAAGATAGATGGCGGGTTGATGCTTGTCAACGCGAAACCAGCGGTGCGAGTCACGCGGCTGGCTGGCTGCTCCAGCGGTCAACCGAACACGATGCTTGACACCCCTGCGTAATATCTTTTTACAATCGTTCATACGATTGGCCCGCGGCATGGACTTCGGCCGGCAGGTTTAATCCCCGAGTATCCCGAAGAGCAAATCTCCCGAAGCCCGAATTCGTTCCGGGCGCGGTTTAAGTTCGATGGATCATCGCTTTGTCGTTGTCGCCGCGCTTTCATGATTTTATAAACAACCTCCTGAACCGCGTCATGCCGAGGCGACTCTTGCGCTCCGAGGCCGAAAGCACCTCGGAGCGCACATCTCGCGTGGAACGCGGCTCAGCCCGACCCTGATCCGCAACCTATCGATGGAATCCATCATGACGCCTTTGTCCAGCCAATCTTCCCCGATCCGGGTCTCTCTCGCCGTCGCACTCCTAGGCGCAGCCGCTGCCCATGCCCACTTTCAGGAGCTCATCCCGTCCACGGATATCATCAACGCGAAGACCGGCAACAGCGTGACGCTGGAGATGCGTTTCACGCATCCCATGGAAGGTGGTCCGCTGATGGCGATGGGAGAGCCCGTTCAGGTCGGGGTTCTGAGTCCGGGTGGTCGGGAAGATCTCAAGTCGAGCCTTCAGGCAGGGGATGTGGACGGTAAGCGCACCTATCGTCTCGACTATAAGATCAAGCAGCCGGGCGACTATGTCTTCTATCTGGAGCCCGCGCCTTATTGGGAGCCGGCCGAGGAAGCGATGATCGTGCAATACACCAAGGTCGTCGTCGATGCCTTCGGTGCGGAGGAGGGTTGGGACGCCGATCTCGGTCTGCCGGTCGAGATCGAACCTCTGGTTCGACCTTACGGACTCTGGGCCGGCAATCTCTTTCAAGGGATCGTCAAGCAAGACGGCAAGGCGGTGCCGTTTGCCGAGGTCGAGGTCGAGTGGCGCAACGACGGCTCGGTCAAGCCGCCATCGGATCCTTACATCACCCAGGTCATCAAGGCCGATGGGAACGGGGTCTTCAGCTATGCCATGCCCAAGGCCGGCTGGTGGGGCTTCGCCGCCCTGATCGAGGGCGATGAGCCGATGAAGAATCCCGACGGGGAAGCTGTTCCGGTCGAGATGGGTGCGCTGATCTGGATCCATACGCGCGAGATGCGCTGATGCGCGGCGCAGAGATCGGCGCGAGGATCGCCGAGGGTCGAGCGCGAATGGCGTTCAGCGCGAACGGATCGACGAGCGCCGCTCGCCGCGTCGCCGCGCTTGTGCTGTTGTTGACTCTCGGCGACCCGGCCCTCGCGCATAAGCTCCAAGTCTTCGCTTTCGCCGAAGGCGCACGGATCAGCGGATCGGCCTACTTCGCCGGCGGCGGTGCCGCTTTGGTTGCGCGAATCGAGGTCCGGGATGGCGAGGGCGGGGTGCTGGCCGAGCTGGCGCCGGACGGCGAGGGCAGGTTCGTCTATACGGCTGCTGCGCCCGTGGATCATCTGATCCTGGCCATCACGAGCGACGGTCATCAAGCCGAGTGGCGTGTCCCCGCGGCCGAGCTGGCGACGGGCTTCGGGTACGGGGGGGCGATCGCCCAAGAAGCTGAAAGACCTCATCGGCGCGACGAGCCCGTGATCGTCGAGACCGATGCATCTTCTACATCGGCAACCTCCGTGGCGATCCTGGACCCCGCGTTGGAGTCGGCAATCGAGCGCGCCGTCGCGCGCCAGATTCGCCCGTTGCGCGAGCAACTTGTCGCCGCGGAGGACCGGATCCGTTTCCAGGACATCCTCGGCGGCATCGGCTACATCATGGGTCTGACCGGACTGGCGCTCTGGTGGACGAGTCGCCGTCGATCCGGTCGTGCCTAAGGTGATTTCCTGGTAAGCATCCCGGCTGCGGGTGAGCGGAAGACCTGAAGGGCGGTCAGTGCGAATAAATTCGCACCTACACCCGGTGGCTTATTTCCCGGCATTCACCAAAGTTTTGCGCGCCTCCGGAGCGGAGGCTTGCGCTTGCCTATTTGGTCAAGATCAATTTGTTGTTGCGCGTCATTCTCAGGACGTAACGATCACCCGCGTGATCGATCAGCAGCAGATTGTTGCCGCGCAGCAGCGCGTTGCTGTCGATCCGCGGCAGATCCGCGCGCAGTGCGGCGGCGGACTGTGCACGTTGACTCGGGCTCTCGGGCAGGGATTCTCTCGGCATGGCCGTCACTCCGCGTGAGTCGGTTTACAAATGCGAATCGTTGTTATTAAGGTTATTTCGCGAGCAGTCCGCTGTCAAGTCGTCTCGGCAATCGCTATCCGCCCGCGTCGAGCGTTGTTCTGCCGATCATCGTGATCCGGCGCCTGGAGTGCGTCCTGATCAAGTGGCGGGAGGACAAGGCGGCCGAGGTGCGGTCCAACCGGCCCACCTTGACCGAGCATGCGCTCGCTAAGCTGGTGAAGGGGCTGGAGATCGGCACGGCTCCATTCTGGAACCGGACCGACAAGACGCTGCGCAGCGTCTACGAGGAAGACCACACCCTGCTCGAAGAGAGCTTTCGTGACTCTATCAACGGCTTCTCGCCCAACGTCGACGACATCATCGAGCACTTCAACTACCGTGGCACCATCGGGCAGATGGTCAAGAACAACCGTCTCGCTCCGATCCTGAATCAGTACAAGGAACTGGAGCTCGGCCCCGACAAGCTCTCGCCGCTCGAGATGGGCTACATCTACGAGGAGCTGCTGCGGCGCTTCTCGGAGCAAAGCGGCGAGGAGGCCGGAGAGCACTTCACCCCGCGCGAGGTGATCCGGCTGATGGTGGAGCTGCTGGACATCCCTGTCCCCGAGCGGCACATCTCCGTCTACGACCCGGCCTGCGGGACCGGCGGCATGCTGTCGGTGGCCAAAGAGCATCTGCTCGACCGCGCCGCCACGCCGGAGCAACGCGACAGCGTGGAGCGGCTCGTGACCGTTCACGGCCAGGAGATGTCGCCGACCAACTACGCCATCTGTCAGGCCGACTCGCTGATCAAGAACGACCGACAAGCCAAGGTCTATCTCGGCAACTCGCTGATCCCGCACGACTCCCACAGCCGCGAGCCGGGCGATCAGCTTCCGGAAGCGGGATACCGTTTCGACTTCATGCTCTCCAATCCGCCCTTCGGCGTGACCTGGGGCGGCAAGGACGGCTACGAGACCGAGGCGCGCAAGCTGGCCAGGTCGCGCGTAAACGACGGCGCGCTCCTTTTCCTGCAAACCATGCTGGCCAAGATGAAGCAGCCGGAGAAGGGCGCCAGCCGCATCGCCATCATCTTCAACGGCTCGCCGCTCTCCAACGGCGATTGCGGCTCGGGCGAGAGCGAGATCCGACGCTGGATCCTGGAGAACGACTGGCTCGACACCATCCTGATGCTGCCCGATCAACTCTTCGACAACACCGGCATTTACACCTACATCTGGCTGCTGCGCAACGACAAGCCGGCCTCCCACCGCGGCCGCGTGATGCTGATCGACGCCCGCCAGCAGTACGAGAAGGAGCCCAGATCCTTCGGCAACAAGCGCAACCGCATCAGCGATGGTCACCGTGCCTGGATCCAGGAGCGCTACCGCGAAGGCCGGGAGGAGGGCTTCGTCGACGAGCAGGTCAAATGCTTCCGGCGCGAAGACTTCGCCGACCACAAGGTCAGCGTCGTCTTCTGGCAGTTAGTTGGACGAAGACGACCGGCCCGCCACCGTCACCGAGCCCTACGAGAAGGCGTTCACGGCGGCGAACCTCAAGAAGGAGCAGGAGTTTTACGACAGCGAGCTGAGCTTTCGCTTGCGCATGAAGATCGGCGAGACCGAGACGACGCGGACCTTTACCCTTGGTCCGAAGGACAACGCGGCTCGGCAGTTCAAGGCGCTCATGCAGAATAAGCCGCAGGTGCTGTCCGTCGACTGGACCCACCGACACTATGTGAAGGACGACGAATACATCCCGTTCGGCGAGGACATCGAGGCGTTTCTTGACCGCGAGATCGCCAAGCCGATTATCCGCTGGCAGGACAGCCCGCAGCTCGGCTACGAAATCCTGCCGAACAAGTACTTCTACTGCTACCAGCCGCCCAAGCCCGCGGATGAGCTGCGCGCCGAATTCTGGCGTCTGGAGAAGGAGGCGGAGACGCTCTTGGAGGGTTTGGCGCAGTGAAGAAAGGCGCCGATTCAGACATGATCGTCACCTCGGGATACCGGCAGTTTATCGGCGATCTGAAGGCACGGGTCACCGCCGCGCGTCTCTCGACCGCGCGTCATATCAATCGCGATCTGATCAATCTCTATTGGGACATTGGACAGTCGATTGACCAGAAGCAGGCGGTCATGGGTTGGGGCGAATCCGTTGTCGAGGTCATCGCCCGTGATCTGAGTGCGGCCTTTCCCGGGACGACCGGGTTGTCGCCCCAGAACGTCTGGCGGATGCTTCGGCTCTATCGGACCTACACGGACGCTCAATTCATCTCACAGCTTGTGAGAGAAGCAAACCGGCAATGTCTGGATGCCCGAGGTCCCGTCGGGTTGGGAGCTGTCGAGCCTGAAGCGGGTCTCCGAGATTCAAGGCGGCCTCACACTCGGCAAGGTATACGAGGGCAGGGTGGTCGAAAAGCCCTATCTTCGAGTCGCCAACGTTCAGGATGGGCATCTGAGCTTGACGCATGTGACGACGATCGCCGTGCCGGAGGAGGTGCGGCTCGGGTGACGCTTTGCTCCGGCGATGTTCTGATGACGGAAGGCGGCGATCTCGACAAATTGGGTCGCGGCACGGTTCGGAACGGCGAGATCCCGGATTGTCTCCATCAGAACCACATCTTTGCGATCCGCTGCTTCAAGCACAAACTGCTGCCGGAGTTTCTGGCCTATCTGACCGCCTCTCGGTATGGTCGCGACTACTTCGAGGCGACCGGCAAACGCACGACAAACTTGGCGAGCACGAACTCGACCAAGGTTGGCCTGTTCCCGATCCCTCGCCCCTCGATCGATGAACAACGGGCTATTTGTGCCTTTCTCGACGAGAAGCTGGATCGCATCGGACGGATCGTTCGTAGTATCGAGTCGCAGATCGATACACTCGGCGCTTACCGAAAATCCCTGATCCATGAATGCGTCACCGGACGGCGGCGGATCACGGCGGCGGATGTGGAGCCCTTGAAGGTTTGGGTGGCCGGCGGGCCTGATTAAGCGAGGCTGCTCTTGGTGCGCTCCATGTCTCCGTGAGAGACTTTAAACCGCGCCCGGTGCGGTATGCGTTGTTTGTTGGATTGGCTCGGCCGCGCCAGCTCCGCAAACTTTCGGAGCCGGCGCGGTTTAACGTGTTAAAAAACATTGAACTCTAAACCGCGTCACTACAAAGGTCGGAAAAATCCTTGAGTCCGACAAAACGTGAAAATGACGCATTTCACTCTGGACGCGGTTTAGAACCCGACAGGATTCAAGGCACACGTCGTCCATCCGTGTGCATCGATTAGGGCCGGAACGACGATCAGGGAATCGAGATCCGACATGGCAAAAGGTCGACGGCACATCCCGGAGCTGAGCTTTCAGCAGCACATCGCGGCCTGCCTGGTGCGTGTGCACGGCTATGGCGTGCTCGAACAGTCCGACATCATGGACACCGAGAACTGCATCGCCGAAGAGGAGTTCTGGAGGTTCCTCACGGCCACCCAGTCCGATTCCTGAATGGTCTGCCGATCGTCGTGCTGGAGCTGAAGCACGAGAAAAACCAGAGCGTTCACAACGCCGTCGCGCAGTTCGCCGCGCGAGACCACGGCCACAAGATCTTCCAACATCCGTTTCTCTATCTCGCTGCGGATACGAGCGATGTAATGGCCGCGAGCGACCCGTGCCGCGTCGAGAACTTCCGTTGGCACAACAGTGGGTTGATCAATCGGCCGCAAACCGACGGGGAGTACCCGATCGAGTTTCTGTACCGCGAGGTGCTCTCGCAGGACCAGTTGCTCGAAATGCTGTCCTTCTTCCTGGTTCGGGTGCCGCACCGCGAGGCCGAGGACGACAAGCCGGAACGTCCGGCCTTCACCATCCTGCCGCGTTATCACCAGAGCCGCATGGTGCGGAAGGTCGCGGACGATGCCGCGGCGCACTTTGCGGCGTCGGGCGACATCGGTCGGAAGTATCTGATCGGCCATTCGGCCGGCAGCGGCAAGACGCTCTCCATCTGTTGGCTTGCGGACCGGCTTCACAGCCTCTTCAAGCCGGGCACCGGCGAGAAGCTGGTGGACATCGTCTTCATCCTGACGGACCGCAAATCGCTTGATACCAACATCCGGGACGATCTCGAGAACTTTGCGCACCTCAAGGACGTGGTGGGTCTGGCACGCAAGGCGGACCATCTGCCGCGCTTGCTGAAGGAGCGTAAGTCGATCATCGTCAGCACCCAGCAGAAGTTCGTCTGGGTGCTGGAGCAGATCGAGAATAATCCGGACCTCGAGGGTCTGCGGGTGGCCTTTCTGATCGACGAGGCCCATCGTTCGCAAGAGGGCCGGATGGGGGTGGCCATCTGCGTGCCGTTTCGCGCGTCGGGGGATCCGGATGCGGAGGACGCCGAGGGCGACGACAAGGACTCGGAGGAGACCATCGCCCGGATCATCCGCGAGCATGACCGTAACCAGCTTTTCGTCGCCTTTACCGCCACGCCGTCCCTGGCCACGGTGACTTCATTGTCCGGTCGTCCCCGGGTCGGATCAGGAGCGGCTGTATCCGAAAGGTGTCGGTCAGCGAGCATGCGGTCAACGGGCTCGCGGACGGCGAGCTGATCGAGAACCGCTTCGAGGGCGACGATTACCGGTTGATGGTGGTGGCCAGCAAGTTCCAGACGGGTTTCGATCAACCGCTGCTGGCCGTGCTGCTCGGCAAGGGCACACCGGGCACGGATGTGATGGCGCTTGCCGCCAAACTGGCCAGGGTCATCGACGAGAAGGGGCTCGAGGTGGAGGCGGACGATCTGCGCGGACTCGATGGCATCGGCGACGCGAAGGCGACCTTGGTGATGGCGGCCATGGAGTTCGCGCGTCGCCGCATTAAGCCCGACGGGGCAAGGATCGAGACCCCAGCCGACTTGTTGTCGCATGTGCGGCACTATGCCGACCGCAAGCAAGAGCACTTTCTCTGTGCCAGCATCAACGGGGCGAACGAGATCATCAACATTCGGGTCGTGTCCATCGGTCTGGTCGACCGCACGCACGTTCATCCGCGCGAGGTCTTCGCCGACGCCTTGACCGATCGGGCCTCCGCCGTGATCGTCGCCCACAATCATCCCGCCGGGAGTCTGGAGCCGTCGCCAGCGGATCTCGCTGTGACCCGGCAGCTCAAGGCCGCGGGTGCTCTGCTTGGCATCGGGTTGCTCGATCACATCATCTTCAACCGCACGATCTATTTCAGCTTTCTGGAGGCGGTGCGGCTGTGGCGACCGACGGCGCAACCGCCGAGACCCTACCTGTAGTCCGCAGCCCTGAGTCCCTGCGCCTTGAGCTTCATGCGGACCGCTCGCGGCGTGATGCCCATCTGAGTCGCGATTTGATCGACATTGCCGCGACTGACCCTCAAGGCTCGTGTCAGCGTTTCGACCTCGGCCTGCTTGGCTGCTTGCTGTTTGCGTGTGCGCCATGCCGGGAGGGATTCGCTCGGCGTCGTCACCGGGACGTCGATGTCGGTAATCCGAGCATCCGCGGCAAAGATGAAGGCGCGTTCGAGGACGTTCTCCATCTCTCGAATGTTGCCCGGCCAGGCATAGGACAAGGCTTTGAGCCGCGCGGCTTGAACCAATGTCTTTTCGGCAGTGGCATAGCGTTGGGCGAGCTTGCGGATGATGTGCGTGATCAGGGCGTCGATGTCCTCGGGGCGCTCGCGCAGCGGGGGGATCGCGATCGGCACGACGTTGAGTCGATAGAAGAGGTCGCGACGAAAATGTCCGGCGTCGACCATCGCGACGATCTCGCGGTTCGAGGCGGCAATGATCCGGACATCCGAGCGCAGGTGGCGCTTGCCGCCGACCCGTTCGTATTCGCCTTCCTGAATGACACGCAACAACTTGGCTTGCGCCGAAAGCGGGAGCGAGTCGATCTCGTCGAGGAAGAGCGTCCCTTTCTCGGCACGCTCGAAGTAGCCGTGATGCACCTCGTAGGCGCCCGTGAAGGCGCCTTTCTCATGCCCGAAGAGGGCCGTTTCGACCAGATTCTCCGGAATGGCGCCGCAGTTGACCGTGACCATCGGCTTGTCGCGACGTGCACTGAGCCCATGCAGGGCGCGTGCGACAAGCTCCTTTCCGCAGCCGGTCTCGCCGGTGATCATGACGGTCACGTCCGTCGGCGCCACGATTCGGACCGCCCGCAGCGCATCGCGGCGGACTCTGCGACGATCGGCTGCAGGGCCGCGTCGGTGCTGCCGATATCGACCGGCGGCGGGCACCAGTTCTCGCGCAGTCGCCGGCGAATCCCGGGTGTCATGAGTGTCGTGAGGTTTCCCGAGGTCAGGCGCTCGCCGTCCGCCCGGTACTCGGTGCCTTCGTTGCGTGCGGCAAGCTGCCGATCGAGATAGATGCAGACGTTGCAGGAGCCATCCCCGCTCGCGATCGTCTGTCGCAACTCCACCTTCGCATATCCGAAGTGGCGCGCGGCGATTCCGCCGAAGACGCTCGACGTCATCCGGCAGAGCGAGGGTGCATGCTTGACCTGCTCGCCGAAGGGGCAACGGCTGTTGACGACCCGAACCATCCCGGCTCCGCAGGACGCGCGGGAAAATCGCCCGCCGATCTGATTCTTGATCTCGACGATCAGGTCCGCGTAATGGTCCCGGTCCAACGGTCCCGGCGAGCCGAGGACCTCGCGGGCCTTCTCCTCCAGGCAAACACCCGCCGTCAGGCCGATCTGCTCGATCTGCTC
Organism: Thiocapsa sp. UBA6158; assembly: GCF_002423035.1. Taxonomy (GTDB): domain Bacteria; phylum Pseudomonadota; class Gammaproteobacteria; order Chromatiales; family Chromatiaceae; genus Thiocapsa. The sequence continues at coordinate 13,921 of NZ_DIUM01000072.1, forward strand.
GAGGTGAGCGGCACAACTGGGGCATTCGGCCCGATCCATCGCCTTGGCGATCTCGGCCACGAAGGATTGAAGAAAGGCGACCGCGCGTGACGGTGATCCGGTTGCTTCAGGCATGTTCGATGATCGATAAGGTCAATCGTTCAGCCAAAAAGAGAAGGGGCTCTCATGAGTGCCCGCACCCGCATCCTGCACCGTGTTGGTGACCCCGCGGCGTGTCGGCAGGCTGCAGCGAGCGAACGGCCTGATCGCGACCCCGGGCCATGCGGCCGTGTACCGCCGGTGCGCAGAGAAAGACGCGAGCCGTTGTGCCCCCGCAGGCGGGACAGGACGGCGGCTCGGCGTTCATGGACTGGGATCTCTCGAAGGAGGTTTGACAGCAGGTGCACCGGTAGTCGTAGATCGGCATCGGAGGACTCTCTGTTTGATGTCGACGCTCGTCGTCGAGCAAGTGTCGTGGCGCGAGGCAAGTCGGCGCCCGAGCCGGGCGCCGTTTCGATCAACGCCAGCGGTTGGGCTGCGGCGTCGTGACGCCGAACTGCGCGGAGGTCACATCCGTACGGGCGCGCTTCTCGTCATCGAGCAGGGGCGGGCGCAAGCGCCGGGTCTCCACCTCCCAAACCCAGCCGCTGACGACCCACGTCCTTCGGGATCAGCGGGTGATTTCGGAACGTCTCCACCGTCTTCATGCAGGTGACGTCCACATCGTCCATCATCCCGATCCATTTCGCGAAGCCGCCCGGAGCGAGCTTCAACTCGGGCAAGGTCGGATCCAGGGTCAGTTCGTCGATGTCGACGCCTTTGGCCCGGAGTGCCGCTTCCAGGTCCTTGGCGTTTGCCGACAACATCCCGCACTGGGTGTGTTGGACGATGACGATCTCCTGTGTCCCGAAGAAGTTGCAGGTGAGCATCGCCGATCGGATGGCGTCGTCCGTGACGATCCCGCCGGCATTGCGAAAACAATGGGCGTCTCCGCCGCCGACCGGGCTGTCGACCCGAATCCCGAGTGCTTCATCGACCGGCAGGCGCTCGTCCATGCAGGCCAAGACCCAGAGTCGACGGTTGTTCGGGCCATCGGGTCCGAAGCGGCGGCGGGTCGCCCAATGGTTATAGGCATCGACACGTGCGGTGATCTCGTCTTTCAGATAGCTCATCGCGTTTCTCCTAACCCTCAGTTGGTGTTCTGGTTGGCCGAGAACGGCAACCGGAACTTCGCAATGCTTGTGCCAGGGTGGACGATGATCATCATCAAAAGCTTAGTGTAGCGGTTGGATTTGGTTTCGTCGTCGGTTTGAGTGAAATCCGAGATGACTTGAATAAAAACAACGTATTGTGATTTGGAAGTGGGGTTTCCGAAATGGAAATGCTGCTTCCGGATTGGTGCGCAAACCATCGCGGATTATTCCGGGACTGCCGACGATGAAGGGGATTCAGCGGCCGGCGCAGGATGACCGGTGTTCCCGGCGGTGTCGCCTCAGGTCCCGCAAAAGGTCCTCAACACACGCTCATCCTCCTGCGGCGGCTCGGTGTAGCCGGCAAGCTCGGGGCGATCTTCGTAGGGGCGCTCGAGGACGTGCAGGATGGTTTCGAACGGTCCGAAGTCGCTCTGTTCGACGGCCGCAGTCAGCGCCTGCTCGACGCGATGGTTGCGCGGAATGACCGCCGGATTGGTATCGCGCATGCGCGCGGCGCGCTCGGCGGGGGTTTGCCGGTCTCGTTCGAGTCGTGCCCGCCACTGCGCGGCCCAGGCGTCATAGGCCTGAGGGTCGACGAACAAATCGCGTACGCCGCTGTCGGCTTGTGGATCCGCGGCCGCGTCGCAAAGGCGGCGGAAGGTCAGTGTGAAGTCGGCATCCGATGCCTTCATGGCGTCCAAAAGCCCGTGGATGAGGTCGACATCCTCCGGCTCGGTGGTGGCGAGGCCGAGCTTGCGTCGCATGCCGGCGGTCCAGTGCTCCTCGTAGCGGCCGAAGAAGCCGCGGATGAGGTCGGTCGCCTGCTGGATCGCGGCGTCCGATGCGCCGTCGATCAAGGGCAGTAGTGTTTCGGCGAAGCGGGCGAGGTTCCATTGGGCAATCCCGGGCTGATTGCCGTAGGCGTAACGGCCGCCGCGGTCGATCGAGCTGAAGACGGTCGCGGGATCATAGGCGTCCATGAAGGCGCAGGGCCCATAATCGATCGTCTCGCCCGAGATCGCCATATTGTCGGTGTTCATGACGCCGTGGATGAAGCCCACGTGCATCCAGGCGGCGATCAGGGCAGCTTGTCGCTCCAAGACGGATTGGATCAGTGCGAGGTAGGGTGAGTCTGATCCGGCGGCTTCCGGGTAATGGCGAGCGATGACATGATCGGCGAGATGCCGCACGGCCTCGGTGTCGCCGCGCGAGGCGAAATACTGGAAGGTTCCGACACGGATGTGGCTGCTCGCGACGCGTGTCAGGATCGCGCCGGGCAGGATGCTCTCGCGATAGACCGGCTCGCCGGTCATGACGACGGCGAGCGCACGGGTGGTCGGAATCCCGAGCGCGTGCATGGCCTCGGCCAGGATGTATTCGCGCAGGACGGGTCCGAGCGCCGCGCGCCCGTCGCCGCTGCGCGAGAAGGGGGTTTGTCCGGAACCCTTCAGTTGGATGTCGCGACGTTTTCCGGCACGGTCGAGCACCTCGCCAAGCAGGATCGCTCTGCCGTCTCCGAGTCGAGGGACGAAGTTGCCGAACTGATGGCCCGCATACGCCATCGCGATCGGATCGCCGCCCTCCGGCAGGAGATTGCCGGCGAAGAGCGGCGCAGCCACCTCCGGCTGCGCCGCCGATGGATCCAGGCCGAGCTCTTCGAACAACATCGCGTTCAGCTTGATCAAACCGGGCGCCGTGACGGGCGTCGGGCGGATGCGGGCGTGAAAACGATCGGGCAGACGTCGATAGCTGTTGTCGAACGCGAAGCGAATGGCTTGCTGTGTCATGCGATGGTTTGATGTCGGTTGCGAGTCGATACAGCAGGCATGCGGCCATCCCGGCAATTCGCAACTCTACCGCGACTGAACCGCGTTCTCCGCGAGACGCATGCTCCGAGGTGTTCTCGGCCCTTTCGCCCAAGAGCAGCCTCGGCGCGACGCGGTTCAGGAGATTGGGGTCGACTCAGGAACAACCGAAATAGGTAGGCCGAGGTGAACTTGCGAGCCCCGGTAGGGCGCTGCATCGTCAAGTGTCCTTGGAATCATGAAACCGCGTCGACACCGTCGCTCGCTGATACCTGCAAGGTGGAACAGCCCGACCACAGGACATGACGCCACCGGACGCGGTTTCATCGCGGTTTCATCAGAGTTCCGCGACGAGACGCAGCCCGAAGATCCAGCCCTCGATGTCCTCGCCGCTGTCGTAGGCGTCGGCCATGTATTGAATGTCGGCGGTGAGGGCGAGGAAGTCATTGGCGGCGAAGCGGTAGTAAAGCTCGGCGACATTGGTGCTGGAGATCCCGGTCTCGGCGCCGTCGAGATAGCCGTAGGCCAGACCGACGGTGTCGGCCTCGCGGCCCCAGAGGCCGCCGGCGAGCTGCAGGCCGCCGGTGTAGAGGCCACGGTAGTCGAGGATGTCCTTATGATCGGTCCAGGTCAGGCGCAGGAAGGCGCCGAGATGATCCCCGAGGGCCTGATCCAAGGACAGGCCGTAGCCCATCAGATCGGTCTTCTCCGCACCGACCGGCGCTCCGTCCTGCGGTGCGTCCTCGGTCCACTCCGCCTCCTCGCCGAGGTCCGCGCGGGGCTTGACGAAGGCCGAGGAGGTGCCGGTGATCACGGCGCGGTAGTTGCCCTCCCCGAGCGCGCTGTCGAGCCGATAGCCGAGCTGCGCGCCCCAGAAGTTGTAGTTGTTGCCGTCGTTGTTCTCGCCGATGTTCAGCGCCGCTGCCTTGATCTCCCAGTGACCCAGCGCAAGCTCGAGTGCTGCGCCGGCATCGTAGGAGGGCAGGTTGAAGCCGCCGGAGTTCACGAACGCCTCATTCATGAACTGGGTGAACTCGTCGTTGGCGTAGGCGTTCTCGTCGAGATAGCCGGTGGAGTCGATGATGCCGAAGGTGGTGCCGAGGGTAGCGTCCTCGCCCAGCGTGAAGGTGTGCTTGTACCAGGCCTGCAGCAGGTAGTCGCGCCCGCGCCCGTTGATGTCCTTCAGATCGTCCTCGAGATCGACCGCCCAGGGGGCGAGCACGAAGGGCGAGACGTCGTTCAGGCCGTTGTCCACCGCATAACCGAGCAGGGCGTAGAGCTCGTCGCGCTCGCTGGGGCGAACGCTCAATTCAAGCTGAAACGGCATGCCACCCCGGCAGGTGTCTCCGTCAAGCGACTGCCCGTCCTCGTCGAACAACCTGCCGAGACCCTCTTGGCATTGACCCGCCGCACCCAGCACCGCGCCGAGCGAGAAGCTCTCGGTGACGTCGTAGGCCCAGCTCGGCGAGGCGGAGCCGGCCAACAGACCTGAGGTCAGCGTGACCAGTGCGAGCCCGCGGCCGATGGGGTGTTTGAGGGTGGGATACATGTCCGATACTCCAGCTCGATACGAAAACAAATAAGAAGCGTTCGCATTTATATAGGACGCCGGATGTGGAGTAAAGTCGGATTGCGCGTTGCGCTGTGGTGATCTCCCGGCGAAGAGCGGAAGAATGATCTGGATCAACGAAAATCGAGAGGTTTCGACTCGAGGGAGTCCGACCGATCGACCGATCAGGCGCACCGCTCGCGCGGCATGATCAAGTCAAGTCCCGGTGTGGCGGAAGGATCGGCCGGGCGAAGCCCTTATCGCGGGGGTGCGGCAAGCAGGATCAGTCGGGACGCTCTCTGCGTTGGTTCCGCGAGAGAGAAGCAGGATGCACGCAGTGGAAGCCGGACCAGAGATTGGGTACGGCCGAAGGCCGAATGCGTCGCAGCGGTTTCAACGGCAAGCCCCGGTCGACTCCGGGTCGGAACTTGATCCGTCCTTGGATCGTATCGCCGGCAGACCGGATCGTGTCAGTAACCGCCTTTGCGCAGCACCTCGGGCAAGCCCGCGATCTTGGTACCTTGTTTGGTCGGCGCGAGCGGGAAGAGTGTGTAGAGATCCTTGCTCGTGGGCTTGGAGCCCCACCTCTTGGCCATTTCCTTCAGAACCACGCGCTCCATGGGCTGGTTTTGGGCGTTGTTGTGGTACTCGTCTCTCAGATAGTTGATCACGTCCCAATGTTTGTCGGTCAAGGTGATGCCCTCGATCTCGGCGAGCTTCAACGCGACATCCTCGCTCCAGTTTGCGAGGTCCTGAAGATAGCCGCTTGGGGTCGTCTCGATGGTTTTGCCATTGACTTCGATGGCCATGGTTGCTCCTCTCGTCTTTGCTCGGCGGGGTACAGTCGTCGCATGCCGATGTACCCGTCATTAGGGGTTGATTCAAACTTCCTAATCTTATGATTTTGTGATGCAGGCGTCACATCTTTTTGTGCGCCTGCGGATCCGGTGGCGTCCATGTGAAGCGCTCGAAGGTGACGAAGCTCCGCGGGAGGGCGGTCCGGCGGCCACGGCGCGAGGACGTGGCGCGTATTCCGAGCGGACGCGACTGCTTTGCGGACGAAGCCGGCGTCGAGTCGTGCTCAGCCTTGGCTTGATTTGACCGAGTCGATTCCTTTGTGCGGAATGAAGATGCCGCAACCCAGAAGTGGGTGATGACCGAGCCCCCGTTGCTGTAGTCGGATGGATTCGTCTTGCGTCAGTCCGGCGAGCATCAGGCTGCGTGTTGAAATGAGACCCTCGGGCGTGGCGAGTCGGTTGGTCCTGCCGCACACGGCCTTGCGCACGCGGATATTCATCTCGGCGAGGGCGCGCGCGGCGGTCTCGAGAAAGGCGCCCTCGTCTTCGTCGGCTTCGGCGGCGAGATCGAGTGCAACATACCGAGAGAACAAGGTGTTTTCGGTGCTGAGCGACCTGGTCTTGCCCGCGCCCACGACGAGCGTTTCTCCGCCGAGGTCGAGCTTGGCCCCGGGAAGATCGCGCAATACCTCCGTGACGCGGTGTCGTGGAACCCGCAGGGTCAGCTTGGTCCGTCGGGAGACGACGAGATAGGAGTCCGTCCCGTGCTCCGGTCGCTCCCAGCCGTTCTGTGATCCAGCGACGTGCACGGAGTGCACGGCGACCCCGGGCTCCTCTGCAATCCAGGGCAATGTCTGTCTCAGCGCCTCGGCGAGCAGGTAGGCGTGGTCGACCGGGATGCATTTGCAGTCGATCCCGAAGAGGAGATCGACGATGTCGTCCAGCACGCGAATCCGGTCGGGGTTGTCGTCGTCATTCCAAAACATCGTCTTTGTCCGTGGAGTGCTTTGCTTATCGAGTGTGTTCGACGCGTGGTGCGGCCTTGTACGCTCATGCGAACGGGAGGCGATCCTGCAGTGCACGTCGGTCGAACCACCAGTCGTCCTGCACCAGAACGTCGACCACGTTGCGTAAGCGCACCAGGAACTTCTCCGGCTCCTTGAGCTCGAGGCGCTCCATCCACTGCTCGAGCTGCTCGGGTGAGTCGACCCCGCTATGTCGCCGTGCGACCGTGCCGAGCATCTGGGTCGCGAAGAACATCAGATCGTCGCGTTGACGCTCCCGGGCGCGGACATCGGCGATGAAGAGTGCCGTGGTCGCGGCGACTGCGGCACCGTCGGCGTCGTCCGGGGTCTCGTCGATCACGTGACTGAGCAGCTCGATGGTCAGCTCGGGATCGATCGGGCATGTCACCGCCAGCCAGATCCCTTGGCCGAGCGCGCAGAGTGACTCTTCTTGGCCGGCCTGAAACAAGACATCGCAGGCGTCGGCGGCAAGCTCGAAGGAGTCGTGCGCGATGAAGTGATCGAAGGCCGCCCGGCCGATGGGCCAAGCCTCTTCGCCGCGCTCCAGACTCACCAGCGTGCGTGCGACCTGCAGCCGGGCGTCCGCGATCGCATGCGCGGGGGCATGGATCTGGACAAGATTCTTCAGCCGATCCTGCAGCGTCGTCAGGTGCGACTCGAGCGATGCGTTCTCGGCGCTGCGATTGATGATCGAATCGGCCGCCGTATCGGCAATCTGCGTTGCCAGAATGTCGAATTGCTTCATAACGGCGCCTTCCAATGATCTGGCGAATGCCCGGGGGTCATCGGACGAGCCCGCTGAAGGCAGCCTCGAGTCGGTCCTCCCAGTTCTCGGGGGTATCGGGGTAGGGTGGCTTGACGTCCATCCTGAAGAAACGCTCGCCCGAGCGCGCCACCGCCTGGATGACGGGAACGAGCTCGTCGAAGGATTCGATGTCTTGATTGGAAACCAGTATCTCGCTGAGCTTGAGCATGGGTCGCCGCTACTGCTCCCTTGTCGTTGGGTTGATGTTGAGCGCGTCGCCCGCTTGGCACTCATGCGACTGCGGCTCTTTGTCTCGTCGTTTTCATGTCCTCTGTCGAGGGGATCGCAACCGAGCCGCAGGCCGGACGCGCGCCGCGGTTATGGTGAATCTTCAGTCGAGGGCGACGCGGTCCAGGAAGCGGATGCGGTAGAGCAACCGCGCCTTCGCCGGGTCCTCGTCGTCGCTGAATCCGGCACGGCAGTGAAGGACGTTGTTGGATACGAGCCCTTCGCCCGGTCTTAACCTGTACCTGAACGTGAAGACATCCGGGCGGGAAAACAACCGATCCAGTGCGGCTCGCGCCGCGTATGTATCGGGCGTGTCGCGCCATGAGACGTGGCGTGCACGCGCCGAGTAACGCATGTGCAGCTGTCCGTTGCGCACCGAGAATACCGGTCCGGCACTCGCCGCCCGGAGTGTGCGACCGTCTTGAACATGGGCCGGAATGCTCAGCGCTCGCGGGTGAGAGAGCGCCGCGATGTGCTGCGGTGATTCATCGCGAAGTCGCAGATAGGCCATCTCGTGATCGATCAGACCGTTCTCCCCGCCCTCACGCGCGTCGCGAACGCAGAAGAGGCACCAGGCCCCGACCTGCTGGTCCGGAGCGTTGTAGTACCCGTCGGTATGCCAGCTCAGCGGTTTGTCCGTGTAAGGGATGAAATCGCCGAGTGTTGCCCGGCCGTGCAAGCAGTGCCCTGCGCCCGCGCGGTCCTGCTCGTCGGGGTTGGGTCGGGCTGCGGCGATTCGGCTGACGGCCGATGCGTCGGCAAAAAGGTTGGCATCCGTCCTGCGCAGGCCCAACGCCCGTGTGAACGAGAGCAGGGCCTCGGTCTCGATCCCGTCGGGATCGACCTCGACCAGGGCCATGTTGAAGGTGTCGATCCGCGTCTTCAGGGCTGCGCGCTCCGCCGGCGAGGGTCGGTCGAGTCGCCGGAGCGGAACACGCAGATCCTTGATTTCGGAGGGATAAGCTCTGAGCTTGCGGGCCCTCCAGCGCGTGTAGGTCCGTTCTTCCGAGAGATCGAAAGGGTCGTCCACAGCCTCATACTCCCCTGAATGAGCAAACCTGAATATTAGTGAATGTTGACTTAGGAGTCATCGGGAGGTAGCATCTCCTGTCAATTTGCTCAAGCATGATCGCCGCCAAAAAACAATCGGGAGGACACCCGCTGCGGCGCTCGTCATGAACTTAATTTCTATCCCGAATGGGATAGTCCGTCGGGAAAGAGCCCTCCCAATCGTGGAATGGGCGCCAGCCCGGGGAGCCGGTAATTTAGCGAATGCCGATGGGGTCTCGATAAGACGATGTCCGCTGTGCGCCGGCGGTCCAGGCAGGCCGACAAGTCCGCGCGACGGCGAGACGCTCGGTCAAGCGGTTTTTACTCGACGCATGCCCGATTGGTTTTATCGAAATCCCGATCCCTTCCTGCTTCATTCTGATTCGGAGAGACAGCGCCATGGCTATCGAGAAGCACAGTACACCGATGCTTGATCAGCTCGAAACCGGCCCCTGGCCGAGCTTCATCTCGGGCATCAAGCGTCTCCGCGACGAGCATCCGGAGCCGCGCATCAATGAAATGACCAATGATCTGTTGGGTCAGCTAGAGCATTCATACGAGACCCGCAAAGGCTATTGGAAGGGCGGTACCGTTTCGGTCTTCGGTTACGGCGGAGGTATCATTCCGCGCTTCTCCGAGGTCGGCAAGGCATTCCCGAAATCCAAGGAATTCCACACGCTACGCGTCCAGCCGCCGGCAGGCAACCACTACTCTACCGGGATGCTACGCCAATTGGCCGACAGCTGGGAGAAGTGGGGCTCGGGCCTGGTGACCTTCCACGGTCAAACCGGGAATATCATGTTCATCGGTACGGATACCAAGAACACCCAGCACTTCTTCGACGAAATTAATGAATACGGCTGGGATCTCGGGGGCGCGGGTCCGTGCGTACGCACCGCGATGTCTTGCGTCGGTGCGGCACGCTGCGAGATGTCCTGCACGAACGAGCTGAAGGCGCACCGTGCGCTGGTCAACAATTTCGTCGATGACGTCCATCGCCCGGCGCTCCCCTACAAATTCAAGTTCAAAGTCTCGGGCTGCGCGAACGACTGCCAAAACGCCATCGAGCGCTCCGACTTCGCCGTGCTCGGCACTTGGCGCGACGACATGAAGGTCGACCAGGCCGAGGTCAAGAACTACATCGCCGACAAAGGTCGCCAGTACTACATCGACAACGTCATCACGCGCTGCCCGACCCAGGCGCTGAGCTTGACCGACGACAACACCCTAGTGGTCAACAACCGCGATTGCGTGCGCTGCATGCACTGTCTGAACGTCATGCCGAAGGCATTGCATCCGGGAGACGACAAGGGCGTGACCATCCTGATCGGCGGCAAGCGTACTCTGAAGATCGGCGACCTGATGGGGACTGTCGTCGTTCCCTTCAAGAAGCTCGAGACCGAAGAGGACTACGAGTCCATGGTCGAGCTCGCCGAAACCATCATCGACTTCTGGGCGGAGAACGGCCTCGAGCATGAGCGTTGCGGCGAGATGATCGAGCGTATCGGCTTGGCCAACTTCCTCGACGGCATCGGCATCGAGCCGGATCCGAACATGCTGAGCCACCCGCGCCAAAGCTCCTATGTCCGACTGGACGGATGGGACGAGGCGGCGGAGGCTTGGTTCGAGCGTCAAGCCGAAGCCGGCAAGTAAATCCGCAGCGACACCCCCAGTGCCGTGCTCGGGTTCATCGCGATCCCGATACGCGGGCACTGGCGGGTGCCGCCGACTGACTTACCATCAGACTGAACTATTGGAGTAAAGGCGATGGCAGACATGCGTGAGCCGATCGAATCCGGATGCCCCGATCCCTGGCAATACATGCATCCGATGATGCGTAAGAATTTCGGCCAGTGGAAATATCACGACCATCCTCGGCCTGGAGTACTGCTCCATGTCGCCTATAGCGGCGACAAGATCTGGACAGTCAAGGCGGGAACTCAGCGCATCCTCGATGTGTTCACACTGCGCAAGCTGTGCGACATCGGCGACGAATTCGCCGAAGGCTACGTGCACTTCACGTTGCGCTCCAACATCGAGTACATGGTCACGGACGAGGCGAAGGTCCAGCCACTGATCGACGCTTTGGAAGGCGCCGGATTCGTGGTCGGCGGGACTCAAAACTCGGTCGCAATGATCTCGCACACCCAGGGCTGGTTGCACTGCGACATCCCCGGCACCGACGCCTCGGGCGTGGTGAAGTCCATGATGGACGAGCTCATTGACGAGTTCCGCAACGCCAACATGCCCAATCGCGTGCACATCACGACCTCCTGCTGCCAGATCAACTGCGGCGGTCAGGGCGACATCGCGATCAACATCCAGCACACCAAGCCGCCGAAGATCAACCACGATCTGGTCGCGAATGTCTGCGAGCGTCCCTCGGTGGTTGCGCGCTGCCCGGTTGCGGCGATTCGTCCGGCCATGGTCAACGGCAAGCCCTCGCTGGAAGTCGACGAGCGCAAATGCATCTGCTGCGGCGCCTGCTATCCGCCCTGTCCGCCCATGCAGATCAATGATGCGGAGCATTCCAAGCTGGCGATCTGGGTCGGCGGGAACCACTCCAACGCCCGCGGCAAGCCGACCTTCCAGAAGCTGGTCGCTGCCGGTATCCCGAACAATCCGCCGCGCTGGCCCGAGGCAACCGCCATCGTCAAGCGTATCCTCAAGGCGTATAAAGAGGGCGCGCGGGATTGGGAGCGGGTCAACGAGTGGATCGAGCGCATCGGCTGGCCGCGTTTCTTCGAAGAGGTCGAGCTGCCCTTCACCAAGTATCACATCGATACCTGGCGCGGCGCACGGGCCAGCTTCAACAGCTCCTCGTACATCCGCTTCTGAAGGCGGGCAGAGGGATCGGTTCAAGAGCTATCGCAATCAGTCGAGAGGTCGGCATGAAGTTCGCACTTCAGATCAACGAGGGACCCTATCAGCACCAGTCATCCGACTCGGCCTATCAATTTGCCAAGGCGGCGCTGGAGAAGGGGCACGAGATCTTTCGGGTCTTCTTCTATCACGACGGGGTCAATAACTCGACGCGTCTGACGACACCGCCGCAGGACGATCGTCATATCGTCAATCGTTGGGCGGAGTTGGCCGAGCAGTACAACCTCGATCTGGTGGTCTGCGTGGCCGCGGCTCAGCGCCGCGGAATCGTCGACGAGGGCGAAGCGAGCCGCAACGGCAAGGACGCCACCAACATTCATCCCAAGTTCCGCATCTCCGGACTCGGGCAGCTGGTCGAGGCGGCCATTCAAGCCGACCGTCTCGTCGTCTTCGGCGACTAAAGGAGAGCTGAGATGTCGGAAGTCGTGAAGAAATTCATGTACCTCAATCGCAAGGCGCCGTACGGGACCATCTACGCCTGGGAGGCACTAGAGGTGGTGCTGATCGGGGCCGCCTTCGATCAGGACGTCAGCGTCATGTTCATCGACGATGGGGTCTATCAGCTCACCAAGGGCCAAGATACCAAGGCGATCGGCATGAAGAACTTCTCGCCGACCTTCCGGACCCTGGGCGACTACGAGGTGAAGAAGATCTTCGTGGATCGTGCCTCGCTGGAAGCCCGCGGTTTGTCTCAGGACGATCTGGTCGAGATCGCCTGGGAGGACTTCGAGACCGAAGAAGAGATCGAGAACATCGTCGAGGTGATCGATTCGGCCCGCGTGGGCGAGTTGATGAACGAATCCGATGCGATCTTCAGCTTCTAGGGGGAAGTCATGAGTATTCTGCACACCGTCAACAAGTCCCCGTTCGAGCGCAACGCGCTTGAGTCCTGTCTGAAGTTCGCCACCGACGGGTCGGCCTTGTTGCTGTTTGAAGACGGCGTTTACGCGGCCCTTAAAGGGACCGCCGTCGAACCCCATGTGAACGATGCGCTCGCCCGCTTGAAGGTCTATGTTCTGGGCCCTGATCTGCAGGCGCGCGGCTTCTCCGCGGAGCGCATCATCGAGGGTGTCAGCGTCGTGGACTATGCCGGATTCGTGGATCTTGCCGCGGAAAACGGGAAAGTTCAGGCCTGGTTGTAGTTTTTTAGAAACCGATAGGAGTATCGAGATGTCAGACACGATCGAAGTCGACGGCAAGCAATACGGTGTAGACGAGGAAGGTTACCTGGCCAATCTGAACGATTGGGTGCCGGGTATCGCCACCGTCATGGCGGCGCAGGACAACATCGAGTTGACCGACGAGCACTGGGACATCATCAATTTCCTGCGCGAGTATTACGAGGAGTACCAGATCGCTCCCGCCGTGCGCGTGCTCACCAAGGCGGTCGGCAAGAAGCTCGGCAAGGACAAGGGCAACAGCAAGTATCTCTACAGCTTGTTCCCCTATGGACCGGCCAAGCAGGCATGCCGTTTCGCCGGCCTCCCGAAGCCGACCGGCTGCGTCTGATCCGTCAGCCGTGACCGGGGGCGGGCTCTTTGCGAGCTCGCCCCCCGGCGACTCTCCGATCCACTGAGGTACCAGGCACATGTCGTTCCTGACCATGGTCTACGCCTATCTGTACTACTTCGCGGCTCTGGTCCTGTTGGCCGGCTTGACCTTCAAGGTCACCCAGTATGCGCGCACCCCGGCACCGCTGAAGATTCCCACGACACCGGCACCGACCACCCGCAGCGGGGTCGTGTTCAGAATGACCCGCGAGGTTGTTCTATTCGAGAGCCTGTTTCGCGGCAACAAGTGGACCTGGATCTTCGGTTGGATCTTTCACTTCGGACTCTTTCTCGTTACGTTGCGTCATCTGCGCTATTTCATGGAGCCGGTGTGGTTGCCGATCGAGCTGGTCCAGCCCTTTGGAATCTATGGCGGCATGGCGATGGTCGTGGGTCTTGCGGGCTTGTGGGCGCGACGTTTCTTCGTCGACCGAGTACGTTACATCTCCTCGCCCTCGGATCATCTGATTCTGGCGCTGCTGATCGCGATCGGCAGCACCGGTTTGCTCATGAAGTTTGTCTTTCACACCGACGTGGTCGCGGTGAAGTCATTCTTCATCGGGCTCTACAGATTCGACCCGCAGCCTCTGCCCGGCGATCCGCTGCTACTGCTGCACCTCTTTCTCGTGGCCGCGTTGATGATCATTTTCCCCTACAGCAAGCTGCTTCATGCGCCGGGTCTCTTCTTCAGTCCCAGCCGCAATCAGGTCGACAACCCGCGCGAGCGCAGACACATTGCGCCGTGGGCGAAACGCCTCGAGCAGGAATAGATTTTTCGCGCCATCCCGTCCGCAGCAAAGGTTGATCCATGGCTAAGGCAACGTTTGAAGTTCCCGAGCTGAGTCAGTACCTCGACGTCCCGCCCGTGACGCCGCAGACCATGGCTCACAGCAAGCCGTTTGTGGCCAAGCCCGAGTTCCAGGCGCCCCTCGGTTTTCCCGGCGAGCTCATGGACGACTGGCAGGAGAAGGCACTCGACAAGATGGGTGAACTTCTCGGAAAGTATCGCTCGTTGCGGGTCTATCTGGACTCCTGCGTTAAATGCGGTTCCTGTACCGACAAGTGTCATTACTATCTGGGCACCAAGGATCCGAAGAACATGCCGGTCGGTCGGCAGGACCTGATGCGCAAGGTCTACCGGCGTTACTTTACCCTGGCGGGCAAGCTGTTTCCGAAGCTGGTCGGGGCCGAGGACTTCACCAAAGAAGTGCTCGACGATTGGTACAGCTACTATCACCAGTGCTCGCAGTGTCGACGCTGCTCGGTCTTCTGTCCCTACGGGATCGACACGGCCGAGATCTCCATGGCCGCACGCGAGATCATGGACAGTATCGGTGTGGGGCAGAAGTACTGCAACGAGATCATTAGCAAAGTCTATACCATCGGCAATAATCTGGGCCTGCCCGGACCCGCATTGAGAGACACCCTCGAGGGCTTGGAAGAGGACGTCCTCGACGACACGGGTGTTGCCGTGCGCTACCCGATCGATGAGGTCGGCGCCGAGATCCTTCTGGTCACGCCCTCGGCGGACTTTTTCGCGGAGCCCCATGTCGACGGATTGATCGGCTACGGCAAGGTGTTTCACGAGGCGGGAGTCTCTTGGACGCTCAGCTCGCACGCCTCCGAGGCGGCGAACTTCGGCATGTTCATCGGCTCCTACGAGAACATGCGTCGGGTCGCCCAACGGATCCGCGAGGCCGCTATCCAGCTCAAGGTCAAGCGCATCGTTTTCGGCGAATGCGGCCACGCCTGGCGCGTTGCCTACAGTTTTCTGAACACCTTGGCAGGGCCCTGGGATTTCCTCGATCCGCGTTATCCGGTGCCGCAGCACATCTGCGAGTTCACCTATGACCTGATCCAGGAAGGTAAGTTGACCTTCGACAAAGGCGAGAACGACGACAAGGTTTTAACCTATCACGACAGTTGCAACGTCGCCCGTGCCTCGCGCATGGGCAATACGCCCGGCGGGCAGTTCGAGATCCCGCGCGCGATCATCCGGGCGACCTGCAATCACTTCTACGACATGGACGAGGACACCATCCGCGACCGGACCTTCTGCTGCGGCGGCGGCGGCGGATTGTTGACGGACGACCTGATGGAGTTGCGTGTCAAGGGCGCCAAACCACGCGTGGAGGCCCTGAACAACGTGATGCTCGAAAAGGGCGTGACGCACATGGCCGCCATCTGCGCCATCTGCAAGAGCCAGTTCACGAAGGTCCTGCCGTATTACGGTATGGAGATGGATCAGATCGTCAGTCTGCACCAATTGGTGTCCAACGCCATCGTGCTGACTCCTGTCCTGGACGATGAGGACGACGAAGAAGAGGCAGAGGAGGCCGCCTGACCCCGGCAGGCTTGCGCCGCAAGGCGCAGGTCTCCCCGAAGGCCCCGAGCTGCGAGCTGATACGAACCCCCTGATGATGTATCAGGGTTCAACCGGTACGGAGAGTGATCGACATGGCGACTTCAACCGACGAAATGAAGACCAAACCTTCCTGGCGCCGTTTCGAGGACGGTCAGCACGAGTGGGACAAGTGGACTGACAAGATCTTCGTTCAGGACACATCGCACAAATGCCCGACCTATGTGCACAAAACGCCGCCGTGTCAGGGCAGCTGTCCGTCGGGCGAAGATATTCGCGGCTGGCTGCAGATCGTGCGCGGAATGGAGAAGCCGCCGCTCGGGATGGACTATCACGAGTATGCCTTCCGCCGTTCGACCGACGCCAACCCCTTCCCCTCGATGATGGGACGCGTTTGTCCGGCGCCCTGCCAAGACGGCTGTAACCGCAACGCCTTGGAAGACTTCGTCGGGATCAACGCAGTCGAGCAGTTCATCGGCGACACCGCCATCGAGAAGGGCTACCGATTCGAGGCCGCTCCGGCCGACACCGGCAAGCGCGTCGCCATCATCGGCGGTGGTCCGGCCGGTCTCGCAGCGGCCTACCAGCTGCGCCGCAAAGGCCACGCCGCGACCATCTTCGAGGCCAACGACGGACTCGGCGGGATGTTTTTCTACGGCATCCCCGGCTACCGCGTGCCGCGCGACAAGCTCAACGCCGAGATCCAGCGCATCCTCGACATGGGCCAGATCGAGGTCCGTCTGAAGACTAAGGTCGGCACCGATATTTCCATCGAGCAGCTCGAGAAGGACTTCGATGCCGTGCTCTGGGCGATCGGCTGCCAGAGCGGGCGCGGTCTTCCCGTCCCCGGCTGGCAGGGCACGCCGAACTGCGTCTCCGGTGTCGCCTTCCTGAAGGCCTTCAACGAAGGTCGCATGAAGATCACCGCCGAGAAGGTCGTGTGCGTCGGCGGCGGCGATACCTCGATCGACGTCGTCTCGGTGGCGCGCCGGCTCGGTCACATCACCAAGACCGGCCCTAAGGATCTGCCCGAGACCGTCATCCACGACGGTTACGTCGCGCATGATGCGGCCATGACCGCTGCGGCCGAAGGCGCCGATGTCACGCTGACCTCGCTCTTCACGCGCGACAAGATGACGGCCTCCGAGCATGAGGTTCACGATGCGACCCAGGAGGGCGTCACGATCCTCGACGGCGTCATGCCGCTGGAGGTCATGCTCGGCGAGAACGGGCGTGCGACCGGACTGCGCGTTGCCGACTGCCAAATGGTCGACGGCCGTCCGACCCCGGTCGACGGCACCGAGCGCATCCTCGCGGCCGATCTCATCGTCGCCGCGATCGGTCAGGGCGGCGATCTGTCCGGCCTCGAGGAGCTCGACAACGGGCGCGGTCTGATGAACGCCGATAAGTTCTACCAGGTGCCGAACAAGCCCGGTCACTTCGTCGCGGGCGACATCATCCGTCCGCATCTGCTGACGACGGCCATCGGCCAGGCGTCCATCGCGGTCGACTCCATCGACGAGTATGTCCGTCATGTCGAGCACAAGCGTCGCCCCAAGGTCGACGTGCATCACTTCAATCTGCTCGAAAAAATGGCCGAGGCGAATCTCGCGCCCGAGGCGTTTGTTCCCGACGAGCGCGGCGATATGCGCGGAACCTCGAGTGCGAACTACGCGATCCACAACTACGAGGATCGCTCGGGTGCCGAGGTCATTCCGCATGAGGAGCTCTTCCTCGGCCACTTCAACTTCCATCCCCGCAATCTGCGCAAGGAAGATGTGCCGAGTTCCGAGGACGTGCTCGGTCACTTCAAGGAGCGCGTGATCGGTCTCGCCGAGGCCGAGGCGATCGACGAGGCCAAGCGTTGCATGAGCTGCGGCATGTGCTTCGAGTGCGACAACTGCGTGATCTTCTGCCCGCAAGACGCCGTCTTCCGGGTCGACAAGAACAGCCGGACCACCGGGCGCTACGTGGACACCGACTATGCCAAGTGCATCGGCTGTCATATCTGTGCCGATGTCTGCCCGACCGGCTACATCAAGATGGGTCTCGGCGAGTAAGCAGGTGGAGGCGTCGATGGCAAAAGCCGCAGTGAGAGCTGGCCTCGTCGCCGTTGGATTGGCTTGGGTGCTGATCGCCCAAGTCGTCCTGGCGGCCGACGCGAAGACTTACGTGCTCGAGGGGTCCAAGGCAGCGGCCTTGGAATCCTGTGTCGAGCCGACCGATGTGATGCGTCGCAAGCACATGGAGCTCATCAAGCACCAGCGCGACGAGACGGTCCACGGCGGGATCCGTTCCAGCAAGCACAGTCTCGCCGGTTGTGTGGAGTGTCACATCCGCTCCGACGCGGAGGATGTGCCGCAACCGATTCATCACAAGGAAGAGTTCTGCGGCGCCTGTCATGCCTTCACGGCCGTCAACCTGAACTGCTTCGACTGCCACGCATCCGTGCCCAGAGGGCCGGGCGCCGAGCGGGCGGCGCACGCCGCCTTTCAAGCCGTCGGCGTGGATCGATCGGTTCAGGCTCGACCTGATGGGGAAGACCACTGAGATGAAAGATCACCACGAACCAACCGACCGTTCAGCCGACCCGGGTCCGTCCGATTCGGCGCCGTCCGATTCGGGTCGGCGCGCCTTCATGGGTGTCGCCGCCGGCGTCACGGCGGCCGTCGTCGCGCCGGGGGTTGTCCTGCACTCGGTCACGGCCGCCCCGCGTTCGGAGGCGGTGACCAGCGACGTGCGCTGGGGTCTGCTGATCGATACGGCCAAATGTGTCGACGGCTGCTCGGCGTGTGTCGATGCCTGCGACCGCGAGAACGGTCTGAATCTTCAGAGCAAGCCGGCGAGCGCACCGCAGGAGCACTGGGACGATCAAAAGGCCGTCTGGATCCGCAAGGTCAAGCTCCAGGACAACCAGACCGGGCGTGTGACCAATCTCCCGCTGATGTGCCAGCATTGCGAGCATCCGCCGTGCGTGGACGTCTGCCCGACCGGCGCCTCGTTCAAGCGGGCCGACGGCATCGTCATGGTCGACCGTCACACCTGTATCGGCTGTCGCTACTGCATGATGGCCTGTCCTTACAAGGCACGCAGCTTCATCCACGAAGTGATGGAGGATCAGCTCACCCGCGTACCCCGCGGCAAGGGCTGCGTGGAGAGTTGCAACCTCTGTGTCCATCGGCGCGATTTCGGCGAGGAGTCGACCGCGTGCGTCGATGCCTGCCGCGAAGCCGGGCACGAGGCGATCGTCTTCGGTGACCTCAAAGATCCCGAAAGCAACATCCGAAGGCATCTCGCCGAGATGGCGAGCCGACAGATCCGAGAAGATCTGAGCTTGAATACGGGCGTTCGGTATTCCGGAATCTGACCTGGGCGAGGTGAGCAGGACATGAAGCGAATCATCTATCGCGAGTGGCGCATTCCGCCCGCTCGGTACTGGAGCCTCCTCGGCATTCTCGCCGCGGTGGTCGGGATCGGCGCGCTCGCCTTCGCTTATATGGAGCACGAAGGTCATTGGGTCACCGGGATGAGTAACTCGGTGGTCTGGGGAACGCCCCACGTGTTCGCCGTATTCCTGATCATTTCAGCCTCCGGCGCGCTGAATATCGCCTCCATCGGGACCGTCTTTCGCAAACCGCTCTACAAGCCGCTCGGACGTCTCTCCGGACTCCTCTCCGCGGCGCTGCTGATGGGCGGTCTGTTGGTGCTGGTGCTCGATCTCGGTCGCCCCGAGCGCTTGGTCGTGGCGATGACCACTTATAACTTCCGGTCGATCTTCGCGTGGAACATCTTTCTTTATTCGGGATTCATGGCGATTGTCATCGCCTATCTCTGGAGCATGGCGGATCGCCACGGCGAGCCCTATAACCGCGCCATCGGGATCTTCGCAACCTTCTGGCGGCTCGCCTTGACGACGGGTACCGGCGCCATCTTCGGCTTCCTCGTCGCACGTCAGGCCTACGACGCGGCCATCCTTGCACCGATGTTCGTCGTGATGTCTTTCGCCTACGGTCTCGCCATCTTCATGCTGGTGATGATGTTCACCTTCGCAGAGGAAGGTCGCCCCATCGGCGCACGTATCCTGTGTCGGCTCAAGAACCTGCTCGGTATCTTTATCCTGGGCGTATTTTACTTCACGCTGGTCTATCACCTGACCAAGCTTTACGGCGCGAAAAACCACGATCTGGTCGGGTGGCTCTTGCTCGATGGCGGTATCTACACCTTCATGTTCTGGGTCGGCTGGATCCTGGTCGGCGGACTCATGCCGCTCGGGATTATCTACCACCCGGTATTGAGCAAAGAGAGAAACTGGATTGCAGCGGCGTGCGGTTTGGTCATCGTCGGCGGATTGGCCAGCATGTACGTGATTATTATCGGCAGCCAGGCTTATCCGATGCAGATGTTCCCCGGGCAGACGGTTCTGGCCTCGGGTTTCTTCGATGGCGTGCAAGGCGAGGCGGCGCATTATCGACCGACAATCCCGGAGGTTCTGCTCGGGCTCGGCGGGGTGGCGATTGCCCTCTTGGTGACATCCGTAGGCGTGCGGGTCCTGCAGTTTCTTCCGGAGTCGCTCGCGGACGATGTCCTGCCGGTCGACGAGGAGAAGATCGTGGAGCAGGGTCCGGCGAGCGCCAAGGCCTGATCGCGGATCGGTCGGCCCGTCCGTCGAGGACGGAGCCGGCATTGCTTCACGCCACCCGGAACGCTCGGGTCTGCAGTTCCGTTCGGATGCGTACGGTCATCGAGATTCCTAAGCGGTCGAAGGTCAGGTGACGGGTCGATGTCGCATCTTTATATCTCGGCGGCTCAGAAGTCGTCGGGAAAAACCACTCTCTCCATTGGTCTGTGCCGTGCTTGGCGCGACGCGGGCGTGCGCGTTCAGCCCTTCAAGAAGGGTCCCGACTACATCGACCCCTTATGGTTGACGGAAGCCTGCTCGCGGCCCTGCTACAACCTCGATTTCCATACCATGGGGCGCGCGGAGATCCTCGACGCCTTCGCGCACGAGTTCGACACTGCGGATCTGGGGCTGATCGAGGGCAATGTCGGCTTGTTCGACAGCATCGATCCGGCAGGCTCCAACAGCAACGCCGAGCTCGCCAAGCTCCTGGGGGCACCGGTCGTCTTGGTGATCAACGCTCACGGCATGGGGCGCGGCATCGTGCCACTGTTGCTTGGTTACCAAGCCTTCGACCCCGAGCTGAACCTTGCCGGCGTGATCCTCAACAAGGTCGGCGGGACGCGCCATGCCCGTAATCTGATTACCGCGCTGGAGCACTATACGGATCTGCCGGTGCTCGGTGTGCTGCAGCGGGACGACGAGATCGAGATCGCCGAGCGCCACTTGGGGCTGATGCCGAGCAACGAGGCGGAGGCCGCCGAGGCATGGATCGACCGCATCCGCGGGCGTGTTGCCGAGCAGGTCGACCTGAGTCGGCTGCTCGCGATCGCCGAGGATGCCCCGCGTCCGCCGTTGCCCGCGTCGTCTCTGTTGATCGGTGCACCCGCAAGGGATGTGGTGCGCATCGGTGTCGCGCGCGACGCCGCCTTCGGGTTCTATTATCCGGATGATCTTCGAGCGCTCGCCGCAGCGGGTGCCGAGCTGGTCGAGTTCAGTCCGCTGACCGATCGCGAGCTGCCGTCCGTGGATGCGCTCTACATCGGCGGCGGGTTCCCCGAGTGCCGCATGGCCGAGCTCGAGGCGAACCGCGGGATGCGCGAGGAGATTGCAGACTTCATCGCCCGCGGCGGGCCTGTCTATGCCGAATGCGGGGGCCTGATGTATCTGTGCAAGGCGATCGGTTGGAAGGGCGAGCGGCGCGAGATGGTGGGTGCGCTCGAGGCCGAAGTCCGGTTACACGCTCGACCCCAGGGGCGCGGCTATGTGCGTCTGCGCGAAACCGCCGACTTTCCGTGGCCGGGTCAGGCAGCCGGGGGTGCACGCGAGGTCCCGGCGCATGAGTTTCACCATTCCGCGGTGGTCGCGCCCCACCCGGCTTGGCGGTACGGATATGATGTGCTGCGAGGCGTCGGAATCGACGGCGCCCATGACGGAATCGTTCAAGGTCATCTGCTGGCCTGTTACAGTCACCTCAGGGACGTGGGCGGAGTCGGCTGGACGCGGCGGTTCCTCGACCATGTCCGGCGCTGTCTCGGGGCCTAGAACGCGGCTGATTTCGTTCGGCCAGGGTCGCGTGAGTTCCCGCTGCCCGCGGGGCGGAGGTGGTCTGGAGGCCGGCCGGAAGGAGTCGAGCTTCCAACCCGCACCGATTGCCGAGGCGTCGAGCCCGCGAACGGCCCAGCCAGAGGTTGAAGCGGTGCCGATCACGCCAGTCGGGGTTTGGAGCGGCGCCGATCGGACGCATCTCAAGCGACTACTCAATAGGATAATAGGTCTCAGATGTTCAAACTTACGACAGCAGCGGCCGATCAGGTGCTCAAGGCCGCGCAGCAAGGCGGCACCGAGGGCATGTCCCTTCGATTGGCCGCGTTTCGGATGCCGGACGGTGCGATCGACTATCGGATCGGATTCGACGAGCCGACCGAGGACGATGTCCGCATGACCTGCGAGGGCGTGGATATTGTCATGACCCCCGAGCAGGTCCCGCTGCTCGATGAAACCACGATGGACTATGTGGAGATGGAGCCGGGTCAGTTCAGCTTTATCTTCATGAATCCGAAGGATCCGCACTACAAGCCGCCGACCGAGGTCTGATCCGGAGCGGAGCGCATCGGCATGGATCTCAGCAATGAAGACAGCTTCCGGCTGAACGTGCTGCTTGCCAATCGTCCGCAAGCCATCCGCATCGACGAATCCAAGCTGATCGTCTACGGTCTAGGTCCGCAGGGCGAGGCGACAGTTCGTCTCAACCCCAACAGACGTCCGGATCAATATCTTCGAGGCGTCAAAGAACTCATTTCGGGTCACGTCCTGGGCTCGCCCGGCGGTTATCCCATCTATTTGAGCCGCTGGACTCGCATGGGCCAAATGCGCGACGAGAGCCTGGAGCAATTGCTCCTGCTCGGCGAACCGGAGGCGGTCGTGGCGGCCGTCTGCTCGCCCGGACTCACCGACGAGCTGGCTCGGCGTGCCTGGTGGGCCATGGAGGACGCGGAGAATGCCCGGCGCATGTTGGGCAATCCGGCGATCGTCGCGGGCGCCATGGGCCCGGTCCTGGTGGACTATCTGATCGACTATCTCCCGTTCGAAACCGAGAGCGACAAGATCGCCGAGTCGATCCGTCTGATCCTGCGGACCGGTCTACTCGACGCCGATCGGCGCGAGGACCTCTGGAAGAAGGCCGCGCGCAAGCAGGTCTATCTCGTGGGTTTCCTGCAGGCCGTTCCGGACGATCTGCCGGGAGCGGGAGGGTCCGCGGCGCGCGCGCTTCCCGAGCCGATTGTCGCGCTCGCCGAGGCGGGCAACCCCTGCGCTCGGCTGCTCGGTCGGGTCTTTTCGTCGCCCGGCCAGACCTTCCTCGCGACAGTCGCAACCGTGTTGTCCAAACCGCCCAGCCAGGACGTCGTGACGGCGACCTTCGGCGTGCTCAGAGACTATTTCGGTTCTCTGCGTCCGGAGGGAGACCCCGACCTGCCGCTTTCGGATCTGATCGCGGAGGCCGCGTGCTTCGCAACACCGACGAGCGTGGATCCGGACACGGCACGGCTGCTGCGCGAGTATCCCGAGATGGCCCCGGAGGTCGCCGCCATGCGCGTCCTGTCGGGTGTCGGCTATGGACTCATCCGCGCCGTCGCGCTCGACCCCAGCGTACTCGGCAGCCTCATGCGCCGGAAGCTGACACCTGTGATCGACCCGCTCCAGGCTCGCCTGAGCCTTCTCGCAAGACTCTGATGATGCTCGCGTGCTCTCGCTCATTAGAGCGACCACACCTTCATCGGGGGACTCGTGACATCCGCTCCGCGGTATCACGCATGCCCCGTGGTGCTCCGCGCCACGTGCCACGAGGGCCGAATTGACGAACGAGGCACTCCGCGTCGTCGGGTCAGCGAGGCAGTCATCCGAGGGTCGGGAGGGTCGAGGTCTTGGCCGGCCGTGGCCGCCGGGTGAGTTGGTGGCTCTCGCGCTTGAGTCTTCTATGATTGTTTATAACGATCGATAGTTTAATAACAATCGATTAGGAAGATTGATGGGTCGCCGCTATGCTCCTATCCAATACTTGAAGAGGAGCACTCACATGGCCAAAACGATCACGTTTGCGATCCTGCACATGACGGTCGCCTTCAGCGTGGCCTACCTGTTGAGCGGCAGCCTCCTGGTCGGCGGGGCGATCGCCCTGGTCGAGCCCGCGATCAACACGGTTGTCTATTTCTTCCATGAGAAGGTTTGGGACTACATCCGGCAACACCGCGCGCATGAACCCCCCGGGGGTCTGCTGCCCGCCTGAGATGTCGCTCCGATTCCCGCGTGCCTCGTTGACTGCCGGGGAGACGCTCGCGAGGCTCAGGCGCTCGACGCCGCCGGGTCTTGCGAGAAACCGACAAGTCTCCCGCTGATGGCCCAAAGTCGTCTGTTGGCTTCCGGGTCAAGTGCTTGGGCAGGTGCCTTGATCGAACATCGGTCACCGAGATACCGACCCGTGACCCCGTCGAGGTCTGGCGATCGGGTGGCATAAAGCACCCGCTCCGCCGCTCGCGTCGGGGTGGGGATGAATCGGCCGAGCAGCAGATCGACAGCCTTCCAGAAAACGCCTTGCGCGCCGTCGCTGCCACCGAGATTGGATCGGAAGATCCCGGGGAAGACGCAGTTTACGGTCACCCCGGTGCCGGCAAGCCGCCGCGCTAGCTCGAAGGTGAAATGCAGGTTGCCGAGCTTGGACTGGCCGTACGCTTGCATCATGCGATAGCGGCGCCGGGTCCAGTCGAGATCGTCGAAGTCGATTGCGGTCTCCATCTTGGTGCCGACATTCACGATACGGGCGGGTGCGCTGGATTTGATCCGCTCGAGCAATAGGCTTGTGAGCAGGAAAGGACCCAGATGATTGACCGCGAACGAGCGCTCGATGCCCTCGGGGCTCATGCAGCGACTCGCATAAGCGGTCCCGGCATTGTTGATCAGGGCGTCGATGCGCTCGAAGCGGTCTAGGATCTGTCCAGCCGCGCGACGAACCTCCCGCTGATTGCCGAGGTCCGCGACGAAGAGTTGGATCTCTCGGTTGCCGGTCGCGGCGAGGATCTCGTCTCGGGCGGCCCGACCGCGTTCTTCGTTGCGGACCAGCATCCCGACGCGCGTCCCGTCACGGGCGAAGGCGCGGGCGAGCGCCTTTCCCAGACCTGAGTTTGCACCCGTGACGAGAACAGCCCTACGATTCGCGTCGGTCATACGTGGCCCTTGGTCGATGGTCGTTATTCGGAATAGCCGCCGCGTCCGGTGCCTCGGGTGTCGCGAGCGAAATAGCCGACGCGCCCCATCGGAACGACGGTGACGCCACCTGAACTGACATGGAAGCGTTGCCGATCCTTGACCGGATCAAAACCGATTCGATCTCCGGCCTCGATGACGTTGTGCCGATCGACAATGACATTGCGCAGATGGGCGCCGCGACAGATGCGGACATAGTCCATGATGATGCAGTCCTCGAGGACGACGTCCTCCTCGATCACGGCCTCGCGACGGATGATGGAGTTGGTCAGGCGTGCACCGTCGTGGATCATGGTCGCGGCACCCAGGAGCGTGTTGCGCAGCTCGCCGCCCAGCACACGCGCCACCGGGCCCTGATAGCCGCTGGAGAAGACAGGCCACTCGGGGTTGAACATATCGAAGGCCGGTTCGGCCCCCAGCACGTCCTTGTGGGCGTCGAAGTACGCATCGATGCTGCCGACGTCGCGCCAGTAGACCGGTGTCTCGTAGGGGTGCACGCCCGGTATGACATTCGTCGCGAAGTCGTAGGCAAAGAGTCGGTGGGTGTTGAGCAGCCGCGGCAGGACATGTTGTCCGAAATCCGACTCCCCCGCCGCCTCGCACTCCTTGAGTGCCTGCATCAGGACTTTGGCGTCGAAGATGTAGTTGCCCATGGAGGCGAAGGCCATGGTCGGATCGCCGGGCAGCGGGGAGGGATTCGCCGGCTTTTCCTCGAAGGCGTTGATCCGTCCCTCTTCGTCCGCGGCGATCACGCCGAAGCTCGACGCCTCGGCAAGCGGGACCGGCAGGGCGGCGATCGTCACGTCGGCGTTGCGCGCCTTGTGGAAATCGACCATCTGGCGGATGTCCATTCGGTAGATGTGGTCGGCCCCGAAGACGGCGACCAGATCAGGCCGATGCTCCTCGATGAGGGCGATGTTTTGATTAACCGCGTCGGCTGTGCCCTGGAACCAATGTGTTCCGGACATCATTTGAGGTGGGACAACAGTCACGAACTGACTCTGTAGCAAGGGCGAGATGGTCCAAGCCTTGCGTACGTGCTCGATGAGAGATTGCGACTTGTACTGCACCAGCAAGTAGATGGTCTGGATCTGGGAATTGACCAGGTTGCTGAGCACGAAATCGACAATGCGGTAGCGGGCGCCGAAGGGCACCGAAGGTTTGGAGCGCGCCGTCGTGAGCGGCTGGAGTCGCGAGCCTTGGCCACCGGCCATGACGAAAGCGATGATTCGATCGGTCTGCATGGTTCCTCCGTGTGCCCCGCTTATAGGAGCTTTCGTTGTGTTGAGTGTTTCAGTGGGTCCGGCCACTGGATGCACTGGAGAATCATAAACCCGTCGAACGGAGGTTTCCCGATTATCGGAAGCCCACTTGACGGGGCTTCGGGACGCGACCGAAACAGGGGTGACGTGCCCCCCGAACGTCTACAATATGCAACCCCGACGGCAGAGGAGTAAGCGAGAGATGAGTCATCCGAGGAAGAAGGTTCCGGGACGCCCGGTCATCCTGATCATCCTGGACGGTTTCGGCGTGAACCCGGCCAAGGCCAACAACGCGGTCGTGCTCGCCGACACGCCGAATCTCGATCGCTACTTCTCGAGTCATCCACACACCGCGCTGCAGGCGTCCGGTCTGGCGGTCGGGCTCCCGGACGGGCAGATGGGCAACTCCGAGGTCGGGCACATGTGCATCGGCTCGGGCTGTGTTGTCCTCCAGGATCTGGTTCTGATCGATCGCGCGATCGACGACCGCAGCTTCTTCGACAATCACGCCCTGGTGAACGCCGCGCGTGCGGCCGCCGAGCGGGGTCGGCCGATTCATCTGATGGGATTGGTTTCCGACGGCGGTGTCCATAGTCATGTCCGTCATCTAGCAGCCTTGATCAAGTTGTGCAAGCGTCAGGGTGCGCGCCCCATGGTCCACGTCTTCACGGACGGTCGGGATACCCCGCCGCGCTCGGCGCTCAGTTATCTCAAGTGTCTCGACGAGGCGCTGGAGACCTCGGGCGGGCGCATCGCCACCGTCAGCGGACGCTATTACGCGATGGATCGGGACAACCGCTGGGATCGCACGGAGCTGGCGTGGCGTGCCATGGTCGACGGCGAGGGCCGGCACGCCGAGACAGCCCGCGAGGCGATCGAGGCGGCCTATGCCGCCGGCGAAGACGACGAGTTCATCCGCCCCACGGTTGTCGCCGGCGGCGAGCCGATCCGCGACGGCGATCAGGTGATCCATATCAACTTCCGCAAGGATCGTCCGCGCCAACTGGTGACGGCCTTGCACCAGAGCGATTTCGACAAATTCGACCGCCGCGGTGTGACCCGCGTGCAGGTCACGGGCATGATGGAATATGACCCCTGGTTCGGGCTGCCCTTCGCCTTCGATACCGACACGCCGAAGACCACGCTCGGGCAGATCCTGAGCGACGACGGCATCGCGCAGTTTCACTGCGCCGAGACCGAGAAATACGCGCATGTAACCTTCTTCTTCAACGGCGGGCGAGGCGATCCCTTCCCCGGCGAGGAGCGTGCCCTGATCCCATCGCCGAAGGTCGCCACCTACGATCTAAAACCCGAGATGAGCGCGCCCGGGGTGGCCGATGCCGTCATCGAGGCCCTGCGCGGCGGAGAATTTCCCTTTATCGTGGTGAACTTCGCCAACGGCGACATGGTGGGTCATACGGCCGTGCGCGAGGCGGTGATCGCTGCCGTGGAGACACTGGATCGCGAGGTCGGCCGTGTGCTCGATACGTCCGTCGAGTGCGGCTACTCGGTCATCCTGAGCGCCGACCACGGCAACTGCGACGAGATGGTCGATCCCGTGACCGGCGAGCCCCATACCCAGCACACGACCTATCCCGTGCCCTGTTTAGTGATCGACGAGGTGCCCTGGCGTCTTTCGGTCGGCGGCGGGATCAAGGACATCGCACCCACCATCCTGCACCTGATGGGTATCCCCATCCCGGAGCAGATGGACGGGCACTCGCTCCTGCTCGGGCCGGCGACGGTCTGACGGATGCGCGTCTATCTCGATCTGCTGCGTGATGTGATCGACAACGGCATCGACAAGGCCGACCGCACCGGCACGGGGACGCGCTCGGTGTTCGGTCGTCAGGTGCGCTTCGATCTGCAGCAGGGTTTCCCGCTGTTGACCACCAAGCGGGTGCATACCAAAAGTCTGATCCACGAGTTGCTCTGGTTCTTGGCCGGCTCGACCGACAACCGCTGGCTTCAGGACCGCGGCGTGACCATCTGGGACGAGTGGGCGGCCGAGGACGGAAGTCTCGGTCCTATCTACGGCGCCCAGTGGCGCAGTTGGTCTTGTCCGGACGGCCGCGTCCTCGACCAGCTCGCCGAGCTGGTCGCGACCATCCGGATCCGCCCGGATTCGCGCCGGCTGGTGGTCTCGGCCTGGAACCCGGCGGATCTGCCCGACGAGACACGCAGTCCGCGCGAGAACGTGCAGGCCGGGCGAATGTCGCTTGCCCCTTGTCATTGTCTCTTTCAGTTCTATGTCGCCGATGGGCGGCTCTCCTGTCAGCTCTATCAGCGCAGCGCCGATCTCTTCCTCGGTGTGCCCTTCAATATCGCCAGCTATGCCTTGCTGACCCATCTCATCGCGCACCAGTGCGATCTGCAGGTCGGCGAATTCATCCACACCTTCGGCGACCTGCATCTCTACCGCAATCATCTGACCGACGACATCGTCTTCGAGCAGCTCAAGCGCGAGCCTCGGGCGCTGCCGCAGTTGCGTCTGCTGCGTCGTCCGCCGAGCCTGTTCGACTACTGTTTCGAGGATATCGAGATCGTCGGGTATGAGCCGGAACCGGCGATTCGTGCGCCGATAGCGATTTGACGGTCGCAGAGTGGGATCGCATGGGGCTTGTGACGGGCAGGCTCAGGGTCGGGATCGTCCTCCTGGCCTCGGTTAGGCTTGGACTGTGAGGATGCATCGATCATTGCGGTACGCCGCGTTAGGCCCCGGTGAATTCAGCGCACTCACCTCAAGGCAAGTCCAGCGGGAATCCTTGCAGGCCGTCCTGCTTGACAGGAGCGCGGCATGACGTTACGGATCGAATCCCGGGGCATCGATTGTATTGATCAGTCGATTGAGCACATGGTGAGCGGTCGGGCGGCGAGATTTGCGTGTTCGGGTGTTTGTTCTCCTGTTAGGTTGCGAGGTCTTACGCAACAGTCACGAACCTTCCGGGCGAGGAGTTGCCGCTGATGGAATCACTCATTCAAGTCCTGCTCGAATACGGACTGTTTTTGGCCAAGACGATCACGATCCTGCTGGGAATCGCCGTGTTGCTGATCCTTGCCATGCGGCTTCGACAGGGCGGCCACGGCGATTCCGAGCAGCTGGAGATCACCGACCTCAACCAGCGCTATCGTGCGCTGAGCTCGGAGTTGAAGGCGTTTTCGCTTTCGAAAAAGGCGTACAAGGCGTATCGCAAGGCCGAGCACAAGGCGGAGAAGGCCCGCGAGAAAGCGGGGCATGCCGACCGCAAGCGGCTCTTCGTCATCGAGTTCAACGGCGACATCCGGGCCAGCGAGGTCAGCGCGCTGCGGGTGTTGGTGACGACGCTCTTGATGGAGGCCCACGAGGGCGATCAGGTCTTGGTGCGTTTGGACAACTCGGGCGGTCTGGTCAGCGAGCACGGGCTGGCTGCGTCGCAATTGGCGCGCATCCGCCAGAAGGGTATCCCGCTGACGGTCGCGGTCGACAAGGTCGCCGCCAGCGGCGGCTATCTCATGGCCTGTGTCGCAGAGCGCATCATCGCCGCACCCTTTGCCGTGGTCGGCTCGATCGGCGTACTGGCCGAGCTGCCCAACTTTCATCGCCTGCTGGAACGCTACGGGGTCGACTTCGAGCTGCATACGGCCGGCGAATACAAGCGCACACTAACCATTTTCGGCGAGAACACCGACGAGGGTCGCCAAAAGCTGCGCGAGCAGTTGGAAGAGACACACGCACTCTTCAAGTCATTCGTCGCGACCTATCGCTCCGAGCTCGATCTTGGCCGCGTCGCCACCGGTGAGTATTGGCACGGACAACGTGCGGTCGAGCTCGGTCTGGTGGATGCCATCCAGACCAGCGACGACTTCCTGCTGGCCGCGATGGACGAGATGGATCTGCTCAAGCTCAAATACAGCGCCCGCAAGAAACCGATCGAGCGGCTGCTGTCGAGCATCCGAGCGCGCTTGGACGATGCCGTTGCAACCTGGCGTCGCGCGAGCTGAGCAGTTGTGTCGAGGCGCGCCCTTGACAGATCCTCGCGGTTGGCTGTCCCTGATTTTTCCAAGATTGCTGACAGCTCCGGACGCGTTGTGGTCGTTTGCAGACGGCACTCTGCCGTGCAGGCGCATCTGGCGCGGCAACGATCGATCCTGTGTAGTTCATGCCTCCACACTCGGTTTGGAGCGATCGCCACGGGGTCGCCGAAGCAGGCGACTTACCCGTCGCCACAGGCCGTGGGACAGCATGGAACTTGAGCCGTGCTTGTACTGTGCGTAGAGTGTGGATGTTAAATGGCATCGCCCCGGACGGCACAGTACTCTGGCCGGCAGCAGGCATTGTCCGCGCCTTGCGCGATGCGGCGAGCGAACTCGCCGTGGACGGATGGACACCCGTTACAGCGGCTGGGTGTTGGATCACGGAACGGAGTCCTGAACAGCAGCCCAACAAGTACGGACGCGCCAGCTGGCGACAGCTGCTGCATGATTCGCGCCTGTTCGAGCTGCGCTACCGTGACGTACATGGTCAGCGAGCCGCCTGGTACAGGGTCCGCACCGAATAGCCCTGGGTGGGGTTCCTCAGCACGACATCGACCCGTGCGAAGATCTCAACCTACGACCCGTGAAGCTGCAGCTGTTCGTTAATGCGTTGTTGGCCTCGACGACGGTGGACCTGCCGGCCGACAATGATCTCGCGCACAAGCTGATCCTTGACCACTACACCGCCAGCGGGCACGCCAATGGGGGGCAGCGTTCTATTACACTGCGCTGCCGGACCCGCCGATCACCTACCGTGTCGACCTTAATCCACACGAGGACTGGAGTTGCCAATGGCCGGTTCCGGGCGAGAGCCGGCGCTGATCCGGTTCGCCCCGATCGACTGCTTTGCGCGTCGAACAATCACTCGGATCCATTTCGGGTACAGTTTTCTTGACGCCTTCGTTGCTCCTCGAACGATGCTCAAATGGCTAGATCTCGCATGGCGGCATTTCTGGAAGCGTCGCGGGTCCAACACCGCAAACTCCCCTGTTGTGCTCCCTGGGTCCTGCAGGCCGTTCATCCCGCAGACTGATGGCAATGCTCCAGTCGCCCTCCCAAGGGCTTGGGACATCCCCTCGATACCGTGATCCGTTCGGAGGCCAGCCCGAAACGCCTCCGATATCCTGGAGTAAACCGCCGGGCGACGGGGTGTTGTCGGCGGTGACCACACGCTGACCCTGATCAAGGATTCAGAGTCTGCAGGCCGTACTACGGGGCATGTTCCGATCAGTTTCGGATCGGGCCCGCTTCGAAGAGCGCCCCGGGGCGTTGGTTGGCCAACCAGTAAAAATGGTAGGGCGGGACCACCACTCGGTTGTTGAAGACGGCGGGTGTGTCGCCCGAGGCAAGATCGATGATCTGTCCGTAGCGAAAGAGTCCGCGTCGATTCAAGGTGTCGAGGTCCAGATACTGAGGTTTGGCGTCGAAGTTGGCCGCAACCAGGACCGCGTTGGCGGCCAGGCTCGGGTGGGTGCGTAGGAAGACGAAGAGGTGCGGGTTCTCCACGTCGATCGGCTCGCGGTTGTTGAAGTCGGCGAAGGCCGGAGTGTCCTTGCGCACGGCGATGAGCCGTTTCAGACCATCGAACAGGCGGCGCTCGACGGTACCGCTGAGGTGACGCCGTTCGGCGCGCGCCCAGTCGATGCGCGGACGATGGACCCAGCGGGCGTCGCTCGCCTTGTGCGTGTCGTTGAGGAATGAGTTGTCGTTGAGCGTGCCGATCTCGTCTCCGTACCAGAGCAGTGGGATGCCGCCGAACGAAAGGATCATGGCGTGCAGCATCAGGATGAGATCCACGACCTGATCGATGGCATGTTGATCCTCGGCTTCGAGCGCCGATTCCAGACCCGCGAGGGAGGCGAGCGCGCCTGCAATGCGGGCATCGCCGGTCTTCAGATTGACGCCGAACGGCCGTCCTCGCGCCGGAGAGCCCTCGAAGGCGCCGGTGTACCAGTCCACGAGAAAACGACGGTGCGAGTAGGGGTCGTAGTCGCAGGCGCGAATGTCGGCGTCGTCGAAACCCAGGCCGATATCGTCGTGACACCGTAGATAATTCAACCAGGTTGCGCGGTCGAGTTTGTTCGGCAGGCTCTTGATGCCCTGATTCAGCAGTTTGGCGTTCTTGGTCGCGACGGCGTCCCAAAGCAGGGCCATGAAGGTGGCATTGTAGGCGATCTCGCACTCCTTGGCGATGACCGCATCCTCGCCGAAGTATTTGATGATCTCCGATGGGGCCACGATCGCCTCGGCGATGAAGAGCACGCCCGGCGCCGTCACCTGGCAGCAGTCCTTCATCAGCTGCAGGATCAGGTGTGCCTCTCGCTCGTTCTGCGAGGTCGTGCCGATCTTCTTCCAAAGGAAGGCGACCGCATCCAGCCGAACGATGTCCGCCCCCTGATTGGCCCAGAAGAGGATGATGTCGAGCATCTCGATGAAAACGGCGGGGTTGGAGTAGTTCAGGTCCCATTGGTAGTTGTTGAAGACCGTCATCACCCACTTCTCCATCTGCTCGTCCCAGGTGAAGTTGCCGGGGGCGGTCTCCGGGAAGATCTCGGGCATGGTCGCCTCGAACATGTCCGGGACGTCGCGGTTGGGGAAGCAGTAGTAGAAGTTTTGGTACTCCGGATCGCCTTCGCGGGCGCGCTGCGCCCATTCATGCTCGTCGGAGGTGTGGTTCACGACCACATCGAGCGTCAGCAACATGCCGCGCCGTCGCATGGAATCCGCGAGCGCGCGCACATCCTCGACGGTTCCGGCACGCGGGTCGATGTCGCGAAAGTCGCTGACCGCATAGCCGCCGTCGCTCGCACCTTGCGGGCATTTGAGGATCGGCATCACATGGACGATGTTGATCCCGAGCTCCTGCAGGTAGGGCAGGCGCTCGTTGAGTCCCTGCAGGTTGCCGGCGAATCCGTCCGAGTACAGCGCCATGCCGACCCATTGCTGGCTCAGGAACCAGTTGTGGTCCTCCTCGCGGGCCATGTCGAGCTGCTTGAGCGCCGCGGGGCGGTCGATGTAGGCCCGGGCCAGACGCTCGGTCAGGTGCACCATCTGGGTCTTGAAGTCTTCCCGGTGTCCGTAGAGATGGAAAAACAGCGAATGGATGGCGTAGAAGTTCGCACCGAGGCGGGTGAAGAAGTGCCGCAGATCCTCGCGACAGACCTCGTGATCGAGCTCATCGAGAATGTCGTTGAGAAGGGCGTGAGAAACCTGTTCGTACATTTGAACTGCGTCCGAAGTGTGTGAGTGCTGTGTGTCGTGTTTTATGGGTCTGGAGGCGCCCCGTCGTCTCGGCGGAGATGCAGTTCAAGATCATTCGTGCATTTAAATCTTTGAACCGCGCGGCGCCGATCTTTGCAGTGGTCTGACCGGTCTCTAGTGCAGCAAGGCAGATGTGTCGAGACCGTTCGTTGTCGTTGTCGTTGTCGTAATCGTGGTCGTATCCGATGGTCGATTACGACAACGACAACGACAACGACAACGAAAACGACCACCACAATAAAAATAATCTCGGACGGTCTCGGAATCTCTGCACCTGCTCCATTAGGTGCGCCAATCTTCGCACGAACCGCTGAACGTGGTTCAAATACCCCATTGATCAAGGTAAGGCCGATAGAGTGCAGGATCGGCAGACGTGGCGCCGTGCTGCTCGACGATGCGCGAGGCGAAGGACTGGGCCCGCTCCAAGGTCGTCGCGACCGGCCAGCCTCGAATGATTCCGAGGATGAGCACGGATGCGAAGGCGTCGCCCGCGCCGACCGTGTCCTTGACCGCGAGCGCGGGTGCCGGTGCGACGCGCACCGGGGCAGTGTCGCGGCCGAGTGCGAAGGCACCGTCGCCGCCGAGCGTGACGACGAGCCCGGTGAGCCCGTGCTGCGCGAGGAAAGCCGACGCCAGCGCGGTGAGCTGCGCATCGTCGGCATCGGCGTCGTTTGAGCCCGAGGCGTCAGCCAGAAGCGCCAGCTCGCTGCGGTTGAGCTTCACCCAGTCGGCATCCTGCAACAGACCGCGCGTGGCCTCGGCAGACCACCAGGGATCGCGAAGATTCACGTCGAGGAAACGGATGCCGTGCCCGCGGGCCTCGAGCGCGCTCAGCGTTGCGGCGGAGACGGGACTGCGCAGGGCCAGTGTGCCGTGATAGAGCAGCTCCCCGGCAGGCGGAAGGTCGACGGCACGGATATGGTCGAAGGCGCGATCGGGGATGATCTCGTAGGTCGGCTCGCCGTCGTCGAGCATGACCCGGACCTCCCCCGTCGCATGATCCGAATCGGTTTGCAGGGTGCTCGTGTCCATCCCCCAGTCCTGCATCGCGCGGCGCACCTGCTCGCCCTGCGGATCGTCCCCGACCGCGCTGATCAGTCGCGGCGCGGCCCCGAAGGCACGCAAATGCCAGGCGACGTTGAAAGGCGCTCCGCCGAGGACGCGTCGACCGCCGGGGAAGCAGTCGAAGAGGACCTCGCCGAAGATGTCGACGATCGGCTGTTTGGTGGATGACTCGGCCATTGGCTGGTTCCTCGATCTTCCGAAAACGAGTGTGTCGATGCGTAGGTCGGGTTAGGCGCGCTTGCACAACGCATGGCGATTGCGCCAAGGCCGGTGCGCGCCGTAACTCGACTTCGGCGGTCAGCTGAGATATTGCGTGTCGGAGGACGCTTCGCTCATCCGACCTCCGGGGTCATGGGAGTCCAGAGCGGCTCACTGATCCAGCCAGGGCATGAGGTCGGGCCTGAAATGGGCCACGCCTTCGAGGATACCCGCGCTGTAGTTCCCGTTCATCCCCGACCAGCCGCCGTGTGCGCAGTAGAGTCGGTCGGCCTGTCCGTTGGCTGCGGCCAGACGCAGCGCTTGCGCGCGCACCTCGGGGTGGCCGTTGGCGACCAAAACCGAAGGGATCGGACTGATCAAGACCTCGAGATCGTTGCCGCTGTCGCCGGCGAAGAGTGTCGTGGTCTCGTCGTGACCGAGTCGGCGCATGAGAAAATCCACGGCGTGATACTTGGTCGCCCCCGCGGGCAGCACGTCCAGCAACCCGATCTCCGCCGCTTCGTCGATGCTCCAGATCAGACTGGCGTTCACCCCCAACAGGATCAGGCGGGTGTTCACCTCGGCCTTGAGTGCCTCGCTGTCGACATCGACGGGCGCATAATAGCTGAGCTTGAAAGGCGCCTGCTTCTCCGGCTCCTGAAGCCGCAGAAGATCGATATCGACCAAGCGCTCGGCGAGTCCGTCGCGACCGATGCCGGCCCAATCGCGACCGATCTCCTCCTGCCAGTCCGCGAGCGGCTCCCAGTCGCTTGTCGTGACCCTGAAGATACTGGTCCCGACGTCGCCGATGACCACGTCGGGAACAGGCAGGTCGTATTCGGCGATCGCCTCGCGCACCAGTCCTTGATGACGGCCCGACACGTACGCGAGCGTCACCCCCGGCCGTGACACGAAGCGCCGAAAGCGCGGGCGTGCGTCGGGCGACTCGGGTTCCGCCCCGTTGGGGACGAGGGTGCGGTCGAGATCCGTACAGAGCAACAACGGCTTCATGATGCCGTACCGGGGACGTCCTGAACCGTGCCTGCGCCGCGCCCGGGATTGGCGCCGGGGACGCTGCAGGTCCCGAAGAAATCGTAGTGCTCGATGGCTTCCAGGATGCCGAGCGCGTGGGCCTCTCGGGCAAAATAGATGTTGTCCATCTCCACGAGCTGCGAGAGCTCCTCGTGGTGACGGTTCGCAACCACGACCGCGAGTGTGTTGCCGCGCATCATGTCCTCGTCCGCACCCGAGCCGCCGGCGACCAGGATGTGCTCGAGCGGGATCCCGAAGCGATGGGCGACATAGCGCAGTGCTTGGCCCTTGCTCGCACGGATCGGCACGACGTCGAGGAACTGCCCGAAGGCGTGAATCACGTTCACCGTCAGCTCGCGGGTGCGCAGCAGGGTCGTGATCTCATCGACCGGCGGGGCGACGTTGGGGTCGTAGTGATAGGCGATCTTGAAGCGACTCTGCTCGGTCCTGCGTTGGGGCACGAGACCGGGCACATCCTCCAGGGCGCGGCGCACCGCCCGCGGATTCCAGAGATGGTCGACATGCTCGCTCCAGAAGTCGTCCACGACCAGTGCGGCGCTGTAATGGATCTCGGTCCCGAGGCTGGTGATCATGACGTCGGGGACCGGGATGCCGTGCCGTTTCAGCTCCACCAGAAGTGTATCGAGTCGGCGGCCGGTCGCGATCCCGAAGTTCGCGCAGCGCTTGTTGGTCCGCATCATCTCGATGAACCGCCGGACGCCTTCGGCATTGCCGAGCAGGCTCTGATCCAGGTCGGTAAAGAGTGCACGGTCGCGGTAGATGAGCCGACGGCGCAAGGGCGGCGTGGCCGGAATCGGCGCGGCCCGCTTGGTGAGCGGAGCGACGCGCTCGCGATAGGTCTCGGCGTGAGCCTGCCAGGAATAGCGGTCGCGTACGGCACTCAGGCCGTTTCGGATGAGCTCGCGGCGGAAGTCCTCGTCGCCCAGGACACGAATCAAGGCGTCGGCCATGGCCCGGCGATCCAAGGGGTCGACCAAGAGGCCGTTCTTGCAGTTGCCGATGATGTCGACCGGACCGCCGTTCTCGGTGGCGACCAGCGGCAGTCCGCTTGCCGCGGCTTCCAAGAGGGTCAGTCCGAAGGGCTCTGTCAGGGCCGGATTGATAAAGACGCCACCGGAACGGGCGACGAGGCGATAGATCTCGGGCACCTCCTCGGAGCGATGGTGTTTGGGGGCCGCAACCTTGCCGTAGAGGTCGTAGGCGTCGATGGTCAGCAAGACGTCGGTCAGAACGGTCCGTGCACCCTCGTCGAGGTCGCGAATATCGTCCCGGTTGCCGGCGATGATCAGCAGATTGGCCAGCGCCTGAAGCTCAGGCGATTCGCCGTAGGCTTCGAGCAGCGCGACGATGTTCTTGCGGTGATCGGCGCGGGACAGTGCCAAGATCAACGGCTTGTCGGGCTCGTCGAGGAAGCGATCGACGTCCGCGGCGAAACCGATCGGCGGATCGTCCTCGGCCGGCGGATGAAATTGGACCAGGTCGGTGCCCGGCGGGATGACGACCATGCGCTCGGGTTGGTAGTAATCGTAGAGGGCGTATTGCTCTTCGATCTCGTTGTAGGTGCTGGTGATGACCAGCTCCGCCGTGCCCAGGACGCTCTCCTCGGCCTCGATGCGCCGCACCATGTTGTAGCGTGCATCGATCTGCTCGCCGTCGAGTCCGGCGGCGAGCAAGCGCTGGCGTTTATCGCGCCCCAATGAATGGCCCGTGTGGACCAGGGGGATACCCGCCAGGTTGGAGAGCCGTACCCCGACGTAACCGGCATCCGCGTAATGGCTGTGGATGACCCCCGGCCACCGACCTTCGTCGTGCAGGAAGGCGGTCAGATTGTCCACGAATCCGTCGAGGTGGTCCCAAAGCTGCTCTTTCGGGATGTAGCCTTCCGGTCCGGCGTCGATCCTGACGATGCGCGCCTTGTCGTTCAGGGTCTCGATGGGCTCGGCATAATCCGGGCTGACGGCGGGGTCGATCACCCGCCGGGTGACGAGATCGACTCGGGAGATGTCCGGGCGTTCGGCGAGTGCACGGGCGAGATCGACCACGTACTTGGTTTGGCCGCCGGTGTCCGCGTCACGACCGAGCTCGAGGTCGTGTCCGCGAATCAAGCCATGGATACTGAGCAACAATACATACATGCGTACCACCCGTCGGGAGCGGTCGGGCCGAAAGCGGCTACCGCTCGATGTGGAGGATTCCGAGCCTGGTCTCGGGGGGAAAGCTGCGGATCCAGGTGTCGAGTATCGCCAGCTGCGTCGGCAGCCTGTCGATGGCGGCGGAGGCGTCGGAGTAGCCCGAATAAAGACTGTGAATCAGGACGAACCAAGGGCGGCCCTGGTAGCTCTCTTCGCGGAAATAAACACGCGACGGCAGCTCTTCGCGGCGTGCGAAATCAAGCAGCTCGTCGAGCGAGTAAAAGCCGATCAGCTGCAAAGCGAACGGTGTATTCCCGACGGTCAGGGGTTCGTCGAGGATACGAGCCGAAACCGGCCGGGCCTGTTCGCTATTCGCGTCGAGGCTCCGTGCAACCGGCTCGATACTCTGTGGTCGGGCATCCTCGTTGCCCGGGGACGGGTCGCCGGTCGGTGACGCGCTCGGCGTGAGGTCGGACGCAGGGTCGGGTTCGGGGGCGGCCTCGGGGACTGTCTCGGATGAGGGCTCGGGCGAGGGCTCGGGCGAGGGTACGGCAGCTGGCTCGGTGTCTTGACCGGCGAGTTCCTCCGGTGTTTGCGTTGGCGCCGGGGCGGTGTCGTCTCGGATCGCGGCCGCAGACGGGGATTCCTCGACCTCGGCATCGGGTACTGCTTGCGCCATCGGCGCTGATTCGGGTTCGGCCGGCGCGCTCGGGGTCTCCTCGGCGGTGATCGCGATCGTGTCGTCGGTCTGTTCAGTCTCATCGGTGGGCTCGGGGGCGAGCCGCATCTGCACCTGATCGGCCGATGCCGACCCTTCGGGCGGCGCCTGCGGCTCCGTGGCCTCGCCGCGCGGGGGCAAGGACTCCGACATCGCCGCAACCGAGGCGCGCAGATCCGCCAATCCCGCCTGCAGGGCCGCATCTTGGGCCGCGACGGCAGAGAGCTGCTCGTAGTCGACACGCAACCGGGCAACATCTTGGATCAGCGTGCGTTGCACGGCATCCAGATGGCCGTAGACGAAGAACAAAGCGCCGCCGAGCAGGGCGGCGACCAACAGGAGTGCTCCGATAAAGACCGATACCTGATGCTTGAGTCTGGCGTTGGTCTCTTCGTGATGTGTCTGCCAAGCGCGCTGCAGACGATTGGTCGTCAGCCGTCGGTCGTCGTCGACATCCGCGATTCGCGTCACGAGCGCGTTCTCGGCCGCTTGAAACTCAAGCCGATGGCGCGCCAACGCCTCCGACAACGAGACGATCTGATCGGCCAACGTGGCCGTGTCTGGCGTGTTCTCCATCGAAGCCGCGTCCTTCAGTTAATCCGATGCTCGAGTCGACCTGCGGCCCCGCGGTCCCGTCGCCGGGACCCGGGCGCTGCTGCGCCTTGCGCGGGATCGGCACTGCACCGAAATATTCGTGTGAGGCCGGTATATCATACCAGCCATGATCGATTTCGTCGGGCGAAGACCATCATGAGTGAATCCAAACAGGCTGAATCGCAGAAGGTCAGGGTGCTTTTCGTGTGCATGGGCAATATCTGCCGCTCTCCCACGGCGCACGGTGTCTTTCGACAGCTGGTCGTCGCGCGGGGGTTGTCGCATCGCGTGGAGATCGATTCCGCCGGCACCCATGCCTATCACGTCGGCGAGCCGCCCGATCGGCGCGCACGTGCGACCGCGCTCGAGCGCGGGATCGATATCGGCGATCTGCGTGCCCGTCTCGCCGAGAGCGCCGATTTCGAGTCCTTCGACTATGTGCTGGCGATGGATCGGGACAACTACCGCATTCTGTCTGGCCTATGCCCGCCGGGGATGGAGTCCAAGCTGCGGCTCTTTATGGAATTTGCGCCCGATCTCGGGGTACGGGACGTGCCCGATCCCTATTACGGAGGAGCGCGCGGTTTCGATCAGGTCTTCGATCTGGTCGAGGCGGCATCTCAAGGGCTGTTGGAAGACCTGATGCAGCGCCTTCGGTAACCGCGTCCGTGGCACACGGATGCGCGATCGCAGCCCGCGACGTCCAGGTCACAATGGCCTTCGAATCGATGCGACGACAGTGCAGGCCCGACTGGACGCGGTTTACGGGGCACCGACCTCGGAGTAACCGGCATGAGACCGAAAGCGGCGAAGGTCCCGACGCAGATCCTCGGCGA
Organism: Thiocapsa sp. UBA6158; assembly: GCF_002423035.1. Classification (GTDB taxonomy): domain Bacteria; phylum Pseudomonadota; class Gammaproteobacteria; order Chromatiales; family Chromatiaceae; genus Thiocapsa. The sequence goes on from NZ_DIUM01000072.1 coordinate 53,659, forward strand.
GGCGCAGGTCGAGGTCGTTGGGATGGATCCCGATGCGGATCCAGCCCCGCCGGTGGGCGCGCCGACGATTGAGCCGGTTCCAGATCCGGATGGCCAGGGTGCGTAGGGTGGTATCCGCCTCGTAGCCCGTGAGCGGGACCGGATGCATCCGTCCGGTTTGGGCCGAGAGGACACCGCTGAATAATTCATAGCGTGTGAACGGCAGGCTTGCGAGCGTCGAGCGCGGGATGGAGCCCATCGCCCAGGCCGGCGGGCAATAGAGCGCCGGAGCACCGAGGTCCCGGTCCACGAACCAGGCGTGGCAGCGCGCGATCAGGCTTTGGATGCCGATCCGGTCGAGCGCGAGGTGCTCGGCGACATTGCGCGAGATGACGCGCGAATGCACGCGGTGCGCGAACCCGGTGATGCGCTCCACGCGGTGGACCCAGCCGTGGCCGGCAAGCTCGCAGCCCCTCGCCTGGTATCCGCGCAGCCGCTCGATCCCCTCGTTGTTCCAACCGGTGCCGGGAACCACCAACAGCGTGACAGGCGCGATCCCGTCGGCGTCGAGCAGAGTCAGGATGCGCTCGACCTGCGGAAGGGTCTCGGGCATGACGTCGTGCACCGAGACCAGCGCGCGGATGCGTCCGGCGCTCGAGCCGCTTGTGGGTTCAGCGTTTGACATCGACTGTTTCGGCATAGTCGCCCGACAAGACGGCGAGCCAATGTTGCAGGTTGCGCTGGTTGATCTCCCGAGCGCCTTCGCGTCCCAGACGCGCCTTGCGCTCGCGGATGGCCGGGTCCAGGTCACGCAGCCGCGCCAATGCATCTGCGAGGTGCTCGCCCTCCTGGATTCGGAAGATGCCTCGGCTCAGTAGATCCCAGCTCAGGATGCCGCAGGCCGAGGACACCAGCACCGGGCGTGCGCGCGCCATCGCTTCCAATGCAATGGTGCCGAACGACTCGACCGTCGAGGGCAGGATCAAGGCGTCCATCTCGTCGATCAGGGCCATGACCCGACTGCGGCTGACCCAGCCGGAATGTCCGAGGTTGGGCAAGCCTCGGCACTGTTCCTCGACCCACGCGCGCAGGGGGCCGTCGCCGACGATCAGGAACTCGATGTCCGGGAGTCGACGCGCTGCCGCGACGATGGCGTCCAGATTCTTCTCCGGTGCCAGACGCCCGGCGAAAAGCACTCGAGCAACTTGCCTGCTTGCGGGGACAGGAGGCATTTCGAGAAACCGCCGCGGGATGGGGGTTGCCATCAGGCTGACGCTGCGCGCACCGATCGATCGCGCCACCGCCATCATTTCTTCGGAGTTTGCCAAGACCAGATCGCTCTTGCGGAAGAGCAGCCGATGACAGGCAGCGAGGTATCCGTTGGCGATGCGTGCGCCGAAACCCCAGTCCTGGAACAGCGTCGTCAGCGCCTCGAAATGGGTATGGAATCCGACCACCAGCGACGCCCCGCAGCGCTCGGCCAAGTGCATTCCGAGCATGCCGAACGGGCCGGGAGTCGGGACGATGACGACGTTCGGGCGCAGGCGATCCAGACGTCGGCTCACGAGCCAAGGGGCGGGCAAGACGATCTTCTGCGTCGGGTCGCCGGGCAGCGGGAGTGTCAGACCTCCGGACCAGGATCCCGCGCGACAGCGCGGGGCGACTAAATCGACGCGAACGCCGGCGCCTCTGAGATGGTCGGCGAGGTCGCGGTAATAGGCGCCCACACCGTTGCGCTCGGGTGCGGCGTCGGACACGATGGCAACACGCAGCTCGGCGGCGCAGGGTTGCACGGGTGTCCTAACACTGGTCTCCGCAGTGGATAGGTTCAGCATGGCGCACGGGTGTCCTGGTTGAGGATGAGCCCATGGGATCGTCGCCGGGCCTCGCTCCCCGGTGCATCGACGATGCATCGGCCGCGGTCCATACCGACCGGGCGGCAAGCCGTGCGAAGACGGGTCCCGGATCGCGATCGATGTCCCCTCGAGAGAGTCCGAACTGCTCCAGGCTGTAGCCGTGAGCGCTTCGGTAGGTTCCGGCCTCGGCCGCGCGGCGGGCGATCGCGGCGCGGAATTCCGAGCTCGCCGGGAGCCCGAGCTGCGCGTAAATCTCCGGCATCCGACAAGCCGGGTCCGACTGCAACGCGCGCATCGTAACCCATACGCAGCGCTCTTCGGGAAGTTCTCCCAACGCCCTTTCCAGATTCTTGTAGTAGAAGCTCAGTTGCTCGGTCAAGCGTTCGCGAAAATCGGGGCTCGCCGAGAGGACATCGAAGAAGTCGATTCCGGCCGCGAGCGAGCTCAGCTGAGACGGGAGCGTGGCATGCGGCTCGCGCAGACAGACGATGAAGCGCGCGTCCGGGAAGCGCGCCGCCAGAGTGCCGGCCAGTGGGGCGAAGGCGGCGTTCTTCGACAAGAGCCTCTTCTCGGGGCCCTGGACGTAGAGATGTCGCTGCAGGCACCGATGATAGAAGTCCATCAACCGTGCGCGCCGTGCTTCCGGCATGTCCCGGTCGAACAGGCCCATGCGCCACAACAGATCCGAGTGCGGGAAGGGCAGAACCAGGATGAAGCAGGCCAGCACGGGCATGAGCGCGAAGTAGTCCTCCTCCGGGTCGCTCAAGCGCATGGCGTGGACCGCATCGAGGCCCTTGAAGGCGTGTCGCTCGATCCAGTCGAGCATCCGCCCGAGGGGGCGACCGACGCGCGCATCGAGTCGCCCGAGGCCGAGCCAGAAGCGCCGTTGCGTCACCGAGGGTGCGAAGAGACATTCCCAGGTCGAGAAGGTCGTCAGTGCGGTGTCGTCCGCGATGACGCGATGCAAATAGGTGGTTCCGCTGCGGGGTACCCCGAGCACGAACAGCGGCTCGCGGACCGCGACACGACGATAGCCGCGGTAGAAGATCTCGTCGAGCAGGAAGCCGATCCAGTGGATCCCTTGGACAAGTGCGAAGAGCGGGATGAATCCGCTCATCACCAGCATGCGTTTGGCGCTCGGCCGGGGACGGCCCGGAGCCGGCACGAATGTCCGATAGGTCAGACGGAGTAAGTCGGTCAGGCTCTCGAAAAACAGTCCGAGCATGATGACCCCGATGAGCCGGATCCTACGTTGACGGTTTCAGGCGATTTCGGTCGGTTGATCCAGGTCGCGCGAGGACGCGGATCAACCGCTGCTGCGCGGCTAGGCGCCGCCTTTCGGTTCGATAGGATCGGCCCCCGAGTCTGCCGCCGCGGCGGGTGCGGGCGCAACAGGCTCTGGTCTAGGCGTCGACCGATCGTCGGTGTCGGCCGAGGCGTTGGTTTCACGCCGGAACCCTTCGGACGCAGGATGATGCGCGCCTGCCCCGGCCGGGGAATCGGCCGGCTGAGGCGGGGCGGTCTCCGCGACGGGCGCCGGGCGCGGCATCGTGGTGGTCGGCTCGCTCGCTTGGGTCTGGTGCTTGATCGGCGAGGTGGGCTCGCTCGCCGGGGCTTCGTGCCTGATCGGCGCGGTCGGCTCGCTCGCCGCGGCCTCATGCCTGATCGGCGCAGTTGGCTCGCCGGCGGGAGCCTCATGCACGATCGGTGTGGTCCGCTCGCTCGGCATCGATGCCTCGGCGCTCGATCCGTCCGGTCGCGGCTCCGCGCGCGCGTTTTCGCCCTGCGAGACGACAGCGTCTTCGCGCATCCGCCGCTCAGGCCGGAACTCGCGGGGTTTCGAGGTCGCCTCGATCGGTCCCTCGTGCGCCGGCTGCCGATCGTGCGGCTGCGGGGGCATTTGGTCTGCGGTGGGATTCGAAGCGCCTTCGGCGCTGCCGGCCTCGTCTCCCGTGCCTTCCTTCGTCTCCGCGCTCGCGTCCACACCGGCCGAAGAGCGTCGGCGATTGCGGCCGCCGCGACGCCGACGCGAGGACCGAGGCCGCTCGCCGGCCGGTGCTGCGTTGCCGTCCTGCCCCGGCTCGGTACCTGTGTCGGATGTCTCGTCCGAGGCATTCTCGGCCCCCTCGGATTGTGCGCCGAGGCGCGCCTCCTCGGCACGCTCCGTCGGGCCTTTGCGTTCGATCGAATCGCTCGATGTTTCGCCCGCCGCGCCGGTTTGCGCGGCGGTCTCGTCCGAGGACGGCCTCGCAGCCGGTCTCGGTCCGGCGGTCTCGCCGACGGGTGCAATCATCAGAGGATGATCCTCCGGCCGGCTGCCGCGCGACGACGCGGCTGCTCGATCGCCGCTCGTCGCCGGCGTGTCTTCGCCTTGGCGTTCGGCCTGTTGCCGACCCGCGGTGCGCTCGCCGGAGCCCTCGTCGCCGCGGCTATCCTGATCGCGCGCTGCTTCGCCCGCGGGACGGCCGCCCTCGCTCGATCCGGAGCTGCGCCGACCGCGTCCGCGCGAGCCGCCGCGGCGCGAGCGTGTCTCGCCGTTGCGGCGGGCCTGCATCTGCTCCTCGGTCTCGGGTCGTGTCGGATCGGCCGGCGTGACGGACTCGCTGCCCTGGCCACCCTCGGTACGACCGCGGATCGGCTCCGCACGCGCCTGCTGCTCGGGTGCCGGTCGGCTGTGCCGGCCCTGGTCCTGGCGCCCGCGCTCGCGCTCGCCCGAGGATTCGTCGCGGCGCCCCTGCGGGGGTCTGCTTTGGCTGCGGCGCTCGCCCGAATCGGCGGCGTGCCGCGGTGGCTGCGTGCGCGGCTGGGTCTCGGGCGTCAAGCGCTCCGGGGCGGTCGGCTTGCGGGTTGCGGGGGTCTCCGCTTCGGGCTGGCGCGGCGCGAAGAGTCCGGTCCAGATGCGCTTGAGCAGGCTCTCGGGCTCGCCGCGCTCGGCCTCGCGACGCACGGGTGTTTCGGGCTGGGGTGTCGGTGTCCAGCGTTGGGGGGCCGGGGTCGCCGGCGAGACCTGCTTGACCGCCGGCTCCTCGGCCTGCACGGGTTGACCGAGCTTGGCATAGAAGGGCGCGACCTTGGTCTCCGAGGGTGCGGTCAGCTCGTAGCTCGCCTGGTCCGGAGCGACCTTTCCCGCATCCTGGGTCCGGACGCGCTCGATCTGGTATTCCGGTGTTTGGAGTGCCTCGTTGGGCAGCAACAGGACCTCCACACCCTGACGCTGCTCGATCTCGAGGATGCCGCGCCGCTTCTCGTTGAGCAGGAAGGTCGCGACGCTCACCGGCAGCTGCGCGACGATGCGGTGGGTGCTCTCCTTCATCGCCTCTTCTTCGACGATGCGCAGGATCGACAGTGCGAGCGACTCGACCCCGCGGATAGTCCCCTGACCCTTGCAGCGCGGGCAGACCTGTTGGCTCGATTCGCCGAGCGAGGGGCGCAGCCGCTGGCGCGACATCTCCAGCAGACCGAAGCGCGAGATGCGTGCGACCTGAACCCGGGCACGGTCGTGCTTGAGCGCGTCGCGCAGCCGATTCTCGACCTCGCGCTGGTTCTTCGGCGGCGTCATGTCGATGAAGTCGATGACGAAGAGTCCGCCCAAGTCACGCAGACGCAGTTGGCGGGCGATCTCGTCGGCCGCCTCGAGGTTGGTGTTGAGCGCGGTCTCCTCGATGTCCGCGCCCTTGGTGGCGCGCGCCGAGTTGATGTCCACGGAGGTCAACGCCTCGGTGTGATCGATGACGATGGAGCCGCCCGAGGGCAGGCGCACCTCGCGCTGAAAGGCCGACTCGATCTGGCTCTCGATCTGATAGCGGGTGAAGAGCGGGACCTCGTCCTGGTAGAGCTTGAGCTTCTTCAGATTGCTCGGCATCACCTGGCGGATGAAGCTCTCGGCACGTTCGAAGACGGCCTTGTTGTCGATCAGGATCTCGCCGATGTCCACGCGCAGGTAGTCGCGGATCGAGCGGATGATGACGTCGCTTTCCTGATAGATGAGGAAGGGCGCCTTGCGGCCCTCCGCGGAGGTCTCGATCGCCTTCCAGAGCTGCAGCAGATAGTCCAGGTCCCACTGGAGCTCCTCGACGTTCTTGCCCACGCCCGCGGTACGGACGATCAGGCCCATGTCCTCGGGAATCTCGAGCTGGCTCATGGCGTCGCGCAGCTCGCTGCGGTCCTGGCCCTCGATGCGTCGCGAGACCCCGCCGGCGCGCGGGTTGTTGGGCATGAGCACCAAATAACGCCCGGCCAGCGAGATGAAGGTCGTGAGTGCTGCGCCTTTGTTGCCGCGCTCCTCCTTGTCGATCTGGACGACGACCTCGCGGCCCTCGCGCACCGACTCCTTGATGCTGACGCGCGAGCCGGGTTTGACGCTGTCGGGCTCGAAGTAGGCACGCGCGATCTCTTTGAGCGGGAGGAAGCCGTGCCGATCGGCACCGTAGTCGACGAAGGCGGCCTCGAGGCTGGGCTCGACGCGGGTGATGATACCTTTGTAGATGTTGGCCTTTTTTTGCTCTCGGCCGGGTGACTCGATATCCAGGTTGTAAAGCTGTTGACCGTCGACGGTCGCAACACGCAACTCTTCGGGCTGAGTTGCGTTGATCAGCATGCGTTTCATAGGGTTGTATTCCGCACCACGACGCGTCTCCCGTCTCGGGGACTGCTCGCCGTGCACCCCGGCAAAACCGCGGGCGGATCGGCGTGTCGCCGCCGTGCCGATGAATCGGCCCGACGGCATCGGCAGCGTCCGTTCGGGCGGGCTCTTGGGCCGCCCCGACGGGCACGCGCGTGGTCAGTAGTGTTTTGTCGTCGACGAGCGCCCGTAGGGGCGCTCGCACCTGATCGGCCCGCCTGGGTGGAGGGGTCGATCTAGGGAGCGGCGAGCTTGGCGCCGGCTGCGCTGAACTGCCGTCGTACAGGGCGCGCGGCGCTCACAGGGTGTAGAATGCGCGGTCACTCGACGAAGCGAGTCCGCGACACCACTCGAGATCCCGCGCATCGGCCTGTTCGGACATCGGATGCCGGCATGAGGGTCGGGCCTTCCGAGTGAATTCGACTCCACTCGCTCCGGCAGGTGATCGACCCTTGGCTGCGCTCGCCGCTCCGGGAAAAATCGCGTTTCCGCTGGCCAGCGCAAGCGTCCAAGTGTATCAGTAAACCTTATTTAGCATCAATTGAGCCACCCAGGCAGGCGCCATCATTCGTGAATCGACCCCATCCCCGTGCCGACCGCCGTCCGAGCAAGCATGCATCCGCCCGCGCGACAGGCGGCCGGGACGTCTCCCGTAGCCGCCCGGTTTCCGAGCGGGCCGGTCCCAAGGGCGCTCCGGCGAAGGGCTCCGAACGCGTCGGCACCGGCCCGAAACGCGCCATCGCCCAAGGGGCCGAGCCTAAAACGACCGGCTCCGAGAGGACCCGACGCGGGAGCACGCAGCGCAAGCGCCCCGACCCGAAGCCCGTCGTGGTCGAGCGTCGGCGTCCCGAGCCTGCGCTGCCGCGGGACGATTCGGCCGTACGCGTGCTCTGTGTGGATGCCGAGTCCGACGGGCAGCGCATCGACAACTTCCTATTGCGCCATCTCAAGGGTGTGCCGCGCAGTCATCTCTATCGGGTGATGCGACGCGGCGAGGTCCGCGTCAACAAGGGACGGGTCAAGGCCAGTCATCGGCTGCGCACGGGTGATCTGGTGCGCATCCCGCCGGTGCGCACGGCGCTGCCGGGAACGCCGGCCCGGGTGCCTGCGTCGCGTCTCGCACCGCTTGCGGAGGCTGTGCTCTTCGAAGACGAGCGCCTTCTGGTCATCGACAAGCCCGCCGGCTTGGCCGTGCATGGCGGCAGCGGTTTGAGCTACGGCCTGATCGAGTCCCTGCGCGAGCTGCGGCCCGGCCGCGAGCTGGAGCTGGTCCACCGCCTGGATCGCGACACCTCCGGCTGCATCCTCATCAGCAAGCGACGCAGCGCGCTGCGCGAGCTCCACGAGCTGATCCGCGAAGGCGGCATGGACAAGCGCTATCTGGCCCTGATCGTCGGCGAGCTGGAGCGCTCGAAGGTGAGCGTGGACGCGTCGCTCAAGAAAAACGTGCTGCAGGGCGGCGAGCGGATGGTCCAGGTCGACCCGGAAGAGGGAAAGCCTGCGCGCACGGTGTTTCGACGTCTGGGGCGCTTCGGTTCGGACGTCGGTGTGCTCACCCTGGTCGAAGCCGAGCTGATCACCGGACGTACCCATCAGATCCGCGTCCATGCCGCTCATCTGGGAACCCCTTTGGCGGGCGACCCGAAATACGGCGACGAGACCGCGAATCGCGCACTCAAGGCGCAGGGCCTGTCGCGCTTGTTTTTGCACGCCTCTGCCTTGAGCTTTCAGCTTGAAGGGGCGGAGCGACGGCATGAGGTCGAGTCGCCCCTACCCGATGACCTCGAACGCTTTTTGTCTGCATTGGAGCCCGCCGCGTGACCTTCGACTTGATCGTGTTCGACTGGGACGGGACCCTGATGGATTCCGAGGCACGCATCGTCCATTGTCTTCAGGCGGCCTTCGGCGATCTCGGCCTGCCGCCGCCGGCCCGCGAGGCCGCGCGCGACGTGATCGGACTGGGTCTGGACGAAGCTCTCCTGAGATTGCACCCGGAAGCGGATCCGCAGACCCTCCGGGATCTGGTCACCGGCTACCGCCGCTATTTTCTCGACATCGATCCGACGCCCTCCGTGCTCTTCGCCGGCGCTCGCGAGACCTTGACCCAGCTGGCGGACCAAGGCTACCGCTTGGCCGTCGCCACGGGAAAGGGTCGCGTCGGACTCGACAAGGCACTCGCCGACACCGGTCTCGGTGCACTCTTTCATGCGACGCGCTGCGCCGACGAGACCTTCTCCAAGCCGAACCCGCAGATGCTGCTCGAGCTGATGGACGAGCTCGGTGCCGAAGCCTCCGCCACGCTCATGATCGGCGACACCGAGTACGACATGCAGATGGCCTTGAATGCCCGCACCAAGGCACTCGCCGTCTCCTACGGTGTCCACCCGGTCGAGCGTTTGATGCCGCACGCCCCGCTGGAGTGTATTCACGACATCTCGGCGCTGCCCGCCTGGCTGACCGATTACGACATGCGCTGAGCCGAGACCGCAACCGCGTCCGGAGCGAGATGCTCGTTTTCGAGTGAGATCGAGGCTTGGTGCATCCACAGCCTTTAGCGGGGAGCGGTTTGAAATGATTTATTTTTTAATCTCTTAAACCGCGCGGACTCCAGCGTTCGTCAAGTCTGCCGTGGCCGATCCCATCCACAAACATCGCATACCGCGCCGGGCGCGGTTTAATCCCGGGAGTCACCCATGAATTGGAAGTTTTGGACCAAGCGTCGCGACGAAATGCCGTCGCCCGATGCGCCCGATTGGGAGCGCGCGCTCATCAATAAGCTCGCGGTCGAGCACCTGCGCGAGCAGCGTCGCGGTCGTCGCTGGGGCATCTTCTTCAAGGCGCTGATCCTGGTCTATCTGATCGGACTGCTGATCGCGGCCTATTCCCAAGACCTGCTCGAGCGCATCTCGCCGAGCGAGGAGCACACGGCCGTGATCGACATCAAGGGCGTCATCGCGCCCGAGGCCGACGCGAGCGCCGATCGGGTGATCACCGCCCTGCGCGAAGCCTTCGAGGCCGACAAGGTCAAGGGCATTATCCTGCGCATCAACAGCCCCGGCGGCAGCCCTGTGCAGTCCGGCTACATCAACGACGAGATCAAGCGACTGAAGGCCAAGTACAAGGAAGACAACGACAAGGAGATGCCCGTCTACGCCGTGGCGACCGACATTTGCGCCTCGGGCGGCTATTACATCGCCGTTGCCGCCGATTCGATCTACGCCGACAAGGCCAGCCTGGTCGGCTCCATCGGCGTGCGCATCGGCAGCTTCGGTCTGGACGAGGCGATCAAGGAGCTCGGGATCGAGCGACGACTGCTCACGGCCGGGGAGAACAAGGGGATCCTCGACCCCTTCTTGCCGCTGCCGGCGGATCAGAAGGCATTTATCCAGACTGTTCTCGACGACCTGCATGACCAGTTCATCGCCGAGGTCCAAGCCGGCCGCGGTGATCGACTGAAGGGCGGAGAGGAGGTCTTCAGCGGACTCTTCTGGAGCGGCGAGGAGGCGGTCGCGCTGGGCTTGGTCGATGGTCTGGGCAGCTCCAGTTCGGTTGCACGCGACGTCATCGGCGCGGAAACCCTGGTCGATTACACCAAGAAACGCGATCTCTTCGAGAGCTTCTCGCGACGCATCGGCGCGAGTTTTGCGGCCGGGCTGGTCGAGGCGCTCGGCGTGGGAGCCCCGCGCATCGGCGATTGATGTCGGGCACCCGGGCTCACGAGTGAATTCGTGAGTTGTTCACGAAATGTGCTCGGTTTATCCTCGGCGCTGATGACCTCGGGCCGAGCGCGCCGCGTCGGCGTGTGCGTTCGAGGTCTCGGCCCACCCTGGACGAGACCGACGACCATGAATCAGACGATCGCCGATGCCGGATCCGCGCCCGCTATCCAGCTCCTGACCCGCAACGCCGAGTTGACCACGCCGCTTCGGCCGCTTTTGCTCGCACAGGGGTTCACGCTGGAAATCTTCGAGACGCCCGAGCGGCTGAACGGTGCACACCCGATCTCGCCGACGCTCTTGCTCGTCGACCTCGACGCACTCCCCGATGAAGACATGCTCGGCGTCCTCGTCGCCCAGGCGCAGCAACGTGGAGGGGAGCCGCCCCCGCTGGTCTGCCTGGCGTCCGGGAGCGACATCCGCTTTCGACTCACCGCGATGCGCGCAGGTGCCAAGGCCTATATTCAGATGCCGATGGAGATCGAAGAGCTGACCGATCGGCTTCTGGATCTGGCCGGCGCGCAGACGGCTGCTCCGGATCGGGTGCTCGTGGTCGACGATCAGCCGGTGGCCGCACTCTTCGCCACTCGGGTGCTCGAATCCGCCGGCATGCTGACCGATCGCGTGGGCGATGCGCTCGCGGTGCTCGATGCACTCGATGCCTTTGTTCCGGATCTCGTGCTCATGGATCTGCACATGCCCGGAGCAAGCGGCATCGAGCTGACCCGCATCATCCGCGAGCAGGATCGCTTCGCCGATCTGCCGATCGTCTTTCTCTCCGCTGAATTGGATGCCGAGCAACAGATGGCAGCCCTGCGCGTCGGGGGTGATGACTTCCTCGCCAAGCCCGTCGCGCCGGACCATCTCGTCGCCTGCGTGAGACAGCGACTGGCGCGCGCTCGCGAGCGCGCACGCCGCCAGGCTGGTCCGGATGCCATCGATGCACTCACGGGACTGGCGAGTCTCGGACGCCTCCTGGGGCGCCTCGGTCAGCTCATCGGTCGTGGCGGGGCGGATGCGGAGCGCCGCGCGCTGGTCGTGCTGGATCTTGCCGGCGACGAGACCGCGCTGATGCGTCTCGCCGTCGCGGTGACCGAGTCGTGCGGCGCGTCCGATCTGGCCGCGCGCGTCGGCGAGCGCAGCCTTGCGGCCCTGATGCGACGCGACGATGCCGCAGGCCTCGCACGCGCCTGCGGGCAGCTCGCGAAGGCGCTGTCTCGGACCGGCTTCGCATCCGATCCCGGTCGTGCCGTCGGAATCGGGTGGTGCACCTTGGCGAACAGCGGCGGGGACGCCGTCACCTTGATGTCGCGGGCGGCCAAGGCGGCGCGCTCGGCCCGAAAGGCCGGCGATGGTTTGCCGCTGGGCTACGGTTGCGACCCCGTGCCTGCCCGTCACTCGGACCAGGACGCCGTGTCGACGGCCATCCTGACCGAACGGCTGCAACTACTCTTCGAGCCCATGGTGTCCCTGATCCCGTCACCGAGCGTACGCTACGAGGTCTCGCCACGCTTGCAGACCCCGGACGGCGAGCTGCTCTCGCCGGTCGCCTTCATGCCGATTGCACAGCGCTGCGGACTGGCCGAGCGACTCGATGCTTGGCTCTTGGCCAATGCTCTGGATGCCCTCGCGGCCTGCCGAGACGCCGGCCAGCCGGCACAGCTGTTCCTGTACCAATCGCTCCTCGGCGCGGGGCGCGATGATTGGGTCGATCGGGTTCGCGACGAGATCAACCGGCGCGGTCTCTTTTGCTTGCGACCCGTCATCCAGTTTCAGGTGGAAGAGGCGGCTGCCGATACGGGACTCGCATCCGACCGCGTCGCTCGATTGGCACGGCTCGGTATCCCGGTGTGTCTGAACGGCGTCGATGCCGGCGACGCCTCGGAGCAGGTGCTCGCGAGTGTCCCGGCCGCTTTCGCACGTGTCGCGCGCACCATGGTGCAGTCGCTCGATGCCGAGCCGCTCGCCGAGCTGGTTCAGCGTCTGCGTGCACGGCGTCGTGCGGTGATCGCCGGTGGAGTCGATGCCCCCGAGACCATCGCGCGCTTGTGCCGCGCCGGTGTCGATTTGCTTCAAGGCCCCTTCGTCCAGCCTCCGAGCGCTGTCATGGACTACGATTTCAGCGGGGTGGATACGCGTTGAAGGTAACCGTCGACATGATCCGCTCTTGAATGGATGCCGGTAAGGAAATATCCTTACCGGCATTCAGCTCAACGAGAATCGCCATGCCGAGCATTCATGCCGTCGCTACTCTGACCGCCAAAGGGCAAATCACCTTGCCCAAGTCAATCCGGCAGGCATTGGGTGTCGATGCAGGCGGAAAGGTTGCCTTCGACATCAAAGGCTCCGAAGTGGTCGTCAGTCGTGTGGACGAGGGGTCCGAGGAAGACCCTGCGATCGCCGGCTTTCTCGCCGTGTTGGAACGAGACATCCGCAACGGATACCACATCGTCACACTGCCGCAGGATTTGGCGCAGGCGATGCTCGTCGCCGCCCAGTCGTTGGACATCACAATGGATGAGGAGATCGAAGGCCAGGTGGCGTTGTGATTCAACGCCACGGATGGACCCTGCTCTTTCACCAATGCCTTGTCGATCAGATCCGCAGACTGGAGACCGCAGTGGAGCGGGCGAAGGCGGCGGATCCTCGGGTCGCCGCGGCGAATACGAACGTGAAACTCTTCAACGCACTGTCATGCTTGATCCTGGACAAGGTGCCGAGCGACCCGTCCCGTGACGAGTATCGCTTGGGAACGACCATGGGGGACGCTTTCAAGCACTGGCGTCGCGCCAAGATCGGCCGCCGCTTACGCCTGTTCTTTCGCTTCGACTCCAAGGCCCGGATCATCGTCTTTGCTTGGGTCAACGACAACGACAGCCTTCGCGCGGCAGGGAGCAAGAGGACTCCATACGCCGTCTTTCGCGCCATGCTGAATCGTGGTGATCCATCGGATGACTGGGCTGAGCTGGTCGCCGCGAGCACGACGCAGTGGCCGGATGACGACGGCCCCGACGCTATGGCGCGGGATACGGTTCGGCCTTAGGCTGTCGATGTCGTCACCTAAGCACGCGATGCAAAGCCGACACCTTTCAGCGCATCGCGCGGGCGAGCGCCGTCCGTCTGGAGGCTCGGCCATCTCGGCCATGACCCGCCAAGCGCGCTGGACGCGGTTTAAACATCCTTGACCGACCTCTCGTTTCCCACCGACGCCGACCTCGGCACCTGTCTGATTCAGGACCGCCACCGGCTGCGCCAACGTCTGCGCGGCCTGCGCCGTCGCGCGCGTACGGGCGAGCCGTTCGAGCGTGGTCTGCTTGCCATTCGGCAGACCCTGCGAGAATCCCAAGCCCTCCTCGAACGCCGTCGTGCCGGCGTGCCGTCGGTCATCGCCTATCCGCCCGAGCTTCCCGTGAGCGAGCGCCGCGAGGAGATCGCGAAGGCGATCTCGGCGCATCAGGTCATCGTCCTTTGCGGCGAGACGGGCTCCGGCAAGTCGACTCAGCTGCCGAAGCTCTGTCTGGAACTCGGACGCGGGCTCGCCGGGCGGATCGGCCACACCCAGCCGCGGCGCATCGCGGCACGCACCCTGGCGAATCGGATTGCGCAGGAGCTCGGCGGGGCAGCCGGCGGGCTGGTCGGCGACAAGGTGCGCTTCCACGACCGGGTCCGCCCGGAGACCGCGATCAAGCTGATGACCGACGGCATCCTGCTCGCGGAGATCCAGCAGGATCGGCTGCTCAACGAATACGACACCCTCATCATCGACGAGGCGCACGAGCGCAGCCTCAACATCGACGTGCTGCTCGGCTATCTGAAGGGTCTGCTGCCGCGCCGACCGGATCTGAAGCTCATCGTCACCTCCGCGACCATCGATCCGCAGCGCTTCGCCGTGCACTTCGCCGATGCGCAGGGCCGCCCGGCGCCCATCCTCGAGATCTCGGGACGGACCTATCCGGTCGAGGTGCGCTACCGACCGCCCGAGGACGAGTCGGTCGGCGAGCGCGACGAGACGATCCAGCAGGCGATCTCGGATGCGGTCGGCGAGCTGGCGCGCGTCGGACGCGGCGACGTGCTGGTCTTTCTCTCGGGCGAGCGCGAGATCCGCGAGACCGCCGAGACCCTGCGCAAGCATCATCCGCCCGCCACCGAGATCCTGCCGCTCTACGCTCGCCAAGGGCCGCATGAGCAGGCGCGGATCTTCCAGTCGCACGGCACTCGGCGCGTGGTGCTGGCGACGAATGTCGCCGAGACCTCCCTGACCGTTCCCGGCATCCATTACGTCATCGACCCCGGCTTTGCGCGGATCAGTCGCTACAGCCACCGCCGCCAGCTCCAACGTCTGCCGGTCGAGCGCATCTCGCGCGCCTCGGCCGATCAGCGCAAGGGGCGCTGCGGGCGTGTCGCCTCGGGCGTCTGCATTCGGCTCTACAGCGAGGACAACCTCGCCGCCCGGGCGCCCTTCACCGAGCCCGAGATCCAGCGCACCAATCTGGCCGCCGTGATCCTGCGCATGAAGCTGCTCGGCTTCGGCGACGTGGCCGACTTCCCCTTCCTCGATCCGCCCGACCCGCGTCTGGTCGCCGACGGCGAGCGCACCCTCGAGGAGCTGGCCGCGCTCGATGCCCGCGGCGAGCTCACCGAGCTGGGTCGTCGGCTCGCACGTCTGCCGGTCGACCCGCGCATCGGGCGCATCCTGCTCGCTGCCGCCGAGCAGCAGTGTCTAGCCGAGGTGCTGGTGATCGCCGCCGCGCTGAGCGTTCAGGATCCGCGCGAGCGTCCGCATGAGCAACGCGCCGCCGCCGATCAGATTCACGCCACCTTCGCCCATCCGGACTCGGATTTCCTGAGCTTCCTCAACTTCTGGCGCTTCCTGGAGAAGGAGCGCAGGGCGCTTTCGCGCAACCAGTTTCGTCAGCTTTGTCAGCGTCACTTCCTCTCCTACAACCGGGTGCAGGAATGGCGCGACATCGAGACCCAATTGCGCGAGCAGATCCTGGAGATGGGTTTCAAGGAGAACCAGACCGCCGGCACCGAGGAGCAGATCCACCGCGCACTCCTGACCGGACTGCTGAACCACATCGGCGCACTCGACACCAATCACGAGTACCTGGGCGCGCGCAACAGCCGTTATCGCATCCATCCAAGCTCGGCACTCTTCAAGGCGTCGCCCAAATGGATCCTGGCGGCCGAGCGGGTCGAGACCACGCGCGCCTACGGGCGCATCGTCGCGCGCGTGCAGCCGGCCTGGATCGAGGCTGCGGGGCAGCATCTGCTGCAACGCAGCTATTTCGAGCCGCATTGGCAAGCCAAGTCCGGGCAGGTCGCGGCCTACGAGAAGGTGACCCTGTTCGGCGTCACCCTGGTGCCCAAGCGGCGCGTCAACTACGGACCCATCAACCCGGCCGAGTCGCGCGAGATCTTCATCCGCTTCGCCTTGGTCGAAGGCGACTTCAGCACCCGTGCACCCTTCTGGCGTCACAACCAGGAGCTGATCGCCTCGATCCATCACCTGGAAGCCAAGGCGCGCCGCCGCGATATCCTGGTCGACGAGGAGGTGCTCTATGCCTTCTACGACCGGCGTATCCCGGCCGGGATCTATTCCACGCCTCAGTTCGAGCAGTGGCTGCGCAAGGCGACCCGCACGGATCCCAAGCTCCTGCATCTGCGCCCGGCCGATCTCATGCAGCACGAGGCCACGGGGATTACGCCGGAGCATTTCCCCGACCGGCTCCAGGTCGGTGCCACTGCGC
Source organism: Thiocapsa sp. UBA6158 (assembly GCF_002423035.1). Taxonomy (GTDB): domain Bacteria; phylum Pseudomonadota; class Gammaproteobacteria; order Chromatiales; family Chromatiaceae; genus Thiocapsa. Next base: position 69,581 of record NZ_DIUM01000072.1, read on the forward strand.
TGCCGCTCGAATACCGCTTCGAGCCTGGCGAGTCGGCCGATGGTCTGACCCTGATCGTGCCCTTGCCGCTCATCAATCAGGTCACCGCCGAGCGACTGGATTGGCTGGTGCCGGGTCTGTTGGAGGCGCGCATCACGGCCCTGCTGCGCGGTCTGCCGAAAGGGCTGCGCACGGCGCTGGTCCCGGTGCCGGACACCGCCGCACGCCTGGCCGGCGGGCTGAAGGCCGCGCTTGCCGAGGGCCGGGCACCGGTCGATCGGCCCCTGACCCAGGTCCTCGCCGAGCGGATCGCGGCCGAGATGGGGCTGCGCATCCCCGAGGACGCCTGGGACCGCGAGTCCATCCCGGCGCATCTGCGGATGAAGGTGCGTCTGGTCGACGAAGCGGGCAGGGCGCTTGCGCTCGACGAGGATCCGCAACGGCTTAAACAGCGTTTCGGCCAAGCGGGGCAGGCGCGGTTTGCCCGCATTCCGGACGCCGAGCTGGAGCGCGAGGGCATTACGCGCTGGGACTTCGGCGACCTGCCCGAGCAGGTCGAGATCACCCGCGGCGGGATCCGGATGCGCGGCTTCCCGGCCCTGGTCGACGAAGGCCAGAACGTGGCGGTGCGGGTGTTGGATGCGCCCGAGGTCGCCGAGCGCGCCCACCGTGCGGGCCTGCGCCGGCTGCTGACCCTGACGCTCGGTGCGACCCTGCGCCCGATCCGCCAATCGCTCAAGGATCTGGACCGACTGCGCCTTCTTTACGCCAAGGCACCCGCAAGGGAGCCGGGGCGTCCCGCCCCGGAATTCCCCGAGACCAAACGCCCGTGCGCACCGAAATCCGGCGGACAGCCGTCGCGCCCGCCGAGCCGATCCGAGCCCCGCCCACCCGATCTCTCCGACGAGCTGATGGCCCTCATCCTGGATCGGACCTTCCTCGACGACCGTCCGCCCATCCGAACGCAGACCGACTTCGAGGCCCGTCTCGCCGAATCCCACGGCCGGCTCCAGCCGACCGCCAACGAGGTCACCCGCCTCGCCGCCGAGATCCTCGCCGCCTACCAATCCCTGCGCCAGCGCCTCGCCGCCATCACCCAGGTCAACTGGCAGCCGACGGCGCAGGACCTACGCGACCAGATCGATGCACTGGTCTTCCGGGGCTTCTTTCAACAGATCCCCTACGTCCGGCTCAAGCAGTATCCGCGCTATCTCAAGGCCGCCGAGCAGCGTCTCGGCAAGCTCGCCCACGCACCCGGACGCGACCGCGAGCAGATGGCGGTCATGGCCGAGCTGCTGACCCGCTGGCGCGAGCGCACCGCCGCCGCCCGTAAGGCCGGCCGAGAGGACGCGCGACTGGACGAGATCCGCTGGCTGCTCGAAGAGCTGCGCGTCTCGCTCTTCGCCCAGACCCTCGGCACCGCCGGTCCGGTGTCGGTCAAGCGCATCCAGGCGCGTTGGCGGGAGTTGGGGTTGTAGGGCAGGATTGTTGGGCGGGTGCGAGTCAGCCCACATGCTCAAGCTGCTTGGAGGGTAAGATTACAGACCAATCCCGGATCCAAAACGTGGGCGCTTCTATGCGGACGACCACACACGGCCTTGTTCATTGTGCGGCCTGGCAAGGCCGGTGGAAAGCGAGATTCGCGCGCTCTCAGAGAAGGCGCTGCCCTTCAGTCTCGCGGGGAAGCTGTTCGACGGCATCCGGCGTCAAATCGAGACGGAGCGGGAATCGGCCAGCGGCGAGGCAATCCGCGAGCATGCGGCCGATTTGGCCAAACGCATCGTGCGCGTGGTCGAGGAGCCGGAGCCGATCTTCAGCGAAACGCTCTCGCCCGAGCGGATGACCGAGCTGGAGCGACGCATCTACCGTCTGCTCAAAGAAGGCGATCCTGCGACGGATGTCGTCAAGATCCTGGATCTGTCGGACCGCGAGGCGGCGCGGGTCCTGAACCGCATGGAGTCGCTGGAGAGCAGTGATGTCTTCCTGATCAAGCCGCTGCTCGACGAGGCAATGGGCCTGAAGACCCAGATCCAACAGCTCGAAGGCACGACCCAGGTCGGTGGTCTGACGCCGACCGAGCGGGATCTGTTCGATGAGCTACAGAGCACGATGGAAAGCGGCTCGACCCAGATCGGGCGTAAGACCGAGCAGCTTCGGCTGGTCGAGGAGGATATCCTCGGCCTCGACAAGCGAATCCGCGAGATCGAGCTGGAGATCGAGAAGCTCTATGAAAAGCATCATGTCTCGAAAGAGAAGGCGGACTTCATCGAGGAGTGCGACAACATTGCCAGCGTCCTGAATCAGTTCGTCGTCCGTCTGCGCAAGAACAAGGTGCATCTGCTTCAGGAAAAGACCTTCGAGATGTACCGGCTGCTTTCAAGCCGCAGCGGATTGATCAAGGACATCACCATCGACGACAAGACCTACGAAATCAAGATCACGGACCGCAGCGGCCACCAGATCCGCAAGTCGGCGCTGTCGGCGGGGGAAAAAGAGGTGTTCGCCGTGTCGCTGCTGTGGGGCCTTGCGCAAACCAGCGAGCTGAAGCTGCCGATCATCATCGATACGCCGCTCTCGCGCCTGGACAGCACCCACCGCGACAACATCGTGAACAACTATTTTCCCAATGCGGGCGAGCAGGTGATCATCCTCTCGACCGACACCGAGGTCGACAGCAATTACTACCGTTCGCTGAAACCGCGTCTGAGCGGTGCGGCAAGTCTGGAATTCGATCAGCGTCAGGAGCTGACGACCATACGCCAGGGCTACTTCTGGGAGAAAGGTCATGGCTGACCGGCTTTATACATCGAGCGACGCCGATGAGGTCCTGAGCGCGCTGCGCTTCGAGACCAAGCTGGAAAAAGCTACGCTGGCGCGCATCGCCTTCACGCTGTCGCTGGTGAACGAAGGCGCGGGCGTTCTGCCAAGCACCAGCTTCAGCGGCGGCGAGATGAAGCGGCCGACCTTCATCGGTGAAGACGAATCCTTCATCCGTTCGTTGATCGCCCACACCTATGGCAGGCGAGATTTCTGCGAGGATGAGTTTTTCTCAACGGTGTCCGGTTGGCCTAGCCG
>NZ_DIUM01000013.1 GCF_002423035.1 Thiocapsa sp. UBA6158
GCGATCATGCCGTCGTGCAGGTAGCCGCCCTGGGTGTGCGCGATGATGTCGCCGACGCCGAGGTAGTCGGAAAAGCCGTAGGCCTCCATCTCCTTGGTGAAGATCTTCTGCGGCGCTGCCAGCGTGTTGTCGGTCTCGAACTCGCGCGTCAGGTGCCACTTGCCCTTGTAGGCGGTGTAGTAGCCGGCCTCGCGCATCATGTGCCCGACCGTCTTGATGTCGGTGGACATGCTGCTCATCCACGGGAAGTTCGTGTTGTCGAACATCTTCGTCTGCTGGATGTGGCGGCCGGTGTAAATCACCGAGCGCGAGGAGGTGCACACGCAGGAGTTGATGCGGTGGTTCTCGAAGACCACGCCGCGCTGAGCCAGGCGCTCGCGTGCCGGGAGCGTGTAGCCGGCTGGCAGTTCGTCAGGGCGGAAGTAACGCTCCTGATCGGTGAGGATGAACATGATGTTGTACGGTACGCCTGCTGATTGCTCGCCGCTGCTCATGACACACGCCTCCTTGATGATCTGTCGCGACATCTTAGGCGAAGCGCCCTGAGCCTGACGATTGGACCAAGGTCTAATGCTGGCGCTGACTGCCGCCTGGGCACCCTGTCACCCGGCGCGGGCCGCGGCGTGATCCGCGGGCCTGTCTTCCTCTGCGAAGCGGATGAGACGTGTCGGGAACGCAAAGCTGACGCCGAGCCGGTCGGCGCACTCCAGGATGCGCATCAGGATGTCTTCACGCTGCTGGAGTTCGGTCGATCTGTCGGGTACGTCGAGAAAGAAGGAGAGCAGGACGTCGAGGCTGGACTCGCCGAAATCGTGCAGCACGACGTGGTAAGTGCCTTTCAAGGTTGCGGGGTGGGTTTCGATGAGACCGCGAACGGCCTCGATGAACTGCGACAACCGGGCCGGTGGGGTGTCGTAGCTAAGTGCGAGCGTGGTCTTGACCTGGCGGTATCTGCGTTCCCCCATGTTGTCCACCGTGGACTCGAGGATCGTGCTGGAGGGCACGGTGACCAGGGAGTCGTAGAAGGTACGCAGGCGCATGCTGCGAAAGCCGATATCTTCGACCGTGCCCTCGATGTCGCCGACCCGGATCCAGTGGCCGACCCGGAAGGGTTTCTCGATCATGACGATGAAGGCGCCCATCACGTTGGCGAGGCTTTCCCGGGCGGCCAGGGCGACGGCGACACCGCCGATACCAAGGCCGGTCAGCACGGAATACGCCGGCAATCCGAGCCGGCTTGCGCCCTCGATGATGATGCCCAGCGCGACGAACACGGCGATCAGGCGCAGCGTCAGCCGGACGAGCTGGCCATCGATGCTGCGGGTATTCAGCCGGCCGGATCCAATGATCGTCTCCGCGATTGCCTGCGCGGCGGACCATGTAACCCAGACCATCGCGATATAGGACAGCAGCGAGTAAAAACTGATCAAGGGAACGTAAACCGGTGCGCTGAAGCGCAGCACCTCGGTGGTCGTCGTATGCAGGACGAGGACGATGAGGGCGAGTGCAACCGGGGTCATGAGACTCCCCCAGGGTGCCAGTGTGGGTGCGATCTTCTTTGTCTTGCTCAAGGTTTCCGAAACCCGACGCACCAGTCGCAGCGCTGTCAGTCCGATGATCGTGAGCACGGCGAGTGCCAGCCAGCGCCATGCAGGCTGATTGAGCCAGATGGCCTCGAGTGGAGCTGGGAGTGCCAGCAGCCAGCGTAGCGGAATGACGGGGGCCAGGCCGAGGGGGGCGTAGGTGTAGAGATTCAACACCTTGTCGCTGATGGCGGCAGGTCCTCTCAGCTGTTCTCCGCCGGAGGGTTCCAGTTGTTCGTACCACTCGGGCAGCCGGCGAATGGTGCTCGCGGTGAATAGCCATTCCCCTTCGCGTGGGCCTTCGCCCATGCGGCGGATCTCGATCATCGTGCCGGGGATACGCCAACGGTCCTTGTCCATGGCCACCAGGACTTCCTCGCCCGGGATCGACTCGAGCGGCGGCATCTCCAGTCGTGCGATCAGGGCGCGCAGTGTCAGCAGCATCCGGGCATCGAACTCCAGTGAGCGGGTCGCTTGAGGCAGGCTGTCGACGTCCATCAAGTGCGCAGCCGTCTGAGCCATCTCCCTGCCCAGGGTCATTGCCCGGTACTCCTCGCTGGACGGATAGAGCCGGTCGGACGCGAGATAAGCGTCCAGCGTCTTGCTCAGGAGGCGCTGGATCTCCTCGGTTCGTTCGTACAGATCGGCAATGGTCTCGCGCGGTCCTGCCGTGTTCACCGGCTTCATGGGGCTGAAGCTTGCCGCCGATGAAGGCGAAGCGGGCGTCGCGCCGGAAAGCGGGGCGATTCCCCACGCCAGGAAGAGGCTCAACAGGCCGGACAAGAATAGGCGGCGTCGCGTGACCAACTCGCTCTCCCTCAAAAGGATGTGGCGCTCGCGTTCTGCAAAGTGGGACAGGGCGCAGTGTGCTGTGAATTTGCTCCAATATTCTTGGGCTCATCAGACCGACCGGCAATTGGACCAAGGTCCCATCATGGTTCGGTGACGCCCGCGGTATCCGCGCAGTTCAGGGGGTCTCCATCCAGGCGCCCCGGAACTAAGGCCAAAGTCCAATACGCTCTTGCGGGAGGGCAGGGTAGGGTTGGCGTCGTGGGCATCGCCGGGTGTTCCCGTCAGGAAACCCGTCGTGCGCGCCGCTCGAAGATGATGATCGCCCGCCAGGCGAAGGAACGCTTACATGCAATCGAACCTGTCCCAGTATCACCTGCTGGCCAAGCCCGCCGGCGCCGCGTGCAACCTGGGGTGCCAGTACTGCTTTTTCCTGTCGAAGGAGAATCTGTACCAGGGTGACAGCCACCTCATGGACGAAATCACGCTCGACACCTATATCCGGCAGTTGATGGAGTCCTCGCTCGGGCCGCAGGTCGACGTCGCATGGCAGGGCGGCGAGCCGATGCTGCGCGGGCTGGATTTCTACAAGCGCTCGGTGGAGCTTGCCGCGCGTTACCGGAAGCCTCATCAGCAGATCCTCCACACCATCCAGACCAACGGCACGCTGATCGACGACGAGTGGGCGCGCTTCTTCAAGCAGCACAACTATCTGGTCG
>NZ_DIUM01000092.1 GCF_002423035.1 Thiocapsa sp. UBA6158
GGTGGGGGGCTTGGGAGTTACGAATAATTTACAGATGATCACGGCCCTGGTTCGTTTTGAGGCCCGCAACGCCCGAGGCCAGATCGATACGGTGCCGTTCGACCGCCTGGCCGGACGGATCAACGCGCTGCAGACCCTCTACAGCCTGCTGTCGTCGTTCGGAAAAACGGACGAAGTCGATCTCGGCATCTACCTGAGCGAGATCGTTTCGTCCGTCATGCATGCACACGCAATCGAGGGCGTCAGCCTCGATCTTAAGGTTGATTCCTATCCGGTCTCGGTCAACGTCGCGTTGCCGATCGGGTTGGTTGCGAATGAGTTGCTGACGAATGCGGTGAAGCACGCCTTTGTCGGGCGTGATGGCGGCACGATCACCTTGCGGAGCCAGTCCGATGACGGCGGTTGTCGCGTGATCATCGCCGACGACGGCAATGGCCTGCCGGATGGCGTCGACTGGCCACAACGGGGCAAGCTCGGTGAACTGATCGTCCGCTCCCTGCGACAAAACGCCAACGCCGACCTGCGCGTGGAGTCGCACCCAGGTGAAGGCATGCGTACGACGATCACCTTCACCCGCATCGCTTCGGCCCCGAAAATCCGCCTCGACAAAGAGGACCTGATATCACCGCCGTGAGCGGTGATGATCATTGCCGAAGCATCCGTGCGGGTACCAGCTTTCTGATCTCGCTCGACGGGCCAGGGAGCTGGAGCTACGCACGTGGTGATCGCGGATCCCGGGTCCGCGGGTCACACGAAGGCGCCGCCTAACCGGTGCTTCCAGATCACAGGATATCTTATGGGTATGGTGAGGTGTCCGTGCGCACAACCTGTAAGTGATGGAGCCAGCGCTCCTTTGCCCTACAAAGCGACCTCATTCGGCGGCATGAGTACATCCCGTATCTGCTCGGCAGAAGCCAGAATGCCTATCTTCATACCTCCACAACAGGCCTCTGCAACATTAAACACAAGTATAATTTTGCACCCCTGGATCAAATCTAAAATTTGAACCTGGCGATGCGTCGATCCGGCGTAGGAGGATTCCATGGCGACTCAATTCATCGACCTCGGCACTATCGACAACACGATCACACCGACACCGCCCAATGACGATTATGTCATTACCGGTAAGGACGGGAATAACACCATTACTCTCGGCAATGGTGACAATTTATTTACGCTTGGAGACGGCAGCAACACCGTGACCGTCGGTGACGGAACCGAGTTGTTGGTGTTCGGAGCCGGGAACAACACCGTGACCACCGGCAACGGTAACAGTGATATCACCGTTGGTGATGGCAGCAACACGATCGTCGTCGGAACCGGCGGCAACAAGATCGCGTTGGGAGATGGGCTCAATACGGTCAACACTGCGGCCGGCAACAACCTCGTGTCCGTCGCGGCCGCCGCGCTGACCGCCGACATCATCATGGGCGCCCTGAACAGCGGCGATGGCTCGACGAACCGGCTGGTGCTGACCACTGCCGGAACCATGATCCCGACCAACGTCAGCGGGTTTCAAACTTTCCAACTCGGGAATGGTGGGGCGAACAGCCTCACCTTGGCGGAAGGCAACTTCGCCCGCCTGCCGGACGGGGTGATTACCGTGATCGGCGGCGACTCCGGCAACAAGCTGGACGCGTCCGCGCTGTCCGCCGCGCATTCCGTCATCTTCAATGCTGGTACAGGCACCGATGCTCTGACCGGTGGCGCCGGCGACGACCGCTTCCGGTTTGCGCCGGGCAACGTCATGGGCGACCTCGTCAATGGTGGCACGGGCAATAATATCATTGAGTTGGCGGGTGGCGGGATCGGAACCCTGGATGGTCTCGGGACCAAATTTGTCGAGATCGACCAGGTCGTCCTCGCCGCCGGGGCCGCTTGGACCATAGGTTTCAATGACACCGCGTCATTCGGTGGCTCCATCGCCGGCTTCTCGTCCGATGACACCTTCGACCTGGCGAACGTGACGTTCGACGCCGGCGGCACCGCGGTCCTGGACGCGAAAAATAAGCTGCACATTACTGAAGGCGGCGTCCTCTATACAATCCAGCTCGATCCAACGGATGATTTTACAGGCCGGTCCTTTCATCTGACCACCAATGGCAGCGGCACGCAGGTAACGTTGGACAACGCGCCGTGCTATTGCGCAGGGACACACATCCTGACCGACCGCGGAGAGATCGCCGTGGAGAATTTGGCTGTCGGGGATAACGTCATCACCGGCTCCGGAGCCTCGCGTCCCATCGCATGGATCGGTATCCGCCATGTGGATTGCAGTCGCCATGGCGCACCACAGCTTGTTTGGCCCGTGCGTGTTTCCGCCGGTGCTTTTGGCACCAGTTTGCCACACCGTGACCTTTGGCTGTCACCCGACCACGCTGTTTTCGCGGAGGATGTGCTTATCCCCATCAAGCACCTGATGAACGGCACCTCCATCGCCCAGGTCCCAAGGGACTCCGTCGTCTACTATCACGTGGAACTTTCTACTCATGACATCCTGCTGGCCGAGGGCCTGCCCGCGGAGTCCTATCTAGGGACAGACTCGCGCTTGAATTTTGAGAACGCCGACGGGGCAATGCAACTCTTTCCGGACTTCTCCACGCCCGCCCCCGATAGCGGGGCAGTCTGGGAAGCACTGGGTTATGCGCCCCTGGCGATTTGTGGAAGTGAGTTCGACGCAGTCCGTCGTTGTGTTGAAACGCATGCAGCCATGGCAGGCAGACGGACGGTGCGACCGAATGTCGGGAAAAGTGGGGCGCGGCGTTAAGGTTGTTACTGCCGCCCATTTGCGCTCCCGCCACATGCCCCCCCCAGACCGTGCTGTGGGACGGTCCGTTCGAGCGCCTGCTAGCTATCCGACCTACGGATCGCGCAACCGGCAAGGCTTGGCGATCAGGCGGTTCCTGACCGGGCCAGAGGCTCGCCTGTTCGTTTGCGCGTTCTTCAACGCGACGATCACCGGCAAGGCGGCACACGGCGCCCATCCGCGGGGAGGATGTTCTCTCCGCGTGATGGACCATTCGCGCTGGGGTGCGCGGGAGCCAAGCGAGATTGGGGGTTATTTCATTGCGGATTTTGCTGTAGCTGGACCAGATCCTGATCGTAGCCCTGCAAGCTGAGCATAGTCCGTAGTCGCGGTTGCGCTGGATCGTAACCAATCATATTCCCGACAGAGTTGGTGCCGACCATCGAACGGCGGAGTTGCAGGGGGCGCTCCAGGCGCACCACCGTCCAGGTCTCGCCCATGCCCTCATTGCTTTCCTCTGAGGATTTGCTCCCCGCCTATCGGCTCACGGGAGGCAATGCGGCCAGGAACGTCTCAACATGGGGCGGGCCAACTCCCCCTTAAATACTCGGCGCGGTCCACTATATCTATACAGTCCATAGCCATTTTTTTTGAAATTAAGGCGGCTGAATTCGGATTAAACATGAAGCGGATGGCTGGATCGTCTGTTGGCGGAGGTTATTTATAGATGATCAGGATATTCCATCTCGGTGCCAATGGCAAAGCCTTCAGCAGAAGTGGCCATGCCTATGAGCCGTGCCGCCTGTCCGGGGGCGCGGAGACCCAGATGCCTCAGCCGCTATCCCAACGCCTCCGTTCAGCGACGGCCCCATTGCATCGCCAGGCCGAGGCCGCGTTAAACTTTCCTGCATGTGTGCACGATCGCGCCAGTTACGTCGCGACCCTGGTCGGGTTCTACGGGCTTTACGCGCCCTTGGAGCAGGCCCTGAGTCTACAGCGCGGTTGGGAATGCCTAGGTCTGAATTTGCGCGAACGGGTTCATTCGAGCCGCCTCGTCCGCGATTTGGCTATTCTCGGCAGTTGGCCTCCTCCCTCCATTATGGCGTCGACTGTGGGCTGGCTCACCTCATTCCCGCAGGCACTCGGTGCCCTCTACGTGCTGGAGGGGTCGACACTGGGTGGTCAAGTCATCCTCCGGCATCTGGAGGCGCGGAGTGCGGAAATTCCGACCGACGCAACCTGCTTTTTCAGCGGCCACGGCGCACAGACCGGAGCGATGTGGAAGTCCATGGTGGAGGCCCTGGACTGCTTTGGGGATCGTCATCCGGAAGCGGGGCACTCCGTGCAAGAAGGTACTACGTTGACCTATCAGGCGATCATCAGACGGTTCACCAGCCCCCTTCACCAGAGCGAGACGTCATGACCCAGCCTACGGGGATCGCGTGCGATCCGCAGCAAATGGCTGATCTCACGATTTGTGACCAAGAGCCCATACACACCCCAGGCGCAATACAACCTTGGGGCGCTCTGCTTGTCGTCGGTCGGCACGATCTGAAGGTTACCCACTGCAGTGCCAACATCGCCGAGTGGCTCGGCCTCTCCCCCGAGGCGGTGCTCGGCCTCTCACTGGACCGGGTTCTGGGCGATGAGGGGGGCCAAAGTATCCGCCGTGCGCTTGCCGACGAACGTTGGTGTTTCAGCAATGCGAGACTGGTTACCCCGCCTTCGGCAGCCTTCCCTTTGCAAATGGCTGTCCATCGTATGGACGGCTCGGTCTTCATCGAGCTCGAGGCCGTTGCGCCTGATGTGGAACAGGGCGCGGCCCTCCGCGGCGCCTTGACGGTGATGCAAGCGCTCCACGCCGCGAGCAGTCAACGTGAACTGTGTGCCATTGTCGTAGCGCAACTTCGTCAATTGACCGGCTACGACCGGGTCATGGTCTACCGTTTTGATCGGGAAGGTCACGGCGAAGTTGTTGCCGAGGCCCGCGACCGCGATCTTGAGCCATATTTGGGGTTGCGTTATCCCGCGTCTGATATTCCCCGTCAGGCCCGACGCATCTATCTGGCGCAACGCGTCCGATCGATCGCCAACGTGGATTATACGCCCGTCCCGGTTCTTGCCGATCCCGCTCTGGGAGCGCACCGTCGGCTCGATATGACGCTGTGCGGGCTGCGATCGGTCTCGCCGATACACCTCGAATACATGCGGAACATGGGCACCCAAGCCAGCCTCGGTGTGTCGTTGATACTAAACAACGCGCTGTGGGGCATGCTTGTATTCCACCATCGGTCTCCTTTGGCCATCACGGCAGACCTGAGGGCCCAGTGCGATCTCATCGGCCAGCTCGTCTCGCTGCTTCTCGGAAGTCTGGGAGAGGCTGAATCCTACGCGGAGCAACTCGGTCGCCAGCGTATGTTCCATGAGATTGTGGGGCGATTGGCCGATTCAGGGCCGGTGATAGACGCGTTGTATGCCAGCGGCGACACGCTTCTCTCCCTGGTGCAGGCAGGAGGTGCGGTGATCCGCCTCGGAGAGCGCACAGTTACCCTCGGCGTGACGCCACCTGGCGACGCAATTCAGCGTGCGATGGTAGCATTGCGCGCGACGTCGGAGGGCGCAGCTGTCGCGGTGGACGAACTCCAGGAGATTCTGCCCGACTGGTCCCTCCACAACGGGCTTGCCAGCGGAGCATTACTCCTGCCCCTGCCTCCCAATGCGGCGGATGTGATCATCTGGTTTCGCCCGGAGATCGAACGTATAATCAATTGGGCTGGGAACCCTTGTAAGCCGACCGCGCCCCAGACAATTAGCGGCCGCCTATCGCCCCGACACTCATTCGCTGCTTGGCAGGAGTTGGTACGCGGACATTCGAAGCCGTGGCAGGATGCAGATCGTGGCCTCGCACATGAGCTGCAGCGGATGGTGACGATGGCCCTTGCGCGCGAGGCGGAGGCCGAGCTGGCCAAGCTGCGGTACTACGATACTCTGACCGGCTTACCAAACCGGCGGATGTTCGAGGAACAGCTGGACGCACAGGGCGTTGGACCAGACACCGGGCTCCTGTATCTTGATCTCGATCACTTCAAGGCAGTCAATGACACGCTAGGCCACCAAGCCGGAGACGCCCTGCTGCGTGCGGTCGCCGAGCGTCTGTCCGGTTGCGTCCGAAAGGGCGACCTAATTGTGCGGCTAGGGGGGGACGAATTCGTAATCGTTCAGGCGGGCGGCGAGCAGCCATTTCGATCGGTCGCGTTGGCCCAGAGGGTCGTCGCCGCCCTCAACCAGCCCTTCGAACTGAACGGACAGCAGGTCGGAATCGGCGTCAGTATCGGCATTGCGCTTGGACAGATCGGTGCCGTGCCCGACGGACTGCTGAGAGATGCCGACCTGGCGATGTATCAGGCGAAGGCGGGTGGGCGCGGCAACTACCGCCTGTTTCACGCCGGGACCCCGCAAGCCCCACAACGGGCTGCTGCGCCCGAGGAGGACCTGCACCTCGAACGTGACCCCACTCAGGCTGATGCAACAGCATTCTCCATTTGGGCTGAGCGGACCGCGATGTCTGAGTGGGGCGGGACACTCGAGCGTCTGCTGATGTCGACGTCGCGAGCTATGATCGTGACCGATGATCGTCAACACGATAATCCTATTGTGTTCATTAACCCCGCATTTACAGCGATGACTGGTTATTCGGCGCTCGAAGCTTTAGGTCAAAACTGCCGTTTCCTACAGGGACCTGCGACCGATACCAACATCGTCCGAGATATTCGCGACGCACTTGAGGGCGGTCGTTCCATCAGGCGAGAAATTCTGAACTACCGCAAGGACGGCAGCTCCTTTTGGAACGATTTGACAATTGACCCCATTCACAATGCAGCGGGTGAGCTCAGTGGATTTGTGGGGGAAGCGCACCGCATCAGCCGGCCTCGGTGATGCGATAGATGCTGTAGGACCCTTTGGCCCCCTCCTTGTTGGGCCCGACCTGGCGGACGCGATCAAGGACATCGACCTGGATGCCCTTCTTCTTCAACCCGGCGAGGAAGCCGCGCACCGTGTGACTCTGCCAGTTGGTGGCCTCCATGATCTGGGCGATGGCCGCGCCCTCATCCCGGCGCAGCAGGGTGAGCACCGCCTGCTGCTTGGTCCCCTCGCGCGGGCCCCGTGGGGTGCCGACGTGGCGGGCGGGCTTGTCGGCCAGTGCGGTTCGGAGCGCCGCCATCGGCCCCTCTAGGGCGGCGATCATGTCGGTCTCGCGGTTGGTCTCATCGGTCCAGGCGGCAAGCACCGCCTCCGCCGCCTGCCGCAAACCCCTGCGTGCCGGCGCCGTGGGCGCGGTCTCGAGGGCGTCGGCCACCGCGGCGGCTTCGCGTGCCACCGCATCATCCGTAGCCGTGTCCGGCAACGTCGGCGCGTCGGTCGGGGCGTCCGACAGTCCGATCGCGGCGAGACCCTCCGACGTGGCGCGCAGCATCAACGGCCCCGCCTCCTCATCCAACCGCCAAGCGTAGGCGGCATCGTTGATGGGCGCCGGCACTTCCTCGACCAGCCCCCTGTTCAGCAGGGACCGGACCACCTGATCGCGGGCGGCGGCCGGCAGGCTTGGGGGACGGACCAGATGGTCCTCGCGGGTCGCGGCGTGCTCCAGCACCGCGCGGGCGGTGTCGGAAAGCTTGATCGGGGTCTGCGTCATGATCGCGTCTCCTGGGTAGGGAGGGCGACCACCGCCCTCCTACGACCCGGAGCCCCGCCGGGCCGCACCCGGTCGGGGCCGTCGCGGGTGGAGGTCCTTCAGACCCCAAGGAACGCCGTGATCTCCTTCAGGCGCTCGGTGACGAAGCCGAGACTGCCGGCGTCACCCCAGGTCACGCGCTCGGGGTTGGCACCGAAGTGGTCGTCGCTGGCGGCGGCGATCCGGGCCAGCAGGACGTCGATCTCGGCCTTGCCCGCCATGAAGGCGGCCAGGGCGGTTTCGTTGCTCTTCGGGCTGGTGGTCATCTGGTCCTCCATCCGCGGAGGGTTTGTTCTCTCCACGTGATGGACCATTCGCGCTGGGGTGCGCGGGAGCCAAGCGAGATGGGGGGTTTTCATTACAAAGTGGTCGGAGATCGGATCATCATGTGCTTGGACCACCCAAGCGATCATCGGTGGCCATACTGAGTGCGTCGGCCTCCTCTCTCTGGTAGCGGCGCGGTACCCCGATCGGACGTCTTGGTGCGCGTTGGGCGCCTGACCTGCGAGGCATGGCTGGCCGACGCGGTCACATTCCCTGTGGCCGCCGTGGTGCGGAAGGCCTTGGTGTCTGAAGCGGAGGCGCCGCCGCCATCGGACCTGGCCCCACGGTTCTGGGTGACAGTTCTCGGGTAGCCGTGCGCGAACCCGTCGCCCGCCGATCTCGGTGTGCAGCCCTATCAAAACCATCGACGTACATCTTGGAGGTAACAATGACCGATCCAGCCAACAGCGGTGCGGCCGGCGGTGCCGGTCTCGCAGCGGTGGTTGTCATGTTGATGACGCCGCCCCGGTCACCGCGCGAATGGGCGGTCGGTCTGATCAGCACCGTTGTTGCCAGCATTGGCGGCGGTGCCGCCGTGATCGAGCATTTCGGACTGCAACCCTGGGTGAATTCTTCCATAGGCCTCTGTGCCATGGGCGGGCTGGTCTTCGCCGGCGGTCTGCCGGGCTGGGCTGTCGTCCGAACTCACGGGCGGATGCGCATGGCGAGAAATAACGCTTCTAGAAAGCGTGTTGCTTGAAGCGCTAAATGCTAACGTACGGTATGTCAGAGCTAATCAATTCACCAAGCTGGCCCGGCGTTCCCCTGGCGATTGTATCGGCGGTTCTGTTTGGCGTGACGACCCCCGTCTCAAAAATTCTACTCGGCTCGGTCGACCCGCAATTGCTGGCTGGTCTGCTCTATTTGGGTGCGGGGCTCGGGCTTGCCGGCGTTCACCTTG
>NZ_DIUM01000130.1 GCF_002423035.1 Thiocapsa sp. UBA6158
ACAAGTCGGACAGGCTCCTAGGGCTGGGGCTTCGCCGCGGGCGCTTGCGCTCTTGAGAGCAGCTCCGCGAGGTTAAAGTTGATACTGGCGACGCCGAAGTCCGGCTCGTGCTGGAACGGCTCGCGGATGTAGTACGGGCCGTCGTGATCGTCGCCGTCCACCAGAACGATGGCGAGGATGAACTTATCGGCCTGGTTGAGCCCGTACAGGATCTCGTTACGGCTCAGTGTGACGGTGTCCGCGCCCTTGGCGCGGCCCTTGACCTCGATGTGACGGTCCGAAGGCATCTTGCCGTCCTGCATCGGCGGGCGGGCAGTGATGTCCCAGCCGCATTTGTCGGCGGAGACATCGAAGGTTTGGTGGCCGAGGGCCTGCTCGGCCTCCATGACCGCTTGCATGGCGATGCGCTCGATGCGGGCGCGAGCCGCGGCATCGGCGCTGAAGGTCGGCACGCCCCTGCGCTCATCGAGCAGCCCCTGTGGGATGACCAGGGCGCCGCCGATGACCACCGGCGTGGCGGACACCACATGGCGCTGCTCGGTCAGCTCCTTCTTGCGCTGCTCCAGCCGGGCGGTCAGCTCCTCCACCCGTCGCCGGGCCATCTCCGGCTGCACCTTGGGCTGCTTGCCGGCGGCAACGTCCTCGCTGAGCTTGATGTAGCGGTCGGACCAGTAGTTGATCTCCTTGACCAGGCGTTCATTGACGGCAGCGAGGATCTTGTCGGTCTGGCGCTCGCGCCGCTCTTTGACCTCCTGGTAGTGCTCGGGCACCAGCTGGCTGCCGGCATGGGCCAGGGCGATCTGTTCCAGGCCGTCGTTGATCCAGGGGGCCGCGAGCAGGTCCTTGACGCGGGCCAGGTCGGTCTCGGTGAGTGGCTCCAGATCCAGGTGCGGTGCCCAGCCGGCAAAGCGGGCCGTACCGGCGGGATCGATGGCGACGAACTGCAGTCGCCGGGAGACGACACGCGGCGGGTCGCCGCCGGCCTCGCGCACCCTGTGGTCGATCATCAACAGCACCCGCGGCTCGCTGCCCTCGTCGTTGGGGTCGAGCAGCACGCTGCCCTGCTTGAGCTTGCCGCGGTTCGCTTCCAGCACGAGGTCGGTGACCGCGTGCATCAGCGGCTGGGCCGGGTGCAGCAGGCTCGCCATGGGCTTGCCGTGAACGCGGACCTGTTCCTTCTCGAAGCAGACGCGCTCGTAGCCCTTGAGCACCGGGGTGCGGGTCTCGCCGATGACGCGGTCACGCTCGCGGATGACCGCGGGCACGTGGCGGATCTCGAAACGGCCGGGCTCGCGGGGACGCAGCTCGCCGCCGAGGGTGGCGAAGGCTTCGCTGAAGAAGGCGCGGATGAAATAGGGCTGGAGCTTGCGCGCCTCGGCCTTGTCCATCTCTTCTTTGACGGCGTAGAGGTCCTCCAGGCGCATGTGCTGCTCGACCAGGGCGTTGCGGCGCATGATGTCGGTGAGATGATTGGTATCCAGTGCGCCTTCGATGACCCGGTTGAGCTTGGCCTGGATCTCCGGGCTCTCGCCGTAGCGGATGGCCTCGATCAGCAGGTCCTTGAGCGAGACGTTATCGAACGCCTCGCCGAGGATGTCGAAGACGCGCCCGCCGAGGGCGATGCGCTCGACCTCCAGCTTGTCGAACAAGCGCTGGAAGACATCGCCCTCGCGGGTCTGGTTGGCGACCAGGTTCCATAAGTGACAGACCTCCTCCTGGCCGATGCGGTGGATACGCCCGAAGCGCTGCTCCAGACGGTTGGGGTTCCAGGGCAGGTCGTAATTGGCCATCAGATTGGCGTTTTGCAGGTTGACGCCTTCGCCGGCAGCATCGGTGGCGACCAGGATCAGCGCGGCGGGATCGAAGCGGAACGCCTCCTGGATCTTGCGCCGCTCGTCGCGGTTGACGCCGCCGTGGATCGCGACCACGGCCTCGGGCTGGCCGAGCAGGTCCTGGATGCGCGCCACCAGGTAATTCAGGGTGTCGCGGTGCTCGGTGAAGATTATGAGCTTGCGCCGGGCGCCGTCGGCGGTGCGCATGTGCGCGTTGTCCTGCAGCAGGTGCGACAGCTCGTCCCATTTCCGGTCCTGACCCGAGTGGACAACCCGGCGGGCCTGCTCTTCGAGCGCGGCGAGGATGTGGATCTCGGCCTCCAGCTCCTGGATGGTCTTGGCGGCGGTGGCCTGGTCGACGACGTCCTCGACCCATTGCTCGTACTCGCCGCCCGGAAGCTCGTCCTCAGCCTCGTCGATGTCGTCGGGGACATCGTTGAGGTTGTAGGTGCCCAGGGTCTCGGCGACCTTGTGGCCGCTTTGCACCAGCTTTTCTTCCTTGAGGCGGCTCTCCAGCTTTTTGTGCCGGCGCTTGAGCGACTGGTAGATGGCCTCGGGGCTGGAGGCGAGGCGGCGCTGCAATTGGGTCAGGGCGAAGCCGACGGAGCCGCGGCGTTTGCCGTCCAGCTCGGCGGCGCGGTTGAACTCGTTGCGCACGTAGTCGGTAACGGCGGCGTAGAGCGCCGACTCCAGCGGCGAGAGGTCATAATTGGCGGTGTAGGCGCGCCGTTCCGGGAACAGCGGCGTGCCGTCGAACTTGAGCAGGTCTTCTTTGACCATGCGCCGCATCATGTCGGAGACATCGACCTTGTGCGCGCCTTCGCGGAACTTGCCGTAGAAGCGATCCGAGTCCAACAGCGACAGCCAGATCTGGAAGTCCTCTTCCTTGCCGTTGTGCGGCGTGGCGGTCATCAGCAGGAAGTGCCGGGTGAGGCTGCCGAGCAGCTTGCCGAGCTTGAAGCGCTTGGTCTCGTTGATCTTGTTGCCGAAGTAGTTGGCGGAGAGCTTGTGCGCCTCGTCGACGACGATCAGGTCCCACTCGCTGTTCTGGAGCTTGGCCTGGAGGTCCTCGTTGCGGGAAAGCTGGTCCAGGCGGGCGATCAGCAGGTCGTTCTCTTCGAAGGCGTTGACCCGAGCGGCCTGGTTCAGCGCCGCGGTGAACAGCGTGAACTCGACGCCGAACTTCTCCCATAGCTCGTCCTGCCATTGCTCGACGAGACTGCCGGGGGCGACGATGAGCACGCGCTTGGCGTCGGCACGCATCAGCAGCTCGCGGATGAAGAGCCCGGCCATGATGGTCTTGCCGGCGCCGGGGTCGTCGGCCAGCACGTAGCGCAACGGCTGGCGCGGCAGCATGGCCTCGTAAACGGCGGTGATCTGGTGCGGCAGCGGCTGCACGTTGGAGGTGTGCACAGCCATCATCGGATCGAACAGATGGGCCAGGCGAATGCGATAGGCTTCGAGCCCGAGCTTGAATCCATCGGCGGGGGCATCGAAGGCCCAGGCACGGCCCGCCTCGGCCAGACTCAGACGCGCCTCGTCGGTGCGGAACAGCATCTGCTCGGCGGGCTTGCCGTCCGCGGTCTTGTAGAAAACCGTGATCGCATCTGTGCCGACCGGCTCGACGCTGACGACGCGTGCGATGCCGTTGGGGTCGAGGCCGGCGAGTTGTGCGTCCTTCTTGATGGCTTCCAGCTTGAGCATGGATATTGGGTCCTGGTTCCTTTGGGCCGCATTGAGCACAGTAACAGCTTGCGGAGCGATCATACCCGCCCCGTGCCGAGTCCGTCAGGATTCATGTGCAACGGTGCGTGTTCAAATGCCCGGATTCTCCGGTTCAGCCGGCGCATACCGGCGCCTCAGGCTTGAACAGCGATGCCGGCAGCGCCCTCGTTATCGTTCACCCGCCAAGCTCGAGGCCCGGCAGAGCACCCGGCCAGAACCAGCCACCTTCGGACTTCGGCGCCGGCTCTTGATCTTCCTCGTCCTCTGACTTCTCCGGAGGCTCCTCGGGCATCTCGAAAGAGAAATTGTGCAGCAAGTAACCGATGGCGCCTCGGTCGTACACGGAGACCTCGGCGGGCTGCAGATCGAGTTTTTCGCGCACCGTGGCGAAGACCTGCGCCAACGCTTCGAGCTTGGCCAACTCGTCTTCGATATCGGCGCGCAGCAGTGCGATGTTATGCGGCATAGGTCACCTTGCCTCGATCGATGGCCTTGGCAACAAAACGGGCGTCGTCGGACTCGGTGTGGAGGTCGATCGGCCGCCCGATCGTCTCTTCCAGATCGCGGCGCAACGCCCAGTAGTCGGCAGGTTCCGTTCCCAACACGACCAAATCGATGTCCGAGCGCGCATGCGCCCGACCTTCGACCAATGAGCCGAATGCGATCGCTCTAGTCGCGCTGTAGCGGCGAAATACGGCTGCACCCTCGCGTTCGACCTGCTCCAGCAATCGTGCGGACAGAGTCGCGGATTCATTGCACTGTGCGGCCCAACGCGCCTTGAGCGCGCTGTAGTCGAAGCGGTGCGGGGTGCTCGTTCCTCCTCCTGAGACGCGATCCGACATTGGCGGGTCCGGGTGTGCCATGCGCATCGACAAAGCATTGGGTTGAGCGACTGTTCCGATGGAAGCCATGCCGGATCGAACCGGACACCGGCAGCTTAGCAGTTGCGACGTCCCCTAGCCCGGCTCTTTCACGCGGCCCGCCCTCCGGCAGCGCGGGTTTCGTCCAGCCCGCACGCATCGGGCGGCCTCGAGAGAGATCCGCGCCGACATCCCGTCGGCGCCGGGGTCACACGCCCGATCGACTCAATTGCAGATCCTTGCCTGAGGATCGGAAGGAGCGAGCGATCGAGACGTATCCTTCCTCGTCGCGAGCCTCCGGAGCCGACCGAACCAGCGCCAAGGCACCCAGACGCAGGCACCGAGCACAATCAACAGGTACAACACCCAATCGGGAACCTTGAGGAACAGACGCGCAAGCAAGTGAATGACGTCGCCTTTGTAGGCCATCTTGCTGCCGCGGGCGGTGAACTTCGCAAACCTCAGCGCACCGACCTTGTCGAGGACCTTTAGGCCGCCTTTGCCGTAGGTCGCGGCTATCTTGATGCTGTCGACGCCCAGATCCCCCGCGCGCTGAGCGGTTCGCACGAAGCTGTTGCCGCCGATGCGATAGAGGGTCGCGCTCTGATCGCCGAAGGTGTCGGCGAGCTTGGCCATACGGCGCAGCGATGCGGCGTCCGTGGTCTTGCTCAACAGGTTCAGGCCCCCGCGGGTCTTGGCGAGCCGATAGACGTCGCCGAAGAGGTCGGTGACCGCGTCGAGCTTTTTGGTCTGCTTCACCGTCTTGGCGCCTTTGACGATGGCCTTGCCGAGCCAGGGCGGGAGCTTGCCGATCTTGCGAGCGGTCTTGAGGATGATGATGCCGCCCTTGGCCGTGGTGCTTGCCGCCACGGTCGGCGCCGCGGCCCCGGCCGTGGCAGCCGTGGCGGCCCCGCTCGCGAGCTGCGCCGCGCTGGCGACCAAGCCGATGGACGCGAGTGCGGTGACGACCTCGTCGACGTCTTCGCCTTGAGCGTAGTTGGTCGCCTGGTTGGCAAGATCGCGGATATCGCCGATAACGAAGAGGTCGGTGATGACACCGGCACCTTTGCCGATGGTCTCGTCGCTGGTGCCCTGCAGAAGACCTTCGGACAACTTGCCGGCTTGATAGCTCAGGCTGCTGCGTACGGACGCGATCTCGGCGTGCAGTGCTTGGGCGGCAGGATCTTCATTGACATAGTCATATGCCATGAAAAAGTCGAGATAGTCGGCCGCATCGGCATAGCGCTCCTCGGCCACCATCGCCCGGGTCTCGGGGACGGGATCGAGACGGCTCAAGGCCAGGACGCTCAGTTGCGCCTGTTGCCAAAGCACGCCTGCCGCGATAGCGGCCAAGACCAGAAGGGTCAGTTTGACGGGGAGTTTGAAGAGGAACATGGGTGTCGTCCTTGGATGATCGAAAGGGTCCGCGTGCAGTCGGCGGACCGCGTCGAAATATGGCTCATGCGATCGATGATGATTGCGCACCTGCGCTCATTTCGTGACCCACCGGCAAGCCGTACAGAAAGGGCAATCAAGCGGCGTTTCGGTCCCTCGGGTTCGTCGCGTGCTCGTCGGGGTCTACAATCCCGGGATGCTCACTCGCCGTTCAGACCCATGCCATGATCCGGAAGATCCTGCCCATCGGCATCCAGACCTTTCGCGAGATCCGCGACGGTGACCACTACTATGTCGACAAGACCGACTTTGCTCGGCGTCTGATCGGCGTGGACTTCAGTCGCGAGCGCCGACAGCTGGTCGGCTTCGCGGTCGAGACCTTGGATTAAGCCGACCATGACCGATCAATTCAAACACGATCAGATCCAAGCCCACATCCAGGTCATCGACCGCGCCGCCGCCCTCCTGGACGCCATCGCCCGTTATTCCGAGCCCGTGAGTCTCAAGATCCTGGCCGCCGAGACGGGACTGCATGCCTCGACCGCACATCGCATCCTGGCCTCGCTGATCCAGAACCGGTTCGTCGAGAAGGACGCGGTCGGGCGTTACCGTCTCGGGCTGCGGTTGCTGCAATTGGGTGTGAGGCTGCACGCCAATGTGGATGTCCGCGCCATCGCCCGGCCGGTGATGGAGGCGTTGCGCGACCGGCTGGGGGAGACGGTGAATCTGACCATCCGCGAGGGCGACGCGGTGGTCTACATCGAGAAGGCGACGCCGAACCGGATGATTCATGTGCAGCAATTGGTGGGCTCGCGCGCCCCTCTGCACGTCACAGCGGTCGGCAAGCTGATGTTGGGTGCGGCCGGCGAGGAGTCGATCCGGGCCTATGCCGCACGCACCAACCTGCCTGCCTACACCCGCAATACCGTCAGCACCCTCCCCCGCCTGATCGCCGAATGTCGCGACGCCCTGGCGCAGGGCTATGCCTTGGACAACGAGGAGGCCGAGCTCGACGTGGGCTGCATCGGCGTGCTGCTCTACGACAGCACCGGCAACGTGAGCGCCGGGCTGTCGGTCTCCGCACCGATCGAGCGACGCCGGCTCGAGTGGAGCACGGACCTCATCGAGGCCGCCGAGCGGATCTCCGCGCAGCTCGGCCATCAGCCGCCGCGCCCGCAAGCCCCGCCGGATTGATCGGTCAGCCGATAGGATGCGACGCAGACGCCTGCAGGATCGCACCGCTCCGCCATCCAACACGCCAGCCAGTCGAGTCGAGCCGAACCGGGACTCACGCTTTTCGCAACTTAGCCGCAACACCTCCGTCCCGGACTCGTAACTGCACGGCAACACATCCACCCCAGTAGGCATTTCGGAGATGCCAACAGAACCTGTGGATAAGGATGTGGAGAACGCTTGATCAACACGCCGGAAGGCTCACGGTTGCTCGACTGAAAACAGATCGGTCAGATCTTGATCGCCTAAAATTCGCTATTAAAAAACAAAGGATTGACTTTTCGTGAACATTCGACCATCGATCGTTCGCAAGATCAAGGACACGGCGAGAAGCCACTCCGAACCCATGTGTACAACCGGTTTGTCAAGGCTTGCGCGACGCCTGTTCGCCGTCGAGTCGACGGACGGACATGGCCACCCCATGCGCCTGCTCCGAGCTGCGCCGGATAGGGCAAACAACCGGATGAAAACATTTGAATATGCTGATAAATCGAGCAAGGCCGCAGGTCCGGACGAGGCTTGCACTTGCCCCGGAAAAGGCACAGCATAAGCGGCCGGACGCAACCGATCGGAAGAGTCGGCGATCCACGCCCCCCCTCAAGCAGTCAGCCACCCGGACAAGACGTAAAAGAGCATGACGCCAAGCGATCTCAAGCCTGTTCGTGACCACATCGCCTCACGCATCATCGGACAAGCATCCTTCATCGACAGCATGCTGATCTGCCTGCTGAGCGACGGGCATCTCTTGGTCGAGGGCATGCCGGGTCTGGCCAAGACGACCGCCGTGAAGGCACTGGCCGATGCGCTGGAGGGCGACTTCCACCGCATCCAGTTCACGCCGGATCTCTTGCCGTCGGACCTCATCGGCACCGACATCTATCGCCACGAGAAGGGCGAATTCGAGTTCCGGCCCGGTCCGCTCTTTCACAACATCCTGCTCGCCGACGAGGTCAACCGCGCGCCGGCCAAGGTCCAATCGGCCTTGCTGGAATCCATGGCCGAGCACCAGATCACGGTCGGTCTGAAGACCTATCCGCTGCCCAAGCTCTTCATGGTGCTGGCGACCCAGAACCCGGTGGAGCAGGAAGGCACCTATCACCTGCCCGAGGCGCAGCTCGACCGCTTCCTCATGCAGGCCGTCGTGACCTACCCCAGCCGCGACGAGGAGCTCCGGATCCTCGAGCTCGACGCCCGCCAGCAAAAGGAGCCCGAAACCGCTCCGGTCGAGCGCCTGAGTCAGGCCGATCTCTTCGCAATGCGCCGCGATGTGGCTGGACTCTATCTGGATCCGAAGCTGCACAGCTATATCGTCGACCTGGTCCAGGCGACCCGTCAGCCGAAGCTCTATGACCGCGACCTCGGGCGCTGGTGCCGGTTCGGCGCCTCGCCGCGCGCCAGTATCGCGGTCGCTCGCTGCGCCCGTGCCAGGGCCTGGCTCGACGGCGACGACTTCGTCTCACCTCACCATATCCAGGCCGTCGTCCCCGAGATCCTGCGCCATCGTCTGCTGCTGACCTTCGAGGCCGAGGCCGAGGGGGTGACCACCGATGTCTTCGTCAACCGACTCCTGACCCTGGTGGCCATCCCCTGACCTCGGTCGCCGTACGATGAGCCTCTATCCCCGTCTCGACGACCTGCTGGAACTGCGCCATCAGGCCCATACGCTCGGGCTGCCCTCCCATCATCTGGTCAACTCGACCTTCGCCGGACTCTACGCATCCGTGTTCCGCGGCGCCGGGGTCAACTTCGAGGAGGTGCGCGAGTATCGCGAGGGCGACGACATCCGCTACATGGATTGGAAGGTGACGGCCCGCACCAACGAGCCGCACATGAAGATCTTCCGCGAGGAGCGCGAACGCTCGGTGGTGCTCTGTGTCGACAAGGGTCCGCATATGGCCTTCGGTACGCGCGGGACCTTCAAGTCGGTGCAGGCGGCCCGTGCGGCGGCCCTGATCGGCTGGGCGGCCAGTCGGCTCAACGACCGGGTCGGCGGTCTGGTCTTCGGCGACCCATCGACCGGACTCCAACACTTTCGTCCCTCGCGCGGTCGCCGCGCGCTCTGGCAACTGCTGCGCACCCTCACCGTGCCCGGTGCCGAGCTGGATCCCTCCATCGACTGTCTCGGCGGCGCGCTGCGGCGCGCGACCTCGGGTCTGCCCACGGGCTCGCTCGTCTTCGTGATCGCCGATCTGAATCGCGATGCCATGGGACTGGAGGCGATCCTCGGCGATCTGGGACAACGCAACTCGGTTGCGCTCATCCCGGTCGACGACCCGGCCGACTGGGAGATCCCGGCGATGGGCATCACCACCTTCACCGGCACCGACGGCACCCTGGTGGAGGTCGACACCGATGACCCGCAGGCCAGGCGCAGCTATCGCTCGGCATGGGAGGAGCGGCGCGCCCTGCTCCAGGCGGTTGTCCATCGCCTCGGGATCATCCTGCTGCCGGTGCGCACCGACGCCGAGATCCATCTCAACCTAATCCGCGCCTTGGAGCAGCGGGCACGCTCGCGGGCGGTGTGATGGACCCGATCCTTGCTCCCTCCCCGCCCATCGCGATGCTGCGCGATATCCACGACATCCCGCCCATTCCTTGGTGGCCGCCGGCCCCCGGCTGGTGGCTGCTGGCGATCGCCGGCACGCTGCTCGCCCTCTTTGTTTGGCGCTCGCGTGCCCGGATCAGCCTGCGCATCCCCATCCCCGGCATCACGCTCGGCAGTTGGCGTTGGGAGGCCGCGGCCGCACTCCGCGATCTCAGGCGCCGCACCCGCAAGGGGCAGGATGCCAAACAGATCATCGGCGAGCTCTCCGAGCTGCTGCGGCGTATCGCCATGGCCCGGCTCGGACGCCCGTCCTGCGCGGGCCTCACGGGAACGGCCTGGCTCGATTGGCTCGCCGCACAGGATCCGAACGGCTTTCCCTGGCCCGAGCGGGGACGCATCCTGATCGACGCACCCTATGCACCGACCGACGCACTGCGCAAACGCGTCGGCGCGAAGGATCTCCTGTCCTTGATCGACGCGGCACTCGCCTGGGTCGAGGTCCGCGATCCAGCGCCGGGTCGGCGCCACGGCCCGAGCCGACGCCGACCGTGGTTAGGAACGCGTGGTGATGCCCGTGGTTGAGATCCGCCATGTTTGAGTTTCATTGGCCTTGGGCCACGCTGCTCTTGCCCTTGCCGCTCCTCCTGCCCTGGCTGTGGCCGGAGCGCGGACAGGATCCAGGCGAGACGACGCTCGAAGGTCAGCGCGCCACCCTGCTGCACCCGCAGATCGCCGCACTCCAAGCGGCCTTTACCGCGCGACGCCCCGGCCTGCAGCTCACCGGCTGGCTCTACCGGGCGTTGCTCTATCTGCTCTGGATCGCGCTGGTCTTGGCGCTGATGCGGCCGCAATGGCTGACGCCCTACACCGAGATCAGCACGCCGGGTTACGACCTCATGATCACGGTGGATGCCTCGCACTCGATGGAGGCGCTGGATTTCACGGTCGATGGCGAGCCACGTAACCGCATGAGCGTCGTGCGCGGGGTCATGGGTCGCTTCATCGAGGGTCGCAATGGCGATCGTGTCGGTCTGGTGGTCTTCGGCAGCCAGGCGTTCGTGCTCTCGCCCCTGAGCCTGGACCGGCTCGCGGTGCGTCAACTCCTCGACGGGATCGTCCCGAGCATCGCCGGCCCGGCGACCGCGCTGGGCGACGCCATCGCGCTCGGAGTGGTCAAGCTACGCGAGCGTCCCGAGGGGTCGCGGGTCATGATCGTCATCGCCGACGGGGACAACAATGCCGGACGTTTCGCACCGAGCGAGGCGGCAATGGTGGCCCGTCAGAACGGGGTGCGCGTCTACGTGATCGGGGTCGGCAGCAAGCAGGCCAGCATCCCGATCCTCGAAGAGGGCGTGGTGCGGTATCGCGACGATCTGACCATGGACGAAGGCGTCCTCGAAGAAATCGCCGAGCTGACCGGCGGGGCCTATTTCCGCGCGACCGACACCCGTGCGCTCGAGGAGATCTCGGCGCGTGTCGACCAGCTCGAGAAGACCGAGGCCGAGACCCGCACCGCCTACCTGCCTCAGCCGCTCTACCGCTGGCCGCTCGGACTCGCCCTGGTCGCGTTGCTCGGTCTTGGTCTCTTCCCCGAGGGCCGCAAGCGCTTCGTGGGGAGGACTGCGGATGTTTGACGGCGGTTTTCACTTCGAGCAACCACTGTGGTTTCTCGGCCTCCTGGCCTTGCTCCCGGTCGCCTACTGGCTCAAGCGCAGCGCGGCGCGCGCGGCCCAAGGCCCGCTGCACCGCTATGCCGATCCGCACCTGCTGCCGCACCTGACCGGGACACGCGATCTACGTACCACCGAGCGCTGGGGCCGGTATCTGAGCTGGAGTCTCTTGTGGGCGCTCGTCCTGATGGCGATGGCCGGCCCGCGCTGGGACGCCACCGACGTGCGCCTCTTCCACCCGGGAAACAATCTTCTGATCCTGCTCGACATCTCCCGCTCCATGCAGGTTGCCGACGTCACTCCGAATCGCCTCGGACGCGCCCGTCACGAGATCAGCGATCTCATCCGCAAGAACCGCGAGGCGCGGCTCGGCCTCATCGTCTTCGCCTCCGTGCCGCACGTGATCTCGCCGATCACGGAGGACACACAGACGATCCTCAATGCGCTGCCCGCCCTATCGAGCGAGCTTGCCAATCCGACTCTTCAGGGCAGTCGCGTGGGGGCGGCGCTCGCGCGCGCGCAGTTGCTCCTCGCGGGCCTGCCCGAGGACAGTACGCGCTCCATCCTCCTGATCTCGGACGGCGACTTCGAGGAGCCTGATCTCCCCGAGCAGTTCGCACGACTGGCATCGCAAGGGATCCGCATCCACACGTTGGGAATCGGCACGGCCGAGGGCGGATTGGTGCCGGGGCCGGCCGGCGGATTCATCCGGGATCTCAGCGGCGAGCCCGTCCGCTCCTCGCTCGACGCCGCGCTGTTGGCAAATCTGGCGGACGCCGGCGCCGGCATCCATCGGATCGCCGACTATCGTGACTCGGACTCGGACGCCATCCTGCGCGCCGTCTCGGTCACGCGCCTGCCGCCGCAATCGAGCGACGAGCGCACCCGGGTGTGGAACGAGCGCTATTGGATCCCCGTTGCTCTCGTCATGCTGCTTCTGCTGACCCGTTTCCGCGCACCGATTCGGCGGAGAAGGTCTTCCACATGAGCACCCCGTCGATCCTAGGCCACGGCGGCCTTCCCCGCTCCGCCGCAGTGCTCTTCGTGCTCGCCGTCTGCCTGCCGTGTCCGGCCGTCGCCGGATGGTTCAAGACCTCCGAGCAGGAGGCGCTCGAGACCTATCAGGCGGGTGACTTCGACACCGCTGCGGAGTCCTTCTCCGATCCCTACCGAAAGGGCGTCGCCCTCTACCGCGCGGGGCGACTCGACGAGGCCGAACGTGCATTCAGCCAGGCCGAGCAAGGCAAGGAGGGCCAATCGGCCCGTTACAATCTCGGCAACACCCGATTCGAGCGTGGCGACTATGCGGGTGCCGCGACGGCCTACGAGTCGGTTCTGCGCGAGGATCCGAGCCACACGGATGCAGCCCATAACCTAGCCGTCACCAGAGCCACCTTGGCGAGGCTCGAGCAGGAGCAATTTCGCGACGAGTCGGAACAAGAGGACGGTAAGGATTCGACACGGAGCGCCGAGGAGCGCGACGAGTCGGAACAAGAGGACGGTAAGGATCCGACACGGAGCGCCGAGGAGCGCGATCAGGCATCACAAGAAGAAGAACAACAGGAGCAGCCATCGCCACAGGAGAAGTCCGAGGAGGCGCAGCAGTCCGAGAAGGCGCAGGAATCCGAGCAACAAGAAGGCTCGGAGCAGCAACAAGAATCCGAAGGCGAGGAGTCCGGCGACGAGCAAGGCGAGGACAGCGGCTCGCAGGACCAATCCTCCGAGGGCTCGGGCCAGCACAGCGAGTCGCAGGCCGAGGGTGAAGGCGACGAGGCGGGTCAAGGGCAAGGCAGCGACGCATCCGAACCCACCGATGGCGAGGCGCAGGGCGACTCCAGCGACGCCCGCGGCGCGGATGAAACGGATCAGGCCGGCACGGCAGCGGACACCGCAACCGACTCGGACGGCGGCGAATCCGATCAACCCGAGAGCGACAGCGATCAAGGCGAGGCCGGGGATCGGACCACGCCGAAGGGCACCTCCGGCGAGGAGACCGCATCCGAGTCCGAATCCGGAAAGGACGGCGAGCCCCGCGATGGGAGCGAGGGAGATGGCGAGGAGGATCAGACGCAAGCACCGCGAGACGAATCGCCCCGAGATGAATCATCCGGAGACGACCCAAAGGACGGGCGTGACCCGAGTCGCGGCGAGCCCGAATCACCCGACGAAAAGGGCAAGGAGCCGGAGTCACCAGAGCCGGGGCGCGCAGATGCACCGGGCTCCGACCCGAGCCAGCCCGACCGCGAAGACGCTGGCACCGACGACGCCACCGGCCGGACACCCCGTCCGGGTCCTCCCGGTCCGGCAGAGGTGAAACCACCCGAGACGCTCGGCACCGAGGCCCAACCCGAGGCCGCAGAACGCTTCGATCAACTCGGTGATCGGCCCGGCGACCAATTAGGGGAGGACGCGACGGACGAACGAGGCGCGATCGACGGCCCGCCCGCGCTCGGCGCAGGCATGGCCGTGATGGAGCAGCGGCTCAAGCAGGTGGAGGGTGACCCATCCCTCTTGATCCGCAATCAGTATCGCCTCGAGGAGCTGCGATGGATGCAGACCACGGGGGCTCCCATCCTGGAGAATCGTCCGTGGTGATGCGCACCGAACGTCTCCGACGTCCCGCGACGCTGTCCGGCCTGATGATCCAGGCGTCGAGTCCGATACTTGGCCTGATTCCGATCCTGATACTGGGCCTGTCGCTGGGGTTGTTCGGGCCAGCGGCGAGCGCCTGGCCCTACGGTCCTCCGGGACAGCAGCCCCACCAACCGCAGGGACCCTACGGCCAACCCCCGCCGCAGGCCGGGGCCTGGCAGTTCCGCCCCCAGCCGCCGACCAATGCCCAGGGCACCCCGCCGGCCTATCCGCAAGCTGTTCCCCAGGCCTATCCGCCGGGCCAGATGCCGGCACCCGGTTACGGTCCGTTCCCGGGCCAAATGCCGAACCAGATGCCGGGGCAGTATCCGGGGCAATACGGGGTCCAGGCGCAAGCGACGCCGCCTCGGCTCGAAGCGACGCTCGACGAACCGGAGCCCTATATGCAGCAACCACTGCTGCTGCGTCTTCGACTCGTCACCTCGGAGAACCCCGTCGAGGCCACACTCGATCTGCCGGCGACCGGAGATGCGCTCCTCCAGCGCCTGGACGGGCCGATCCCGGAGTCCCGCGTTGCGGAGGGAGGCCGGCGCGAGATCGTCAACACCTTCATCCTGACCCTGATCGCACTGCGGCCGGGCGATATCGAGATTCCGCCCATCAAGGTGACGGGAACCGTACGAGGCATGGGTGGCGGCATGCAGCGCTTCGAGTCGGTCACCGACCGCGCGATTCGCCTTCAGGTCCGACCGGCCATGAGCGCGGTGACGCCTTGGCTGCCCCTGAAATCACTGAGTCTCAAGGCCGAGATCGACCGCGAGACCGACCTGGCCCCGGGGCAGCCCGTCACCTTGGCGTTGGAGCTTCTCGCCACGGGAGGCACTGCAGCTCAATTGCCGAGCTTGGAAGACCAACTCGCCGGACCGGATCACCGCATCTATCGCGAGCAAGTGCAGACGGAGACCGGCCTCTCGGCTGACCGCCGCGACCTGGTCGCACGCCGCACCGAGTACTACACCCTGGTCCCTCAATCTTCCGGTCGACTGACCCTTCCCGAGATCAGTGTCGCCTGGTGGAATACAGATCCGGGCACTCGAGAGGTCGCGAATCTGCCGATGCGCACCCTGAGTGTCGGGGGAGAGAGCGGCCCCTTCGGCATGCCCTCCTCCGTCATGGCCGTGGAAGACTGGAGCCTCGTCTGGCTCCCGCTGACGGGGCTTTTGCTGCTGATCGCGGGCTATTGGGGCGGCGTCTTCTACGCCACCAAGCCGTCGACGAAGGATCGGCCACGCGCCCGCACGGCAGCAGGGCTCGTCGGCAGACTCAGCGCATTCGGTGCCTTGATCGGCAACGGCTGGAATCGCCTCAGGCGTCGCCTGCGACCCGCGCCGCTGGTCGCGCGCATGCGTGCCGCCGTGGCGGCAGCGCTCCCGCCGAGCAGCCGATTCCTGCTCTGCGTGCGCCACGCCAATCGCGCAACGGACCCCGTCGACTGGTGCGACCGCTTCGAAGCCGATGCACGCAGCCGGCTGCGCTTCCAAGGTGAGGCCACCCAGCCCAACCTGACCCGACTCATCCTGAGTCTACGTCCCCACGCGGATCCGGCAACCTTGACCCGGCTGATGCAGGAGCTCGACGCCGCGCTCTACGGCCGGCAGGGTCTCGACTTCACGCGATGGAAGCGTGATTTCATACGACAAGTCGGCCGCGGCGCCGGGCTTCGCCTGCGCAAGAGTCGCATCTCGCGAATCAAACGCGCCGCATTGCCCGCTCTGAACCCCGGCCATTGAGCCGGGACGTCGTCGGCGGGTGATCGGGGACGGCAGGGTAAAAGGTGAAAGGTTCATAATCCCGGCCGTAGGGTCGACGAGCGAGAGCCAAGTCCCGAACCCCGCGCCGGCGCTAAACCGCGTCGACGCCAAGAATCGTTGACTCGCAGTAGCCCGGGATCCGCTCCAAGCCGCATATCCCGAGAGACGCGGTTTAGATCACCAGTCCAACTCGGCGGGATCCTTGCGACGCGCGTTGGCCTGAACCTCCAACACCCGCCCGTCGGCCAAGCGAATCACCCGGTCGGCCATGTCGGCGATCACGGCGTTGTGTGTGATGACGGCCGTGGTGGTGCCGAGATCCTGGTTGATCTGCTGGATGACCTGCAGAACGCGGATCCCGGTCTTGGAATCGAGCGCACCGGTGGGCTCGTCGCAGAGCAGGACAGCCGGCTGTTTGGCGACGGCTCGGGCGATGGCCACGCGCTGCTGCTNNTGCTGCTCGCCGCCGGAGAGCTGAGAGGGGAAGTGATCCAGGCGGTCTTCCAGCCCGACCAGGGTGAGGGCGTCTTCCGGGTTCATGGGGTCGGGGCTGATCTCGGTGACGATGGCGACGTTCTCGCGCGCAGTGAGGCTGGAGATGAGGTTGTAGAACTGGAAGACG
>NZ_DIUM01000069.1 GCF_002423035.1 Thiocapsa sp. UBA6158
CGCGGTCCAATCGGGGCGGTCGGTGCCGTCGGGCTGGTCCGGCTGCTTGGCCTGGCGGCGGGCCTGTCGGCGCAGCGCTTTGGTGTCGGTGAGCCCGTCGTCGCCGAGGGTGTCGGCAAGCATCATCGCCACCAGGATGCTGGTCACGATGGCCAGGCGCACCTGGTTGTCGATGGCCACGGCGCGCTTGCCCCACGCCTTGGCCTGGCTGAAGTCGTTTTTCCAGGTGTCGAAACACTTTTCCTCCTCCCACCGGCGGGAGTACAGGAAGGCGACGACACCCGGTTGCAGGTCGAAATCGTTGGTGAGGAACTCCACGACATGGCCGCGGCGGGTGCGGTAGGTGATCAAGCGCCAAGGCTCGGGAGAGCTGGCGAGCATCACGCGCAGATCGCGCTGCACGCCGGCGTTGAGGGGGTCGGCAGCGACGCCGAGATCCTCCGTGGAGTCGATGCGCAGGTTCGCCTTCATGCGGGTGATGATCGTGATCGCGCACGTGGCCTTTTTGGCATCCCAAAAGCGGGCATCGATGAAGGCGCGATCGACCAGGAACAGCGTATGGCGCTCGCGGGTGAGGGCTCGGGGGGATCGGTCGTAGTCGCGCAGGATGGCCGTCTCGTGGCGATTGCGCGTCTCGACCTGGACATCCTCGGGGACCCCCAAGCGCAGATTGTAGAAGCTCAACAGGGCATGGCCCTTGGGGTTGTCCTCTCCGCCGTCCTTGGGTGTACGGCGGCGAAAATGCGCGCTCTCGCCTTGGTAGGTGCCATCGATGGCCCGCACCGGGCGCGTGCCCGGGCCCGGGATGTCGGCCAAGCGATCCGGCAGCAGCGCGGCGGCGTCCGCCACCAGCGCCGGCAGCGTCTCCTCGAGCACGTCCAGACGCGCTGCCGAGCACAGCGCATCCGACCAGGTGGAACGGGGCAGAGGCGGACGAGCGCCCGGCGCAGGATCCAGATGCAGCAGCGCCTGCACCTGCTCGCGCAGGGTGCCCATGCCCTGCAGATGGCGCAGCACCCCGAGGGCGATGAAATCGCTCATGCTCAGAGTCCGCCCCAGCCCTTGGGCACTGCGCATCCGCGCGAGTACCCGCTCGACGGGGGAAAGCAGTTCGGCGAACACGGTCTTGTCGGTGAGGCGATGCATCAAACTTGCGAGTCGTCCGAGAATCATTGGGGTCATGCCTTGTGGTGGTTTTGCAACACACCATCGCGACCCCATTGAAAGCCTCTTGTCAAGTCTTTTTTCTGATCTATCGAGTTTTTTAGCCCTGCCGGGCTGCCCGTGCTCCCCGGCGAGGAACGGCGAAACAAGTGAAGAACTCCGCGCCGCCGACTGTGGCCCTATGAGACGCTCAGGCAGCGCAATTCATGGCCACCTCGGCTAGGCCAACCGGACACCGTTGCGGTAAAGGCTTCAACGGACCCCAGGTTACTTGGCTGGATGGCCTATTCGTCGTTTTCTACCCATTGACGAGTGTTACTGCTTCGTCGTCCGACACCGGTCGTCATAGCGCGATTTGAACCGCTTGCATACGCCACTGCTCAACACACCCTTTCAACGCGACTATAATTTGAATGCTACCGCGCAACCGGCCTGTCCGGCCTTAACCCTTAGCGCTGCGGGCGTCTCGATCCTTGCCCCGGATCGCAACAGCCACACCGCGCTCAGATCGAGGAGTCCGTCTCATGTTGCGCATGATCGCGATATCACTGACCCTGACCCTGTCCGCATTGAACGTCGCCGCAGATGCAGCGATCCCGGACGCGGATCTCGCCGGATCGCAAGACCCCGCTTTCTTGAAGCGCTACGCGGGCTCCTTGATCGTCTCATACGACGACAAGGCGTTCGACGATTATCTGCTGCCGATCGCGCCGCTGCGCATCGATCCAGATCCTAAGCGACGCGATGGGCACAATAACCTTTGGTTCGCGCCGACCGAGGCCCTGGAGCTCGAGGGTCGCTTGGTCCGTCTCGTCTACCTGATCCCGGAAGGGCGGTCGCCGCTTGAGGTGTTGCGCAACTATCGCGACGAGATCGAGACCCAGGGGGGACGCGCATTGTTCGAGTGCAAACGTGAGGAATGCGGCGGCGATCCCGGACGCTCCAGCGGCGGTGGTGGCGGCAAGATGAGCCTGGCCATGGTGTTGCGCCCCGCCGAGCGGATCGTCGATCCGCTCTTGTCGACCGGCGCCTGCGCTCAAACCGAGCGGATCCAGGATCAGCGCTATCTTGCGGCGGCTTTGCCCGACGGACCGGCTCACCTGTCCATTCTCGCCTATGTCTTGAACACTGGCCACTCATGCCGGGCCTTGAACGGACGCACCATCACCGTCGTCGACCTGATCGAGGGCAAGCCGCGCGAACAGCGGATGGTGACCATCGATGCACCCGAGATGGCGCGCGCGATCGACGCGACCGGACGCATTGCGCTGTACGGTATCCTGTTCGACTTCGACCAAGCGACAGTCAAACCGGACTCCTCCGTTGTCCTGGCCGAGATCGCGACCCTGCTGCGCTCGGACGCACACCTCAAGCTGCTGGTGGTCGGCCACACTGACAACGCCGGCGGCTTCGACTACAACCGCGACCTCTCCCAGCGACGCGCCGAGGCCGTGGTCACGAAACTCGTTCAAGACCATGGCGCGGATCAGGCGCGACTCTTCCCGGTTGGCGTCTCCTTCGCCGCCCCGGTCGCCTCGAACCAAACCGAGGAAGGCCGGAGCCAAAACCGGCGCGTCGAGTTGGTTCGGTACTGACGTGCCAGCCCAGCGGATGCGTCGGCACATGCATCGACAACGCCTGCGATGATCCATCCAGGACCCTCGAGGACTGTATCGGGAGGTCGTGAAATGAAACGGGTAGCACCCTGGCGACGGCGCTCAAGTCCGGTCTTCGCATGTGTCATGATCCTTTTTTCAATCGCGGGGGCGGCGCCAGGAAGCCCGCCGGCGATCTACTGCGAGATGTCGCATGAAAACCATGCCTGGGGGTTTCGTCATCGAGGCATCGTCCTTGATGACGCGGGCCATCTCTACAGCTTTGCGCGCGAGACGCCTTGGAGGCCGCAGAAAGCCGATACCCCTACACGTCGGGAGTTGGAGGACAAGTATCATCAGAAGACCCTGCTGAGAACACTTCCCATCGAGGAGGTCCGACAGAAATTACTGCTCCTCGAGCCCGTGTCACAAGGAGCACTCTCCGAATCGCAGTCCGGTTACAGGGATGCCGGTGTTCGAACCAGCGTTTGTTACCTGCCCGACTCCGGAAATGAAGTTTACCGGGAGGTCGTGCTGTGTGTAACAGGAGACCAGAGGATGACTAACCTCTCGCCGGTAGCGCGTGAATTGAGCGAGTGGATAGAATTCCTCGAAGAGCCTGCATTCAGACATTTCCAGCAATGTTTTCCTGCAGGGCGTTGACCATGCGTCATCTCCCCCACCCGCACTCCTGCGCAAACACGGGGGGCGGTGGAGGGTGCAGCACCTGGAGTCAGGCGGCGAGGATTGCGCGGAAGAGCCAGACGCCGAACACTGCGGCGCGCCCGCCGGGCATTTTCCCGCGGCCCCGCCGGACATCTTCACGCTGGACTGAAGCAGAATATCGAACTGGAGCAGGAGACCTTTTGGCCTCTGTTGCGTTTCCCGGGGGCAGGGCGTGACTCTGCCCGTGCCGGTTCGCGCCCTTTAGAGCACATCTCGTCAAACCTGTTGCTGTGCCCGAGGCCCGAAAGTGTGGGCAAACGGCGGGCCGCGCCGGCTGCGCGTCATCGGCCGGCAGGTCATTGCTCGGCGCGGTCCCGGGGTTGTCCATATGGGCCGCAGAACTCAGGCCGGTCCGCAGGACGCGTCCACATCTCCACAGGCCAACCGCCGGAGGTCGCCGCCCTGGATTCCGAATCCTTGTTCACCGTCGCATTGGTTCTGCAAACACCTTGGGAGGTCAGGAGGTAGACTTTGATCTGAAGTCGCTCTCGCAGTTGCTCGCGCGCCATCAGTGTGAAACGCTCAAGTTTGGTTGTCACGGGCAGAATCCTCTCGGCGTAGGGCCGTGTGTCGCTTTCGCGTTCTCTCAAACCGCCACCCCTGTGCTCGACCCGCGTTACCGGGCGTCGACACTCGTTTGGATGGCTCCGACTTCCGCGCATCCGCCGCCCGTGTTCTCGCTTTCTATACTTGTTCACGGGTGCCCGCCTCCGGCGGACCAGTGCGCGGATCTCCCTGGTGACCGCGTCTTCTCAATGTCAGGCTCGACACGGCCTTGGACCTTGGGGAGTACCCGCATCACACGCCATCACGCGACACGGATTGTTGCCTGCCGAAGGGTCAAGTCCGTCGGCACTCCCGACCAAAATTTTCGGGGCTCAACACCTTCAAGGTCGGCTCCACCCGTTACCTTTGCACCTCGCCTGCTTTCGTGTCTACGCAGCCATGCACCTGTCGCCAGATGCACCGCAAGGCTCGATACTGGGCTCGCGGCGCACGATGACCCCGGCGGGATTTCCACCCACTAGAACACGCGGCCTTGCCAGGCCGCACTGACCCCTAACCCGCTTTTCAGCCGAACTCTGTATCTTGACCCTAATCGCCGAACACCTATGGCGCCAGGATCAGGACCTTAGTCTGGCTCGGCACGACGCGACAGCCCGGGGCGTTGGTATTGTTCTGCAGCGACATGCTGGTCATGCGACTGGCTGGCATCCCCTTGATCAATACCGAGAAGGCGCCGGTCAGATGGCGGGATGGACCCATCACGGTGCCCGAGGCCACCCCGGTGGCTAGACCCGCGTTGTCGCCGTTCGTCATGGGGATGGTGGTCCCGAGATTGTGAGCGGGCGTCGCGGCAAAGAGGATGTTGGGGACATTGGGCACCGCCATGGGACCCATGGCGATGTTCGGATAAGGAACGGGCACCGGACCCACCGGGCTGGGGGTGAGACAGACATCGGGAAAGGCGGTATCCGTGCCCATCATCTGTGCGTTGGCAAACATCGATCGGGCCTCCTAACCTAGCCTCCTAACCAAGGTGGATCTGCTCGCCGTCGATCTTGACCAGACGACGCGCATCGGCGAGCAGGGTGTCAGCATGCAGTCGCGCGACCTGCTCGGCGCGGATCTCGACCGAGCCGGCATGGACCTGATCCAGATCCCGGACCCTGCGCCGGGACTGATCGAGACTGAGATTCAAGCGCTTGGCGGTCGCCTCGACCAAATCGCCGATCAATCGACTGGAGCGCAAGGCGGCCAGTGCCTCGCGTGCGATCAGCTCGAACCGCCCACCGACCAGGGTCAGACGCTCGGCCCTGACCGAGACCTTAGGGCTCTCGGCGCTCAGTCGAGAGTCCGAGCCGAGCGCGAGTGGTCCTTCGACTCGCAGGCTCAGACCCGCCCCCTCGGCGACCTCGACCCTGGTCTCGCCGGGCAGGACCAGACGCAGCGGCACGGCCGCGCGACGCTCCAGGATGGCGATCAGGAAGGTCTCGTCATTGAGTCGCTGAGCGACCAAGACGCGGTCGCCGACCTCCGGCCAGACCAGACAGCTGACTGCACGCCGCGCCCGCAGGACACCGGTCGCGGTCTGAATGGTGCAGGTTGCGCCCTCCTCCACCGAGAGCACCTCGCCCTCCAGGTGCATGGGCTGGGGACGCAGCGCGCTCGGCTGATCGGGTCTCAAGGCATCCATGGGCTTCTCCTCTGGTCATAGGTCCGGCGCGGAGACCCGGACTCGGCTGGTAGGGTTGTTCGGGCTGCATGACGCATGGCCATCAGTCATCCGAGTCGGGACGGGGCCGCGGGCGCCAAGCCTCGGCGGCGAGTTGCTCAGGGTCGTCCCCAAGCGCGCGCGCGCGGTCGGTGAAGCGCGCATCGCGGTCGCGCACCCGGTGCAGCTTGGCGCGAAAGAGTGTCGCCCCGGTCAGATCGGCCCCTTCGAGATTGGCATGCGAAAGGTCGGCATAGGTCAGGTCGGCGCCACGCAGATCGGTCTTGTCGAGATCCGCCGACAGAAAATTCCCCTGATAGAGATTGGCACGCAAGAAAGAGGCACCCGCGGCCCGAGCGCCCTGCCAGATCGCCTGGGTCAGATCAGCTCTACTGAAATCAGCCCCTTCCAGATCGGCCTGCAGAAAGATCGCGCCCCTCGCCAGGGTCCCGCCGAAGCCTGCCCCCTGGAGCCGCGCCGCGGTGAAATTGCCTTGCCGAATCCGGGCATGGCTGAAATCACAGCCGGTCAGATCGGCCTCGCTGAATTGGACGACATCGAAGTCCTGACCGGCGAAGCGCTGTCCGGCCAGGTTGCTCTTGTTGAAGACCAGGGTGACGAAGCTCGCCCCGGTGAAATCGGCCTGTCGCAGATCGCAATCGAGCAGGACACTTCGCTCCAGATGGGCACCGGTGAAATCCAGCCGACCACAGCTCGGATTGGCCATGACGAGCTGCTCGAGCCGGGACCCGCGAAAGCCGATCTCGGCGAGCCGACTCCCGCTGAACACGGCCCGATTCAGCCTCACCCGGTCGAAGATCACGGACTCCAAACGGCATTCATGCCAGTTAGCATTCTCGATGCTCGCCTCGGCAAAGGAGACTGTCCGCAGCTCCGTGGCATGGAACAGGGTGTCCGCGAGACGGGCGGCGGCGAATCCACAGCCGATCAGACTGCAGTTGGTGAATTGACAGTCGGTCAGGTCGGCACCGCCGAGATCGACCCCATCGAGCACGCAGCAGTCGAGCCGCAACGCCGCCAGATCCGCGCCGCGCAGATCGAGCCCGCGCAGTGTCGCACCGCTCAGGAGATCGGCATCCTGGGCCAGACGCTCGATGGTCGCGCGGTCCATCTCGGCCATCAACTCGGGCGCTCGGGCGGACGATGGCGCGGGCGTGTCCGGGCACGGGTGAAGATCGCACCATCGAACCGCACCCCGGGGCCGACCCGCACCCGCGCCAGATCGGCCTCGTGCAGATTGGCATCGGACAGCTCGGTGTGATCGAGCCGCGCATGTTGCAGGACCGCCCCGGCCAGATTGCAGCTCCCCAGATCGGCACCGCCGAGATCCGCCCGCACCAGCCGGATCCCACGCGCATCGGCGGCATAGAAGCGCGACTCGCGCAGGTCGCAGCTGCTGAAGTCGCAGCCGCGCAGCTCGGCCCGCGAGAAATCCGCGCCACGCAGTGTGGCCTCGCGAAAGGAGACCTCGCTCAGACGGGCGCCGCTGAAATCGGCCCCATCAAGCCGGCAAGCCAAGGCGAAACAGCCGGTCCCCAGGCTCAGATCCCGAAAACGGATGCCCTTGGCCCGGATCCCGACGAAGGCCCCCTTGGTGATGGCGGCACCGCTGAAATCGGTCTCGTCGAGGTCGCAATCCTGGAAGACCGCCTGGGCATAGCGGATCCCGGCGAAGCAACAGCCCCGCAGGTCGGTCTCGCGCCAGAGCACAGTCGATTCGGCATGGGTTGCGGAGAAATCGACCGCGACGATCTCGGCACCGGTCAGACGCAGACCCTCGATCCGGGCGCCGTGCAGGCTGGAGCTGCTCAATCGGGCGAGCTCCAGGATGGCCTCGCCGAGATCCGCTCCGCTCAGATCGGCGCGCGCGATCTGGGCGGCGCCCAGGTTGCATTCGCGCAGATCCGCGTCCATCAGACGGGTGCCGATCAGCCGGGCATGGGCCAGCATGGCCCGGCTCAGCTTGGCGCGATCGAGAAGCGCACCGCTGAGATCGGCCGCCTCCAGGAGCGCACCGGTCAGATCGGCACCGCGCAGGTCCATTCGACTCAGATCGGCCCGGGTCAGGTCCCAGCCCGCGAGCGAGCCACCGCGCGCGAACTCGGCCTGGACGCGCGCTCGCAGCTCGGCCCGGGCGGATTCGGGAAGCGGCTCGGGCGGTCCTTGGTGATGCCCGGTCGACTGGTAGGCCGCGAGCTGTTGGCGATCACCCTCGCGCCAACGCGCCAGCACGTCCGGATCGGCCAGCATCTGCTCCAGCTCGGCCACGTCAGAGCCCTGCCCGCGCCCCTCCTCGGCCAAGCGGGTCAGGTCGGCGATCAAGGGCTCGGCGCGCGGCCGCGGCGGTCCCCGTGTCAGCTCGCCGCTCATCTCGCGCTCGATGAGCTGCATGTCCACGCCTTCGCGGGCCGCAACCGCGCGGACCCCGTCCAGGGCGCGGCGCTTCTCTTGCTCCAGGCGTGCGGGGAGCGCGGCCGACTCGGCCTCCATGCGTTTGCGCACCTCGATCAGATCATCGAGGGTGCGAATCCGCGGCGGCTCGGGGAACTCGGCCGGGGGACCATGCTCGTCCGGGTCCAGACCATGGGCAGCGACCAGTGCCCGTGCCTCGGCACGCTCGCGCGCGGCGCGGCGCATGGCGCGCTCATAGGCCAGGCTCGGCTGGTCCGGCGGATCAAAGAGCGACACCGCGAGATCCGCCGGCATCAGGTCGGACTCGCGCAGCGACTCCAACGCACCCTGGTCCGGATCGCGTCGACGCTCCTGCACGGCACGATAATGTTCGGGCGGACGTGTCTCGCCAAGCCGCTCGACGGCGGCAAGGAGGGTCTGAACATCCGCGGCATCATCCTCGGCGATACGCATCCAGCCTTGAAAGATCTGGATCAGACGCTCTTCCTCCGGGAAAAACCAGAGCGTCTTGAGCGACATGGCAAGCTCCTCGAAGGTCTCGCCAGCCGCCGTGCGTCTCGTGGCGAAGACCCGCGTGGCCAGCCCGGGCAGGACACCCTCGATCCGATCGAGCTCAGGGTGCATGAGGTCGAGTCTATAGACCTCGTCCCCTCGGAAAGGCTTGGCCTGCTGCTGGTCCTCCGGGGCCAGATTGAAAAAGCTCCCGTCTAGATCCCGGGCCAGCCCCGGATAATCCTGCTCCAGCCAGGCCTGATCATAGGTCCCGCGCTTGGCGGCCCGGGTCGCCCAGGTCTGATCCAGAGGTCCGAAACCGGCCGGGAGACCGACACCGCTCGGGCTGGTCAGGGGCCGGTCGGGAGATTCGACCCGCGGGAGCAGACGCAGGCGGGTGCCCTCGATCTCGCTGTCGCGCCGCCCCATGCCGATCGGGTTGGCGGGAAAATCCTCGCCACCATAGGTCTGGGTCCAGTCGAGCGCCAGTCGCTCGAAGGGCAGCGGAACCGAGGGGCGCTCGCCCTCCCAGAAGCGCGGTCCCCAGACCACCAGCTCCTTGACGAGATCGCCGACTTGCACGCGCACCCGACAGGCCCGCGGCCGATCCGGACGGGTGAAGGCGGTCGCGCCGACCAGATATTCGGCCCGCGGACGCGGATAACCCTCCTCCAAGGGTCCCTGCGACTCGGGACGGGTCGCCCAGAACGGCCACAGCGCCTGCTCGGTCAGAAGCCGGCTCGCGCGTCCCAGGGTCGAGAAGAGGATGACCGAGACGCCGAGCATGAAACGCCCGCCATGCTCGAATGGACGCGTCAGGAGCGAGGCGGACAATGGCTTGACGATGCGCACGTTAGACTCGCCGGTTACAAAAAGATCTTTAGGGTGTCCATCTCGATGCCTGTGGCCGTGCTCAAGGCTTCCAGGGCAATGCTTTGTTGAACCACATCCTTTGCGCCCAAATCCGCGGCGACTTTCTCGAACTTGACGAGAACGACCGAATTGGCGGATCCCACCACTTCGGCCTTGACCGCGGTTGCCTCGTTGACACTTCCGTTGAACGCCAGCTTGAAACTATACGTTTCGCCGATCGTTCCGCCGGTCTGCCAAAGCTCCTTGTCAAAGATCTTGGTTCCTCCCGGGGCAATGATGGTCATGCCTCCGAGCGCATTGATCGTAAATGGCCCACCCGAGCTGAGGTTGACACTCCCACCGACGGTCTGAGTCAGGCTCGCGCCAATCTGCTCGGTGCGGCTGGCGCCGACCTTGACTGTCTCGGAGGCGCCGACATCTAATGTCCGGCTCGCGCCGATCTTGACCGACTCGTTCGCCCCGACGCTCTCGGTACGATTGGCGCCGATGCTGATGTCCTCGTTGGCCCCAACGCTCTCGGTACGGTTGGCGCCGATGCTGATATCCTCGTTGGCGCCGACCGACTCGGTGCGATTGGCACCGATATCGATGGTCTCGTCGACGCTGACCGACTCGGTGCGATTGTTGCCGATCGTCGTGGTCTCGTCATTATCGACCCGCTTGGTGCGGTCGTGCCCCACCCAGTGCGACTCGTCGGCCTCGACCTCGATGGTCTGGTTGCGCTCGGCATGGATGAAGAGTTCCTCCTCGCCGATCTTGTCCTCCATGCGGATCTCGTTGAAGTTGGACCCGCCCCCGCCCTTGCTGCTCCGGCTCTTGATGCCGCTC
Organism: Thiocapsa sp. UBA6158; assembly: GCF_002423035.1. Lineage (GTDB taxonomy): Bacteria > Pseudomonadota > Gammaproteobacteria > Chromatiales > Chromatiaceae > Thiocapsa. Next base: position 10,327 of record NZ_DIUM01000069.1, read on the forward strand.
TGGGTCTGGTTGGCCGGCAGGTCATAAGGCGGCATGCAATCACCGTTGTAGACCCGCCCGGTGATCAAGGGTCGGTCCGGATCGCCCTCCAAGAAGCTCACCACCACCTCCTGGCCGATCCTCGGGAGCGCCACCGCGCCCCAATTCTTGCCCGCCCAGGGATGAGAGACCCGCACCCAGCAGGAGCTGTTCTCGTCCTCCTTGCCGTAGCGATCCCAATGGAACTGCACCTTTACCCGGCCATATTGATCCGTCCAGATCTCCTCGCCCGATTTGCCGACGACGATGGCGGTCTGGGGGCCCTGTACCAGGGGTTTGGGCGTCCGGCAAGGCGGACGGTAAGGGACCTGAGCGTCGATCGCGGTCAGGCGACAGCGATAGACCGGGCATTCTCCGGGCGCGGCGTCGACCGAACCGTAGTCGTCGGACTGCAGCCGATAGCTCGCCGACAGGATCAGATATTCACGGTTCTGATCGGAGCGCGGATGCTCCTTCAGGGTGAAGAGACCGCCGCAGGTCAGGCCGCGCGCATTGCCGGCCGCCCTGGCGACCTCGTGATCGGCCTGACGCTCTTCGAGTCGGATACGGGCATAGCCGTCGCCCTCTGAGCTGTCCGTATAGTCGTTCTGGAAGTCGAAGACCTCTTCCTCGGCCAGCGCATGGTCCTTCGGCGCGCTGCGACGCGCGAGCAGATCCTTGCGCGGGACGGTGAAATCGAAGGCCGTGTGAGCGAAGACCCCCGAGCGGACCTCGTGCGACACGCTCCACTCATCGATGCGCTCGAGTTCGGGCACGGGCTCTTGACCGGGCGGATAGAAGACGACCTCCTCGTAGCCCGGCGCGGGCGAGTGGGCGCTGTAGCTATCGGCGAGCACCAGTGTGTGCTTGCCGTCTTGATGCTCGTGGAAGTAATAGATGCCCTCGTGCTCGAGCAGACGCTGGATGAAATTCAGATCGGTCTCGCGATATTGGACGCAGTAGGTCCACTGTCGATAGCTTGCGGAGAGACGCTCTTCGAAATCGCTGAAGCCATGCTCTCGGAAGATCGACTTCACGATGTCGGGCACGTTCTGCTCTTGGAAGATCCGACAGTCGGCGGTGCGCGACAGGAACCACAGCCAGGGCGCCAGATTGGCGCGATAGCGCGCAAAGGTCCCCTCGAAGCCGACCTGTGAGAAGCTCCTGATATAGCCGTTGAAATAACGCCGCTCACCGGATACGAGCTGGAGTGAGACCGTCGCCGGCGTGCCGAGCAGCTCACTGGCGCTGACATCGATGCGCTCGCTGAGCAGCTCCAGATCGTATTCGAAGGGCTGACTCAGCCGCTCGGTCGCCTTCACCGCGGCGAGCACCAGCACATCCGGACCCAGCACCGTATCGACCCCAATCGAGCGATTCGACTGACTTGCGAGCATGAGATAGCCCTCTCTTCACGGTGAGTCGTTGACCGAAGCATGACGGATCGACGAGTCACTCAGACCTCTAGCGGTTAGCCGCTGAGCTCTTGTTGACTGGCACATGCTTGCTACATTCGAGGAATATGTACAATATAATTCTTATCAAGCGGTAGAATCGGTGGCGTCGTCCGCAGATAATGCACTGGAAGATCGATTAACATCCAAGGTTGAAATAGGCTTGGTGTCATATTGCTCATGAACGTGGCAAGCCATTGCCGAATGATCACCTGACGGGTATCGGACGTCCCGGTTCTTTCGACATTGATCACGACTGTATCTTGATGTCCTTTGCCTGGAACGCGAACAAAAGCACACCGGCCTTCAGGAAACGTCGATACATGCGCCGCGCTCCGCTGCGCAATGTATCGATCGAATGTCTTCGTCCTGAGAATGCCTACTGTTGATACCACGCCATAGGTTGATAGTACCTTAGGCCCACTGATGGATTTAGCCCCGAGTAGCTTACGTAAGGCACCCAAATTGTCGTTCGCTGCACCTAGCGTACAGCCGCGGAACATCACATGACCGATCCCGAGTGCTTGGACCCGTTGAATCTGGTCGACCAGATCTTTGACCTGTTGGACTGTCAGATTTAAACGTGTGGCCTGCTGGACGTCCGACTCATGACTTAGCAGCGTCTCGAGCACATCGGTGCGAGAATCGGTCTGATGATTTGGCAACAGTCTCATTGTCAAACCACTGATGTTTCCGTGACTAACCAATAATAAATCCGGGCCAGGGAATGATTTGTTGCTCCACGATTTCAGGATTGCTTTCAGCAGCGTGTCGAGACTGGTTCGAGGGATCAATTCCGGCTCATCCACCCGTGCCGTGACATCGACAAAGCACGGCTCCTCTGGGAAGCGACTATAGTATTTTAGTGCAAGTTTCCCATATTGATCATCAATGATCAGTGCTTTAGCCATATCATCTCTCCATCCGACTATCCTGGATGATCACCCACGACACTGGCTGCTGGTCGCTCTGTCGGACTGAGCGCCGCGGAGCATGGCCGCCTGACACGATTGCAGCGCGCTCATGCACGGATGGCCGGACGCCGGGCAAGCACCAGCCAACCCGCCACCGGCTCGCCGCCCTCGGAGCGCAGGATCTCGGCGTCCAGCCTGAGCAGGATCAGACCGGCCCTGCCGAGCACGGACTCCAGATAAGCACGCGCATGGGCATAGCGGCCGTGATGGCGCAAATGATAGTCGCCGGACTCATCCGCCCCGAGCGCCTCCAAGGTGAAGCATAGCAGACCACCAACCGAGAGTGCGGCCGCGGCCGCGCCGACCGGCTCCTCGAGCACACCGAAATAGACCAGCGTATCGGCCGACACGATCAGTTCATAGTCCGCGGTCCTCGCTCGCAGATGCGCGGTCAGCTCGATCTGCTCCAGCACATCATAGAGTCCACGCTGACGGGCCTTAGCCAGCATCCGCGCCGAGAGGTCCACCCCGGTCAGCCGGCCAGCAAAGGGCTTGAGCAAGGGTGCACACAGGCCGGTCCCGCAACCGGCATCCAGGATCCTCAAACCGCCCGCGGACAGACTCGGCTCGGCCGTCACCGCCGCGGCCACCAACGCGGGCGCCCGATAGCCCAGGACCGCCAGCCGAGCATCGAAGCTGTCGGCGAATCGATCGAAGACCTGCCGGACATACTCGTCTGAGGCACGCGGCGGAACCCCCTCGCCGGTGCAGGCGGCTAGATGGTGGGTCGCCTTGGGGTGACCGGGCTCAGCGGCCAGCCAATCCCGATAGACGCGCGCCGCCGCTTCAAAGTGTCCGGCCTTGCAATAGACTTTTCCAAGCATCTCGCGCGAGGCGCTATGGCCCGGCGCATGGGCCAACGCCTGCCGGGCCTGCGCGACGGCTTCCTCGATGCGTCCGAGGCGCAGGTAGAGGCGCGCCAGATTATTGCGTGCATCGGTGAAACCCTCGGCGAGCGCGAGCGCGCGCAAGAGGCTGTGTTCGGCCTCGTCGTCACGGCCGAGTGCCTTGCAAAGGACGGCATGGTTGTTGAGCACATCGGGGCGGTCCGGATCGAGCTCGAGGGCACGGCGATATTCACGCTCGGCACCCTCGAAGCGACCGCTGCCGAGCAGCAGGTTCCCGAGATTGCTCCGGAATCCGGCGTGGTCCGGCGCCGCCGCAACCGCTTGGGTCATGAGCTCGATCGCCGCTGACTCGTTGCCCTGCTCATGGGCCAAGATGGCGAGGAAATGGAGCGCGTCGGCATGACCCGGCACCTGCTCGAGCACACGGGTATAGATCCTGAAGGCATCCTCCCGATGACCGGCGCGATGCAGCTCGGTCGCCAACTGCATGGCCTCATCGATCGACAATGCGGCTTGATCTGGCTTATCAGTCATGTTGGAGGTGAGTGCAATCACTGATGAAGGACCAAGACTCCGCGGATCTCTTCTTTGTCTGGATCAGTATTGCGTCCAAACAGGGCGTCGTAACCGTGATATCGGTTTGCCCATCCCCTAGGCAGATGCGTCGGTATCGTCACGACCCGAGTCCCATAGATACCAGTGATCATGAGACTCGAGGACAGGGGCTGTGGACCTTGATATCTGGTCGTATAGATCGCAGTCCCGCCAAGCTCGTGAATGCCTTGAGGCGGCTCCAGGGCAAACAGATCACCCTTCAAGTTGAAAAGGCTGGGTGGGTAGAGTGGCACGCCACCCGGGCTGGGTGAGAAATAATAGAGAACGGAATGCGACCTAGTCTGGCTCTTGAAGCGAAAAAAGAAATCGGTATAGGCGTTATCCACGAAGGTCTTATTCCCGGCTTGAAAGACCTCGACCGCGCCGACCAGCACCGGTCCCACCGGTTTTGCGACTTCTTCCATCTTAGCGAGTGTCCGACCGCCGGGATCGACACGACCATCCGCCCCCGACCAGCCAAAATGCTTCAACTGGAAGGACTGAATCGCGCCTTGTGTCTTGGGTCCACAAATACCGTCGATCTTGAGGGGCACATTGGGCCCACCGAGCGCAGGATCGATGCGGTTCAATAGATCTTGAATGATGGTCACGTCTGACGCAAGATTCTTACTCTTCGCGCCCATGCCAACCGGAAAGGTGATCTTAGTCATTTGCGGCCTCGCAGGTCCGACCGGACCCTTTATCATCTAATGCGCAGAGCCCGTCGGATGGGCAAAGCCAGCGCGACGTGTCCGATGGTCACCGGCGACAGTAGGCGGGCGTGCCCATCCAGCCCGCGCCGGCGCTTGGAAGATGGGCACGCCCGCCCACCGCGGTGGTTCGTCTGCGAGCGTATCGTGCGGGCTTTGCCCATCTACAGGCTGAATTCAAGACCGAAGAAAGGCTCAAGTCTCCTCGAATCCGTAGCTGAAGCCCTCATCAGCAACCCCGATCGAGACCCGCTCGATCGTCTTGCCCTCCATGGTCCGACTCAAGAATGCGCGACTGATCGCCGGCAGCACCGTATTGGTCAGGATCGCATCCACCACCCGCGCCCCGCTCTCGACCTCGGCACAGCGCTTGGCGATCAACTCCACGACCGACTCCTCATAGGTCAGGGTTGCACGATGATTCTCGGCGATCCGCCGCACGATGCGCTCGAGCTGGAGACGGATGATCAGACCCAGGATCTCGTCGCTCAGTGGGTAATAAGGAATGGTCACGACGCGCCCCAGGAGCGCGGGCGGGAAGGTCTTCAGCAGTGGCGCCCGCAGTGCCTGCGCCAGGCCCTCGACATCAGGCAGCAGCTCAGGGTCCTTGCAGAGACTCATGATGAGATCGGTGCCCACGTTGGTGGTGAGCAGGATCACGGTATTGTGGAAATCGATATAGCGACCCTCGGCATCCTCCATCCAGCCCTTGTCGAAGACCTGGAAGAAGATCTCGTGCACGTCGGGATGTGCCTTCTCGACCTCGTCGAGCAGCACCACGCTATAGGGCTTGCGCCGCACCGCCTCGGTGAGCAGTCCGCCCTCGCCATAGCCGACATAGCCCGGCGGCGCGCCCTTGAGTGTGGAGACGGTATGGGCCTCCTGGAACTCGCTCATGTTGATGGTGATGATATTCTGCTCACCGCCATAGAGTGCCTCGCCTAGCGCCAGGCCGGTCTCGGTCTTACCCACGCCGGACGGGCCGGCCAGTAGGAAGACGCCGATCGGCTTATTGGGATTATCGAGCCGGGCACGCGAGGTCTGGATGCGCGCGGCGATCATCTCCAGGGCATGACGCTGACCGATGACCCGCTTGTTGAGCGTCTCGGCCAGCTCGAGGACGGCCTGGATCTCGTTCTTGACCATGCGCCCGACCGGGATGCCGGTCCAGTCGGCGACCACCGAGGCGACCGCCTGGGCATCGACGCTCGGCAGGATCAGCGGACGCTCGCCTTGGAGGGTCTGCAGCTCTCCTTGCAGGGCGCGCAGACTGGCCAGTGCCTCGGCGCGCTCGCGCGTGTCCATCGCGGCCGGGTCGGTGCTTGGATCCGCGCCTGTGCCGCTCGCCGGCTCGGGCACGGCCGACTCGGGCGCGGCAGCGATGGCCTCGGCGGCCTGCTCCAGAGGACTCCCGGTTCCCTCGACCGGGGTCTGCTGAGCGCGCAGTCGCGCCCGCAGCTCCAGAATCTGCTGGACCAGTGCCTTCTCGGACTCCCAGCGCGCCTTGAGCTCGGCCAAGCGTGCCTGTTCGGTGGCCAAGCGCTCGCCGGCCGAGCGCTCGCGCTCGCGGGTCTCGACCCCCACCGCGCGCTCGCGCTCGATGATGGCCAGCTCGGTCGTCAGGCCCTCGATCCGACGTCGCGAGTCCTCGACCTCGGCGGGCTCGGCGGACTGGCTGATCGCGACCCGGGCGCAGGCGGTATCGAGCAGGCTGACCGCCTTGTCCGGGAGCTGACGCGCCGGGATATAACGATGCGACAGACGCACCGCCGCCTCCTGTCCCTCGTCGAGCAGCTGGACCCGGTGATGCTTCTCCAGGGTCGAGGCAATGCCGCGCACCATGAGGATCGCCTTCTCCTCGCTCGGCTCGTCCACCTGGACCACCTGGAAGCGACGTGTGAGCGCTGGATCCTTCTCGATATACTTCTTGTACTCGCTCCAGGTGGTGGCCGCGACCGTGCGCAGGGTGCCGCGGGCGAGCGCGGGCTTGAGCAGGTTGGCCGCGTCGCCGGTGCCCGCGGCACCACCCGCGCCGATCAGGGTGTGGGCCTCGTCGATGAAGAGGATGATCGGCTTGGGCGAGGCCTGGACCTCCTCGATCACCTGACGCAGCCGGTTCTCGAACTCGCCCTTCATGCTGGCGCCGGCCTGGAGCAGACCCACGTCCAAGGTGCGCAGGCTGACGCCCCGCAAGGGTGGCGGGACGTCACCGGCGGCGATGCGCTGGGCAAAGCCCTCGACCACCGCGGTCTTGCCGACCCCGGCCTCGCCGGTCAGGATGGGATTGTTCTGCCGGCGACGCATCAAAATGTCGATCAGCTGGCGGATCTCCTCGTCACGCCCGACGATCGGATCGAGCTCACCCTTGGCGGCGCGCTCGGTCAGGTCCACCGAGAACTGTCGCAACGCCTGTTGCTTGCCCAGCTGGGCCGGGGCCATGGCCGCGCTCGCCTCCCCCGGGGCCGCCCCAGCACCGAGTTGGAAGCCATCGCTCGCCATCATGCGCTCCTCGGGCGAGCCCGCGCAGATCTCGCCGAAACCCTCGGTCAGTGCATCGGTCTGGATCTTCTCGAACTGGCGCGAGATCCCGAGCAGGGCGTTGCGCAGACCGCGGGTCTTGAGGATGCCCACCAGCAGATAGCCGGTGCGCACCTGCGACTCGCCGAAGAGCAGACTCGCATAGGTCCAAGCACGCTCGGTCGCCTCCTCCACGTCGGCCGAGAGGTCCGAGATGGAGCGCGAGCCGCGCGGCAGACGGTCGAGCGCCTCGGTGAGATCGCGTGCCAGACCCGCCGGGTCCAGACCGAAGCGTCGGATGATGCGATGCAGGTCCGAGTCCTGAGTCTGCAGGATCTGATTGAGCCAGTGCACCAGCTCGACATAGGGATTGCCGCGCATCTTGCAGAAGACGGTGGCGCTCTCGATCGCCTTGTAGGCGAGCGGGTTAAGCTTGCCGAACAGTGCGGCGCGGCTGATCTCGGTCATGGGATCGTCCCCTTGGCGATGCTGTTGATTGGAGGCGCGGGACTGGCCGGCCCCTGGAGGTCGGGCGTGCACACCACGGATGAGGGTCCGTCAGGTGGGGTCCAAACCGCCGCTTGGCGAAGCGGATGCTCGGATCGGGTCCGGCTCGGGTCCAGCTCGAGGTCGTCACCATCCCGTCCCAGCCGGTCACTCGCCAGCCAGGTGCTCCAGCCCAAGCGCGGGCCGCCACCCAGGCGCAGTGGCGGCACCTCGGACTCCGCCAGAACCGGATTCAGATCCCAGGCGAGCGCATCCCCGACATGGTTGCGCACCGCCGCCTTCACCTGCTCCAGGAGCGGCTGTCCCGGCAGCAGGCTGAGATAATCGGCGAGTCTCACCGGGCCGATGCGCACCCGAAAGCGTGACTGGTGATCCCAGACTCGCCCGCCGAGGGTCGTGGTCAGACCAAGGGCACCGGTCGCTGGACTCTCGCCCAAGCGCAAGCGACAGTCTTCCGGCAGGGTCAGCCAGCCGCCGACGAATTCTTCGATCCGGACCGGCAGTCGGAGCAGTCCGGTCAGGATGGCCCGCAGCCCATCCGGATGATGCGTCGGGCAGGCGAGATGGCCGGTGAAGTGCAGCTTGGCTAGGTCGGGCATAGCATCCCTGCCCAGAAAGGCGGGCATGCCGATGCCGCTCAGACTGCCGAGATAGACCCCGAAACGGTCCTGCTCCGGCCGATCGAAGCTGACCGCGGGCTGCGCCTGGGCCCAGGCGCGGTAGAGCAGCCCCAGCATGCGGTGATTGAAGAGATCCAGGAAGCGCGCGAGGCTCGGGTCATCGTGATTGCGCAGACGATCACGCGCGTATTCGGTCAGATGCAGCGGCAGCGGTCCATTGGGCCCGAGGAGGCCGAGAAAATAGACCAACAGACGCGGCGGTCGCCCGCCCACCGGGCGCTCGAGCGCGGCGAGTTCCACTGGGGCGAAGCGCAGCGACGGTCGCTGACCTAGCCGCACCGGATCCTCGGCTGGCCGCGCCGTAGCACCCATGCGTGGTCGCTCGGGCTGGTGGCAATCGAGCTGGCGCAAGGTGTGCAAAAAGCTCGCATTCCAGGGGGCTGCGGCAAGCGAGGTCAGCAGGGTCTCGAGCGCGCGGCGAGGATCCTCGTCACGGACCTTCGAGGACGACTCGGCCCTCACAGCGCCGGACGGCGACCGATGCTCGCTGGCCATCGCATGCTCTCACCACGGCTGGTCTCGAGCCGGGTCTCGGTGAAGCTGTTCAGCGTGCAATACCGGGCAAAGAAGCGGGCGAGCACGGCCCCGAGCAGGAAGGCCCCGGTCCCTTCGAAGGCGGTCTCGTCACACCCCAGGGTGATCTCCAGGCCCCGGACATAAGCGATCGGTCGCGCACCGGGCAGTCGTCGGACGATGGGACGCGAGGCGACCCGACGCAGACCATCCAGCTGCTTGCGCTGATCGCTGTCGGTCAGGTCGCAATAGAGTGCCAAGAGGCTGCGCAAGGCCGCGGCGCCCGTGCCGCCATCGCTGTCGGCGATCGATAGATAGTTGAGCGAAAGATGGCTGATGATCCGCCATGCGGTGTCGCCCTGGGCATGGGATGGATGGGGCGGCGTCGGCCCGCCGCGCACCCGCACCGCCCGGACCGGCGCCCCGGACTCCAGGGTGAAATCGGTCTTGCCGACCCCGACCGGCAGATGGAGCGGCAGATCACGATTGGTGCAGAGTCCGGTCACACCGAGCTGGCGCAGCTCGGCCGACCAAGGCGTCGCGCCCGTGTCGACCAGATTGAGGAAGACTTCGCTGCCGACATAGCTGGAGCGTGGACCGCGCTGGCGTTGGCGTGAGGACAGACGTCGCGGCAGACGGTGGACACTGTAATAGGCTGGCCTTTGCCCCCCGGCGTCGAGCTGATCCGACGGCGCATAGAAGGGGTGGAATTCGCGCGCATCGGCCATGCCGGCCCCGTAACCCGTGACGGCGTCCACCCGATAGACCTCGAAATCCAGCGGACGGGTCCGGTCGGGGAGCAGATGATACTCGGGGCCCCCACCACCGAGGTGGATGCGATCGAAGCGCTTGGGGAAGAGATTGATGGCCGGCGTGCAGTGCAGCGCGAAATTCGCGGCACTCAAGGCCCGCTCCAGGACGGGCACGGCCTGACCGAGGAGCAGGATCAGATCAACCTCGCGGTGATTCAGACGACGCAGCACCGGCCCCAGACCCTCGATGGCGACGAACAGGAAACGCTGCGGAAAGGCGAAATACTCGTGGATGTTGCGATAACCCTGGAACGAAGGCGGGCTGTAGGGCAGCAGTGACTCCTCATCGTCGAAACCGAGCGGCTTGACCGCGTCTGCCGGGAGGGTCTCGATCCAGGGCACCGGGCGTGCCGTCGGCTGGACCAGGACCCCGACGAGATCGCCCAGCAGCCTGGCATGCAGCTCGAATGGCAGCTGATCCGCGCCTTGGAGGAACAGCACCAGTCTGAAACGCTCGGGATCCCCGGGGGCGAGCTGGTCGAAGCTCAGCTCGGCGGTGGTGCGCAGACGCAGCCGGATCCCGGCCTTGCTGCGCTGCAGGATCCCGAGATCGGCGCGTGCCACCGGCCCGGTATGGCTGAAATACTCGGCCTCGCTGATCTCCATCGGCCACAGTCGCACCGCGTGCGCGGTCCGATACTCGCAGGGGGTCTGGGCCTGGCGGCCGAGCGTCCCGCGCAGGACAGTCCCCCGCGGCAGATCGACACCCTCCGCCAGCGCGCCCTCGCCCAGATCGGGCTGCAGCTCGACCACCGCCATCGAGGGCGTGGGCGCCAGATAGTGCGGATAGACCATCTCCAGGAGATGCTGAGTGAAGGCCGGAAACTCGGCGTCGATCTTCAGCTGCACCCGCGCCGCCAGGAAGGCGAAACCCTCGAGCAGACGCTCGACATAGGGGTCAGCGCACTCGAAGCTCTCCAATCCCAAGCGGGCGGCGATCTTGGGGAATTCGCCGGCAAACTCGCTGCCCATCTCGCGCATGAAGCGCAGCTCGCGGTTGTAGTAGTCGAGCAGACGAGGATCCATCGGGGGTGTCTCTAGCCGACCTGTGGACTGATCTTGACATCGCCGAGATCGAGATCGATCTCGGTCTTGAGATAGAGACGCAGCGGCGTGGGCTGCGCCCAGAGGTCGCCCTCGATCAGAAAGGTCATGGTGTTGTGGCTCATCTGGTCCTCGTTGACCTCGAGCCGAACCCTGAGTGTCTGGGGCAGGATGCGTGGCTCGAAGGCCGCGATGCACTGACGCAGCGCGCGCTCGAGGGCCGGGCCGTCGGTCCCGGACAGGGTTCGGCCTGAGAGCTCGGGCACACCATAGTTGAGCACCGAAGCGGCGACCTCGGGAACGCCATCGAGCGACTGCGCCGAGGCCAGATTGGTGGTGTTGAGCAGCCAGGCCAGATCGCGCAGCACAGTCTCGCGCAGTCGCGTCAAGGAAAACTCGCGCATCGCCTGGGACTCGCGTCGCGTGCCTGGCTCATCATCGGTCAGACGGTCGAGCAGCGAAGGCTGCAGACGCTCGCGATGTCTCAGATCAGCCAAGGGTCGCGTCCTCGCGAGGCTCGGCCGCGGTCTCGTCGCCCACCGTCTCCAGCAGGATGGCACGCACATCCATCAAGGGATATTCGCCGCGATCGGTGAAGAACATGCGCTGACCCGCTCCAGTGAAGGTGCCGTCGGGCTGCTCGATCCATTCGGTACGTTTGCTCAAGCGCAGCTCCGGGTCCATGGCGAGCGCGGAGTCCGGATAGCGGGTCGGGATCAGACCCACGGATTCACCCCCGTTGGCCCAGGTGAAATGGGCGGGGAGCCAGACCAGGTCGCGCAAGTCCTCGGGCTTGTCGATCGCGATCGCACGAAGATGTTTAAAGGGAACCCAGTAATAGCGTCCGTTGACGATGGCCTCCAGGACCGGCCCCAGGCGTCCGTCACCGTCCATGATCCAGTCGAAGGGCGTCTCGTCGATCCGACCTGGTGTGGCCGGGGCGGACGCCAAGGCACGCTCGCGCAATGACCTCGCCTGCGCGGTCCCCTCCCCCCCTCGCGCGGCCAGACGCTGGGCCTCGATGAGGAGCGCGAGCCATTCCTCGGGCTGACCGAAGACCAGCGGCGAGCGCTGTCCGGCGAAGATCTCGGCGCGCAGCACCTCGCAGTGCAAGGCCTCGCGATAGGTCTGCACCATCGCCAGTGCACCGGCATCCAGCGCTCCGGCGACCTCGAGCTGATTGAGCGCACGCCCCCAGTGACCCATCACCGCCAAGAGCTGAAACAGAAAGATCCGATATTTGGCGTTGGCCGGCTCGCGGCGTACCAGCTCCTGGAGCTGGCGCAGTGACTCGTCCAGATCGCCTTGGTGCAAGGCATCTTCCGCGCGCATCGGCCACCCTCCCCGTTGCTCAGATGGTTCCAGTTGAACCGCGCGCGGTCCATCGCGCGCGGTCTCAGGATCGGGCAAATGCCTCTCTGATCAGACCTTCGCGTTGCCCGCGATGTCAAAACCGAACTCGATGGCGCCACCATCAGCGCTCCCATCGGGTTTCTGGGGCTGGTAGGCCGTCTTGAACTCGGCAAAATTCAGGCTCAGGTTCTCGGTGAGCCGATCCTCGCCCCCCGAGCCGCCGGTACTGACCGAGGTGACGATGACCTTTTTCATCGTGATGACCAGATACTCCAGGGGCGCGTCCCCCCCCGCCTTGCGCACCGTGAGCTTCGCCTCGTCGAATTGCTTCCCGCGCGTGCAGTAGTCGTAAATGACGGATGAGGACTTATCGATCCACTTGGTCACCGACAGGTCCTGTACCGAGACCTTGCCGCCACCACCGCCGCCACCCGTATGCATGGTGCCGGATTGAGACATGCCCCAAGACCAGGCCAGCACATCGATCTCTTCTTTGTGCTCCTTGTCTTGCGCCTCACCCTTGACGTCGTCGAGCTTAAGAAACATGTCTTGAGCCATTGGTCATCTACTCCTCGGCTTGCATGTGATGGAGCCGCCCATGCGTGCGAAACGGATGGGCGAGCCAAAGCCCGGCCAGTGTCGCGTCGGCGTCATTGCCGGGGTTTCAATCAAGCGCCCTTTGCCGACGGCAGCTTGGAGACCAGACGCAATGACACCGTCAGGCCCTCGAGCTGGTAATGCGGGCGCAGGAAGAACTTGGAGGTGTAATAGCCCGGATTACCCTCGACCTCCTCGACGACCACCTCGGCCGCGGCGAGCGGCTTCTTGGCCTTGGTGGTCTCGCTCGAATGCGCTGGATCACCGTCGACATAGTTGAGGATCCATTTATTGAGCCAGCGCTGCATGTCCTCGCGCTCCTTGAATGAGCCGATCTTGTCGCGCACGATGCATTTCAGATAATGCGCGAAGCGACAGGTCGCGAACAGATAGGGCAGACGCGCCGCCAGATTGGCGTTGGCGGTGGCATCCGGATCGTCGTACTCGAACGGCTTCTGCAGCGATTGGGCCCCGATGAAGGCGGCGAAGTCGGTATTCTTTTTATGGATCAACGGCATGAATCCGTTCTTCGCAAGCTCCGCCTCGCGCCGATCGCTGATCGCGATCTCGGTCGGACATTTCATGTCGACCCCGCCATCGTCGGTCGGGAAGGTGTGGGTGGGCAGACCCTCCACCGAGCCGCCCGACTCCACGCCGCGGATGCGCGAGCACCAGCCGAACAGCTTGAACGAGCGATTGATGTTGGTCGCCATCGCATAGGCCGAATTGGCCCAGGTGTATTTGTCGTGCAAGGCCCCGGCGGTGTCTTCCTCGAAATCGAACTCATCCACCGGATTGGTGCGCGCGCCATAGGGCAGACGGGCGAGAAAACGGGGCATGGTCAGGCCCAGATAGCGTGAATCCTCGGATTCGCGCAGCGATCTCCAGGCGGCATATTCCGGGGTCTGGAAGATCTTGGTGAGGTCACGCGGATTGGCCAGCTCCTGCCAGCTCTCCATCTGCATGACCGAGGGCGCGACCGCGGCGATGAAGGGCGCGTGGATGGCCGCCGAGATCTTGGCGATCTCGCCAAGCAGCTCGACATCGGGCGGGCTGTGGTCGAAATAATAATCACCGACCAGACAACCGAAAGGCTCGCCGCCGAACTGGCCATATTCCTCCTCGTAGAGCTTCTTGAACAGGGGGCTCTGATCCCAGGCGGTCCCCTTGAACTTCTTCAAGGTCTTGTGGACATCCTTCTTGGAGATGTTCATGACCCGGATCTTGAGCATCTCGTCGGTCTCGGTGTTGTTGACGAGATGATGCAGACCCCGCCAGGCCCCCTCGAGCTGCTGGAAATCCTCATGATGCAGGATGAGATTGATCTGCTCGGTGAGCTTGCGATCGATCTCGGCGATGATTGACTCGATGGTGCGCACGGCGTCGTCGGAGATGAGCGCGGTCTGCTCCAACGCCTGGGCGGCGAGGGTCCGCACCGCGTCCTCCACCGCCTCGCGTGCACGGTCGGAGCGAGGTTTGAATTCCTTCTGGAGCAGCGAGGTAAAGGCACCGGCCTCGATCGGTTCGGCGGTCGCGCTCTCCCGGGGCTGCGCTTGGGTCTCGGTCTCGGCCATTTTACTTCTCCTCCGCCTGGGGCTGCTCATCCGCCGGCTTCGGCGCGGCGGCGAGGGCCTGCAACAGGGTCGGATCTTGGAGCACCTTGGCGATCAACTCCTCGGCACCGCTCTTGCCGTCCATATAGGTCAAGAGGTTGGCGAGTTGGGAGCGCGCGTTGAGCAAGTTGTTCAAGGCGTCGACCTTGCGCGCGACCGCCGCAGGCGAGAAGTCATCCATACTCTCGAAGGTCAGCTCGACGTTCAGGTTCCCCTCCCCGGTCAGGGTGTTGGGCACCTGGAAGGCTACGCGCGGCTTCATCGCCTTCAATCGATCATCGAAATTGTCGACGTCGATCTCGAGCATCTTGCGATCGGCGACCGGAGGCAGGGCGTCGACGGGCTTGCCCGAGAGATCCGCGAGGACGCCCATCACGAAGGGCAGCTGAATGGTCTTTTCGGCGCCGTAGAGTTCGACGTCATACTCGATCTGCACCCGCGGCGCCCGGTTGCGGGCGATGAACTTCTGACTGCTTTCTTTCGCCACTGAGAGTCTCCTCGGTTTCGAATGGTCCGCGGTGTCGGGTCAACAGTAGGTGCCGCGGGACAGATATCAGCTCTTGTCGTCGATCCCGCACACCTTCTGGATCTGGGGCAAGGCATCCGGGGCAAGGTCGCGCACGATGTCGACGAAGTTCCCGGTCACGAGCCGTCGGGCTCGTTGCAGCAACAAAGGAACCGGGCTCGACGGCTCGTTACGAAGGTAGTAGTCGCAGAGTCGGTCCAGGGACTGAACGACATCCTCGCGCGAATGGATCCCGACGCCGGGATGATCCGCGGTCGATGGCGGCCGCATTTCCCGGCCCGCTTCGGCATCCGGATCGCTTTGCACCCCGGTCATCGACGCCGGCCGGCGTTCATCGAGGCGCGCCTGCAAGACCCCCTGCATTGCGCTGAGTAGGTCCGTCAACGGCGAGAGGTCGGGCATGAGATCCGCGGAGACATGCGTGGCAAGGGCATCGCTCAGCGCTCGCGCCCCGGCAAGCGCAGAATTCGCACCCAGCGCGGCCGAGCTCAGCTCCTCCAAGTCGCAATCCTGGAAGGCCCCGGCAATGGCCGCGGTGTCGCGTGGCTGTACATCGCCGGGTGCTGTCGCCTTGCCGTCGGCAATCTCGATGTCTCGATAGGTCACGTGACCGAAGACCCGAGAGCGAATCAGCGGGGTCGTTCTCAACGGCATGAGGAGGGTGCCGTGTCCGCACAGATCGAGAAGCACATTGACCCGGGCGCCCGGATCCATGTCCTCCTCTGGATCGAGCCCGGGATAAAGATCATCCCAAAACCCTTTAACTAATCCGGTCAATACCCCGAGCCCGGCACTCAATCCCGGAAGACCGCGTGTCTGCAGCAATGCTCGCGTCAGGAATACGGCGGGGCGCAGATCCTTGGACCGCTTGAGCAGAGCGACGGTCAAGGTATGTACATGGCGCCAATCCGGCTCCTCTGCAGGGACGAGGCTGTCGCCCATGCGACGCTCGGGCGTGCCCTCGGCCGCCTGAAGCATCGCGAGGAAGTCCGAATCGTATTCAAGATCATCCCCCGCCGGAGATTCGGCAGAGACCGGTTGGAGGAGGATGTCGAGGTCGAAGTCACTCATCGTGTCTGCGCGCCAAGTCGGGGAGACAGCAAAAGAATCCAAGAAGACGACCGGATTCGAATGCTATAGCACAGGACCCTGATCCCTGCAAAGACGGATCGGCAATTCCCCGGCGACCCCGACGCCCGGAGCGACGTCGCGATCCCGCCCCGAAACAGCGAGAAAAAGGTGCTCAAGGCACAAACAACGCCGCCACCGCCTCCGGGGCGGACGGAAAATAGAGATGCAGGTAGCTCGCCCGTACCGGACCGAGCCGATAGAAGGGCTCGCCCGGCTGTCCGTCGGAGCGACGTCGTCCCGTGAAGGTCGGCGTCATCGGACTCTCGAGGGCTGAATGATGAAAGCTGTGCCCGCGCACTTCGCCCCCGGGCAGCTCGATCGATTCGAGGCCCAATCCGACCAGACGTGGCATCAGACGACCTTCCCCGGGCAGCAGACCGACCATGGTGCCGCGCTCGCCGTCGCGATCGAGCAGTGACTCGAGCAGATAGAGCATACCGCCGCATTCGGCATAGATCGGCCGACCGGCGCTCGCGTGCGCCTGAAGGGAAACCTTCATGGCCTGATTTCCCTCCAGCCGCTTCAGATGCAGCTCGGGGTATCCGCCGGGCAGGTAGATGGCGTCGGCGACCACGGCGGTGTCGGCGAGCGGTGAGAATTCAACCAAGTCGGCGCCCATCGCGCGGAGCAGGTCCAGGTTCTCGGGATAGATGAAGCTGAAGGCGGCATCGCGGGCGACGCCGATCCTGCGACCGGTCAGCAGGGGCGGCACGTCGGCGGCATCCCCGGCGGGGGGCTCGAACCGCACCGGCTCCGGGAGCCGCGCCAAGGTGGTACCGGCAATCACCTGCGCCGCAGCGTCGAGACGCGCATCCAGGTCGGCGATCTCCTCGGCCTGGACCAAGCCAAGATGTCGGCTGGGCAGCGTCGCCTCATCCACGCGCGGCACGGCGCCGAGAAAGGCGATATCCGCCGGCATACCGGCCGCCAGCATCTCGGCATGGCGCGCACTGGCAACCCGGTTGGCGATGACGCCCGCGAACGGGAGCTCGGATCGATAACGGGCCAGTCCGAGCGCGAGTGCGCCGAAGGTCTGGCCCATGCCGCCGGCATCGATCAGCACCGCTACCGGGGCGCCGAAGGTCTGCGCGAGGTCGGCCCCGGACGGGTTACCGTCGAAGAGTCCCATCGCCCCTTCGATCAGGATGAGATCCGCCGTGCCGGCGGCCGCGTAGAGCTTGCGCCTCGAGTCGGTCTCGCCGACCATCCAGAGATCCAGAGATTCGACGGGCGTCCCGGCGGCGCGACCGAGGATCATGGGGTCCAAGAAGTCAGGTCCGGTCTTGAAGACCTGTACCCGCCGCCCTTGGTTGCTGTGATGCCGTGCCAACGCGGCGACCAAGGTCGTCTTGCCTTGACCGGATGCGGGAGCGGCGAGAAACAGTGCGGGACAGGTTCGGGCAGTGCTCATCACTCAAACGTCGATTCGGGCCTGTTGAAGGCGGTGAACGGGCGCGGCCGGACGCATTGCGTCCCGGTCGACCGGCCCTCTATCCTGTCGGTTCGAGCCATCATGCTGGAAGCCTCTTCGCCGATGCAACTCAGCGCGATTCGGCAGCGAGAACACTGTCATGGGCATGGTCGATATGGGCAAGGTTCGGTATGGGTAAAGTCTGGTTCGTCGGCGCCGGTCCGGGTGCGGCCGATTTGATCACAGTCCGCGGCAGTCGCCTGTTGGGAGAGGCCGGCGCCGTTCTCTACGCCGGGTCGCTGGTCTCGCAGGCCGCCCTGCAATGGGCCTCGCCCGGCTGCGACATCGCCGACTCGAAAGGAATGGACCTCGGGGCCATCACCGATTGGCTGATGAATCGGGCGCAGCGTCACGAAACGGTGGTGCGACTTCAAACCGGTGACCCGGGGCTTTACGGCGCCTTGGCCGAGATAGCCGGACCACTGGACCGCGCCGGGATCCCGGTCGGCATCGTGCCCGGCGTCTCCTCGGCGATGGCCTCCGCAGCGGCTGCGGGGGAGACACTGACTCTCCCGGAGGTGACCCAAACGGTTATTCTCACCCGCATCGAGGGACGCACACCGATGCCCGAGCGCGAGTCACTCGATGCGCTGGCAAGCCATCGGTGCACACTCTGTATCTTTCTCTCGATCGCCCACATCGACGCGGTCATCGACGCGCTCCACCGCGCCGGCTGGGCAGACTCCGCCCCCATGGTTGTCGTGGAGAAGGCGACCTGGCCGGGCGAGGAGCGCGTCCTGCGCGGAACGCTCGCCGACATCGCCGAGCAGTGCCGCGCGGCCGGGATCGACCGACAGGCCATGATTCTGGCCAGCCCGGCTCTGGGTGCACGCACGCGCACCGACATCGAGATGTCCCGGCTCTACGCCCCCGAGTTCGGCCACGGCTTCCGCCGTGCCGAGCCGACGCCCGAGACGTGAGGACCCCGCGATGACTGCACTCTCCGAGCTCTACAAGACCGATTTCCACGCCTGGACGATCGATCGGATCCTTGATTTCGATTTCTACCCGAATGAGCCCTGACCCCAAAGGCTGGAGGCTGGGGGCTGGCGGCGACCGCCTCCGCCCAGCCATACATTGACCTTCTGAATTCTTACCATTGCAAACCTGGAGCGCTGATATAATCCGCGCTTTGCCCGTGCCGACCGCTTCGACCGCTTCCGGGAAACATCATGACCAACAAGCCCGATATCGATCCCCAAGAGACACAGGAATGGCTCGATTCGCTCGAGGCCGTGCTCGAGAACGAAGGCGTCGAGCGCGCCCACTTTTTGCTCGAGCGACTGATCGACAAGGCGCGCCGCTCGGGGGCTTATCTCCCGTTCACCGCCAACACCGCCTACGTGAACACCATTCCGGTGCAGCAGCAGGAGCGCTTCCCCGGCGATCGCGCGATGGAGCGACGCATCCGCTCCTTCGTGCGCTGGAACGCCATGGCCATGGTGGTGCAGGCGAACCGGCTCTCGACCGAGCTTGGGGGGCACATCTCGAGCTTCGCCTCCTCCGCCACCCTGGTCGACGTGGGCTACAACCACTTCTTCCGTGCGCGCGACAAGGATCACGGCGGCGATCTCATCTTCTTCCAGGGCCACGCGGCACCCGGCATCTATGCCCGCGCGTTTTTGGAGGGACGCATCAGCGAGGAGCAGCTCTACAACTTCCGCCAGGAGGTCGACGGCAACGGCCTATCCTCCTATCCGCACCCTTGGTTGATGCCCAACTTCTGGCAGTTCCCGACCGTCTCGATGGGGTTGGGTCCGCTGATGGCCATCTACCAGGCGCGCTTTATGCGCTATCTGAACGACCGGGAGCTGGTCAACACGAGCGAGCGTAAGGTCTGGGCCTTCCTGGGCGACGGCGAGATGGACGAGCCCGAGTCGCTCGGCGCCATCTCCTTGGCGGCACGCGAACGTCTCGACAACCTGGTGTTCGTTGTCAACTGCAACCTGCAGCGTCTCGACGGTCCGGTACGCGGCAACGGNNGCAAGATCATCCAGGAGCTCGAAGCGGTCTTCCGCGGGGCCGGCTGGAACGTCGTCAAGGTCGTCTGGGGGAGCTACTGGGACCCCTTGTTTGCGCGCGACAAGCAGGGGCTGCTGCTCAAACGCATGGAAGAATGTGTCGACGGCGACTACCAGGCCTACAA
>NZ_DIUM01000058.1 GCF_002423035.1 Thiocapsa sp. UBA6158
CGTAGAGCCACTACGACGCCTCGTCGCGCCTTGCCGGACACCGCGCGGGACGCACTCCCGGGGCCGTTCAACTGCCGGATCTAGGCTTACGCCGAGTCTAGCACCGGGCAGAAGACGTCGGCGGCAGCGTCACAAAGGGGCGACAAAAGAGACAAGACCGAAACAAACTCGCGGCTCAGCCCGGTTTTGCGGGGACAAACATATACCCGTGCCCCCGAACCGTACGGATGAGCGCCGGATGCTCGGGGTCGAGTTCGACCTTGCGTCTCAGGCGGGCGATGCGGATGTCGATGCTGCGATCGTAGGGGGACCAGTCGCGATTCCGGGTGATCGAGAGGATCTGATCGCGGGTCAGCGGACGGTTCGGGCGCTCGACGAACATCTTGAGCAGCTCGAATTCCATCGAGGTCAGGGGCAGCTCGGCGCCGTCCAGATCGAAGAGCTGTCGGGTATCGAGATCGAGCTGGCAGCGTCCCAAGGCGATGCGTCGCGTCTCGCCCTCGGCGAGGGGCGTCGCACCGGCGGACTGGGGTGCGGTTCGACGATAGCGGCGACAGATGCCCTTC
Organism: Thiocapsa sp. UBA6158; assembly: GCF_002423035.1. Lineage (GTDB taxonomy): Bacteria > Pseudomonadota > Gammaproteobacteria > Chromatiales > Chromatiaceae > Thiocapsa. The sequence continues at coordinate 567 of NZ_DIUM01000058.1, forward strand.
AGCCTGGCCTTCAGCTCGCGCAGGTCGAAGGGCTTGGCGAGATAATCGTCCGCGCCGACCTCGAGACCCACGATCCGGTCGAGGGTCTCTCCGGCGCCCGAGACCATGATGATACCGATGTCCAGCCGTTCCCGAATGAAGCGGGCCAGGGTGAGTCCATCCTCGCCGGGCAATCCGACGTCCAGGAGAGCGACCTCGGGCGCGTGCGTCTCGAGCAATCCGCGGGCGGCGCCCGCATCCGCCGCGCACAGGACCCGGTAGCCCTGTCCCGACAGATAGTCCTCGATCAGGTCGCGCCCGTCCGGGTCGTCGTCCTGCTTTCGGGCTGTTTTGTTTCTGTATCGCTCTGCATCGGGCCGGTGTCTTTGCCACGCCCGTGCCCGGCTGGTGATGCCCGGCGATGGGTCCGATCGGAGTACGACAGCAAACTTTGCGCCGCATGGTTACAGATCGGGCAACCAAAAAGGGGCTTGCGCGAAACGCGGCGGATACGCTCGGGGCTTCGTCTCCCAACCCGTGCGGAACGAGGCGCATCCGGTGCCATCGTTGTGCTCCTCCCGCACGGTGGATCACCAAACTTCGGGCGGACGGCCGTGCCGGTCCGCCGATCCAGAGGAGAGATGCATGAACACCTTCACGATACCCTGACGCAGTGCATGGGGATCCGCAGCTAGGTCGTCACGGAGCCGGATGCCCGCTTGGGGACACTCTGTGTCTATCAGGCCGTGGACGAGGAGGCGCTCCGAGAGCATCAGCTCGATCTGATGCCTAGAGTTGTCGGAGCTGGCGTGGCCAATCCAATTCAATCCAATCAACGACGCATACCGCGCCGGGCGAGGTTTAGGTTGCGTTTTCCCCTTCTGCGACCCGGATGCGCTCCAGCTGCGTCCAGGCATCCAGAATACAGGCGACGGACCAAGCTTGCGCAGGACAGCCGCGCGGATGGTGCGGCGGGTCGCCGTCGAAGATCTCGCCGAGGGTGCCGACTCCGGCATCCCGCAGATGATCGGCGATCGGGGCGAGCCGCGCTTGGGCCGCCGTCGCATCGCCGGTCACCCGGTATTCCGCGAGGGCATAGTGACCCAGCAGCCAGGCCCAGACCGTGCCCTGATGGTAGGCCGCGTCGCGATTCCAGACATCCCCTTCGTAACGACCCCGATAATCGGGGTCTTCTTGCGCCAAGGAGCGCAAGCCGTAGGGACAGAGTAGGTGATGCGCGCAGACCTTCACGACCGCGGCTTGAGCGGGCGTCTCGAGCGGCGAGTGTGTCAGGCTGACGGCAAAGATCTGATTCGGGCGCATACTCGAGTCGTTGCCGTCCGGAGCGTCGAGGATATCGTAGAGTCCGAGACCATCCGGACGCACGAATCGGCCAAAACCGCTCCGCGTGCGATCCGCCGCGCCGCGATAGCCCTGCGGATCCCGCCCTAGACGCTCGGCGAAGTCGGCCATTACCCGCAGTGCGTGATACCAGAGCGCATTGATCTCGACCGGTTTGCCGATCCTCGGCGTCACCACCCAATCGCCGACCTTTGCATCCATCCAGGTGAGCTGCACGCCGGGCTCGCCGGCGTGGATCAGACCGTCGCTCGGGTCCATGCCGATCTCGTAGCGGGTGCCGTCGCGGTAGTGCGCGACGATTGACTCCAGGATCGCAAACACTCGGGCGAGCGCGGCGAGATCATCGGATGCCTCGATGTAGGCACGCCAGGCGTCGATGTACCAGAGTGCGGCATCGACCGTGTTGTAGACGGGCGTTTCGCCGGCGCCGGGGAAGCGGTTCGGCAGCATGCCGCCGTCGAGGAATCCGGCGAAGGTCTCGAGGATACGCTTGGCGATCTCGGGTCGACCGGTCGCGAGCGTCAGCCCGGGCAGGGCGATCATGGTGTCGCGACCCCAGTCGCCGAACCAGGGGTAGCCGGCGATGACGGACATGCCTTTGGCCTGGGGTTGCCGAGCGGGCAGGGCGTCGATCGGCCGCGCAATCAGGAAGCTGTCGGCGGCGAGGATGAGCTGCTCGATCCAAGCGGGGAGGTTCGGGATCTGCTGATGATATGTCCGTGCGGTCCGAACGAGCGCGCGATCGTTCTGCCTGAAGTGCTCCAATGCCTGCTCGGGATCCGGCACGGGGCCGGTCTCGGTCTCGGCCGCGACCGCGACCGTCGCCAGGACACCGCACCACGCGGTCGTGCTCGGGGACAGCTCGGCGAAGCCGACACGCAAGAGGTCTTGTCGATCCGTCAGCCCGCGTTCGCGCTCGCTCGGCAAGGCGAAGTGCTCGATCCATGCGCGCTCGATCCGCACGTGTCCGCCGACGGCCGTCAGGGCGATGTCGTGTCCGTCGGCACATCGCGCCGTCAAGCGCGTCTCGCCGTCGAGGGTCAGGATCGGATCGAAGTCGTCCTTGTGCCCGACCCGGTGATGGTCGTGATCGGCGAGCAGCAGGGCGACGCGCAGACGCGGCAGGGCGCCCGGGCGAGTCCGCAGAAGCCGATAGACCGACCAGACGCTGTCCTCGCCTGGCGGCATCCAGATGCGCTGCTCGACCAAGAGATCGCCGCAGGCCCAATGCCACACCGGCATGCGCCCGTCGAGGCGAAAGGAGTCGATCAGGACATGACCGGCCGGCTCGATGCAACCGTCGGCCCAGCGGTTGGTGAAGAGGGGCCAGTGTCGCTCCCCGTCGATCAGCGTCGCATCGAGCTTGGCGACCTGCAGGCGGCGTCCGAGCGGCGGATCGATCGTCGCGGTCAGGAGTCCGTGGTAGCCGCGGGTCAGGCTGCCGGCGACCGTGCCCGCGGCATAGCCGCCGCGACCGTTGGCAATCCACCATTCGCGGCGCTCTGCGCGCTCCAGGTCAGCTGGGGGGTTAGTCATGGGCGAACGCTCGGTGTGGTCGGAAGGGTTGTCGGGAGGGCTGCAAATTCGGCACGCCGGTCCACGACTGCGAGCATGATACGTGGCGCTCTAAGACCCCAATCCCGACCCTGCCTTTCCGGTTTACTCCGGTGATGAAACGCGACCCGACGGGCGGCGGAGTCGAGGTGGTCGGGTTAGGAACATCGGTGCGGAGCTCGCCGCTTTGGAGGCGTGAAGCGAGAGACTCGATGAGGCACGGTTGAGAAGACCGGCGTGCCTCGCTCACTCCGGCCATCGTGGAACAAGGCGCAGAACGCCAGGGGGTATGGGTGACACCGCAGAGCGGGTGTCATGAGCGATTGAAGTTTTGCTTGGCCGGTCCGAGCCGAGGTCGAATGAGCGACTCCATCCGACGTCGTCCACCCGACCTCGTCCAATGTGCCGCTCCGATCAAGCGTCTCGGGAACCACACGCTTGAACCCGGCACTCGCCGGACCCTCGGCCTCAAGGCCGGATATAGGCATAGCCCTTTGTTTGCAGCTCGGCGATGCGCGTCACCCCGCCCTGACTCACCTCGACGAATCCCGGCAGCAGCTCGTCGAGCTCGAGGTTGAAGACCTCGAGCGTATTTCCGCACATCTCGAAGGCGACGCCTTGCTCGCGCAGCGACGCCACACCGGAGCTGACCTTCTCGGTCGCCTCGATCTCGTTCAGCGCGTTCACTGCAGGGCCGTGGACGACCAGTACCATATTGATATGCTCGGGTCCGCCGACCCCGTCGATATGGTTCTGCATGTTGTTCAGCACGAAGGCCGCGCGATCCGGCTCCGAGAGGTGGTAGACGACATCGAGCTTCTCCGCCGCAGTCGCGACGGACGAGACACCGGCGACTCCGGCAAGCAACGCCAAGAGCGGAGCAGTTTTCATCGGAAAGTCCTCGTTTGATGGTTGATCGGCGCACGTCTTATGGCGCGCTCGACACACAGACCGCGCCGCAGAGCGGCGCCACGCGAGGTCTGCAAGCTCGACGGCCGGTCACAAGACCAAGCCTGCCGAGACCTACGCCTCCTTTCTTCTTTTTCTCGTTCACCTCAATCGCGTCAACGCCGTCATCCTCAACACCCCCGAAGCGTCCGGCCATCCAGCCAAACGCACCGCTCCCGCCGAGACGCGATTGAGCTTTAGAGCTCCTGCGACGCGAAGTCCGCCAATCGCGAACGCTCCCCGCGCAGCAGCGTAATGTGCCCGCTGTGTGGCCACTGTTTGAACCGATCCACCACATACGTCAGGCCCGACGTGGTCTCGGTCAAGTAAGGCGTATCGATCTGGCTGATGTTGCCGAGACAGACGAACTTGGTTCCCGGGCCGGAGCGGGTGATGAGCGTCTTCATCTGCTTGGCGGTGAGGTTCTGCGCCTCGTCCAGGATGATGTACTTATTCAGAAAGGTGCGCCCGCGCATGAAGTTGAGCGAGGAGATGCGGATCCGGTTGCGGATCAGATCATTGGTCGCCGCACGGCCCCATTCGCCGCCCTCGGGTTTGGTGAGCACCTCGAGGTTGTCCATGAGCGCACCCATCCAGGGCGTCATCTTCTCTTCCTCCGTGCCTGGCAGGAAGCCGATGTCTTCGCCGACCGGGACCGTCACCCGGGTCATGATGATCTCGCGATAGAGGTTGCGATCCAGCACCTGCGCGAGACCCGCCGCCAGTGCCAGGAGCGTCTTGCCGGTTCCCGCGGCCCCGAGCAGGGTGACGAAATCCAGGTCCGGATCCATGAGCATGTTGAGCGCGAAGTTCTGCTCGCGGTTGCGCGCCATGATGCCCCAGACGCCGTGACGCGGGACCCGATAGTCGTCCACCAGCTCGATGACGGCCTCGGTCTCGGTGCGTTTTTCGCGCACGATCGCCTCGAAGGCCCCGTCCTCGCCCAGATAAAGACACTCGGCGGGATACCAGTCCGCGATGTCCGGCCCGGCGACCCGATAGAGCGTGCGGCCCTCCTCTTTCCAGGCATCGAGCGACTTCTCGTGGTGCTCCCAGAAATCCTCCGGGAGCGCCTCCATGCCGGTGTAGAGCAGGTTGACGTCGTCGAGGACCTGATCGTTGGAATAGTCCTCGGCCGGGATACCGAGCACCGCCGCCTTGATGCGCAGGTTGATGTCTTTCGAGACGATAATGACCTGACGATCGGTCCGCAGCTTGCTCAGTGCCTGAGCGGTGCCCAGGATATTGTTGTCCGCTCCGCTGCCCGGCAGAGACGCCGGCAGCTTCAGATCGAGCAGCTCGGTCTGAAAGAAGAGCCGTCCGGTGGACGGCTGCGCGATGCCGCCGCCGGCCGAAACGGGGCCGATCAGAAGCCCCGCGTCGATCTCGTCCTTGTCCGCCCCGGACATGAGCTGATCGAGAAACCGACTGACCTGGCGAACGTTGCGCGCCACCTCGGACAAGCCCTTCTTCCCGTGATCGAGTTCTTCGAGCACGATCATCGGCAGGAAGATGTCGTGCTCCTGAAACCGAAAGATGGCCGTGGGGTCGTGCATCAGCACGTTGGTGTCGAGGATGAAGAGGCAGGTCTTGTCGTTTTCGCGTTTGATCATGGCATCGGCTACCGGAGCGCCGCACCGGAGCACTCGGCAGCGGCGCTCGATCGGGTGGAGGAGAGGATTTGCGCCTCTCGGCAGGGGCTACTCGGTTTCGGCCCGGGTCGCCGGGCCGCGTCCGGACCAACGTCGGTCCGCCGTGGATACGAGATGCCGCGACCTCCGTTCGGATGCGAATGGCCGGGACACCGCGAGGCTCGACCTAACCGGCGTTGAGTCGCCGAGCCGCAGCGAGCACGGCCGCGACGTGGTCCTTCACCTTGACCCCGCGCCATTCCTCGCGCAGCACGCCCTCGGCATCGATCAGGAAGGTACTGCGCTCGACCCCGAGGCTCTCTTTGCCGTACATCTTCTTCATCTTGATGACATCGAACGCCTTGCAGAGTGTCTCGTCCTTGTCCGACAGCAGATCGAACGGGAAGGACTGCTTGGCCTTGAAGTTTTCCTGGGCCTTGATGCCGTCGCGCGAGGCGCCGAGAATCTGCGTGTCCGCCGCCGCGAAGGCATCTGCCGCATCGCGAAAATCCTGGCCTTCCTGCGTGCAGCCGGGCGTGCTGGCCTTGGGGTAGAAATAGAGGACGAGATGCTTGCCGCGGTAGTCGGAGAGCTTCACGCTCTTCTCGCCCGTGGCGGGCAGCTCGATATCCGGGATGGTTTCGCCGATCGCGACGTTCATGCTGGGTGCCTCCACTCTCGAGTGATGATGCGGTCACGCGGACTTGGTGGCGGCCGGAGGTATTTCACACCCTCCGGCGCAAGCGCAAAACGGGTCGTGCACTCAGCCCTTGATCGGCTCGAGCACTGCGTCGAGGTTCAGACCGTCGCAATAGTCCATGAACTCCTCGCGCAGACCGGCGATGTGCATGTCGGACGGGATCCCGACCGTCATGTGCACCGCGAACATGGTGGTTCCGGTGTGGGCGGCGGCGTAGGTGGAGGTCGACATGTCCTCGATGTTGATCTTGCGCTCGGCGAAGAAGCCGGCGAGATTGTTGACGATCCCCGGGTGGTCCATCGAGACCACGTCCACCGCATACGGAAGCAGGCTTCTGCCGGTGGCGCGCTCGCCGGTGCGCTTTGAGATGATCGTCATCCCGAGCTGGCGCTCGAGCTCGGGGAGTGCATTCTCGATCTTGGCCAGCGTGTTCCATTTGCCTTCGACCAAGAGGATCGCCGCAAACTCGCCGCCGAGGACCGTCATGCGGCTGTCCTCGATATTGCAACCGTGCTCGAGCACGGTCTTCGAGATCTGGTTGACGATACCCGGGTGGTCTTCGCCGAGTGCCGAGATCACGAGGTAGGTCTTCTGCTTGGTCATATCCTTGTCGAGGTTCGCGGGTTACAGATACCGCTCGGAGTGTAGCATGGGCCATCGGAACCCTGCATAGGGGTGCCCGGGCCGTCAGGAGGGCGAACCCTCCCGCGGCTCGCTCGGCCCCCGCAAGGGATACCAGGTGTCGTCGCGTGCGGCCGGCAACAGATCGCGCCTCAACTGCTTGAGGGCCTCCGAGGTTCGCGCGGCCCCGCCGGCGCCGAAGGGATCCTCGGAGTCGAGCACGTCGCCGAGCTCCGCGTCGATCTGATCCGGATCCTCTCCCGCCTCCATGCGACGGATCGCCTCCGCCATCCCGTCGCCGAGCTTCAGACCGGTTGCCTCGAACAGCTTGCGCATCGTCTGCGCCGCCTGCTTCGGGTCGTCCTGATCGAGATTCTCCAGCTCGCCGGCCATCGAGGCGAAGGCGTTCATCAACTTCGCCTCGTCCAGACCCGCAGGCAGATCGTCGTCCCCCGCGTCCTCGCCACCCTCCGCGCGCCCGCGGCTGATCGCGAACAGGCTCGCCTGACGCCCCAGCTCCGGTCGCCCGCAGCGCGGACACGCCGGATGCGTCTCGGTGTCGACCCGACGCGAAAAGAAGTTGAAGATGGCATGGCAGTCGGGGCAGTAGAACTCGTAGACCGGCATGGTGTTGTCTCCATCGAATTTCTCGGCGCATTCTACACGCGATGTCCGCCTCGCGGACCGCGCGTCGCAAGGTGCTCGCGACGCTGCGACGCCCCTCGTCGTCGTGTGCCGCAGCGACGAACGCTATCCCGACGCCTCGGGACATGACCGGTGAGAGTCGAAGCTCAGATGTCTATCGTCGATAAGAACAACGCTCTGTATTCCTTGCTCGTTGCGCTGATCCTACTCGTATCGACCGCCCCCGCGGCATCTGCGCTCGTCGGTCCCGGCGATGCGCGTCGCGGCGAGCGCAGCAGCTTCGAGTATCCCGAAGTCCCTCAACACCATCGCCACATGCGGCGTCTGCTGAACAACGCCTTCAGCTACGTCGATCCGGCGCACCGGATCATCGACCCGGTGTCCGGCTATCCAGCCGAGGGCTGGAATCAGGAACCGGCAAACGGACTCTTCCTCCGCGAATTCACGCAGCTCACGGCGATCGGTGCCTGGATCGAGCTGCTGGCCAACATCGCCGCAGGCTACGCGGACAACCCCTATCTCTCCCGAGATGCCGCCCTGGACGGACTTGCGCTCGCGGTCGCGACGCTCGGCACCGATCAGCGCGATCCGAACCTTGCCGCGAGGGGATTGCTGGCGAATTTCATGGGGTTCGACGGCGGTGAGCGCCAGGGCCCGCTGCTGGAATCCATCGAGCGACGCCGCTTCATCGACACCTTCGGCGAGCGCGACGGGAACGCGATCTGGTCGGCACTCCTGGAGAAAGGGTGGCTGCAGGAGGAAGACAATGGCCGAAAAGGCAAGATCCAGCGCCGCGAAGGCTACGGGGCGCTCCATTTCGACGGGGCGCTTGCCCCCTATGACGACCCGTCTCGGCGAGCCGCCATCATGGGGCTACTCGATCAACGTGTGGTCACCATCATCTTCGGCGACAACGCCAACCTGACGGCTGCTTTGGCCAGAGCGATCGGCGCACTCCTGCGCCCCGAGATCCGCGACGCGCCGCAGGCTGTTGCCCTGCGGGACGCGATGGAGCGCTTCATCGAGGCCCAAAAAGACGGCTACGCCCATCTGTTCGATCCGCAGACCGGAACCTTCGTGTTCGGCTGGGACGCGACGGCGGATCGGTTCGTCGGCTGGGACGACGGTCGGGGCAACTGGGTGACCGGGCAGATGAACTATTTCATCAACGAGTTTCGCGGACCTCTCATGTTCACGGTACTGCGCTACGGGCTGCCGGTCGCGGCGATCCGCAACGCCGGATTCAAGATCAAGCCCTACCGACAGGCCGACGGACGCGACACCTATGCCTTGGCCGCCTGGGACGGCTCGGCCTTCCAGTTGCTCGGGCTGTCACTGTTCATGCAGGAGCACCGCAACCCGGCATGGCGCAGAGGTCTGGAGACACTCGTCGACATCGAGCTTGATTTCTCGACCCGACATGGGCTGCCCGGACTCCTCTCGGAGGCCTACAGCGGCAAAGGGACCGAATACACCGGCCTGATCGGGATCGGCGACATCGCGGTGACCGATGCTCCGCTCGACACGCAAGCCCCGTCGCTCTATAGCCTCGGCGTTGCCTACGGGATCGCTCCCGAGCAGGTGGAGGGGTTTCTGCAGGCCGAGTGGGCGCGCATCTCGACCCTCTTCACCGAGCACGGTCCATGGGAAGGTTGGAATATGGCCACCGGGGAGGTGATCCCCTTCCAGACGACTGTCCACACCCTGTCGTTGATCCTCGGGGGAATCAACACCGCCCACGCCAACATGCGTCGCTATCTCGACGCGATGAACCTCTCCGGCCAGCTCGAAGCGCTATACGCGCCGGGGCAGCGAATCGACTTCTTGGCCGACGAGAACCGGATCGTCCCCTGGACCGCGCTCAAGGATCCGATCGCCTTCTCGCGCGACGCGGGGACGCCCCGTTTCGCGTCGAGCATCACCGGAAGCGGAGGGCTCGCGTTCGTTCTCCCGGAGGGCCGCACCGCGAGCCTGTCGAACGGTACGCTCTCGATCCGGTTCGGCTCCGCGACCGAGATCAAGGATGCCGTGCTCTCGTTCGAGCGCGCGAACGACGATCTACTGCCGCCGCCTGCGATCCCCGTCGAGATCCTTGCATGCCTCCCGCAGACCGAAGACGGCACGATCGAGGTCGTCCTCCCGGCGACGCCGGCCCTGCATGGGATCTCCAAGGTCTCGCTGACCTTCCGCAGCGACGAGCAGCCGGCAGCGGTCGATCTTGCCGTTCGAGCGTTCGAGTTCGTTCCCTTCGAGGCTGCGCTAGAGCCGTGACGGTGCGGCGTTCACACCGGCCTGTTCGTGTTGTTGGTTGAAACGGTTCCTTGCGCAATTGAAGGCGTGCGGTTTGAACTGCCTGCATACCGCGTTTTCGTCGGGCCATCGCGGATGGTGTACGGCGAGGCATGGCGAATGTGCTGACGCTGCAGCCGTAAGACGCGAGGCGGGTGATGTGTGCGGCCGATCAGGCTGTCCGTTGACTTTAGTCCAAGCGGCGGCGATCCGGGCCGCGAAGAGCACGTCTGCGGCGGTCATGAGCGGGGAGGTCCAACGCGTCCACCGGCCGCCCCATCAGATAATTCGGCGAGCCCTAGACCGTTGCATACGGCGCTTCTGGTCGTCTCGGCTGCATGAGGCCCTGGCAAATTCGCCGGGGAAATCCGTCCGAAGATGACGATGACGAGCCGCGAGATATGGCTTCAATGAGGCCCCGGCAAATTCTCCTTGGCGAAGCGCCAGAGCCAAACCTGAATCAGCGGTTGCCAACTTGCCCGATCGGCTTCCTTGAGCGCAGCGAGATAGGCTCGGGTCTCGTCGCCAGGCTCCGGTGTTGGATCCATCGCGGGCAGTTCCAGTCTCCGCAGCAACTCGGCGATCAGCACGCGCGTGGTTCTGCCGTTGAAGTCTTCAAAGGGATAGATGGAGAGTAGCCTGCCCTCGGCGAACGCGAGCAGCTCCGGAATCTGGTCGTCCGATGGACCGGTCAGTACAGAGAAGCGGGCCTGGAGATCCTGACAGTAATCGCGCATCAATATTGGAACTTGGGGGAAACTCGGGGCCTGGTGGTCGCTGACGCGAACGTCGACCCGTCGCCAGCGTCCGGCCATCTCCGGGGTGAGATCCATGCAGATGCCGGCGTGCAAATCACGCAACAGATCCTCGTCGAGCGATCGTTCGGCGAGGTCATCCTCCGCGATCGATTCCTCCATGCGCTCGACATTTCGGGCGAGATATGGCGCAAGCTGGGTGTAGCTCAGAACGCCCAGTGTCGTGTTCACATCGCGCGTTGCTCCATGAGGCGCTGTAGTTCTTCCTCCAGCATCTTCTCGTCCACCGGTTCGCCCTCGAAGGCCATGCTGCGGGCGACTTTCCGCGGGATTCGGCTCAGCCGAATCCGACGTCTCTCCTCCGGCGTCAGCTTCCGCCAGTCGGAGACGATCTGTTTCCAGTCGGTCTCTCCCATGAGGTTTCTCCAGCAAGGGGTCTTGTGTGGATAGTTGCGATGCGCGCTGGTCCGCCGCCCTAAGGATGGCCTCCAACCAGGCGAGTGTGAAGGGGCCGTGTCGATCGAGAAGTCCGAGTACCCGGTCGGTCCACGCCGCGCCGGTCGTGGGGCTGATGCCGGCCGCGGATGGAGTCAGATCAATGATCCTAAAAAGAGCAGTTGACGC
>NZ_DIUM01000124.1 GCF_002423035.1 Thiocapsa sp. UBA6158
GTCCATCGTGCAGGGCACTATAATGTCCTCCGTTGCGGGTGCCGCAAGCCGTTGGAGGTGACAGGGACCGCGTCGCTGCAACCGTCGTTCACCGGAGATCCAGCGCTCCCCGTCACCTCGCCTTCATCCAAGTCTTTTATGCATGATCTACTTTCGGAACAACCCGCTGCTGCGCGAGTCGCTCGCCGAGAGCCATCTGAAGAAACGTCTGCTCGGTCATTTGGGGTGCGAGCCCCGGCCTCTCCTTCATGGATGTGCACCTCAACCGCATCATCCGAGAGCATGTACAAGAGGCGATCTTCCTCGCCGGCCCCGGCCACGGCGCCCCGGGCGTGCTGGCTCCGGTCGATCTGGAGGGCACCTACTCCGAGATCTACCCCAACAAGGGCGAGGATGAAGACGGCATGCGCGCCTTCTTCAAGCAGTTCTCCTTCCCGGGCGGAATCGGCTCGCACTGTACGCCCGAGACACCGGGTTCCATCCACGAGTCAACAATCCGACCTTGCTCGCACGGATCCCGCGCGAGGAGCTCGCCGAGCTGATGCGCGGCTACGGCTGGACGCCTTACTTCATCGAGAGCGACGACCCCATGACGATGCACCAAACCATGGCGGCCACCCTGGATGCCTGTCTCGCCCGGATCCACGCCTTTCAGCGAGAGGCCCGCATGAGCGGCAAGGCGGAGCGCTGCCATTGGCCGATGATCGTGCTGCGTACCCCCAAGGGTTGGACCGGCCCTGTCGAGCTCGACGGCAAGAAGGTCGAGGGCTTCTGGCGTACCCATCAGGTGCCGCTCTCGGGCATGCACGACAATCCCGCGCATCTCAAACAGCTCGAAGACTGGCTGCGCAGCTACAAGCCCGAGGACGCCGACGGCGGCGAGCTCTCGCCCGATGGGCGCGTCCTCGAGATGCTCTCCGAGCACACCCTGGAGGGCTGGTACGAGGGTTATGTCCTGACGGGTCGACACGGCTTCTTCGCAACCTACGAGGCCTTCGTCCATGTCATCGACAGCATGTACAACCAGCACGCCAAGTGGCTGGCGATCTGCGAGGAGATCCCTTGGAGGGCGCGCATCTCCTCTCTGAACCTCTTGATCACCTCGATCGTCTGGCGCCGGGACCACAACGGCTTCACCCATCAGGATCCGGGCTTCCTGGATGTCGTGGTCAACAAGAATCCGGAGGTCACGCGTATCTATCTGCCGCCTGACCTCAACACCCTGCTCGCCACGGTCGACCATTGTCTACAGAGCCGCGACGACATCAACGTGATCGTGGCCGACAAGCCTATCGCCGCACCAACCACAGGAACCTGCACGTGCGCGGCTACAAAGAAAAGGGCAATATCAACACGCCGCTGGAGTTCGCCATCGAGAACGAGATCGACCGCTTCAGCCTGGCCATCGACGTCATCAACCGGGTCCCGCGCCTGCAGGTCGCGGGTGCGCATGCAAAGGAAAAGCTGCGCGATATGCAGATCGACTGCAGAAACTATGCACACGAGCACGGGATCGACAAGCCCGATGTCGACGACTGGATGTGGCCCTTCTAAACCGCGCCGGCGCCAGCGGACATCAAGTCTGCCGGTGCCGATCCCATCCAAAAACATCGCTTACCGCACCAGGCGCGGTTTAAGTCCCAACCGCTGCCCTGCCGACGAGACGCCGCCATGAAGACAGCAATCGCCACCGAGGCCTCGGCCGAGACCCAAACCGAGGCCCCGGGCACGACTCACGAGCACACCCGCACGGGCATGTCGAAGGCGTCTCTGAAACAGGCCTACATCGACAACCTCTTCTACATCCAGGGGCGTTTCCGCGAGGTCGCCACGCCCCACGACCTCTACATGGCCGCCGCCTTCACGGTGCGCGATCGTATGCTGGAGCGCTGGATGAAATCCGCCCAGGTCTATAAGAGCTCCCATGCGCGCACCGTCTGTTATCTCTCGGCCGAGTATCTACTTGGACCGTATCTGGCCAACAATCTGGTGAATCTCGGGATTGCGGAGGTCGCCAAGCGTGCGGGCGAGGAACTGGACCTCGACTTCAACGCCATTCTGGAGGAAGAGGAGGAGCCGGGTCTGGGCAACGGCGGACTGGGTCGGCTGGCCGCCTGCTATATGGATTCGCTTGCGACCGTCCAGATCCCGGCAATCGGCTACGGCATCCGCTACGAGTTCGGGATCTTCGACCAGATCATCGAAGACGGCTGGCAGGTCGAGCGCAGCGACACCTGGCTGCGCAACGGCAACCCCTGGGAGATCCCGCGACCCAAGATCAGCTTCCCGGTCATGTACGGCGGTCACACCGAGCACTATCGCGATCACGCGCAACGCCAGCGTGTCCGGTGGGTGCCGGACATGGTGATCTGCGGCGTCGCCTTCGACACCCCGGTGCTCGGCTACGGGGTCGCCAACGTGAATCTGCTGCGCCTGTGGAAGGCGGAGGCGCCCGAGTCGTTCGATTTCCAGACCTTCAACGTCGGGGACTATTACGGCGCGGTCTACGCCAAGATCGAGGCGGAGACGATCTCGAAGGTCCTCTATCCGAACGACGAGCCCGAGGTCGGCAAGGAGCTGCGTCTGAAGCAACAATATTTTTTCGTGTCCTGCTCGATCCAGGACATGATCCGGCTGCATCTGAACACCGTCGGCCCCCTCGAGAGCTTCCACGAGAAGTTCGTCGCCCAGCTCAACGACACGCATCCGGCAATCGCCGTGGCCGAGCTGATGCGTCTGCTCATGGACGATCATGAGATGACCTGGGATAACGCATGGGCGATCACCCGCGCAACCTTTTGCTACACCAACCACACCCTGCTGCCCGAGGCCTTGGAGACCTGGTCGGTCGGTCTCTTCGAGCGGTTGCTGCCGCGCCATCTGGAGATCATCTACGAGATCAACCGGCGCTTCCTCGACGAGGTGCGCATGCGTTACCTGGGCGACGAGGAGCGCGTCGCGCGCATGTCGCTGATCGACGAGGCCGGCGGGCGGCGGATCCGGATGGCCCACCTGGCCGTCGTCGGCAGCCGTGCGGTCAACGGGGTCGCCGCGCTGCATTCGGAGCTCATCAAGACGACGCTGCTCAAGGATTTCTACGAGATGGCGCCGGAGCGCTTTCACAACGTCACCAACGGTGTGACGCCGCGTCGCTTCATCGTGGTCAGCAACCCGCGTCTGGCTGGACTGATCACCGAGATGTGCGGCAGCGACCGCTGGATCCGGGACCTCGAGTGTCTGCACGACCTGGAGGCGCATGCCGACGACCCCGGACTCCAGGCGCGCTGGCGCGAGGTCAAGACCGCCGCCAAGCGCGATCTGGCCCTCTGGCTGAACCAGCATGCAGGCGTGGCGCTCGATCCGCAGACCATGATGTTCGACATCCAGGCCAAGCGCCTGCACGAGTACAAGCGCCAACATCTGAACGTCCTGCACATCATCCGCGTCTATCAACGCCTGAAGCAGAACCCGAATCTCGGTATGGTGCCGCGTGCCTTTATCTTCGGCGGCAAGGCAGCCCCCGGGTATTACATGGCCAAACTGATGATCAAACTGATCAACTCGGTCGCCGAGGTGGTCAACAACGACCCGCAGATCAACGGTTACATCCGCGTCGCCTTTATGCCCGACTTCAATGTCAAGAACGGACAGCGGCTGTACCCGGCCGCGGATCTCTCCGAGCAGATCTCGCTCGCCGGCAAGGAGGCCTCGGGGACCGGCAACATGAAGTTCTCGATGAACGGGGCGCTCACGGTCGGCACGCTCGACGGCGCCAATATCGAGATTCGCGAAGAGGTCGGTGCCGAGAATTTCTTCCTGTTCGGCATGACCGCCGAGGAGGTCCGCCGCAAACAGACCGAGGGGTATCGGCCTTGGGACTATTATCACGGCGACCATGAGCTGAAATCCGACATCGACCTCATCGTCTCGGGGCTCTTCTCGCACGGCGATACCAACCTCTTTCGCCCCCTGACGGATCACCTGATCAATCAGGATCCCTTTATGGTGCTGGCCGACTATCGCGCCTATCTGGAATGCCAGGACAGGATCAGCGAGGTCTACGACCGACCTTCGGATTGGGACCGCATGTCGATCCTGAACGTTGCACGGATGGGTAAGTTCTCCTCCGACCGGTCGATCCGTGAGTACGCGCAGCGAATCTGGGAGATCGCACCGAAACCGATCGGCGAAAAGGCCCCGGGGTCGACGTGATCGGCTCGGTCGCACCAGCGAGACCGGTCGCCGCAACCGTCGGTGGTCCTGCCGCGAGCTCGCACTGGACGAACCGCCGACGCCGCCCGGGCATGGGACCGAGCGCTCGACGTTTCGTCATCGATCCTTGGACAAGAAGCCCGAGAAACACCTATCATCCGGCTCGGAGATCGACCGGGAATCCGGGTAGACACAAAGACGACAGCAGTGTGCTCGGGGGCGACGAGCAGGGAGTCTGGACAAGCTCGATCGGAGCAGGGATGATCGGGACCATGGATTAGCTCTACCGGACGCGACATGCAACGGACGCGCTCACCGACCCTCGCACACCCGATCCTCGCGCGCAGAGCAGCATCGGGCAACATCGGCAAGGCGTGGGCTGCAGCAGCAACCCTGGCTCCCGCCAGGCGCGATCGCCGTATCGTCGATGTTCCGGCGAGCGCCCGGGAAATACACCCACGCGCCGTCCCGACACACCGCGCGCCATCGCCCGGAATACACCACTCGACTCGACCGAACGCCGGGCTTTGCCCTGTGCGCCGCCGGCGCGGGCCACCGGTCAGAAGGATTCAAACCACCAACGAAGCCAAGGAGGAAGCCGATGACCGCACCGCCCAAGACACTCTTCGACATCACGGTCCTGATGGATGCTTTCATCAACGCGCAGGAACCCGGAAACCCGTCAAGCGCCGCCCTGGACCTTGCGGCCAGGGGGGCGATCCAAGGATACATCTGTGCAGCGGCCATCGATCCGCTGCACCGGGAGCTTGAACAGACCTGCGGATTCGCGTCGGCGCGTTCGGCAATGCAACGCGTTTGCGCGACACTGGCGATTGCCCCCGTCGATGCGGCGGTGATCGACGGGGCTCTAAGCCTCGGTTGGCGGTACTTCGGCGATGCACTCGTCTTCGAGAGCGCACGCCGGATCGGGGTCGACAGCCTCGTCACGCTCAACGGCCCGGACTTCGAACATCCGGCCCTTACCGTCCAGTGTCCCGAGGATCTTCTGAACGCCCTGCAACAGTGACGCCGCCGGCGAACTAACAGCGAGCTGCGCAGGCACAACGCGGAATTGCGCCTGCGCGGCTCGGATCCTCGCATGGCGCGGTGGTCTCGGAACACCGCAGCCGCACGACCGAGGCTCCTCGGTGGATCACTGGGCGCAGTCGCTCACGGCCACCCCGCAATCCGAGAACCCGGCCTCGCAGAAATCCAGGCAGGTAAAGAGCCGCCCCTCGAAGGCGGCATCGACCGCGACATGACCGGGCTCGGCACGCACCTCGAATCCGGGCTGCATGGCCGGTTGGTGCTGCACGAGTGCAAGTCGATCGGCCGGGTAGGACACGTCCAGGGACACCTGCATGGGGTAGTAGCCGTCGAGAAAACGGCGCATATAAGGCCCGTTGCGCAGCCGGTAACGCCCTTCGCCGAGCGCGGACATGGCTCGGCTTTCGGCGCGGATGCAGAGCGTCGCCTCGGGCGCGATATCCGTGAGCTGGACCGAATGACCCTCCACCCAGGCGCGCCCGATCCCTTCCGCACTGACCACCTCCAGGTCGCGGATTCGCTCGGCGCTGAAGAGGATCTGTGCCGCGCGGACCGCGTCGAGATTCTCGTGGCATTGGGTCAGCTCGATCCATCCCTCGCTTAGGCTCTCTGCTCCGATACGGATCCGATTGACATGCCGATGGGTCTCGGCGGCACGTTCGGGTCCGACGAACCGAAGCTCGCCGTCGCTGACCGCCGCGATACGGGCCTCGAGGTCCATCTCGGGCCAGTCCTCTTCATCCGGGAACGCGGCCTGCGCGGGTGCGTCTTCGGCAAACGTCATCCCCCCCGCCAATCCCCACAAGAGAATCAAGAAGAAGCAGCTCAACGGCACGGACGAACGCGCAGTTTCGCGGATCCGCGATTCGACGATCGGGGTCATGGTCGGTGTCATGGGTTGCAACATGCTCGCTCCTCA
Organism: Thiocapsa sp. UBA6158; assembly: GCF_002423035.1. Classification (GTDB taxonomy): domain Bacteria; phylum Pseudomonadota; class Gammaproteobacteria; order Chromatiales; family Chromatiaceae; genus Thiocapsa. The sequence continues at coordinate 6,179 of NZ_DIUM01000124.1, forward strand.
TCGCACGGGGACATCGAAAGAGGTGTCGGGATAGGGTTCGTCGACCGGGGTGTCATGCCACCACTCCTCGGAGAGGTTGCGAAAACCCTGCTCGCTCATAGAGGATTTCAGCAACAGCCGATTCGCCATCGCCTCACCCGTGATGCTCGGGTTCAATGTATGTGAGAGCGGACTGAAGCAATCGAAACCCGTGCCCATGTCGACCGGACGACCGGTCGTTCGATGACTATACTGTTCAAGCATGCCCGAACCTCATCCGGTACCGGCCTATGCCCCGTGCAACCCTGCTGCGACAACGTCTGCTGCTGCTCTTCCTGTGCGGGATGCTGTTGTTGTTCTCGCCGTTGGTCATGCAGTTCGAGAGACTCGGCCGCTGGCTCGGGGCGCCTGTCCTCTTGCTCTATCTCTTCGTAACCTGGACCCTGTTGATCGCCGTCGCGGCCTGGATCGTGTCGCGCACACGCGATTGATCGGCGCGAGCACCGGTTGAATGATCAACGGCCCGCTGATCATCGGCATCTCGTTCGCCTACCTGGGACTCCTCTTCGCGGTCGCCTACTGGGCCGATCGGCGCGCCGAGCAGGGCCGTTCGGTGATCGCGCACCCGACGATCTATGCCCTCTCGCTCGCCGTCTATTGCACCGCTTGGACCTTCTACGGCAGCGTCGGGCGCGCCACCGAGAATGGCCTGGGATTCCTACCCATCTATCTCGGCCCCACCCTCATGGTGCTCCTGTGGGGCTCGCTCCTGCTCAAGATGGTGCGGGTCAGCAAGGCCGAGCGCATCACCTCCATTGCCGACTTCATCGCTTCGCGTTACGGCAAGAGTCAGGTCCTCGGCGGTCTGGTCACCGTCATCGCCGTGATCGGCGTGGTGCCCTATATCGCGCTTCAGCTCAAGGCGATCGCGTGGAGCTTCACCATCCTGTCGCATTATCCGGAGGTCCGGATGCCGGTGCACGGCGACGGACCCTTTTGGGCCGACACCGCATTCGTCGTCGCGCTGCTGCTCGCCGCCTTCACCATCCTGTTCGGCACCCGTCATCTCGATGCGAGCGAGCGTCACGAAGGGCTGGTCGCGGCCATCGCCTTCGAGTCCATCGTGAAGCTCGTCGCCTTTCTCGCGATGGGTCTCTTCATCACCTTCGGCCTGCTCGGACTCGGCGGGCCGGCGCTGCCGCCGATCGAGGGCAGCGCTCAGCTGAAACCACTGCTCGAGCCGAGTATCTCGCCCTTCGCCGACTGGTTCGCCATCTCCTTGCTGGCCGGTCTGGCGGTCATGCTTCTGCCGCGCCAGTTCCAGGTCGCGGTCGTGGAGAACAGCGACGAGCGCCACCTGCGCCGCGCCATCTGGCTCTTTCCGCTCTATCTGCTGCTCATCAACCTCTTCGTGGTACCGATCGCCATCGCGGGACTCCTGACCTTCCCGGACGGCACGGTGAACGCCGATACCTTCATGCTGACGCTGCCGATCGCCTTCGAGCAGCCCTGGCTCGCGCTCCTGGTCTATATCGGCGGACTCTCGGCGGCAACCGGGATGGTCATTGTCGAGACCATCGCGCTCTCGACCATGGTCAGCAACGATCTGGTCCTGCCGGCACTGCTGCGGCGCTGGCGTCGCCGACCTCCGGCAGCCGACCTCGGACGGCTGCTGCTCACGATCCGGCGCGGCGCCATCATCGTCATCCTGCTGCTCGGTTTTCTCTACTACTGGCTCGCCGGCGAGGCCTACGCGCTCGTCGGCATCGGTCTGATCAGCTTCGTGGCCGTCGCCCAATTCGCCCCCGCCGTGATCGGCGGTCTCTACTGGCGCGGCGGGACGCGCGAGGGCGCACTCGCCGGCGTGTCGGCCGGCTTCCTGGTCTGGATCTATACACTGCTTCTGCCTTCTTTCGCCAAGTCCGGTTGGCTCCCGCGCGCATTCATGGAGACGGGTCTCGGCGGGCTCGACATCCTCGCCCCGATGGCGCTGTTCGGGTTGAGCGGCTGGAACGAGATTACGCATGGTCTCTTCTGGAGCCTGACTGCGAATATCGGCGCCTTTTTATTCGTCTCCTCGCTGCGTGCACCAAACGCCGCGGAGGCATCCCAGGCCGGCATCTTCGTCGATGCCTCGCGCCGCACCGCGCTGGCGAGTGCGCCGCTGTGGCGCGGGAGTGCGGAGATCGCGGAGTTGATGAGATTGGCCGAGCGTTTTCTCGGCTCGGTGCGGACGCGCACGGCCTTTGTACAGTATGCCCGATCGCGCGGGGTGGACTCGCCCGAGGCGCTTCCGGCCGATGCGGAGACGGTCTATTTCGCCGAGACGCTCCTCTCCGGTGCGATCGGCGGCGCCTCGGCCCGGGTGATGGTCGCGTCGGTGACGGACGAGGAGCCGCTCGGGCTCGACGAGGTCCTGAACATCCTCGACGAGGCGTCCCAAATCCGCGCCTACAGCCGCCAGCTCGAACAGAAGTCGCAGGCCCTGGAAGCCGCGACCGAGGAGCTGCGCGCGGCCAACATCAGGCTCCAGGATCTGGACCGCATGAAGGACGATTTCATCTCCTCCGTGACCCACGAGCTGCGCACCCCGCTCTCATCCATTCGCGCCTTCTCCGAGATCCTCTTCGACGACCCCGACATCGATGTCGAGCAACGCCGCCGCTTCCTCGGCATCCTCGTCAGCGAGACCGAGCGGCTCTCGCGCCTGGTCAACCAGGTGCTCGATCTGGCCAAGATCGAGTCCGGCCATGCCGATTGGCGCACCGAGGTGGTGCAGCTTCAGAACGTCATCCACCAAGCCGTGTCGGCCACCGAGCAATATGTCGAGGAGCGCGGCTGCCGCGTCCATCTCGAACTGCCCGGCGAGTCGGCCATGGTCTGGGGCGATCGCGACCGCATCGTGCAGGTGTTGGTCAACCTGTTGTCGAACGCCGCCAAGTTCGCCCCGACCGGATCGGGCAAGGTCTGGATCGGACTCTCGCGCGCCGACGCGGCCTGGCGAGTCTGTGTCGAGGACAACGGCCACGGCATCCCCGAGAGCGATCTGGAGCTGGTCTTCGAGAAGTTCCATCAGACCGCGCGCGGCGGCGCCAAACCCGGCGGGACCGGACTGGGTTTGCCCATCAGCCGTCGAATCATCGACAATCTGGGCGGTCGCATCTGGGCGGAAAGCACGCCCGGAAAAGGTGCTACCCTTTGCTTTGAGCTGCCCGCCCATCCGAGTCACCCAACGGACTGAAGGCCTGATCATGAGCCCAACGATGAATAAGCGGATCCTGATCGTCGACGACGAGCCCAACATCGTCATCTCGCTCGAGTTTCTGATGATGCGCGAGGGACACGAGGTGCGCGTGGCACGCGACGGCGAGGCCGGTCTGGCCGCCGTGCGGACCCACCGTCCGGACTTGGTGGTGCTCGATGTCATGATGCCCAAGCTCGACGGGTTCGCCGTACTCGAGGCGGTGCGCTCGGATCCGGACTTGGCCGGAACGCGAATCCTGATGCTCACCGCGAAGGGACGCGAGGCCGAGCAGAACAAGGGCCTCGCGCTCGGCGCCGACGCCTACATGTCCAAACCCTTCTCGACCCGCGACCTGGTCGAGAAGGTCAAAGAACTGCTCGATCGCACCTGACGCCGACGGAGCAACAGCATGCCAGAGACCGACCATCCGGTAAGCGAAACCTCGGATCTCCTGGCCGCGGGGGAAACCGATCAGGGCCTTCTGCGCAGTTTGGCGCGGCGAGAGCCATTGATCGTCGGCCCGGGGACCAGCCTGCGCGAGACGCTCTATCACTTCAGTCAAGATCATCTGGACGCCGCCGTCGTCTGCGATCCCGCGAGCGGCCTGCCCCTAGGCCTGATCCGCCTGCGCGACATGCTGCATGTGATCGGCTTCGAGGGCGGCGGACTCGACGACCCTGTCGCGTTCCACATGATCGGCGCCCCACTCACGCTCGCCGCGGATGCACCCGCGCATCGCGCACGGGTCATGATGGCCAAGCGCGGTGTCGAGCACCTGCTCCTGACCGAGCATGACGGGCGCCTCTTCGGGCTCGTCAACCAAGCCGATCTGCTCGGGCTGCGCGCCGGTGGTGCGGAGGTCCTGATCGCAGGCATCAAGGCCGCGCGCGACGTCGAGGCCATGGCATTGGCCGCCGATCGGGTGCGGCGGCGCGGCGCGGAGCTCTTCCACTCCGGCATGGGCGTGGAGACACTCTGCTACTGGATGTCGGGGCTCAACGACCTGATCGCGATGCGGGTCATCGAGCTGATCGAAGACGAGTTCGATCTCCCGGCCGTGCCCTGGTGCTGGATGGCCTTCGGATCGGAGGGACGCCTCGAGCAGACCTTCTCGACCGATCAGGACAACGGACTGCTCTTCGTACCGCCGGACCCGGAGAGCACCGAGTCGGTCCGTCGGGCCTTCCTGCCGTTCGCCCAAGCGGTCAACCAAGCGCTGCATTTCTGCGGCTTCGAGCGCTGCCGCGGCAACATCATGGCCGGCAACCCCGACTGGTGCCTGAGTGCGGACGAATGGCGCAAACACTTCCAGGCCTGGCTGCGCGAGCCCGAACCCGAGGCCCTGCTCAACGCCGTCATCTTCTTTGATTTTCGCCCGCTCTACGGCAGCGACGAGCCGGTCGACCGGTTGCGCGGCTGGCTGAGCAGAACCGCGCCCGAGCAGACACGCTTCTTCCACTGTCTGGCCGAGCAGGCGCTCGGGGTCGCCCCGCCGCTCGGCTGGGCCGGGCAATTCGCCTTCGATCGCAATCGCGATTTCCCGCACACCATCGATCTGAAGACTCAGGGCGCGCGCTTCTTCATGGACGCCGGCCGACTCTGGGCGCTCAAGCACGGCATCTGGGCGACCAGCACGGCCGAGCGACTGCGCCTCGCCGGTGCCGCAAAGCGACGTGATCCCGAGGAGGTTGCAGCCGAGATCGAGTCCTTCCACTTGATCCAACGTTTTCGCATCCACCAACAGCTCACGACCAAAGACCCGGACGCCGTCAACCGCGTCGACCCCGACGACCTCAACGAGCTGCACCGATTGATGCTCAAAGAGGCCTTCAAGCAGGCAAAAAAGCTCCAGGCGAGACTGAAACAAGAGTTCACCCCGTAGGTCGTGCTGACGATACAGAGCACAACTTGCGCCGACGTTGGACGACGGGAACCTGGACATGGGCCGGTGGCGAGTTGTGCCTCGCTCCCGCTCGGCACAACCTACCGGATGAGGGTGGCTGCGAGGACGACGGTGAAGAGGAGCACCGTCTCGGTGATCTCGACGAGAGCACCGGCGGTATCCCCGGTGAATCCGGCGATGCGGCGCATCATGGTTCGGCGGGACAGCCAAAAAACCGCAAGGGCCATGACGCACAGCGCGAGCCCGATCCAGCCGGCGATCCAGAGACAGGCCATCGCCGCGATCAGGGTTGCCGCCCAAGCCGCGCGACGCGGCAAGCGAGCCACCTGCTCGGATGCCATTCCCCGGTCACGGGCATAGGGTGTGGTCAGCATCAGCAGCGGCAATTGCGCGCGTGCCAGCAGCGGAATCAGGAGCAAGATCCAGGCGTAGCCGCTGGCGATCAGGGCCTGGAGCCCGGCCCACTTCGCAATCAAAACGAGCCCGATCACAGTCACCGCCGCGGGCCCGCAGCGCGGGTCCTTCATGATCTCGAGGGTCCGCTCGCGGCTCGCGATCCCGCCGACCCAGGCGTCCGCGCTGTCGGCCAGACCGTCCAAGTGCAACGCCCCGGTGGACCAGACCCAGAGGATCAGGACCAGGGCCGCCGCGACACCTGGATCCAGGGGCGCGAGCGCGGTCCCGGAGGAGGCAATCAACACGCCCAACAGCACACCGATCGCGGGATACCAAGGCACCGACAAGCCCAAGAGTCCGGGCTCGATCTCGCGCGGCTCGGGAAACGGCAGACGCGACAGCAGGCGTCCGGCAAGCCAAAGCGGACGCAGGTCCACTCAGGGAGATCCGTGGCGCATGAGACTGGGTCGCCCGGGCGGCTCCGGAACGCGTAGGCGGGACAGGCAGGCCGGCGGGACCTCGATCAGGAGCGATGCCTCGGGCGGCATCCGCAGCATCTCGGCGAGGACGACACGGATCACGCCGCCGTGCGTCACGGCCAGGGTGAAGGGCTCGCCCGCGTCGCACACCCGAGACCAGGCCGCCTTGACGCGCTCGCGAAAGACCTCGAACGGCTCGCCGTCGGGCGGCGCGTAGCCGACCGGATCATCCCAAAAACGGCTCAGCTCCGCTGCGGGGATCTGATGCGCAGCCAATCCCTCCCAGGCCCCGAAGCCGCGCTCGCGCAGCCCGGGCATGATCGATACGGGGAGATTGAAGCTCTCGGCAAGGCGGTGCGCGAATGCGCTGCAACGCAGCGACGGGGAGCAGACGACGCGCGTCCAGCCCGGATTCATGGCGGTCGCACGCGTCATCTCACCCCAGCCTTCGGCGCTCAGGGGGTCGTCATGGCCACCTCGAAAGCGCGCCCCACCCTGCGCCTCGCCATGACGCAGCAGATCCACGAAGCGATCCTGCATCAGCCCTCGCTTACCCCGGCCTCGCCGAAGGTCGCCATCTGCTGGTGCAGGGTGCAGGCCAGCCGCAACAGTGGCACGGCGACGGCCGCGCCGCTGGCTTCACCGAGTCGCAGACCCAGATCGAGCAGCGGATCGGCATCCAACGCGGCCATGATGCGCCGATGCCCGGGCTCCGCTGAGCCGTGTGAGAACAACAGCCAATCGCGCACCTCGGGCTGCAGGCGCACGGCGGCGAGCGCCGATGCGCTCGCGATGAAGCCGTCGACCAGCACCGGGACTCCGCGCTGGGCGGCCGTGATGAAGGCACCGACCATCGCGGCAAGCTCGAAACCGGAGAGTCGAGCCAGCAACTCCAGCGGGGTCCGCTCGGAAGTGACGTGTAATGCCAGCGCCTTGGTGATGACCTCGGCCTTGCGCTCGATCCCCGTTTGATCCAGCCCGGTGCCGGGGCCGACGAGCGCGCCGGCCGGCAGATCCAGCAGCGCACAGGCCAAGGCCGTCGCCGGGGTGGTGTTGGCGATCCCCATCTCGCCGCAGATCAGCAAGCGCGCCCCGCTGTCCACCGCGCGCTCGGCTGCAGCGCGACCGGCATTCATGGCCGCGGCGAGCTGCTCGTCGGTCATCGCCGGCTCGCGCGCGATGTTGCCGGTTCCCGAGCCGATGCGCTCGGAGCGCAGGTTCGGGATCGGCCCCGGATCCTCGACCGTCCCGAGATCCATGATCTCCATGCGCGCATCCAGTGCACGCGCAAGCACCGAGATCGCGGCACCGCCTCCGGCGATGTTGCGCACCATCTGGTTGGTCACGGCCTGCGCGAAGGCCGAGACACCCTCGGCGGCAACCCCGTGATCGGCCGCGAACAGCAGGATCTGCACGGGATCGGGTGACGGTGTCGGCGTGCCCTGCAAGCCGGCGAGCCGGATCGCGATCTCTTCGAGTCGCCCCAGCGAGCCACGTGGTTTGGTCAGCTGATCCTGTCGGCGCCGCGCCGCATCGGCGGCCATGGCATCGATCGGCAAACAAGGTCGGCTGATCCAGCGCAGACCTTCGATCATGCCGGGTCTCCTTTGAGCATGAGGGGCAGACCGGCAACGGTCAGGATGACCTGATCGCAGCGCGCAGCCAGATCCTGGTGCAGCACGCCGGCCAGGTCGCAGAACCGACGCGAGAGCGCGCCGAGCGGGATCACGCCCATGCTCGTCTCGTTGCCGACCATGACGAGGCGCCCGGGCGCCCGTGAAACGACGTCGAGCAGTGCCCGGGTCTGATCGTGCAGACCCGATTCATCCGTTTTCATAAGCCAATTCGTCAACCAAAGTGTCAGACAGTCGACCAGGATGCAGCGATCGGGCGCACATTCGCGCGCCAGCACCTCGGCCAACAAGAGCGGTTCTTCGATGAGGCCCCAGTCGTGCGGGCGACGTTCGCGATGCCCGGCAATCCGCCGGGTCATCTCGGCATCCCCCGCGTGTGCGGTCGCCACATAGACGACCGGAAGCGCGCTTTCGATGGCCAGACGCTCGGCCAGTCGACTCTTGCCCGAGCGCACCCCGCCGAGGACCAGTGTGCGTCCGCCCCCGTCGGAGCGGGGCCGGAGCGGATCATCCATGCTCAGAGCTCGACCCCTTTCTGCGCCATGATGCCGGCATCGAAGGCATGCTTGAGCGGGCGCATCTCGGTGACCGTGTCGGCGATCTCGATCAACTCCGCAGGAGCCGCGCGGCCGGTGACGACCGCATGTTGATGGATGGGACGGTTCTGCAAGGCATCGAGAACCACATCGAGCGGAACCAGACGAAGCTTGAGCGCGATGTTGAGCTCGTCCATCACCACCATGCCGAAGGCCGGATCGGCAAGGAAGGCGGCGGCCTTCTCCCAGGCCGCCATCGCCGCGCGCCGATCCGCCTCGGCATCCTGCGTCTCCCAGGTGAAGCCCTCGCCCATCACGTGATACTCGAGCTCGGGAAAACGCCTGAAGAAGGCCTCCTCCCCGGTCGCGAAGCTACCCTTGATGAACTGGACCACGGCGACCTTCATGCCGTGACCCATCGCGCGTGCGACCATCCCGAAGGCCGAGGAGCTCTTGCCCTTGCCGTTGCCGGTGTTCACGACCAGGACACCGCAGTCCTGATCTGCACGCGCAATGCGGGCATCCACCAGCTCCTTCTGGCGCTGCATGCGCCGGCGATGGCGCTCTTGTGCGCTGTCGTCGGTCATTGCGGACGGGCACGCTCGGAACGGGTCCCCGTCAGGGCGCGCGCCAGGGTCAGATGAACGACCGTGGCCAGGCCCACATAGACCATCAGGTGCAGCAGGGTCGCCGGCATGTAGGTCGCAAAACGCCCGAGCAGCTCGACCACGCTCAGGTCGGCAAAGCGACCGGAGAAGAGATAGAAGCCGCCGCCGGCGAAGACCTCGGACAGGACACCGCCGGCCAGCAGCACGCCGAAGAGCAGAGGCAGGCTTTCCTTAGTCATCTCGAGACGACCGGCGGACCAGCGCCCCATCCCCCAGACCACGCCGTAGGCAGGAACCAACATCCAGTAGGCCGGGGTCATGCAGTAGCCGCTCACGCCGCCCCAACCGATGGCGGTCAGGTCGATGACGGTCGCCAGACCGAAGAGGGCCGGAAAGCCCCAGATCGAGCGCAGATACAAACCTGCCATGAAGAAGACAGCCAGCGAGGCATCCGGAAGATGGTGCGCCAGCGGGGCGAACTGTTGGCCGCGCGTCGCCGCCATGAGGGCGGCCAAGGCAAGGCCGATCAGAATGCGGCTGCGAGAGTCGGTGATGGGGGTCATGAGGTCGGATCTCCTGGTCGCGTCGCCGGGGCGACAATGTGATGGTGCTCGGGTCTCGCGCGGCCATTGTAGGTGGTCGTACGGGGTGTCGAAAGCGGTTCGATTGCGGGAAGCTTCCTGCTTCCTGCCTCCTGCCTCCTGCCTCCTGCCTCCTGCCTCCTGCCTCCAGCTTCCCGCCTTGTGCTTCATCCCGCCAGCTATCAGCTTTCGTTGATTCGCTGGTGGCTGGCGGCTGGTGGCTGGCGGCGTTCCTACGGCTCGTATCTCAAGGTCAGATAAAACGCCCTCCCCGGCTGGTTGAACAGATACGCCGTCTGGTAGTCCTCGTCGAGTGCGTTCTCCAGTCGTCCTTGAATGCGCACGGCGGGGGTGAAGGCGTACTCGGCACGCAGACCCAACAGGGCGTAGCCGTCCAGGCGCTCCTTGTTGGCCAGGTCGTCGAACGTTCGCCCGGCGACATAGATGCTCAGACCGGCCGACCAGCGCTCGAATTGGCGATCGAGGTCGAGCTGGACCATCTGCTCGGGGCGTCGCGGCAACAGGTTACCCTGATTCGGGCCGTTCGAGCGGTTTTCGGGGTCCAGCAGGGTGAGGCTCGCGCCGAGATCCCACTCCTGGATGCGCAGCATTCCGAACGCCTCGAAGCCGCGGATGCGGGCCGAGGCGATGTTGGCCGGTGCGAAAGTGACCGCATCGAAGGTGATCAGGTCGTCGATATCGGTCTCGTAGAGACTCATCTCCCAGCGACCGAGCGGGAGGGTTCCGCTCAAACCCAGCTCGACACTCGCCGACTCCTCCGGGGCGAGATTCGGGTTGCCGAAGCCGGGGTAGTAGAGGTCGTTGAAGGTCGGCGCCTTGAAGGCGGTGCCGTAGGACAGGGACACGCGAACCCCCTGATCGAAGAGGTAGCCCCAAGCCAGATTGCCGGTCGTCTGTCCGCCGAACTGCTGGTAGTCGTCGTATCTGAGGCTGGCGGCAAGCTCGTTCGCACCGATGGAGCCGAGATACTGTCCGTAGACACCCGTATTGCTGCGCGAGTCGTCCGTGTAGTCGACGGTCCCCGAGATCCGGTCGACCTGGTAGTCCAGACCCAGGGTGAAGAGTTGACCCGGGATCAAAGCCAGATCGTTCTGGATCCCGAAGCTGTCGCGCTCGGTCTCGAAGCTGTCGACAAAGCGCTCGCGGACAAAGACGTCCGAATAGAACGCCCGGTAGGTGTCCTGACTACGACCGGCCGAGAGGATCAGGGTCCAGGGATCGAGCGGACGCAAGGTGCCTTCCACGCCGAACACCTGTTGATCGGAGCGCGAGAGGTTGCCCGAGAAGATCGAGCCGTCGAAATCGGTCCGATTCTCGGAGGTGAGGAGACTGAAATCGACCTTGGCCTTGTCGCTGAATTCATAACCGGCGCGTGCACTCACGCCCAGATTGCGGTAGCCGTCGCGATCCGGCTCATCCACACCGCAGCCGGCGAAGGGGAAGGCGCGGCCGTCGCAGGCGTTGATCCCCTCGGTCTGCTCCATGTTGGCGCCGAGGTCGAACCAGCCACGCTCGCCGCCCCCCGAGATGCCGCCCGCGATACTCGCCGTGTCGAAGCTGCCGGCGCCGACGCTGAACCGCGGTCGCAGATCGCCACCGCCGCGACGCGTAAAGATCTGGATCACGCCGCCGATCGCCTCGGAGCCGTAAAGGCTCGAGCGCGGTCCGCGCACGACCTCGATGCGCTCGATCCGGTCGATCGGCAGATCCTGCAGGGGCGCGGTCCCGAGGGTCGCCGAACCCACCTTCACGCCGTCGATCAGGACCAGCACATGTCCGGCATTGGTCCCGCGCAGGAAGACGGACGCGGGCTGACCGGCCCCGCCGCTGCTCGAGATCGAGACGCCCGGAAGTCCCCGCAACGCATCCGGAACCGAGCGAAACTGACGGCGCTCGATCTCCTCGCGATCGATCACGCTGACCGAGGCCAGGGTTCGATCTTCGGACTCTGGCGTGCGTGTTGCCGTCACCACGAGGGGGTCAAGGATCAAGGTCTGCGTCTCCGCGTGGACAGGCAGACCGATCGGCAGCGACAAGGCCGCTGCCATAAGGGGAAATCTCATCGACAAGCTCCTACAAACGGCCCGAGCGCACCCGCATGGGCCAGCACGTGAAGGGGTCGAGAGATAGAGAACGGACGAGAGCGCAGCCGCGGAAGTGGGACGGAGCCGGCATCCCGGCCGGTCGCCCCGCGCGACCCCGGTTCGAGGCTCCGCCCGATGGCTCGAAGACGAGAAGGGCCGACGGCAGGTCGGCCCTCGCACGCTCGCGAGACAGATCGAAACGGTCCCCGATCATCCGGCCGGTCTCCGGGCTTACGAGCGGGGTCGGACCCCGGACGCGGCGCCTTCCCGTGATGACTCACAGTGGCATCTCGCCGCGTCTTGACTCGTCTACCGTTGCGGGGGCAGCGCCGGCTTTGCGGCTCCCGAGGGCACCGCGCACCGACTTCCCGTTTAACCCCGAAAGCGAAGGCCTTCGAGGCACCGAACAATCAACGCGCCATTGTAGGGTTTCGGCAATCGCCGCGTCAATGTGGCAACACGCAGGCCAACCTCAAAGCCTGACCTGGATCAATCGATTCGCTGCGCTCGGAGGCGATTGCTCGGCGCCCGCAAGCGATGGCGCTCCCGGATGCGCGATGCGCTCAGGCACCGAAGACGGTGCCGATCAGGTAAGCGGTATAACCGATGTAGCAGGTCAGGAGCAGCAACCCTTCGATGCGATTGATTCGACCCGGCCCGCGGAACCCGTAACCGATCACGAACAAGGACAGCGTCAGCAGGCCCATCACCATGATGTCCCGGGTGATGACCTCCGGCGGCACCAGCATCGGATGGATGGCACCCGCGATCCCGACCACGGCGAGTGTGTTGAAGAGATTCGACCCGATGATGTTGCCCAAGGCGAGATCATGCTCGCCCTTGCGTGCGGCGATGATCGAGGAGGCCAGCTCCGGTAGCGAGGTGCCCACCGCAACGATCGTCAGACCGATGATGAGATCGCTCACGCCCAAGGCATGGGCGATCTCGACCGAGCCCCAGACCAGCATACGCGAGCTGATGATCAGGAAGACCAGACCGACGCCCAGCCAGAGCAAGGCGCGGCGCAGCGGCATCCGCGCCTGATCGAGTTCCTGTGTGACCTCCCCGGCCAAGGCATCCGAGCGTTCTCGCAGACCTTGCCAGATGGTCCAACCCACTAACGCACCGAAAACGCCCAGGAATGCCCAGGCGTCCATGCGGGTCAGCTCGCCGTCCAAGAGCATCACCACGGCGAAGACGGTGACACCGGCAAGGATCGGCAGCTCTTTGCGAAGTACGCTCGAGTGAACCGCAATGGGGCTGATGATCGCGGTGAGACCCAAGATCAGCGCTATGTTGGTGATGTTCGACCCATAGGCGTTGCCGAGCGCAAGCCCCGGGTTGCCCTGAAAGGCCGCAATGGCCGAGACCACCATCTCCGGGGCCGATGTCCCGAAACCAATGATGACCATGCCGATCAACAAGGGCGGCATCCCGAGATGCTTTGCGGTCACCGCCGCACCTTCAACGAAGCGATCCGCACTCCATAGAAGCAGTGCCAAACCGAGGAGGACCGAGAGTGATGCCAGGACCATGGGCGGTGTGATGCCTCGTAAAGTGTGATGTAGGAGCTGCACAGCCTGCGGAGTCTACAATGCAGACACAGGCATGCGAAGCACCTTCGGATGACGACGCCCGCGGCATACCGGAAGACCCACGCCGAGCACCGCGCCTATGCGGCCGTGAAGGGTGCCTATCGGGCGGCCCTCGAGGCATTGGCCGATGACCCGGCGAACACCGCCCTCGAGCCGCGTCGCGAGTGATCTAAACCGCGTCAGCTCCGACCATTGTCGGGGCTGACGCGACCACGCCAACAAACGATGCATACCGCGCCGGGCGCGGTTTAGACTGACGACATGGATCTGCTCTCCGCCGCCATCCTGCTCGCCATCATCATGGACCCCTTGGGGAATATTCCGGTGTTCCATTCGCTGCTCGGACGTTATCCGCGTCCCCGGCGCATTCGGATCATCGGGCGCGAGCTGGTGGTTGCCTACCTGGTGCTCTTGGTCTTCCTGGCGGCGGGCGAACTGGTCCTGCATCATCTGGGGCTGAAACAACCGGCGCTCGGGGTGGCCGGGGGCGTGGTGCTCTTCATCATCGCACTGCGGATGGTCTTTCCGGATCATGAGACGATCGAGCGGCGCGAGCTCGACGAGGAACCCTTCATCGTCCCGCTGGCGGTGCCCATGATCGCCGGGCCGTCCGCGCTCGCCGCGGTGCTGCTGCTGGTGAGCCGCGAGCCCGATCGCTTCTGGACCTGGTGTGCCGCCCTGACCGCGGCTTGGTGCGTCAGCGCCGCGATCCTGCTGGCTTCCGGGCTTCTGATGGAGAAGTTGGGTCCGCGTGCGCTTCGGGCGCTGGTACGACTCACCGGGATGCTGCTGATCATGATGGCGGTGCAGATGTTGATGGATGGAGTCGCCGTCTATGTCGAGGAGATGCTCGGCGGGCGCTGACGTGCCGCCTGCCGCCTGCCGCCTCAACCGACCCGCCGCAGGATCCCCTCCGCAGCCATCAGCCCGTTCACCGCCGCACCCACGATGCCACGCGATTTCCCTGCCCCGTCGCCCGCGACGAAGAGTCCGGGCACGTCCGTTTCCAGCTCGCGGCTGGTCGGGTAGCGAACATCGTAGAACTTGATCTCGGGGACATAGATGGTGGTCGATGGATGGGCGACGCCCGGGATGACACGGGCGAGCAGCTCGAGGCTCTCCTGCAGGTTGCGCACGATTCGGCCGGGATAGGCAAAGGAGATGTCGCCGGGCGTTACACCGGGGCCCGGCGGCAGGGTCGGCATCAACTTGTCAAAGCCCGACTCGCTGGAGAAGAAGCTTTGTGGCTTGGAGCGCCGACCGGCCATGAGATCGCCCCAGCGCTGGACGATGAGACTGTTGCCGCCGCCCCAAAAGTTGGCGAAGCGCGCCACCTGTTGTCCCATCTCGGTGGTGTCCTGCAGGGGCTCGGTCATGCCCACGGTGTTCAGGATCGCGAAGTTGGTGTTGGTCGTCTTGGATGTCTTGAGGGCGTCGCCGTTGACCAGTCGGAAATCGCCATGCTCCTCGATTCGGACATGTCCGCCGGGATTGGTGCAGAAGGTCCGCGTGCGATCCTGATGCGTGGGGGTACAGAAGATGAACTTGGGGTCGTAAAGGACATCGGTGATCTCCTCGTAGAGCGCCGAGGCGATCTCGACTCGGCAGCCGATGTCGATCACGCCATGGCCGGTCTGCACGCCGAGTGCACGCGCCTTCTCGCGGAACCAGTAGGCGCCTTCGCGCCCCGGCGAGCAGACCAGATAGCAAGCCCGGAAGTCGCCTGCGGCGGTCTCGATCACGAAGTCGCCGTCGGTCTCGCGGCGGATCTCGGTCACCGCGACCCCCAACATCAAGGTGCCGCCGCGACGCTCGACCGTATCCGCCATCGCCTTGGTGACCCGGTGCGCGAAGTCGGTCCCCATGTGACGCTGCACCACCGGAACCAACTGGATATCCCAGCGACCCTTCGACGCCGGGCGGCGAACCCAGGAGACCCGATCGAGCCACCATTGAACGCGTGCCTCGTCCAGACCGTGTAGCGTCGGATCCGCACCGTGGTCGAGAAAGATTCGATCCACCTCCTCGATCCGACGGGTCGCCTCCTCCTCCGAAAGCCCGAGCTCCGCGAGATCCAGCCCGATATGCGGGGAGAGGTTGAGCTTGCCGTCGGTGTAGCCACCGGCCCCGCCCGGCCGCGGGCGTCGGTCGACGACCAGGACCTTCATCCTGTCAGCGAGACGCATGGCCGCGAACAGCCCGGCAGGTCCCGCCCCGATGATGACGACGTCGAACGCTTTGGCCGGCATGCTCGTCTCCTTAAACCGCGCCCGGCGCGGTATGCGATGTTTTTTCGATGGGATCGGCCCCGGCAGACTTGACGAGCGTCGGAGTCGGCGCGATTTAAGATAATGAAGAAAGATAAACTTTTTTGAACAGCATCCAGGTTAAGGACCATGGATGCACCAAACGTCGAGTTCACTCGAAAGTGAGCATCTCACTCTGGGCGCGGTTTAAATTCTCGGTTATCGACGGGGTTATTCCGGATCCAGCTCCACGGACGGCACGCGGAAAAGCGTACGCTTGACCTCGTCGAAGTAGTCCGGGAGATACCGCTCCCAGAGTCGCACGGGCAGTCGATCGAGTCGAGCCTCGGGTGCTGCGGGCAGCGCGAAGAGGTACTCGAGCAGGAACTCCAGATTCTGCGACAGGTGCCCTTGGTAGGCCCGACCCAGGCGCTGGCGGATGATGCGGTCCTCGTGCATGCAGCGCCCGATCTCGCTTTCCAAGGTCTCCTCGGCGCCCGAGCAGATGATCTCCACGCGCACGGCAGGCTCCCCGCTGAGCACGAAGGTCTCGAACGTGCGGCGGGTTTCGCAGGGCGAGATGCCGTGGGCGGCGAAGACACGCACGACCTTCTCGGGGAGCCCCTGCGCCAGGATGCGCTCTTTGTCGGGACAAAAGTCGACGAGCAGATTCACCGCACTGGGCCTTGATCATCGGTTGGTCC
>NZ_DIUM01000040.1 GCF_002423035.1 Thiocapsa sp. UBA6158
GCGGCATGGCCGCGCCGCCCGTCGGCAGGCAATCCCTTACCGCCTCGGCCTCTGCAGCCGTGCAGAGGAGCGTCCGGACACCGGGGTCGCGAGTTTTGCAGCGACCTCGTCGCATCACTCTCGCGGTGCGAGGTGCAAGGGCACGACACCGTCGACGACCCGCCCCCGCAACCCAGGGAAAATCCCTGATGCGCTGGATGCTCGATACCGACATCTGAGTGGGTTAGGGAAGGCGTGCTCAAGCATCGATTTACCCGCCATGCAGCATGCTCAGGGCAAAACAATCTGCACGGTCTCGGAAGGCCGCAGCAGCTCGTTCGGGCGGCGGTCGAAGATGATGTCGAGATAATAGACGGCGCCTTCGAGCTCCACACGCACGGCCTGCACGCCGAGGCTGTAGACGCGCCCGTCACGCACGGCCCCGTCGATCTTGATGCGTGCCGGCTGGCCCGGTTTGAAGCGTCGCAGCGTCCCTGCGGTCACCAAGGCGCGGGCGAGCATCTGATCGTCCGGCGCGATGACGATCAGTGGCTCCTGCTGGATGGTCTTGTAGATCACCGCCCCGTTCCAGACCTTGCGCGAGACCACGATCCCGTCGAAGGGGGCACGCAGCTCGGTGTGTTCGAGTGCGACTTGGGCCGTGGCCTCGGACGCCTTCGCCGCTTCCTCCTCCGCCGTGGCGGCGAGCTGCTGAAGCTCCGCATCCTTGAGCTCTTCGATGGCGATCAAGCCGCGGTCGAACAGCTCTTGGCTGCGCACGAGATCGCGCCCGGCCTTTTCCACCTCCACACGCGCTCGGGCGACGCGTGCCTTGGCCTCCAGGAGTCTGGCTTGGGCCTCGCGCTGATCCATCCTCAAGAGTCGATCGCCTTTCACGACATGCTGACCGGCGCTGACGAGGACCTCGTCGACCACGCCGTTTTCGAGCACGCGCATCTCGACCTCATGCACCCATTCGAGCCAGCCCTTAAGCTCCTCGGCCGCAAAGGCCTCCGTGGCGAGCATGAGCGCGCCGAGGGCGATGATCCACGCCTGTTTTGTCATTGATTCTGTTCTCCGTCTGCCGCTTCGGCGAGGGACTGCCCGGCAAGGGCCTCGAGCTCAGCCCACACCAGTGCGCGGCAGAAGCTCACCCGTTGGCTCTGCTGCCGGGTCTGGGTCTGTTGACTCATGGAGTAACCCAGATCGGCGGTCACCTCCTGCTCGTAGAGTGTGCGACTTTCGTCGAGCTTCAGGTCGCGCCAGGCCAACTCGGTGCGCAGGTTGCGCTCGGCGGCGCTCAGCGCGCGTAGACGCAGCAGCAGCTCCAGCGCCTGCTGGCGGACCTCGAGCGCGATGAGATCCCGATCGGCCTGCGAGCGGCCCGCCATCAAGTCGCGCACGACCGGGGTCTCGAGCGCCTGCGCGAGGATGGTCTCCAGCGTCGGCGGGGTCTCCGGCGGCATCGTGAGTGTGGGCTGCAGCAGGTTACGCGGCAGATCGGCCGGATTGCCGAGCGCCTGTGCGAGCAGTGCGCGCGTCAACTGCTGGCTGATCTCGCTCGCGGCCCGACGGTGCAAGATCTCCTGATAGACCGACTCCAGCTCCAGGACACGCAGCGGCGAGATCTGGCCGAGCTCGTTGCGCACGGAGGCGCGGTCGAACTGGATGTAGGCAACCGCCATGGCCTCGCTTTCGGTGGAGAAGCTCAGATCGGCGAGGAGCACGTCGAAGAAGCGCTCCATGATCTCCAGGCGCTGCGCGTCTCGGGCGCTGATCAAGGGTTCGAGCGGGCGGTTACGCTCGGGGTCGGCGACGCTCGAGCTGCGAAAGGCCAGCCGCTGACAGTCCAGGTAAAGCGATTGGCGACGGGGCAGGAGATCGGCGATCTCGGGCGAGGCCGCGACCCGCGGGTGACCGGACGCGGCCTCCAGGGCTTCATCCAAACCGAGCGGGTCGGAGATCGCCGCCGCCGGGACGGTGAAGACGGCCCCGGCGAGCAGGACAAGGATTCGGCATCCGAGCGCACACCGGCGCGCCACGGTCCTCATGGGTGTGGATCCCTGCGTATCGGCATCTCGGACGTTGGCCCTGTCATGGATCGGATCCACCTCGCGCATTGTGTTGCCGGCTTACCCTCGTGGGGTGGGTGCTCGTGAGTCTGGACCTGTGCGCCCCGAACCCGTGGGCTCGGAGATTAAAGACGATTCCAGGTCGCGGCTCAAGCGATTCGCTCGGGTTTCCCGGGACGACTCGGCAGGTCTTTCGGGCAGGGTTACACTGACCAGGTGCCGCTGCACTCAACCGATCGAGGGGCATGTTCCACGCCGGCACACGGCGCTCCGCACGCACTGCATCGATGGCCGAACCCCTGACCCAACCCACCGGAATCAAGAGGATCTCACGCATGTCAGCCCTTCGAACCCTGGTCCTTCTCGGCCTGATCGGCATGGTCGTTCCGTCCTTTGCGACCGACGAGCCGCCCGCGGACGGCGCCGAGACTGCCGCGCCCGCCATCGACGCGACGCCGTGGCGGATCCTCGCCTATCGATCCGACGCTGAGACCGGCGCGGATGCCGATGCCGAGGCCGGTCTCGTCTTCATCGAGCCACGCGAGGCGCCGCCGCAACTCGCCTTCGCCGAGGGTCGTGTCTCGGGCAGCGCGGGCTGCAACAGCTTCTCGGGCGGCTACACCCTCGACGCCGATCGTCTGACGATCGACCCGCGCATGGCCATGACCATGATGGCCTGCGAGGAATCGCTGATGACCGTGGAACAGGCGATCACGGCGCATCTCGCCGCCGTGGCTGGATATCGACAGGACGGCCGGACGTTGGAGCTGCTCGATGCCGAGGGTGCCGTGCTGATCCTGCTCGACGTGCTGGCCGAGACCCCGTTGGTCGGCGTCACCTGGCGCCTGGACACCTACAACAACGGCAAGGAGGCGCTGGTCTCTGCGCTCAAGGGCTCCGAGATCACCTTGGCCTTGACCGCGGACGGTACACTCTCCGGCTCCGACGGCTGCAACCGTTACATGAGCGGCTTCACCCTCGACGAGGGTCGACTCATGATCGGACCCATCGCCACCACCCGCATGGCCTGCCGAGGTCCGCAGGCGGTTGCCGAGCAGGCTGCGGGCTATGCCGCGGCGCTCGGGATGGTAAGGGGCTATCGCATCGAGGGCGAGCAGCTCTGGCTGAAGACCGAGGACGGCGCAACCGCGGCGCGTTTCCGCGTCGTCCCCGAGGCCGCGCAGGCGACCGAGATGCGTTAAGGCCTATCAAGGCACCATGCGCTGTTGTGCCGAGCCGTGCGAGGAACAAACAACCGTCGGCGGCTGTAGAGAGCGCCCCTCTCCCGAAAATCACCTTGATCTTGGTCGGGCGGCTCCCGCGGGAGCCGCCCGACCAAGATCAAGTCCGGTTATACTCCCGATCGTCATGGGACCGACCTGAACGAGGCACGCATGCACTGCTGGGCCAGAACCGCCTTCTATCTCCTCGTCACCGTGCTCGGCATCGCGAGTATGCTCGGGGCCTGCGGTCAGAAAGGCCCGCTCTATCTTCCCGAGCCGCCCGTCGTCGAGGTGCCGGCGCCCGCAGCGGAGATCGTCTCGGATGTCCCGAGCGCCCCTGTTGCACCTTCCGAATCGCCCGCACCTCCCGACAGCCCCTAGCCGAATCGCCCCCAATCACCCCAATTCCATCAAGCCGAGAGCCTCCCGAGACCGCATGGATCACTTCAATTATCGCGACGATGTCCTCTACGCCGAGGATGTCCCGCTCGCCGACATCGCCGCGCGTTTCGGTACGCCCTGTTATGTCTATTCCCGTGCGACGCTGGAGCGCCATTGGCGCGCCTTCGACCGCGCCTTCCGCGACCATCCGCATCTGGTCTGCTTCGCCGTCAAGGCCAACTCCAATCTGGCGGTGCTCAATGTGCTGGCGCGCCTGGGCTCGGGATTCGACATCGTCTCGCTCGGCGAGCTCGAGCGCGTGCTCGCCGCCGGGGGCGACCCGGCCAAGGTGATCTTCTCCGGGGTCGGCAAGCGCGAGGACGAGATCCGCTTCGCGCTCGAGGTCGGGATCCGCTGCTTCAACGTCGAGTCCGAGTCCGAGTTGGTCCGGCTCGATCGGATCGCCGGGGAGATGGGCGTGATCGCGCCCGTGTCGCTGCGCGTGAATCCCGACGTCGATGCCCAGACCCATCCTTACATCGCCACCGGTCTGAAGGAGAACAAGTTCGGGATCGACATCCACGCGGCCGAGGAGGTCTACGTCCAGGCCGCGGCGCTGGCGAACCTGCGGGTGACCGGCATCGACTGTCATATCGGCTCGCAGCTCACGGATCTGGCCCCCTTCATCGACGCACTCGGGCGCGTGCTCACCCTCGCCGAGCGGCTCGGCGAGCTCGGCATCCCGATTGTGCATCTCGACATCGGCGGCGGACTCGGCATTCGCTACACCGAAGAGCACCCGCCGGAGCCTGCCGCTTATGCCGCGGCCATGAGCTACCAGCTCGGCGATCGCCCCTACGAGATCATGCTGGAGCCCGGCCGCGCCATCGCCGGCAATGCCGGCGTGCTGCTGACCCGGGTGGAATATCTCAAGGAGAACGGCAAGCGCCACTTCGCGATCCTGGACGCGGCGATGAACGACTTGGTGCGCCCCGCGCTCTATCAGGCCGTTCAGGACATCGTGCCGCTGATCCGCAACACCGAGGCCGAGCCGGCTCGCTACGATCTGGTCGGCCCGGTGTGCGAGACCGGGGACTTCCTCGGCAAGGGACGCCAGCTCGCCTTGCGCGAGGGCGACCTGCTCGCCGTGCGCGGCTCGGGCGCCTACGGCTTCACCATGAGTTCCAACTACAACAGCCGTCCGCGCGTGCCCGAGGTCATGGTCGACGGCGATCAAGTGCATCTGGTGCGCGAGCGCGAGACCGTCGCGAGCCTTTACGCCGGGGAGTCCGTTCTACCGTCATGATGCGCCGTCCCGAGCCCGAGTTGATGGACACGCATGAGCAAGCGCTCGCCTATGCCCAAGCGGATTTCAACGAATCCAACACGCTCTTCATCGAACTGCTGCGCCGACTCGATCCGGGTCCACTCGAGGGCGCGCGCGTACTGGATCTTGGCTGTGGGCCGGCGGACATCAGTATCCGCTTCCTGCGCGCCTGGCCCAATGCGACCTGCGATGCGCTCGACGGCTCGCAACCCATGCTCGATCTGGCGCAAGGCGCGCTCGATGCGTTGCCCGGTGTGGCCAAGCGGTGTCGACTGATCTGCGACCGGATCCCCTCCGCGGCCCTGGATCGCGGCGGCTACGACCTGATCATCTCCAACAGCCTGCTGCACCATCTGCATGACCCGCAGGTCTTGTGGCGGACCCTGATCGAGACCGGCAAGCCCGGCGCCTTGGTGCTGATCATGGACCTGATGCGCCCGGCCTCGGCCGGTTGGGTCGAGGCACTGGTGGCGACCTATGCCGACGGCGAGCCGAAGGTCTTGCGCGATGACTTCCGCAACTCGCTCTTCGCCGCCTTCGAGCCGGTGGAGGTCGCCGAGCAGCTGGCCGCCGCGGGGCTCGACGGGCTCGAGGTCGGCGTCGTCAGCGACCGCCATCTGGCTGTCTCGGGACGCCTGCCCGGGTGAGTGACGGGATGCGACTCGCCTTCAGCAAGATGCAGGGCCTGGGCAACGACTTCGTCGTCCTGGATGCCACCGAGCACCCCATCGCGATCGACCCCGCACTCGCCCGCCGGCTCGCCGATCGGCGCTTCGGGATCGGCTGCGATCAGATCCTGCTCGTGGAGCCCCCGCGCCTGCCCGACACTGAGTTCTACTACCGCATCTTCAACGCCGACGGCTCCGAGGTGGAGCAGTGCGGGAACGGTGCGCGCTGTTTTGCCCGCTTCGTGCGCGACCGGGGCCTGACCGAGCACGACGAGATCCCGGTCGGAACCGCCGCCGGTCCGATTCGACTCTATCTGGAGGACGGCGGTCAGGTCCGTGTCGACATGGGCGCGCCGGAATTCGAGCCCGAGCGGATTCCCTTTCTGGCGGATCGGCAAGCGCTCACCTATAACCTGGATGTCGCGGGCGAGTCGCTGGTCATCGGCGCGGTCTCGATGGGAAACCCGCACGCCGTCACCCTCGTGGAGGATCTGGACAGCGCTGCGGTCGCACGCATCGGCCCCTTGGTCGAAGCACACCCGCGCTTCACGCAACGGGTCAATGTCGGTTTTATGCAGATCCTCGCCCGCGATCATCTGCGCCTGCGTGTCTACGAGCGCGGCGCCGGCGAGACCTTGGCCTGCGGCACCGGCGCCTGCGCGGCCATGGTCCACGCCCGACAATGCGACCTGGTGGACTCGCGGGTTCGGGTGAGCCTGCCCGGCGGCGATCTTCTGATCGCGTGGAATGCGCCCGGCGAGTCCGTCTGGATGACCGGACCGGCCGTGCAGGTCTTCGACGGCGAGATCACTCTATGAGAAGCCTCGGCGGGTCCGACCGCGTCCACGACACCCAACAGACCGGCGCAGGGAGGTATCGCGCATGACTCCCATCGAACCCGCGCCCGTCGCGACCGAAGACCCGGATCTCGAATCCAGGGTCATCGACTATCTCCTGAGCGATCCGAGCTTCTTCGCCCGCAATCCAAAGGTCCTGGCGGCGCTCGAGATCCCGCACGACTCGGGGGCTGCGGTCTCTCTGATCGAGCAGCAGGTCCGCCTCCTGCGCAAGCAGCTGGAGGCCGAGCGCCACCGCCTCACGCACCTCATCTCGCGGGCGCGCGAGTACGAGGCGCTCTCGGGCCGGCTCCATCATCTCGTGCTGAAGCTCATCGCCGCGCAGGATTCGCAGCAGATCTGTGCCCTGCTCAAGGATGCGCTCCTGACCGAGTTCTCGGCCGAGGCGATGGCGCTCAAGCTCTTCCAGACCGATGAGGAAAGCTGCGCCCGAGCAGAGCCGTTGACGCTGGCGTTTCGCGACTTCGTCGATCGCCACCATGCCTTGTGCGGTCCGCTGAACGCCGAGAAGGCGCAGATCCTCTTCGGCGAGGCGGGGGCCGAGATCCGATCGGCCGCGCTGCTGCCGCTCCGTGCGGACGGCCATGCCGGCGTGCTGGCGATCGGCAGCCACGACGGCGAGCGCTTTCGCCCGGACATGGGCACCGAGCTGCTCGACCGGCTCGGCGAGATCCTCGGACAAAAGCTGCGCATCGTGCCGCTCGGGCAGTGCGACGAGACGACCTAAATCGCGTTCGGAGCGATATGCATCGTTGTTGGATTGGATCCGCCTCGGCCGGATCCTTCAACGTCGGTGGTAACGCGATTTAGGATGATGAAAAAATTAGAACTTTAAACCGTGTCCCCGCCGAAGCTCGCGTCTTTAACTCACCACTCACCACTCACCACTAAGACATGAGTACATCGGGTGACATGATCGAATCCTTCCTCGGCCATCTCGCCCATGAGCGACGGCTGTCCGAGCAGACCCTGATCGCTTACCGCCGAGATCTCGAGCGGCTGGATGCCTGGCTGAGCAAGACCGAATCACTCGCCATCGAGCAGCTCGACGAGCAGGCCGTGCGCCAGTATCTCGCCTGGCGGAACCGTTGCGGCGCCTCCGGAAAGACCCTGCAGCGCGAGCTCTCCAGCCTGCGCAGTCTCTATCGCTGGCTGCTGCGCGAAGGTCTGGCCGGATCCAATCCGGCGGTCGGGGTGCGGGCACCTAAGAGCCCGCGCCGATTGCCGGCGACACTCGACGCCGATCAGCTATGCAGCCTGCTGGACCATCCGGTCGACGATGATCTGCTCACGATCCGCGATCAAGCCATGATCGAGCTGTTCTACTCCTCCGGCCTGCGGCTTGCCGAGCTGGTCTCGGTCAACGTCGGCGACATCGACATGGTCGAGGGCGAGCTCGGCGTGCTGGGCAAGGGATCCAAGACCCGGCGCGTGCCGGTGGGCATCAAGGCCCGCGAAGCCATCCAACGCTGGATGCGAGTACGCGCCAACCTGGCCGCGGGCGGGGAGCCCGCGCTCTTCGTCAGCAGCCGCGGGACGCGGATCAACCCGCGCACGGTCGAGGTACGCATCGCACGCTGGGCCCGCTTGCAAGGCGCAACGCGCGACCTGCATCCACATCTGCTGCGTCACAGCTTCGCCACCCATGTGCTGGAATCATCTGGCGATCTGCGCGCGGTTCAGGAGCTGCTCGGCCACTCCGATATCGGCACCACCCAGATCTACACCCATCTCGACTTCCAGCATCTCGCACAGGTCTACGACCAGGCCCACCCGCGCGCGAGGAAGAAGACTCCCGGGTCGGAGTGACGTCGCCTGGCAAGCTTCGGACCCGGGAGGGCCGATCTCACGCTAGGCGTAATCAACGACCGCCTTCAGGCTTATCAACCGCGCTGACCCGACACCATGCTGCTCTCGCCCAAATATCGCTTTCTCTTCGTCCACATCGCCAAGACCGGCGGGACCAGCGTACGCGCCGCCTTGGAAGGGCTGCGCTGGCGCGACCCTTGGTACTGGTCCATGTTTCTGTGCAGCCGTCTGAGCCATCTCAGCGGGCACCGCATCGCCACCAAGCTGCCGCGCCACGCCAAGGCGATCGCCGCCAAGGAGATGCTGCCCAAGGAGGTCTTCGACGGGCTGTTCAAGTTCGCTTTCGTGCGCAACCCCTGGGACCTCCAGGTCAGCTCGTTTCACCATATCCGGCGCGAGCGTCCGCAATACCTCGGCGGCCACACCGAGTTCGAGCCCTTCCTGCGCTGGAAGCTCGACCCCGAGCGGCCCTACCAGTATCACGTCGACACCTCGATCGAGCTGCAGAGCGACTACCTCATCGACCTGCACGGCGGCGTGATCGTCGACTTCATCGGTCGCTACGAGCGTCTGCACGAGGACTTCGCGATCGCGTGCGAGCGTATCGGCATCCCCGCGCCGGCACTGCCGCATGCGCGCAAGGCCACCGATCGGAGCAAGGACTATCGCGGTTATTACACGGATGCGACCGCCGAGCTGGTCGCGAGACACTTCGCCTCGGATGTCGAGCTGCTCGGCTACCGATTCGATCCTGACGCTTCAAAAACGAAGTGTACCGATACGTGAACCCCATCAGCCGTTGGGCAGAGCGCAGCGTGCCTGACGGTCTCCTGTGCTGCCGGCGCTGGCTCATTAGAGCGGCCACCAAAACGTTCCGGAGCTCGTGACACCCCTCCGCGGTGTCACGCATGCCCCGTGGCGCTCTGCATCACCTGACGATGGCCGGAGCGACTCAGTCTCTGGGCACCAAATCCCGATAGGCATACCAGGTCGCATGCCCTACCAAGGGAACGGCGATGAAGAGCCCGACATAGAAGGTCAGAAGTCCGATCCCCACGATCCCGACCAGCAGCACCGCCCAAAGCAGCATAGGCAACCAATTCAGCGCCACCGCGCGGACGCTGGTGCGCATTGCGGTGAATCCGTCGATCGGGCGGTCGATGAGCATCGGCACCGAGATGGCGCTGATGCAGAAGGCGCAGATGGCGAAGAAGGCACCGACCAGGATCACCGCGAGCATGAGCCCCGTGTACTCGCCCGAGAGTACGACGACCGGAATAAAGCGGGAAAACGGCGGAAAGGGGTCGTTGAACATCATGATGAAGAGAAACACGGATGCCAGGATCCAGAGCTGCATCGTCATCAGGAGGAACCCCATCGCGATCCCCAACTGCCCCTGATTGCGCTTGAACGCCTCCAATGCCTGACAGTGATCCACCGGCTCCCCGCGCTCCAGGTGCGCGCTCATCTGATAGAGCCCGATCGCCAAGAACGGGGCCATCAGGAAGAAGCCTGCGGTCAGGAAAGGGATCAAAAAGGTCAAGTGCCCGATGACCGTGAGCCAGACGATCAGACCGCTGAGCAGTACGATCATGGCGCCGTATCTCAGACTATGTATAGGTGCTGCCTTGATGTCCTGCCAACCTTTGGCAAGCCATTGCCAGGGGTGATCCAGGGTAATCTTGTTGACGCGAGGATCTACGTGGCGCGGTTCGTCCGCGACGGCGGTGTTGTCCATCCTGATTCCTCCGATCTTGTTATGGAAACCGGCGAGGGGGGGCTGCCCGGATCTGCAGTATCGGCCGACCTGCAGGCCGAAACTCCTTGAGTGGCCGAGCAACACGACCCCAAGCGAAGGCTGAGTGAGGGGCTAAGATTCTACAAGGTTGCCGCAAAAGGCAAGTCGGTTGAGCGCGGGGCCGGTGCGAAGGCCGACATTCCGTCGGAACCGCCTCGAGCGCATCCCGAGATTCTCGCATCCGACCCGCTGTGAGTCTGACTATCGATGGCTTGTCCAACCCATTTGCACTTCGCACGAAGCGGGACGAGACCGCGAGCCCACGGGGCAGAGGATTACGTCATTCCGGAGGCAATTTAAGCGGACAATATCGATGGGATATCGGGCGGTTACCCGATGCAGGCCCCGGATCCCGCCGGGTGCTGCGCTGCATCAAGACAGCGCTTGGTTTAGACTCCGTCCCATCCAGAACAGGCGACTCGAATCGGAGCACACACGCACATGTCCACCGCACCCGCACCTTACCGACACATCGACGAGGGTATCTATTGCCTCGAGACCGGCCTCTACCGGCACGGTCTCGCCGCCTGCTACCTGGTGCGTTCCGCGGACCGGCTTGCCTTCATCGACACGGGCGCCGCCAACTCCGTCCCGGGTTTGCTCGGCGTGATCGCCGACCTGGGCCTGACCCCGGAGCATGTGGACTTCGTCGTCCCGACCCATGTCCACCTCGACCACGGCGGCGGAGCCGGCACCTTGATGGCGGCGTGCCCCAACGCCCGCCTGGTGATCCATCCCAAGGGCGCGACCCACATGATCGACCCGAGCCGCCTCACTGCCGGCTCCACGGCGGTCTACGGCGAGGACGCCTTTGCCCGTGACTTCGGCGCACTCACACCCGTGCCCGAGGAGCGGATCATCATCGCGAACGACGGCGACACCTTCGATCTCGCCGACCGCACCCTGATCTTCCTCGACACGCCCGGCCACGCCAATCACCACGGCTGCATTTACGACGAGACCAGCCGCGGCTTCTTCACCGGCGACACCTTCGGCATCTCCTACCGCGAATTCGACACCGCCGCCGGCCCCTGGCTGTTCGCCCCGACCACCCCGGTCGCCTTCGATCCCGACACCTGGCTCGCCAGCCTCGACAAGCTCATGGCCTACACGCCACAGGCCATGTATCTCACCCACTACGGCCGAGTCCAACACCCGGAAGAACTGGTCAACGACCTGCGCGCCAGCATCCGCGCCCTCGCCGACATCGCGCTCGCCGAGGAGGGAAAGGCTGATTCGGACCGGGAGTCCCGCATCAAGAGCGCTGTCCGTGCCTATCTGGTCGCCGGCGCTCGCGCTCACGGTGTCGCGCTGTCGGACGACGCCATCGCCGAGCTGCTGAGCTTGGATACGGAGCTGAATGCGCAAGGGCTGGAGGTCTGGTTGAAGCGGCGCGAGAGGTCGCGATAGTTGCGATACACCCCCGACCGATCGGTCGGGCGATATATCCGAGCTCATCCCGTTGCAGCAGCTCATCACCGAGAAGGACAGCCGGGGATGCTCAACCCAAGGCGATCTCCCGGGTGGCCGCAGCCACCCGGAGGAGGTTCAGCGCCGAGACAAAGTCGAAGCGGTGCACCGCATCGGCGATCCGCGGAAAGTGATTCGGAAAAGCCGAGGCCAGTAGCCGCTCCTGCTCCGAGAGCAACTGCCCGACGGTGAAGTCGTCGCCAGCGAGCCTTCCTGCGAGATCCCGACAGACCGAGCTCAGCAGCACCGGATCGGCGCAAGACGGCGAGGACTCGAGCACGCATCCCCGGAGCACTCGGGGCCTGATTGCATCGACGAGGGAATCGAGCTGCCGACCGGTTTCGGCCAATCGCGTGGCAAGCGTATCGATGGGCGGCTGATCACGGAGCTCCAGCTCGAGTCGAGCAGCCGAGCGGGAGAGGGTCGTGGCGCCGATCTGCGCCGCCACACCTTTGAGGGTATGGGCGAGACGTCGTGCCGTGGACCAGTCGGCAGCCTCGAGCGCCGTCGCGATCCGGGCACCCAAGTCGGCTTGGGTGCGGACGAAGGTCTCGAGCAGAGACAGGTATAGGGCTTCCCTGCCGAGCGATTGGCGCAGGCCGCGTGCAACATCCAGCGCCGGGATCTCTCGCAGAGCGGCAATCTCCGCGCTCGAAGCTGGTTCCGAGCCCATCGCCGGGGCCAGGGTGTCGGCGTCGCGCAGGGGCCGCGCGACGGACGGGATGTCGTCACGCCGTCGGATCCAATGCTTGAGGGTTCTCGCCAGGATCCCGGGGTCAATCGGTTTGGGGACGTGGTCACTCATGCCGGCCTCGAGACACCGTTCGCGGTCGCCGGGCATGGAATTGGCGGTCATCGCCACGATGGGAAGCTCGGCTAACCCGGGGAGCTTGCGGATCTCGCGTGTGGCCGTCAGCCCGTCCATACCGGGCATCTGCACGTCCATCAAGACCAAGTCGTACTGGCCGGAGCGCAACTTGTCGAGCGCGACGAGGCCGTTTTCGGCGACATCGACATCGACGACATCAAGCTCGCGAAGCAGCTCCAGTGCCACCTCCTGGTTGATCAGGTTGTCCTCTGCAAGGAGAACGCGGGCACCCGCGACCGCATGTACGGCGCTCGCCGTTTCCGCACGTTGCGGTGACTCGGTCTGCGTTTCGACGTGCTCCGCCCCCAGGATCTGCATCAAGCTGTCGAACAACAGCGACGGGTTCACCGGTTTGATCAAAACATCCGTAATGCCGGCCTCCGCGGCGGACGCGATCAACTCGTCTCGGCCATGGGCCGTGATCATCAGCAGATGTGGCGGATCATCCAGTGTGACGCGACGAATCTCCCAGGCCGTGGCGAGCCCGTCCATGCCCGGCATCTGCCAGTCGATCAGGACGATGCGATAGGGCGTACTATCGGTCCGCGCCTGCATGACCTTGGCGACTGCGGCGGCACCCGAGGCAACCGCATCGACCGCAAAGGTCATACTTCGCAGCAGGTGACGGAGCACCTCGCGCGCATTATCGTTGTCATCCACCACCAGGACGCGCAGACCACGCAGATCGGGTTTCGGGATCAAGACACGTGACGGATCCCGTCCGACGCACAGCTTGACGGTGAACCAGAAGGTAGAGCCTTTGCCCGGTGTGCTCTCTACACCGATTTCGCCGCCCATCAGTTCGGCGAGGCGCCGGGAGATCGTCAGCCCCAAGCCGGTGCCCCCGTATTTGCGGGCTGTCGAGCTATCGGCTTGCAGGAAACTCTCGAACAGCCGCGGCTGCAGATCCTCGGCGATCCCGATTCCGGTGTCGCTCACCTCGAAGCGCAGCCGAATCTCGGATGTCGTCGACTCTGCAACCTTGACCTGGATCTTGATCTCGCCTCGCTCGGTGAACTTCACCGCGTTATTGGCGAAATTGGTCAGGATCTGGCTTAGGCGCAGCGGATCGCCGATCAGTCGGCGTGGAGCCGACTCCTCGACCTCGACAATCAGCTCCAAGTCCTTCGCCGCCGCCTGCGCGGCCACCAGATTGGCCACATTGTGCAGCAGGCTCTCGAGCTCGAAGTCGATGTGCTCGACCAGCAGCTTGCCCGCTTCGATCTTGGAAAAGTCCAGCACCTCGTTGATGATTCCCAGCAGATGCTGGCTCGATCCCTGGATCTTGGTGAGATAGTCGCGCTGCCGCGGCGTGAGGTCGGTCTTGAGCGCCAGGTAGGTCAGACCGATGACGGCGTTCATGGGCGTGCGGATTTCGTGACTCATGTTGGCGAGAAAGTCCGTTTTCAGCCGCGCAGCCTCTTCCGCAAGCCTCTTGGCGTCACGCATTTGCTCGACGGCGGCATGCTCGGCGGTGATGTCGTCGATGACCCACACGATCCCTTTGGTGCGGTCGTCGACATCCACCGCGTTGCCGGTCAGCCGCGCCCAGAAGAGACTGCCGTCCCTGCGCATGAGTTGTTGCTCCCGCCGATGGATCCGCCCGCTCAGGATCTCCAGGTCGGCATCGCCGAGGGCGATGGCGGCGGACCCCTGCGGACACAGGATGGCAGCACCCTGGCCGACCATCGCGCCGAGCGGCCATCCGCATAGCTCATGCAACCTCCGGTTGCATCGCTTCAGGGTGCGGTCGGTGATGAGCGCGATCCCGGAGGTTGCCGTCTCGAAGAGCGCCTTCTGCTCCTCCAAGGCCGCCGAGAGGTCCGCGGTGCGCCGAGCGACCTCCAATTCCAGCCGATCCCGAGCGGCCTCGCTGTCCTTGCGGGCCGCGTCGACCTCGTCCAAGGCGAGCCGTAGCTGCTCGGTCTTGGCGTCCACGCGGCGGCGCAACGTCCAGGTCCAGACCAGAAGTGCTCCCCAGGCCAGTAGAAGTGTGCCCACCACCAGACCCGCATTGCGGAGGTAGTCGACGTAGGGGATCGGTTGCCCCATCCAGGCTTGCTGCAGCGCATCTCTTTCCTCGGGCGTGATGGCCGCCATGCCGCGCTCGACGAGATCCAAGATGTCGGTGTTGCCCTTGCGTACGGCGCGATGGAACTCTCCCCGATAGAGATCGAAGGCCTTGCGAAAGGCCCTCTGCGCCTTGAGCCGATACATGTAGTAGTTGGCCGGGTATTCATCGAGACAGAAGAGTTTGATGTCCTCGGCGATGGCCGCCCGGATCAGCGTCGTGTAATCGGGGTAGAGATGCAGATTCGTGATGCCTGCCCGAAGCAAGTGATCGACACATGCATCGCCGTCCATGACGCCGACCTCGAAGCCGCGCAAGGCATCGACATCCTTGATCCCGCGGATGGCGTCATGGCTGTAGATCGCCACCGGCAGGGTCGCGTAAGGCGCGCTGAAATCGTAGCTGGGTTCACGCTCCGGGGTGCGGTAGATGTTCTCGATGACGTCGGCATCGCCCCGCAGGAGCCTGCGTTGGGCCTCGGCCCAGCCCGCGACCTCGATCCGGACCGGGACGCCGGTCTTGGTCTCCCAGAGCCGCCAGAGGTCGACCAGATAACCCGCGGGTTTACCGTCCTGGTCGCGAAACAGATAGGGCGGGTAATTCTCGTCGCCGACGACCCGCAACACCACCTGATCGGGCTCGGCCGCGCGCACGGAGGCGCCCCCAAGCGGGAGCCAAAACCACATCCAGGCCAAAGCGAGCGCAAGGACCCCGGGCTTCACCGAGCAAGCGGCATGGAGATTCATACGCCTATTCTCAGGGTGGTTCCGGCAGGTGCGGACCGAGCACGCCGTCCAACTGATCCGCGTTGTCTCGGAAGGGCTTGATCGCGGCCATGTCCTCCTCGGCAAGCAGCCCTCGAGCCGGCGTGTCAGTCGAGAAGCGTGCGCAGTAGGTCAAGGTAGCGGTCCGAGCGAGAACCGGCGAATCGCAGGCC
The DNA here is from genome assembly GCF_002423035.1 of Thiocapsa sp. UBA6158. Taxonomy (GTDB): domain Bacteria; phylum Pseudomonadota; class Gammaproteobacteria; order Chromatiales; family Chromatiaceae; genus Thiocapsa. Next base: position 15,461 of record NZ_DIUM01000040.1, read on the forward strand.
TGATTCATAACCCAAACCCTCGATGTCGGCGAGGCCGCGGGGCAGATCCGCAAACCCCGAGTCCGAAGCTCGACGCGCGAGCGCCTACTGAGCAGCCTGCTCGGCCGGGCGATCGGCCCTGCCCTCTGCCGGCGCGCCAAGCTCCCGGGATCCAGGTCGCCTGCCGGAAGCCGACGCAAAGCCGCCTCCAGGCTCGGCCAGCGCCGGGGCCAGACCCGGATACGCACGAGGGCAAAGATCAGGAGTCAGAGCGCCGACGCAGTAAGCACGTCGACGAGGAGCTGAACGGTCAGGTGCGCTCACCTAGCCTGCGCCGGCGGCTATACGCCGTGCAAGGCATCCGGGTAACGCGCCGCGATTTCCGCGAAGCGCTCGCGACAGGCCAGATACGCGTCCACGATCGCGGGATCGAAATGGCTCCCGGACCCGTCGCGGATGATTTGGGTCACCTCGTCCAAGGCGATCGGTGGTTTGTAGACGCGACGACTCATCAAGGCATCGAAGACGTCGGCCAAGGCCATCAGTCGCGCCGATACCGGGATCGCGTCGCCGGCAAGCCCCGAGGGATAGCCCGAGCCGTCCCATTTTTCGTGGTGGCCGAGCGCGATCTCGCTCGCGATCCGCAGAAAGGTAAAGGCTTCCGGGGCTCGGTCGGCCTCGAGGTCACCCGCCTCCGTGACGGCTTGCTCCATCGCCGTCTCGATCGCGCAAGCGCCGATGGCCGCGTGTGTTCGCATGATCTCCATCTCGTCGGCAGTGAGCGGCCCGGGCTTGAGCAGGATCGCATCCGGGATGCCGACCTTGCCGATATCGTGAAGAGGCGCCGCCTTGACCGTCAGCTCCAGACGCGATCCTGCCAGCGCCTCTTTAAAGCGCGCCTGATCGGCGAGGTGACGGGCCAGGATTTCGACGTAGAGCTGCGTGCGGATGATGTGCTGCCCGGTTTCCTTGTCGCGCACCTCGGCCAGGTTGGCAAGGGCGCGGATGCTGAGATCCTGAATCAGCAGGTTGTCTCGCATACGGCGCGCAACTTCCGCCTCCAGCCAGGAATTTTCGGCCGCCAGCCGATCGCGGGCTTCTTTGAGCTCGAGCTGGGTCCGCACCCTCGCCAGTGTCACGACCGGATTGATAGGCTTGGTGATGTAATCCACCGCACCGAGAGAAAGTCCCAGCTCCTCGCTCTCGGCGGCGTCCATCGCGGTAATGAAGATCACCGGGATGCTCGCGGTCGCAGTGTCGGCGCGAAGTCGCTTGAGCACTTCGTAACCGTCGATTCCCGGCATCATCACATCCAGGAGGATGAGGTCGGGCGAGGGCGGCGAGCTCGCCGCGCGCAGGGCACCCTCGCCCGAATTCGCAACCCGTACCCGGTAGAACGGCTGCAACAGCTCGCCGAGAACGCTGAGGTTCTGAGGCGTATCGTCGACAATCAGGATGGTGCGTAAAAGCGCGGTGCCCGACGGCGTCGGCGATGGCGCCACGTCGGGTCCTTGACGGAAAGGGTCCGTAAGCATCTGATGATTCCTCTACGGATGGCAGGCCGAGGTGCCTGTTCGCCCACTCGCTGCAACGGAATCAACTCTGCGTGACCCGAAATCCTCACTGCCGAGGCGACCCGAAGTGCGAGAGCCGGATGGAATGGCCGTCAGAGGTCAGCGAGATTAAAAATGTTCCCAACGCCCCCGTTCGAGAACTGTAAAGCAATATTTTTTAAACACAAGGGTTCAAACTCAACCGCGTCCCCGCGAAGGGCCGTGGATGCACCAAACGCCGAGCTCTCTCGCAAGTGAGCATCTCACTCCGGACGCGGTTTCACCTGTTCACCCAACCAGGAGCCCTGCATGCCGACCCCGATCGTCCTCGCCACCCTAAACGCGCGCTATGCGCATGCCTCGCTGGCGTTGCGGTATTTGCGGGCGAATCTGGGGCCGCTGCGCGAGGTCAGCAGGCTGTGCGAGTTTGTGCTGGGCGCGGCTCCCGAGGAGGTCGTCGCGCAGGTGCTGGCCGAACGACCGCGGATCGTGGGGTTGTCGGTCTATATCTGGAACGTCGAGCCCTTGACGCGGGTTGTCGCCTTGCTCAAGGAGACGGCTCCGGGTGTGGTGATCGTGCTCGGTGGCCCGGAGGTGAGTCACGAGGTCGAGTNNGACTATGTGGTGACGGGTTGGGGCGAGGTGACCTTCGCACGGTTGGCGGGCGCGATCCTGCACGGGCAGCGCCCCGCGGCGAAAGTACAGGCGGGTAAGCAGCCGCCTCTGGAGAGGATCCGCTTTCCCTATGATGAGTTCTCGGACGAGGATCTGCGGCGGCGAAACCTGTATGTCGAGGCCTCGCGCGGCTGTCCGTTCAAGTGTGCCTTCTGTCTGTCAGCGCTGGATCGGACCGCGTGGCCGTTTCCGCTCGAACCGCTGATCGCGGAGCTGGAGCGCCTGTACGCGCGCGGTGCTCGACGCTTCAAGTTCGTCGACCGGACCTTCAATCTCAAGATGGATCACGCCTCGACGATCCTGGGATTTTTTCTGGACCGCATCCGGGAGCGCCCGGACGACCTGCCCTTTCTTCACTTCGAGCTGGTCCCGGATCATCTGCCGGAGCAGCTGAAGGGGATGCTCGCGGCGTTTCCGGCGGGCACGCTGCAGTTGGAAATCGGCGTGCAGACCTTCAATCCCGAGGTGCAGGCGCTGATCTCGCGGCGTCAGAACGATGTGCAGGCCGAGGCCAATCTGCGCTGGCTGCATGCCGAAACGACGGCCCATCTGCACGCCGATCTGATCATCGGCCTGCCGGGCGAGGATCCGGCCTCGTTCGGGGCCGGCTTCGATCGGTTGACGGGAATTGGTCCGCATGAGATCCAGGTCGGGACCCTCAAGCGGCTGCGCGGTGCGCCGGTCTGTCGGCATGCCGAGCGGTTCGGGCTCGTGTTCAGCCCGGATCCGCCCTACAGCCTGATCGCGAGCGATCGCATCGACCGGGCGACCATGCAGCGGCTGACGCGGTTCGCACGCTATTGGGATCTGGTGGGCAACTCGGGGCGCTTCGGTCGCACCCTGCCGCTCCTGCTGGGCGATACGCCCTTCGAACGCTTCCTCGCCTGGTCAGACTGGTTTTACGCGGACTCGGGCAGGACACACGGCATCCCGCTCGAGCATCTGTACGAGGGCCTGCACGCCTGGCTGTCGCTGCAGGGGACGGCGGAGTCGGCCACCGAGGCGTTGCGAAGCGACTATGCCGCGTGCGGTGCGCGTGGACGCCTGTCGTTCGACCCGACGCGGCGGATCCCGCCGCCGTCGCCGAAGGTCGAGGGAACGCTGCCGACGCGCCAGGCGCGTCATCTCAAACCTCGGACGCGTTCCAGTTGTTGAAGGCGAGGAGCCAGGAAGAGATGCCCGGATTCGCGGCGCCTTCGGCCTGCAGGTTCTCGCCGATCTCGATCATCAGCTCGCGAAACGCGCGGACCTCATGGCACCAGAGTGCCTTGCTCAGACCGGGATTATCGGCCATGGTCTCGGCCGCCAGCGAGCCGGCACCGGCCCACCAGTCGTTGGCGTCGAGACGGTGCCGCACGCGCTCGGGCGCCTCCGGGAAGAGGGTGATCAGATCCGTAACCTCCGCGGCCCGCGGGTGCCCGATGCGGGCGAGCAGCTCGGCGAGGTGGGTCAGAGCGGACAGAAGTCGGGCATCGGGTGCGCGCATGATGGTGTGGTTTTCGCGATGAATGAGCCTGAAGAGCAATCGTCGGTTGGCGCGCGTTGTGCCGACGGCAGGAAGCGCGACATCCGCCGCTGGTGACTTGTGCCTCGCTCTCGCTCGGCACTGACTAGGGGGCGTGAAAACAGCGGTTGACCATCGCCCGGATGTCTTCGGCCTTGCCTTCGATATCCGTGACCAGTGCGCATTGGATCCCCGCCTTGCGGAGGTTCTCGCCCGGCTCAGCAACCTTGAAATAACAATCCCCTTCGAGGTGGTCGGTCAGGAATCGCAGGCCGAGCTCGAAGGGCATGAGGCGGATCGCCTCCGGGATCAGGGCGATCTCCTCCGCGCTCAGCCAATCGCGCGTCTGCTCGGCATAGGCGTGGAGGATCGGCTCGGCGACGGCGAGATCGAACGCTACGCGGTTGCGCCCGTCCGCGGATTCGCCGCTGCGATTGCAGCATGAGCGCAGACAGTCACCGATGTCGTGCAGGATGAGGCCGGGTTGCAGTGTGTCGAGGTCGATCAGGGCGAGTGCACGCCGGCTGTCGCGATCGAACAGGATGTTGTCGAGCTTGGGGTCGCCGTGGATGATGCGCACGGGGATCTCGCCGTGGTCGCGCGCATCGGCGAGCCGGGTCGCGAGCGCTTGGCGGTCGAGCGCGAACCGGACGCAGGTCTCGACCTCCGAGTCGTTGCGGGCGCCCTCGATCCGCTCCAGAACCGAAAGAAAGCGCGCGACATAGGCCGGCGTGTCGTGGAATCCGGGTAGTGTGACGCTCAGTGCCTCGGCGGACAGCGATTGCAGCAAGGTATGGAAGCGACCGAGGAGCTTGCCGACCTCGCGGGCCTGTTCGGGATCCTCGATGCCGGGCAGGCCGACGGCATCCTCGATCAGCGTCATGAGACGCCAGACGCCGCCGTCCGACGCGCGCAGACCCGCCTCGCCCCCACGGGTGGCGATCAACGCCGGAACCCTGAATCCGAGATCGGGCTGCTGCCGTGCCGCTCGATCGAGCGCCCGGATATTGGACATGATCCGCAACGGATCCGGAAAGACCGCGCCGTTGATGCGCTGGAGCACATAGCGCTTGCCGCCGGCCGCAATGCGAAAGGTATCGTTGATCAGCCCGCGCCCGTATGGCTCGATCGCCTCGACCGGCGAGGCGATCTCGAACGCCTCGACGATGCTCCCGAGCGATACGTGCGTCGGCGCCTGTCGCGCCCCTTCAAGCTCTGCGCGCAGCATCTCAGTAGGACCGCCGCACGTCCAGGACATCCGGAATCTGCTGCAGCTTCGCCAGGATCTTCTCGAGATGCGCCATATTCTTGACCTCCAGCGTGAAGCGCATCGCCGCCGTGTCCGTGGAGCGCTCCGAGTGGGTGTTGACGCCGAGCACGTCCACGTCGTCGTCGGAGAGCACCGAGGAGACATCGCGCAGCAGACCTTTACGATCCGCGGCGATCACCAGCACGTCCACCGAATAGCCGGCATCGGCGGGTTGATCCGCCCAACGCACCTCGATGAGGCGCTCGGCCTCCGCGGGCGGCAGGTTCTTGAGGTTGCCGCAGTCCTTGCGATGAACGGTGACGCCGCGACCCCGGGTGACGAAACCGATGACGGGGTCGTAGGGGACAGGTTTGCAGCAAGGGGCGAGATGGGTCATGAGATCGTCGACGCCCTCAACCACGACATCGCTGGCACCCTCCACGCGCGGCTTGTGCGGTTGGCGGAGCCTGGGCTCGATCTCCTTGATCTCCTCGGTCTTGCGCTCCCCGACTTGGCGCGCGACCTGTCCGACCGATAGATCCCCGCGCCCGATCGCGGCCAGCAGATCCTCCCCGCGCTTGAAGTTGAAGCGGATCGCGAGCTCTTCCAGGTTGGGCTTCTCCGCGATGCCCAGTCGGCCGAGTTCGCGCTCCAGCGTGACGCGGCCGCCTTGCAGATGCTGATCGTGATCGAGCTGCTTGAACCATTGGCGCACCCGGTTGCGGGCGCGCGCGGTGGTCAGATAGCCGTGATGCGGGCTCAACCAATCGCGGCTGGGCGAGGCGTTCTTCTGGGTCAGGATCTCGACGGTCTCGCCGCTGCGCAGCTCGTAGTTGAGTGGGACGATCCGCCCGTTGATGCGTGCGCCGCGGCAGCGATTGCCGACCTCCGAGTGGATGGCGTAGGCAAAGTCGAGTGCGGTGGAGCCCTTGGGCAGCTCGATGACCTTGGATTGCGGGGTCAGCACATAGATGTGGATCGGCTCGAACTCGGCCTTGAAGCGTTCGAGGAAGCCGCCGGTCTCGTCGCCTTCGTTTTTCAGCTCCAGCCAGTTGCGCATCCAGATGACGCGCCGCTGGAACTCGGCATCATGCCCCTTGGCCTCCTTGTAGGCCCAGTGGGCGGCGACACCGAATTCGGCATGCTGGTGCATTTCATGGGTACGGATCTGCACCTCGAGAGGCTTGTCCTGCGGCCCAACCACGGCGGTGTGGAGCGACCGATACATGTTGCCCTTGGGCGTGGCGATATAGTCGTCGAACTCCTTGGGGATGTGCTTCCAGAGTCCATGCACGAGCCCGAGCGCGGCGTAGCAATCCGCGACCGAACCGACCAGGATGCGCACCGCACGCAGGTCGAAGATCTCGGCGATTTCGACATCCTTGCGCTGCATCTTGCGCCAGATGCTGTAGATGTGTTTCGGGCGGCCGGTGATCTCGGCTTGGATGCCGGCCTCGCCGAACTTCTCGTAGAGGGTCTGGATGACCGTCGCAATGTAGTCTTCGCGCTCCTTGCGGCGCTCGGCCAAGAGCTTGGCGATGCGTTTGTACTCATCGGGCTTGAGATAGCGCAGGCTCAGATCTTCGAGTTCCCACTTGACCTGCCAGATGCCCAAACGGTTGGCGAGCGGGGCATAGATGCGCTGGGTGTCGCGCGCGATCTTGACGCGGCGCTCCGGTTCCAGGTCCTTGATGGCACGCATCAGGTGGACGCGCTCGGCGAGCACGACCAACACCACCCGTACGTCCTCGGCGATGCCCAGCAGCAGGCGGCGCAGGTTTTCCTCATGCTCGTCCTGATCCTTGGCGGCGATGATGGCGTCGATGTTGGCGATCTGGCCGATACGGGCGAGATCTCCGACCATCCGCGCAATCCCCGGGCCGAAGCGCTCCTCGAGCTGCGCCTCGGTGAGGTCACCCTGATCCAGACAGCCGTTGAGTAAGGCTGCGATCAGGGTCTCGAAGTCCATCCGCAGACGCACCAGGATGTCGGCGGTGGAGAGCACGTGACGCACGTGGGTCTCGCCCGTCTCGATACGCCGGTCGCCGCGGCAACGGGTCAGCGCCGCGCAGGCGCCGGCGATCTGCTTGAGCTCCTCGGTCGTATAATGGCTCGCCAACCCGTCGAGCCAGTGACGGATCGCCTCGTCGTCGTTGCCATGCGAGTCGGGGAGGTTATAGGTGGGTTTGACCATGAGGGCGAAGCGACTCCTGGTGGCAGCGGTCGGTCTGGGGTGTTTGACCCTAAAATCCCGGACTTTGAGACGCACAGGCGCAATGGGCGCCAAGAACACCCGCGCTGGATTTTTGACGCAGACGCGAGGAGACGCCCGCTCCAAGGATCCGACGCGTTGATTTACCGGCCTTGTGCCGCGAGGTCCCTAGCGCAGTCAATCCGTCAACAGATGACTCGTCAGTCCGTCCGCCAGCTTCGGCTCGAACCAGGTCGACTTCGGCGGCATCACCTCGCCGGCATCGGCCACGGCCATGAGGTCTTCCATCCGGGTCGGATGGAGCGCAAAGGCAACGGCCATTTCCCCGGAATCGACCCGCTCGGACAGCGCCTCCAGGCCGCGGATACCGCCGACGAAGTCGATCCGGTCATCGCGCCGCGGGTCCTGAATGCCGAGGATCGGGCCGATCAGGTTGTCCTGCAGCAGGCTCACATCGAGCCGCCCGACCGGGTCGTCGTAGGGGATCCGCCCCGGATCCAGAACCAGCCGATACCAGTGACCGGCAAGGTACATCCCGAATTCGCCGGGACGCTCGGGACTCACAGGTCCCGGCCCCCCCTCGATCTGGAAGGCGACTGCGAGTCGCTGCATGAGGGACTCGACGCTGTGACCGTGCAGGTCTTTGACCACTCGGTTGTAGTCCAGGATCCGCATCTGATCGTGCGGGAAGATCACGGCGAGCATGAAATTGTAGGGCTCGGCCCCGGTATGACCGGGATTCGCGGCACGGCGCATGGCGGCGACGCGCGAGGCCGCGGCGCAGCGGTGGTGGCCGTCGGCGATATAGAGTGCGTCCAGGCCCTCGAAGGCGGCGGTCAGCTCGGCGACCGGCGCCGCGTCCATGATCGGCCAAAGCTCGTGCCGAATCCCGTCCGGCGCGGTGACGTCCGTCTCGGCCGTGCCGCCGTGGAGAGCGCTAGCGAGACCGGCGAGCAGGGCATCGATGTCCGGTCGCGCCCGGCAGGCGAGCAAGACGGGTCCGGTCTGAGCGTTCAGTGCATCGATCTGGCGCACCCGGTCGTCCTCCTTGACGGGACGGGTGAGCTCATGGCGCTTGATCCGATCCCGGTCGTAGGCGTCGATCGAGGCGGCGGCCACCAGACCGATCTGGCGATGCGCGCCCATCGTCAGACGATAGAGGTAGTAACCGGGCGACGCGTCGCGCACCAACAGGCCCTCGCCCAGCATCCGATCGAGATTCTCGCGTGCCTTGGCATAGACCGGCGGGCTGTAGGGATCGATGCCCTCGGGCAGATCGACCTCGGGGCGCGAGATGTGCAGAAAGCTCCAAGGGCGCCCTTCGACCATCCGACGCGCCTCCGCAGCACTCATCACGTCGTAGGGCGGGGCGGCCACGTCCGCGGCATGCGCGGGGGCCGGCCGGAGCGCCGCGAAAGGTTTGATCAGGGGCATGGAGACTCACCGTCGGTGGCGTCGAGACTGAATGGATGGCGTTCGGAACGTCGGTGTCCGCGCTCCAATGGTATCAGCTCGGATCGCGCTTCGGCCAAATCCGACGTGTCGAACCGCCGCGCGACCTGCAGACCCGCGAGCCGTGCGAAGTCGAGTCGGGCGGGTCGAGGCCGGACGCGAGGGCGAAAAGCTGCTCTATACTCATGCGGATCCTGCACCCACGAATCAGAATCGACAGCATGGCCGACAACAACTACCTCAAGGACCTGATCTTGCTGCGCAACGATCCGTCGAAGGTCGCACGCGTTCGCGAAGCCGCGGAGCGCGGAGAGATGGACGCCCAGTATGCGATGGGCCTCATCTATGCCGAGGGGCGGGGGGTCGAGATCGATCTCGCCCGCGCGCATTTTTGGTTGTCGCTGGCCATCGCCCAAGGCGACACGGATGCCGATCTGTTGCGCAACATCATCGGCAGCCAGATGACCGATGCCGAGTTCGACGCGGCCAAAGAGCTGGCAGTCGCACATCGTGCAACCCACCCGGCCCCCGCATCGCAGCATTGAACCTAAAAAGAGCAGTTGGCGCCC
>NZ_DIUM01000011.1 GCF_002423035.1 Thiocapsa sp. UBA6158
GTTGGAGATGCAGACCAGGGCGTCCGCGCAGTGGGCGTTGGCCATGTACTCGACCGAGTCCGCGATCACCTCGCGCGAGGGCAGCGAATAGAGCATGCCGCCGTGACCCATGGCGATGCCGTCGTCGACCGCGATGGTGTTGAACTCCTTCGCCACGCCGCCGGCGGCCTCGATCTCGCGCGCGACCAGTTGGCCCAGATCCTTCAGATGGACATGGCCAGGGACGAACTGGGTGAAGGAGTTCACGACGGCGATGATCGGCTTGTCGAAATCCCCGTCCGTCATACCGGTGGCGCGCCAGAGCGCGCGTGCGCCGGCCATGTTGCGTCCATGGGTGGTGGTGCGGGAGCGGTACTGGGGCATGTGAGGCTACCTGGGCGGGGAGGATCGGATCCGCCAAGTATACCCGGCTGAAACGCGCTCGGTAGGGCATGGCGGGTTCGGAGTTTGGGTTTGGCGGCGTGCGGCAACTGATCCCGGCAGGGGCGCGTTTCAGGATATTTGATTCATCATCTTGAACCGCGTCCCCGCCGGGGTCGAGGGAGAATGCGAGCTTAAGATCTGCCGCAACCCGCACGTGCGGGCACGAGGACGCGGTTCAACAACACTCCGTCTCGAGGACGTCGAGCTCGGCGATCAGCTCGGGCGCGTCGAGGCGATCGAGCAGGTCGCGGATGTCGTCGAGGTTGATTCATCGTGCTCATCCGCTTTAAACCGCGCCCGGTGCGGTATGCGTCATGTGGTGGATGGCTTGGCCGCGCCGGCTCCGACGACTGTCGGAGCCGGCGCGGTTTAAAGTATTAAAAATCTTAATTTCTAAACCGCGTCTCACTTGGATCGAGGATATCTCCGAAGCTAAACGAACAGTGAAAACGACGCATGTGGCTCTGGACGCGGTTTAGTTGTCCTGCAGAACCCTGGTCGGCTGGCCGACGTTTCCCGCGTAGAAGACGATCAACTCCACCGGCTCGGTCCCTTCGTTGCGGCCCTGATGGACCTGATCGACCAGCTCGATGATGGTGTCGCCGGCCTTGAGATGGAGCCTTTCGCCGGTATCGCTCACGACGGTCAGCTCGCCCTTGAGCATGACGCCCGCGTTGATGACGGGATGCAGGTGCGGCGGCAGCTCCGCGCCGGGCGCGATGAGGTATTTGAGGATCGTCACCTCGGGTTGCCCGGTCCGATAGGCGGGCAGCGGGGTGCCGTTCCAGCTGGTGTGCGATTTGGCCAGGGGCTCGACCTGGACCCCGCTGATCTGATAGGCGAGCGCACCGTGACTGACCAGCACGGCGGATAATCCGGTCAACAGCAGGCCGAGTGTGCGAGGGCGTGACAGCAGGCCGAGTGTGCGAGGGCGTGACATGAAGACTCCTTGGGGATTCGGGTTCGGGCTTCTTAAGCCATACAGGCTCGAGGACGATCGCGGCGCCGACGATCCGGCCTCGGCGCCCCGACGCCTCGGCGTATAATCGCGCAACACTGCAACGCATTCAAAACGGCCCGTGGCGGCGCCTGCCGACGACGGCCGCCCACCATCGACAATTCCAAGGCGGGGAGATATCACCATGACCGGAGAGACCCTGGCAGCAGCCAAGCCTAATCGCGATCGAAAGGGGCGGGGGATCCGTCTCGGCGAGGCCGTCGAGGCACCGCGTTCGCAGTTCACGAGCGCAGACGGCTGGCGGATCGCCTATTACGCCGACACCTCCGCCGGCGGGCGCCCGCTGGTGTTGGTCCACAGCATCAACGCCGCGCCGAGCAGCTACGAGGTCAAGCCGCTGTTCGAGCACTATCGCTCGCAGCGCACCGTCTACAGCCTGGATCTTCCGGGATTCGGCCAGTCCGAGCGTCGCACGGCGGGCTATACACCGGAGCTCTTTGCCGACGTGCTCAAGCAGTTTCTGGAGCAGGTCGTCGGGCAGCCCGCCGATGTCGTCGCCTTGTCGCTGAGTGCCGAATTCGCGGCACGCGCGATCGGCACCACGCCCGGCTCCGTCGCCTCGCTGGCGCTCATCGCACCGACCGGCTTCAGCAAGCGTGTTCCGCCCGGGCCGGGATTCGGCCGCATCGTGCACCCGATCCTGAAGACCCCCGGACTGAGTCAAGCCCTCTTCGATCTCGTCGCATCCAAGCGCAGCATCCGGCACTACCTCGGACAATCCTTCGTCGGCGAGCCGACCCGGGAGATCCTCGACTACGCCTACGCCACAGCGCATCAGCCGGGAGCACGACACGCCCCGCTGGTCTTTCTCTCCATGCAGCTCTTCACGCCCGCAGCGAGCGATCGGCTCTATTCCAAGCTCACGGATCTACCCGTGCTCGCCATCGCCGACCGCGACCCCTACATCGACTTTGAGCGGCTCGACGACTTCGTCGCCCGTCACCCGAATTGGTCCCGGCAACGGTTGGCACCGAACATGGGCCTACCGCAGTGGGAACGCTTGCCGGAGACCGTTGCGGCTCTGGATGCCTTCTGGTCGAAGTCGGGCGGATAGGGTAGGTTTGCACCGGCGACGACCCTTAGGAGCCGTTCAATAATAAGTGATCCATCTTAGCCCCTCTCCCCTCGCGGGAGAGGGGTTGGGGAGAGGGGGAGTGAAGAACCAGAATGGCTCAGTTGTTTCTGAACCGTTACTTAGTGACGATTCAGAGACGAGGTGGACGAATTGATGCGCGCGTAGGATGGGTAGAGCGTCAGCGAAACCCATCCTACGTGTTTCGGTTTTTTTGATTGTTTCTGATCTGTCGGCCGAAGCCCGCGTGGAGGGAAAGCGCCTGCACCCTTTCGCTGCAGACATCACTCCGTAGGGTTCTGGAGACCGCGTGTGATCGGATCACAGAAGGCCATGTTCACGACCAGGCAGATCCCTTCCGCCCACAGTATCCGGCCCAGACAGTCGATCGGCCATGCGTCCTGTCGCACGGCCGAGGCGCGTGCTCGCTGTTCCGGGGGCGCGAAAAGAGCTCAGACCCTTTTGGCCCGACCAAGAAAGCTCGGTCGAGTCGATGGGGGCGCGAGGAAGGGCATCGGATCATCCAAACGGGCACTCGACACGCAGGCCGGGGATCTGTTTGAAGTCATCCCGATTGCTGGTCAGCACCGCAAACCCATGGGCAATGCCCGTCGCGGCGATCTGCAGCTCATGAACGCGGCCCTTCATCTGGCCGCGCGGTCGCAGGAAATGGGCATAGAGTTCCGCGTAGACCCTCGCGACCGCCTCCGTGAAGTCCAGCACAGGCATGTTCCCGATCAGTCCCTCGACGAAGGCCGCGCGTTGCACACGCTGGGTCGGAGTGGCTGCCAAATGGACCCCGGCCAAGAGTTCCGAGACGCTGATGGCGGCGATGTAGCCCTCGCCGTAGTGCGCAAAATCCGCCAGGTGCTCCAGCGCGAAGCGCCCGTCCTGCGCATCGATGAAAACATTGGTATCGATCACGAGTCCCATGGCGTGTCCGGAAGATCTCCCGCCCGGCGGATGAGTGTCAGATCGTCAGCCATGGCTCGGTCGTCCGCATCCAGCTTGGGCAGGGATGCCAGCAACTCGCCGAGTCGGGAAATGGGGTAGCCGGCCTTCGCCGGCGGACTCAGCTCGGCGACCGTCTGACTGCCCTTGGTGATGGCCAGCCTTCGGCCCGTCAGCCGCACCCGGTCGATCACGACCGAGAGATTACGCACCAGCTCTGTCGTCGTGACACTTTCCTTGAGGTCGAATCGCATAGTGCCGCCGGGGCCGGATCAGGCCGTTCGGGTTCGTCGAAGAATCTGCATTGTGCGAATAATATGTATTTTCCGCAAGGCCAACAGGCGCGCTTGATACCGAGCCGCTTCATGCGCTCCCAAAGGTTCTGGTTTGCCCGCGATTTTGCTCGGTTCTCGTTGTCGTCATCGACCGCGATCACGACAACGACTGGATTCGGTGCTCGACTTCGGTGATTTCCGAGAAAGCCCGTCTCTGGCGAGACCGAAAGAAGCCACCTCGCCGTAGGCGCGTGGTTTGCCCGCGCAAATCATGGCCTGAAGCCCGCCGATGGTGGGATCGGCGAGGGCGGGCGCGGTCGGCGACCGGGTCACGGTCGATGTGGCCGAAGGCAATGCATCCGCATTGTCTCGGCAAGGGCGCTGCATTACCATTCAGGGTAACCACCTCTTTAACCGACAAGCGACATGCCCGCCACCCTCGAAGTCGAATCCACGCTGACCGACCGCTACCAGACCACGGTGCCGGAGACCGTGCGTCGTGCCCTGCGTCTCGGCAAGCGAGACAAGATCCACTACAGCATCCGCCCCGGCGGCGAGGTGGTGCTGACCCGCGCTTCAGGCCCCAAGGGCGATGATCCGGTCCTCGAACAGTTCCTGGGATTCCTGGCACGCGACATTGCCGCCCACCCCGAGCGCCTGCAGGCCGTGGATGCTGGCTTCGTTCAGCGCTTGCAAGCCCTGGTCGGCAACATCAACGTCGATCTCGATGCTGCCTTGTCGGCAGACGATGAATGAGTGCGGACAAGCCCCCGCACCTGGTCATTCATGGCTGGACGGTCTTCGCGCATCCGCTATTCCTCAGTCAGATTGACGCGCTAGCGCGCCAGGTCGAGTCCATCAAGCCGAAGGACCCGGTCGGCTACGCGAAGAAGAACGCCAGCAAACGGCTTGCGGCCATCACCAGATTGGCGTTCGACGTCATCCCGCAAGATCCGGCGCGGCCGGAGTACCGACAAGGCGACACCCTTGGCGAGGATCACAGACACTGGTTCCGGGCCAAGTTCTTCCAGCAGTATCGGCTGTTCTTCCGCTACCACGCTCAAGCCAAGGTCATCGTGTTTGCGTGGGTCAACGACGAGGACACCAAGCGCGCCTATGATCGCAGTGACGACGCCTACCGGGTGTTCCGACAGATGCTGGAAAGCGGCCAACCGCCGGAGGACTGGGGTCAACTGCTGGCCGAGGCCCGCGTGGAGGGGCAGCGCCTGCAACGTTTCGCTGCAGACATGACTGCGTAGGGTTCTGGAGACCGCTTGTGGTCGGATCGCAGAGGGCCATGTTCACAGCCATGTCGATCCCGTCCGCCCAGGGTATTCGACCTCGGGGTACGCCGACTTCAGTCGGCAACTGGGGGAGACCTGGGGGAAGGCGGACTTCAGTCCGCCGAGTGGGTGTGCTCGGGCGACTGAAGTCGCCCGTCCCCGGTTTGCATGGATCCCGTGGACCCCACGGTACCGGGCCGGACTTTCTGGAATGTCGCAAGGAAAGACCTGACCCCGACGCACCTCCTCAGTCCGACGCCCCTCGATGCTTCTGGATGCTGCGCGATGCTGCGCGGTTTGCATGAATCCCGTGGACCCCACGGTACCGGGCCGGACGTTCTGGAATGTCACAAGGAAAGACCTGACCCCGATGCTGCGCGATGCTGCGGGGGAATGCTGAGCGAACATCTTGAACCACTCAGCCGAATTTTTCTCGCCAAACTGTGGGCATCGCCGGCTGGCCTGGCACTGCCGGCTGGCCTGGCACTGCCGGCTCCCCCCCCATACCTGATACTAACCCCGAAGAAAAACGGTCGACCTGAATGTAGGTAAAGTTCCCGCCTCTTTCGATATTGCCACGTGTCACGATCGACCCTCTTAGCGTAGAGGCACCCTTTTGAATGACGTTGCCATCAGCCCAATAAACGCCTTCGGTTTTGTTATTCTCTGAAAACTCAATATTCCCGCTGGCGATGATCGCCATATTAAGCTCACCCGTCGCATTCAAACTCGACGCGCCCTTGTTTGTGACATTTCCTGTCGTCAAAATGGTTACGTTTTGATAACTGCCGCCCGCAAGTGTAACGTCCCCATTACAAAAATAGATTGCGCCTCCCCCGTCTCCACTTGGGATCGTACAGGATTGAATCACTCCTGGGCGATTTCTAGCCGACTCAATATATTCGCTTGCCGATGGCACTTCGACTTCCGGAGCC
This sequence comes from Thiocapsa sp. UBA6158, assembly GCF_002423035.1. Lineage (GTDB taxonomy): Bacteria > Pseudomonadota > Gammaproteobacteria > Chromatiales > Chromatiaceae > Thiocapsa. The sequence goes on from NZ_DIUM01000011.1 coordinate 5,958, forward strand.
CCTGAGACCACTCTGCCAGTCGCTGGGGTCGCCCCTCTGAACTCATTGTTACCCTTAGCAGTGATGCGAGATTCAATCGTTGTCGACGTCCCGGTGTCATCGATGACCGTTCGATCGGTGAGCTCGTTTGCCTTCGAGGTTGGTTCGACATTACCGTTGGCGTGAGCACTGCCTTGAAAGCTTGCTTTGCCTTTGACAATGATATTCCCGCCCGAGAGCAGTCCAGAGTAGAACGCAGGGGGAAGCCTCCCTGGCTGCCCGGGCTGCGCGGGCTGCCCGGGCTGAGCGGGCACTGGGGCGACTGGTGCGCTAACTGTCAAGACAATGGCGGTTTCGGCCAGAGGTTGGCTGTCGACAAGCGCCAGTCCGGTGATCGTGACTTGGACCTGGTTCCGGGGATCGTTCGGGGCGAAGTACGTCCACTGCACGTCGCTGATCCAATAAGCGCCATGATGCTCGCCAGTCGAGGCAGCTTCATCTTCAGTATCTGGCAGGTCGAAATCGGGGTCCTCGCTCCACGAGTTCCGCCAGGTCGCAATACTGCTTGCATCCTGCGCCCCGATCCAAGCTAAGAACTCGCTGGCTCCGGCCTCAGCAGCCATCTGCGAAATCACTTTGTTATGATGATTCGACGCCATGCGATCATGGATATGGTTACCGCGCATGATTGCGATCGCGCCGATGCTTCCGACCATGATCAGGATCAGGCCGATGATCAAGGCGGCGCCGCGTTGTTGGCATGATGGTGATTGCAGCATGTTATCTGACCTCCAATCTCTTTGTCGGCCTTTCCGGAAGTGGTCCGCTCATTGGCAGGCGAGAACACGACATCGCATCGTCGCGACGAATCGCGTTTGTACATTATTGGGTGCGTTGGGACGGCGCAGCCGAATGGTGACTTCGACAGAGCTGGCATTCGCGGCAGTGGTGCCGTTTTCTAACAGGCTCCCAAGGTCGTTGTTAGTGTTAGTCACCGAAGGTCTCAGCAATCTAACGATGAATCTATCGTCCGCGTCGGCTGCGTTCGATATAGGCCACTCCATCAGGGTCTGAGTCTGATTCGGGTTGTCGACGATGCACTCCAGCACCCATAACCCCCGTTGCGTGTCCCGTCTCAGCGCGAACCGATTGGTTTGAGCGCTAATTGGCTCGGCGCCCACGCAATTGCGCAAACCCGTCAGGTTGACTGACGGGTATGACACGACGAGCGTCGAGGCGCTGGTGGCCGCATCGAAGCTGAACCCATCACGAACGACTCGAGTAATGATCTGACTCACGTAGCGGAAGTCATCCTGCGCGAGCTGGTATTGCTCCGTAGTCCGTCCGACGGTCTGGTTGGCCGAGAACACGGCGATGGCACCGCCGATCACTAGGATTCCGATGGTCGAGGCGATCAGGAGCTCAGTGAGGGTGAGGCCGCGTTGCAGGCGATGAGTATGGGCATTCATAGCGGGCTGGGGCAAAAGGGGTTGCGGGGGTTGGAGGTGGATTGGTTATCCCAATACGCCCGTGGTGGGAGTTGGACCGAAAAGGTGAAACCTTCGAATGCGGATTGCCCGGCCCCCAGCTCGTGCTTATTCTAGATAATGATGTATCGGAATTCCAGGCTTCTGGTACTTGGGTCGAAAAAGGCTTCATTAATAGGAGGCTCGAAGTCGACCTCTCGCAGTGGTTCGAGTCCGGGCGGCTCCTGGGGTTGTTTCCATTGAGCAACGATTCCTTCCACAGCTTTGACCGCGTCCTCTGGGGGTGCTCTGTACAAGATACACGCAGCCGCCCAAAACCGCTCTCCGAGATCGACCGCCTGGATGGTCGCCTGGGTCAGATTGTAGCTATCGGAGGCGGTCTTCAGCGCCGTCGTTTGCAGCGCGGCAATCCCGAGCAGACCGATACTGATCACCAGGATGGCGATCAGCACCTCGATCATTGAGGCGCCGCGCGCCGATCTGACGTTCTGGTCCGATCGCAGATGAGGTTTCATAACGAACATGCTCTCGGCTCCGTCACGACCTGGCCGCTCGACCGAATCCGGATGCAGCGCTGATCGCTGGTGTTCGCGAGTTCAATAGAGGCCCCGCTGGCGAGGTTACTCGCATTGCCAGGCGGATCAAACGCGACCGCCTGCAAGGTCGTCGTCACAGTCAAAGACGGATGCAGAGCCGGGGCAACGCGGATCCGTCCAGCCTGGTTTGTCGGGTCTTCCGTGACGATCCAGCCGGTCGCCCAATTGACGGTACCCGTGGCGCACGTGGACGCATTGGTGCTTGGGCAGACACGCGTGATTACGCGCCGAGTGACCGCGTTGCTGCGGGCCATCATGAGCGCACCAAGCAGATCATTCGTCGCGCTGGTCAAGCGGTTACGCTCCAACAGAGTCTGAAAACTCGGGACGGCGATCGCGGTGAGGATCGCCAGGACGGCCAGGGTGATCATGAGCTCCAGGAGGGTGAAACCGGCGAGGCGACGGGCGCTCATGGCCAGCACTCGGCCACGTTCCCGGTCGCCCCACGCTGCCCAAGGTTATCGAGCGTCAACGTCCCGCAGCCGCGCCAATCCTGAGGTGCGACCGGTTCGGCGCTCAGGGTGAAGGTTCGCGCCGTTTGTGCGGTCACCGAGATGTTGTACCGGACCGCGCCGGTTCCCGTGGGCGAACGGGTGAGTCCCGAAGTCGATTCGAATAAGGCCGCGGTTGGATACTGATTCGAGATCACATATTGACGCTCCATCCACTGCGCCGCCTCCATCAAGACCGTCTGGGCCTCGAACAGTCGTGATCGGTTGACATGGTCTCGATAGGACGGATAAGCCACGGCGGCAAGGATGCCGACGATCGCCACCACGATCATCAGCTCCAGGAGTGTGAAGCCCCGGGGGCGAGGCGATGGATCGGTCACAGTGGGCTCCGGGGGCTGGGTGCGTGAGGACGTGAGGGCGTGAAGATGTTGCCGCAAGATATACGCCATGCTGCGCTTCTTTGTCGACTGTTCGAGCTGTCGTCACGCGACGGGCGGTTTCGAGCGCCGGATGTGTTCGTGCGGGTGAACGGACGAGCCGCGTCGGTGCGTCTGGAATCCAATCCGTGGCGCTTAAACCGCGCCGCCTCGAGCGGTCGTCACGTCTGCCGGGGCCGATCCCATCGAAACACATCGCAGATCGCGCCGGGCGCGCTTTAGGATCATTCGCTCCGCGATGCCGCGCGTGAGCGATATCCCGACGCAGCAGCGACGATCGGACCGACGGGCTCTGAAATCGAGGCGTGTCCGCTCACTCGACCCGCTCAGTCGAGCGCTCCGGACAAATTGGTCAGGATGAGACGTAACGCGCAGCGGGATGCCCGGCGGCGGGGTGAGCTTTGCTTCTCGGTGCGCTCGTCGACTCCGAGGTCACGCCCAAGGCCGCGCAGTATCGGTATGATCACTCGGCGCCGGCCTGCTGTGACCGACGACACTGTTTCGGCTTCGCGCTGAGTCCTTTTTTGCTCGTTCTGTGCGCTCGCTCGCGGATGCCGGACCGATCCCCTGCCACACTTCAAGTTGAGATCGGGGATCCCGAAGGTCCCCGAAGACGATTCCCCGGCAGGGGAGACCCCCATGGAGCGAGGTCCTCCTCGGCCGCCGGACAACGACCGAGCAGCGAGCGACGCCATGATCAGATCCGCACATCGACCGCCAACCGACGACCTCGGCAGCGGGCGGCTTCAGGGGAGCATCCCTGCGCCGGCGCTGCCCCTTGCTGCATCGATCCAGAACCAGCGCATGCCCGCGACACCAACACCCAGCGGCCCTCGCCATTGGGCGGAGGGGAAGCGGACGTGCCTGGACCCGGCACTCTGCGCCGCGTGGGCGTCGCAGCCGCCGGGTCCGGGCGGTCGGAATCGGGCAGCCCGCAAGCGCGGTTTCACCCTGATCGAGCTGATGATCACGGTCGCCATCATCGGGATTCTGGCCTCGATCGCCTATCCGAGCTATCAGCAGTATATCCTTCGCTCGAACCGCGCCGAGGCACAGGCTTATCTGATGGATCTTGCGCAGCGTCAGCAACTCTTTCTGCTCGATGCGCGGCGTTATGCGAGCTATGACGAGTTGGGTCTCGCCGCACCCGACAAGGTGGCGAAATTCTACGATGATCCTGTCATCGTCACGGACACCAGTCCGCCGGGGTTCACCATCAGCGCGACGCCGAAGGCCGGTACGCCCCAGGTCAAGGATCTCGGCGGCGTCGCGCTGAGCATCGATCACGCAGGCGCCAAGACGCCCACTGACGCCTGGTAAGGTGGAGCAGGCCATGAACGTGACACGCCCGAACCGTCACACAAGCGGCTTCACCCTGCTGGAGCTGATGATCACCATCTCCATCGTGGCCATCTTCGCGGGGATCGGGGTGCCGTCCTTCTCGCGACTGATCGCCGATCAACGGGTTCACGCCGCGGCTGGCGAGCTTCAGGCCGCGCTCTGGCGCACCCGCGCCGCGGCCATCCATCTCAACCGTGATGTCACGCTCGTCCCTGCCACCATGGACGGTGGCTGGGAGTCGGGTTGGGTCGCCTATCACCCGACCGACAAGACGCGGGAGTTGGTGCACGCCGACCCGCCTCGAGCGGTCACGGTGACGAGCCAAATTTCGAGCCTGACCTATCGTGGCTCCGGCCGCCTGCGTGGACAGGCCGGCACCATCACATTCGAGATCAGCTCGAAGCGGGATCAAGGCGCGCAGCAACGCTGCTTGCGCATCGATCCCGGCGGACAGCCGATCCTGATCCGCGAGGGCTGTTCAGGATGACCGCATCGGGTCTCGGGAGCGCGTCCGAATCCGGCTTCACGCTGGTCGAGATCCTCGTGACCGCGGTCATCATTGCCTTTGGTCTGCTTGGTCTCGCTGGGCTCCAGGCGCGAATGGCGGCGACGCAGATGGAAGCCTATCAACGCGCGCATGCGCTCGTCCTCGCCGAGGACATGGTGGCGCGGATCAATAGCCAGCGCAGCTCGGCTAAATCCGAAAGATATGCCCCGCTCGGTGGCATGACGGTGGTTGAGCCCACGCACCAGGATTGCGAGGATGGCGACATCCCGACACGCGATCTGTGCGAATGGCGACGCGCCCTGGGCGGCGCCGACGCTGCCGATGGTGACAAGGGCTTTCTCGGCGCACTGATCGGCGCGCGCGGCTGTATCGAAGGGCTCTCGGGCGATCCCGTTACCTTGCGCGTCAGCGTGGCCTGGCAGGGCTTGACCGAGACACGGGCGCCCGCGCTGCCCTGCGGCGAGGATGGCTATGGCAACGAGGCCAAGCGCCGCGTCCTCGCGATCCGCGTGACCCTGGCGGATCTCAATTGAGGCATGGCCAGGTCCTGTGACAGCGATCGTCAGCATGCCCTAGCCCGCGCGTCGGAAGGTCGCCCGAACAGAGGGCTGCCCCTGAGCATCGCGTCGCCCGTTCGGCATCGACCGCAACCGAGAAGACCCCTCGGCTCCATTGCTCCAGATATCCGGCGGAGTGCGGCGGGGTTCACGCTCCTCGAGCTGATGATCGCGATGACCATCGGTGTCTTCTTGATCGGCGCACTGGTGGTGGTGCTCGCCAACAACAGCCGCACCCGCTATGAGCTCGAGAAGTCGATCGGACAGATCCAGAACGCGCGCTATGCCTTGCAGGTCTTGAGCGACGATCTCGTGAATGCTGGATTTTATGGCGAGGCGATCATCGACGACACCTTGGCTCCAAGCACTGTCATCTGCGCGAATCTCGACGAGATGCAGCAAGCAGCGACACTGCATGCCTCGATCCGTGGGTTGGACAATGTCACGGCCAATCAACGTCCAGGTTGCGCGGAACGCGCCCTCGAAGGGACGGATATCATCATGGTGCGGCGTGCCAGTACATGCGCGAGCGGAAACACAGGATGCGAGCCCTTCGTGGCTGGACTCCCGCACATCCAGAAGCCGGTTTGTACAGACTCACCGCCCTTCATCATCGGCAGCCAGGCATCGACATTCGTCGGCACGACACAGCCCTGCAATGCCGAAACGCCTACGCTCGCCCCGATCTATCGCTTACAGAATCATCTCTATTATGTCGAGTTGCGCGCGATCCCATCATACGAGGGTTTGGTTCCGACATTGATGCGGGCCGAGCTGACCGCGGACGGCTATCAAGGTATTCCAATCGCGGAAGGGATCGAGCATCTGCATTTCGAGTATGGGATCGATACGAATCGCGATGGCGAGCCCGATGAATATTTGACCGCCAAAGGGATCGATGATGGCGACCCTGCTGACTGGCTCAATGTCGTCGCCGTTCGCGTCTATCTCATCGCTCGCAACCTGAGAGCAACGCATGGATACCAGGACAATCGCACCTACCAGCTTGGCGGCTGCCAAGTGCCCCTCGGGGAAATTGACAGAAAATTCAAGCGTCAAGCCTACAGCACCACGGTCCGCCTCAACAATATCGCGGGTCAGCGAGAGTGAGCGTGATGAGAGCGCCCAATTCAACTCATTCACGGCGATCCGTTCGCGGCGCTGTCTTGGTCATTGCGCTGATCATGCTGGTTCTCACCACCTTGATCGCCGTTTCAGTGTTCGAGATGGGGAGCAGCAATCTCCTGGTCATCACGAATCTCGAAGACCGTTCTCAGCTCGAAAACTCAGCTGAAGCCGCGATCGAAACACTCATCCACAGGCAAGCGGGTCAATCAGGACTCTTCGTGAGCTGCCCCGTCAATTTTCCACCCGACAGTCAAGAATTTGACCTCAATGGCGATGGCACCTCGGATGTGCGTGTCGATTTTGATCAACCACGCTGTGTCGGCACGACGCCCGTGAAAGGCAACGATCTCGATTGGCTTGATCCGACGGATCATGCCTGCATGGATCCACGCTGGCCTTGCATCTGGCTGATCTGTGACATCCGCGCCACCGGGCGCGATCTCGCATCGGGCGCCGAGGCACGCGTGCGCCAAGGTGTCCGTGTCCGCGTCTTGAACGCCGATCTCGCAGTCGCCTGCCCGAATTGATCAAAGCGGAAGGAGTCGATCATGTCAATATCCGGATTGAATCGAAACATCATCGGTATCACGCTGCTCACGCTGCTCACAAGTCTCGCGAGCCACGCCGAGGACATCGACATCTTCGTCGGCGGCACCGGCACTGAAACCGGCCTGCCGACTATTCTCTTCGTGCTCGATAACACGACCAACTGGTCTGCGCAAGATCAGCAATGGGAGAACGGGATAACACAAGGTCAAGCCGAGGTCCGCGCCATCCGCAACGCATTATCTGGTTTGACGGACAAGGTCAATGTCGGACTCATAATGTATGCGACCCAGCCTCAACAATCCACCACGGATAGCGGCTATGTGCGCCATGCTGTCAAGTTATTGAATTCGGGCAACCAAGCTGCGCTGAATACGAAACTCGATAGTATCTATAACAACATCGATGCGCCAATTGAGAAACTCAATGCCAATCCGAAATTCGGCGAGGTGATTAGCGTCGTGCCTCAGC
>NZ_DIUM01000006.1 GCF_002423035.1 Thiocapsa sp. UBA6158
ACACAAGTCGGACAGGCTCCTAGGGACAAGCGCCGGAGGGTGGGCGAGCGAGAGCGAAGTCCACCGAACCCCGCGCCGCCGCTGGTGGACTGCGCTGCGCTTGTCCCTACCGTTGTGCTCTTCCGACTCGGGAGACCGACGCGCCGCGCCAGAGGTTGAAATGATATATTTTTTAATATTTTAAACCGCGCCGACTCCAGCGGTCGTCAAGTCTTCCGGGGCCGATCCCATCCAAAAACATCGCATACCGCTCTGGGCGCGGTTTAATCCATCAGATCGACCTCGATCCCCGACTTGGCGAGGACCTCGCGGCGCGCTGCAAGATAGCGTTGGAAGCTCGGCTCCCACAGGTAGGCGCCTGTCGCGACATAATCCAAGGCGCCATGGATATGGAACGACTTGAAATAACCCTCGGTGCGAAAGATCTCGCGCCCGGCGGCATCGAAGAACACCAGACTGGGTGTGTACTTGATGCCGAGCTCGGCGGCCCAATCGCGGATCGGGATCTCGCGGCCGTCGACCGTTTGGACGGGGTCGCGCGAATAGGTATCCAGGATTGCCCCGTCGAAGGCGCTCAGCGAGTAGGCGACCGGCTCGCGCTTGAGGATGTCTTCGTGCAGCTCGTCGCAGTCCCGACAGGTGGGCTGCTCGAACATCACCACCAAAGGACGCATGGAGGCATCGCGATTCTCCGCAAGTCGGAACGGGGTCGTCAGGAACCCGCCCTGCGCATGCAAGGTGCCCTTGGCCTCGGCCGAATCGAGTCCGCCGGCATAGTCGGCGAATGACTCGCCGACCTGCTCGCGCCGCTCGGCGACATAGGCGAGTGCGGCCTTGAAGCGATGGGGCGGGAAGTAGCCGTTGATCCGCAGTACGACCTGCCCGGCCTCGTCGAGCAGGAGCATCGTGGGTGTGAACTGGACCTTGAGATCTGCGCCGAGTTGTTTTTCAGTGGTGGACTGCCCTGACAAGCCGGTCACCTCCCGATCACCCCAGAGATTGACGGCGACGACGTCGAAACTGCCCTGCATCAGACGGGCGATTGACTGATCGGCCAGGTTTTCCTGCAACAGCTTGGCGCAGTAGGGACAACCGTCCTGATAAAAGTAGAGGAGCAGACGCTTGTCCTGCGCAGTGGCCTCGGCGACGTCCTCGCGGATATCCAAAAAAGACGCCTTGAACCAATCGGGTTGCTCATGATAGCCGGGGTTCTGCATCCCGGGGGTCAGCTCGGCGGGTCCGTCGCTTGCGGCCGCGGCGAGCGTGCCGAGCAGCAGCAGACTCCAGGCCAGCCGATGCATCCCGATCGAAGGCGTCTTCATCGCTCCAGTCTCCTCTGCGGTGCAACGGGGCTGCCGAGTGCCGATGGGCACAAGGATTCCCCTTGTTGTGATGCGGCTCGAGCGCCGAGGCGCCTGTGCTTGAGGCCGCCGGCGATTGCCGAGGTTCCTACGCGTCGCGATCGGGCGTGACCCGTTCGGGGCAAGCGAAACGCCGCTCTTCGGGGTAGGGAAAGACATCCTCGAGATGACCCGCCCGGATGTGCTCTTGGCGCGCCTGCCACCAGGCCGGGTCGAACAACTCGCTGTGCAGCTCGCGGAAGACCTTGCGGATCCGCGGGTCGGTCAGCAGGAAGGTCTCGAACTCCTCCGGGAAGACGTCGTTTGGACCCGCGCTGTACCAGACCTCTTCGGCCATCTCCATCTCGGGGTAGGGTGCGGGTGGAATCTCACGGAAACGACACTCGGTCAGATAGCAGAGCTCGTCGTAGTCGTAGAAGACAACGCGGCCCTGACGCGTGACGCCGAAGTTTTTGAAGAGAAAATCGCCGGGGAAGATGTTGGCCGCGGCGAGTTGCTTGATGGCATCGCCGTATTCGCCGATCGCGTGGCGAATGTCCTCCTCGTCGGCGGTGTGCAGATAAAGATTCAGCGGCGACATGCGTCGCTCGATATAGAGATGCTTGATGATGAGCTGATCGCCGTCGGATTCGAGACTCTTCGCGCAGTCGCTCTCCAGCATCTCGATGAGGGCGGCCGAGAAGCGGTGACGCGGAAAGGCGACGTGCGAATATTCCCAAGAGTCGGCCATCCGTCCGACTCGATCATGCAGTTTGACCAGCTGGTATTTCTCTTTGACGGTCTCGCGGGTCATCTCCTTCGGCGGCGGGAAACGGTCCTTGATGACCTTGAAGACGAAGGGAAACGAGGGGAGCGTGAAGACGCACATCACCATCCCGCGGATGCCGGGCGCGATGACGAAATCATCGGCCGAGTACCTCAGATGTTTGAGGAAGTCGCGATAGAACTCCGCCTTGCCGAACTTCTGCAGACCGATGGCGGTGTAGAGCTCGGCCTTGCCCTTGTGCGGCATCAGGGGGCGCAGGAAATCGACGACCGCCGCCGGCACCTCGGTGTCGACCATAAAGTAGGCGCGCGAGAAGCTGAAGACATCCGAGATCTCGTCCCCGCCCGAGAGCAGGGTGTCGACATAGAGTCCGCCGGGCGCACCCTCGTCTCCCTCGTCGTTGAGGATCGGGATCGCGAACGGGATCTGGTCCGCCCCGTTGATGGCCTTGCCGATGATATAAGCGGCTTTGTTGCGGTAGAAGGGTTCGGAGAGGACGGCAAGTTGGAAGTTCTGATGCAGTGCGCGTCGGCGCGGGAAGCGGTCGCGCACGGCACGCATCAGACAGCGGATGTCGTGCCGGCGATTTCGGAAAGGGCGCTGAAAACCCATGTCGCCGAGGATGCGGGCGATCACCCGCGCGAAGCCGTCGCGTGCCGGGTAGTAGGGGCGAAAGATCGGGATCTCGGCCTCGAGGTGCTCGGTCGAGATCATCGGCCAGACGAAGATGTAGCTGTTGTTGTAATAACGCCGATCGAAGAGCCGGCAGAACACCGAATTGTAATAGGTCTCGGCGAGCTCGGGCTGGTGGTGCAGCGGCAGGAGGCGCATGTATTCGATCTTCACGCGGCGCCACAGGATGTCGGTCGGGTCGCGCAGATGAAACTCGCGGCGCAGCAGGGCGACCGTCTCGCCGACCCGCTCGTCGTAGTAGCTGATTCGCTCGCGTGCCGCCGCCTGAACCGCCGGCCAATCCGCCGCCTCGAAACGGTCCCGCGCCTTTCCGGTGATCTCGCGGAACAGCCTGTAGTGACGCCCGAATCCGTCGAGGATCGCCTCGGCAATCTGTTTCGCCTCGGTCCATGCCATGGTCTTACCTCGTTGCCCCCATCCGGATCGATCGCAGCCGCGCGTGGTTCCGACTAATCAAGATTCAGCGGCTCGTCGGCCACCAGGATGCCGTCTTCGTCGCAGTAGACCTGATCACCCGGGACGAAGCGCACGCCGGCGAAGGTAAGCGGGATGTCCCGTTGTCCTTCGCCGCGCCTGAGGCTCTTGCGTGGATGTGTCCCCAATGCCTTGACGCCCAACCGCATGGCGGCGATGTCGCGACTGTCGCGGATGCATCCGTAGAGGATGACCCCGGCCCAGCCATGCTCCACCGCGCTTGCGGCGATGAGGTCTCCGAGCATCGCACAGCGCATGGAGCCCCCGGCATCGACCACGAGGACGCGGCCGTGTCCGGGTTCGGCCAAGGCCGACTTCACCTGAGTGTTGTCTTCGAAGCACTTGACTGTCACGACCGGCCCGCAGAAGCGGACCTGGCCGCCGAAATCACGAAAGATCGGATCGCAGATGCGGACATGCGTGTCGTATCGATCGGAGAGGTCGGCCGTCTTGAAGTCGAGGTCGTGCGGCGCGGATGGGAGCTCTGTGGGCATGTGCGGTCGCGGTCGGGTCTGTCGGGAGAGTGCCGAGTATATACCGAGCACACGCGATTTTTCGCCGGATTCGACGCCCGGTAAACCTGAGCTGTCTAGTCTGAGATTTGTCAATGCATCGCACCGCGGCGATGCCTAGACTGCACGTCAACCTCATTCCCCGAGCAGAGGTCGGATGACTCGGTCGCGAAGACCGAAGCGCTCGGCGACACTGCTCGACGCACCATCGGAGCCAAACCATGACCCAGCAGACCCGAACCGTGACGCGCTCGACACGCACCGCAGCGGCAGCCACGCCTTACTGGTTGTGGGCACCGGTGCTCGCGACGACGACCATGCTCGCCGTTCTCTTGTTCATGCCCATGCCGTCGGTTCTTTGAGCGACAATGTCGGGAGCATGATGGACACTCCAGATCAGCAACCCGGTCGGTTGGAGCACTTTCCAATTTCCTTCTTCGCGATGGTGATGGGCCTGTCGGGCCTCACCATCGGCTGGGAGAAGGCTCAGACGGTCCTCGATCTCGACTTGGGTATTACCCCCTGGTTGATCGGCGTGACGAGCACGCTCTTCATTATCTTGATGCTGCTCTATGCGGCGAAGCTCGCCCTGTATCGGCACGCCGTGATCCAGGAGCTGCGCCATCCGGTCAAGCTCAATTTTTTTCCGACCATCTCGATCAGTTTGCTCCTGCTGTCCATCGCCTTTTTGCCGGTCATGAATGACGTGAGTCGGGCGCTCTGGATGGCGGGCACGGCGCTTCATTTGATCTTTACACTCTATGTCGTGAATGTCTGGATCCATCACGAGCACTTTCAGGTGCATCATATGAATCCGGCCTGGTTCATCCCGGCGGTCGGCAACGTTTTGGTGCCCGTGGCGGGAGTGCCTTTAGGTTATCAGGATATTTCCTGGTTCTTCTTCAGTACCGGAATGCTCTTCTGGCTGATCCTGATGACGATCATCTTCTACCGGGTGCTGTTTCATCACCCGATCGAAGAGCGTTTGATGCCGACGCTCTTCATCCTGATCGCACCGCCTGCTGTCGGGTTCATTGCCTATTCACGGCTTGTCGGGGAGCTCGATGCCTTCGCGCGCCTGCTCTATTTCATCGGTCTCTTCTTGACCTTGCTGTTGTTCACGCAGGCAAATCGATTTCTGAAACTCGGGTTTTTTCTGTCCTGGTGGGCCTACTCCTTTCCGCTGGCGGCGATCGGCATCGCGAGTCTGCTGATGTTCGAGCGCACCGGGCAGGATCTCTACCGCTATCTCGGGCTCGGTCTCTTGACCCTGCTGACCGGAATCGTCGCCTTGTTGTTGGCACGCACCGCCATTGCGGTGCGGCGCAACGGGATCTGCGTTCCCGGTCACTGACGCCAGGGGCAGACACGGGACGACGGGTTTGCGAAACCGCTGCCGCGATGTCCCGATCATTTCCGAGCCGGCCGACCCCGTCGTCGGTCGCCGAGCCTCCGAACCGAGTCCGTCCTCGAGGAACCATCATGTCCGACGTCGCCTCCGCGGTGAAAGCGAATCCGATCTATGCCTTGGTTTTTCTGATCCTCTCGTTCGCCGCAGGGATCCTGTTGGCCTATTTCCGCGGGCCGCAGACACCGGTGACCGAGCCGCTGGCGACCGAGACCGTTGCGGCCCTGGAGGTCGCGGAGTCAGACGCGCCGATCTCGGTGCCCGTCGAGGCAGAGGCTCAACCCGATCCGGGTGTGCTGAAGGCGCGTCTGACCGATGCCGAAGCGAAGATCCGGCGTCTCGAGCAGGAGCTGGTCGCAGTGGCGGAGAAGCAGGCGGCGTTCGCGCTCGTCGTTTCGGAGCAGCGCGAACGTCCGGCCGGGATGCTCGCCGAGACCAACGCACCGGCCGCGCCCGAAAGTGACGCGGCCGCCGTGAACGCAGCATCCGCCACGGACCGGTTGGAGGATGACCTTGCGCGTCTCGGCGCGCGTCCGACCAAGCGCGGCCACTTGGTGACGCTGACCGAATCGGAGCTGCGCTTCCCGGTGGGTGCGGGCACGCTCGACTCGGCGCGCTCCGAAGGGCTGCAGGCCATCGCGGAGGTCCTCGGGCGGCATGAACGCCTGACGGCGCGTATCGAGGGCCACACGGATCGCTCCGGCAGCGCAAGCAAGAACCTCGCGCTTTCGCAGGAACGCGCCCGCTCGGTCAAGGATGCCTTGGCTGCGTTGGGTGTCGATGCCGCACGCATCGAGATCGTCGGGATGGGGGAGACGCGTCCCCTCGACGATGGCGATACCGCTCAAGCGCGTCAGCGCAATCGTCGTGTCGAGGTCTATCTGATCGAGCCTTGAATCGAACTCGGCTGCCCCGCGTTGTCGCGAATTCGGCTGTTGTTCCATGCGATCGGGCGCTCCGAGCTATCCGCACAGAGGATCGTATCCTCGACCGCGATCAATATCTCCTTCTCCTCGAAGGTTACACGCGCAAGGATCCGGCGGGCCTGCTCGCGCTCGCGTTCGGGTGCGAAGGATCCCCGAGCCCGACCGTGACCCTGTCCTCATGCCTGCGTAGCGACTCGCCGGCAGGGCAAGAAGGAGCGCGATCGTCGTCGAGTCGGCCAACGGCGAGGATGTGCGGATGTGCGGCCGAGGTGGCGAGAATGCGCGCCGCGGTCGAGGCCTTGCTGCGCGATTGATCCTGCAGGATGGTCGAGGCGGCATGCCCGGCACTTGCGCGGCCGCTTCCTGCACAAAAAACCGGCGGTGCTGATGCACCGCCGGTCACTTTGGCTCGGCCGGCCGGAGATCCGGCCGATGGATGGCCGCGCTTCGCGTCGGAGCGCAGCAGGATCAGAGGTTTTTCAGAACTGGGCCTCTTCGGTCGAGCCGGTCAGGGCCGTCACCGAGGATGCACCGCCCTGGATGGTGGTGGTGACGTCGTCGAAGTAACCGGCGCCCACCTCCTGCTGGTGCGACACGAAGGTGTAGCCCTTCTCGCGCGCCGCGAACTCGGGCGCCTGTACCTTCTCGACATAGTGGCGCATGCCTTCGCCGCGGGCGTAATCGTAGGCGAGGTCGTACATGTTGAACCACATGCTGTGAATGCCGGCCAGGGTGATGAACTGGTACTTGTAGCCC
>NZ_DIUM01000054.1 GCF_002423035.1 Thiocapsa sp. UBA6158
GAGTAGCGGCAGCAGCCTCAAGGGCATGACATCGATGCGATAGGGGAGTGCGTGGCGTCGGACGAATTGTTCGAGGCGCGTGCGGTACGCTTCCTCCAAGTCGTGGTTCCCATATTCTTCAAGTGCGACCGCGATGTCCGCTAGAAGGATTGCGATGGCACGTCCATCGATGAAGAACTCTGGTTTGATACGGCGCAGGGCCGCACGGGCATCTGCAACGCTATCAAGAGAGGTCGCCGCGTCCGCGTGAAGCGTATCAAGCGTGGGGTGCCGGCCGGCTTCAACAAAGATCTGTGCCGTGCCGCGCGGGCGGACCAGCAGGGTGCGAACGATTTCGACCGGTAGGTCGGGGTGGGCATGCCCGAATTGGGCGAACAGGGGCCGCCACAGCTCTGCTCCGATATAGCGCCAAGCAGCTTGCAGGCGATCGGTCGTCATCCAAACACCTCGGTGGCGAGAGGGGCGCGCATCATTCGCGGAACTTCCACAGGTCGACGGCGCTCGCCTCGCGGCTGAGCATGGTGCGGAGCATGGTCATCATGGCGTCGATGTTGATGGTGCCGACGGTTTCCGCCTGTTCCCGCTCGTCCCAGTCGTCGATGGCCCATAGGGTCAGCAAGACGGCTTCCTTTTGCGGCAGTGCCTCGATGGCGGCGCGGAGGAAGGGGGCGATCGTCCTGTCGAAGGCCGTGGGGACATCGGGCAGCCCGGTCTCGTCCGCGTCGCCGAACAGCCCGTCATCGAACGGGCCATCCTGCACCTCGACGCAGATTTCATCCCACAGGGTACGGCAGGTGTAATCATCGCCGACGATGCCGGTGGCCGGGATGCGCCGCAGGCGCCAGATCAGGCGGGAGGTGAGTTGGCCGAAGCGCAGGGCGGCGAATTGCAGGGCGGCGTGGCGGGAGGCCTCAAGGATGGCGTCCTCGGGCGCAGTGTCGTGGGTCGTCATCCAAACACCTCGGCGGAGAGCGCGGCGGCCATGGAATCGGCCTTGGCGGCGGCGGCGTCGAGCGCGCGGGTGAGGGAATCGAGGCGGCTGGCCTGTTCGGCGAAGGCGGTTTGCAGGGGGAGCGGGGGAACCCAGACGGGAAGCCGCCCGAGCTGCGTCTTGTTGATTGAAGCGATGCCGGTGGTGCGCTTCGCCACCCGGAGAAAATACCCCCGTGCTGCCTCGCTTTGCATGAAGGCTCGCGCATAGTCGGGGACGATGGCGCTCCCCATGCGCACGCGGAAAATGTGGTTTTGATGCAGGCAAAGATCGACTTCGCCTTGCCACATAGCGCAGCGGCCCAGTTTGTCGAGATCACCGCCCTCGGTCATCAAGAGGTCTCCGGGCAGCAGCCGACACCGCACGCGGTCATCATCAGTGGCGTCAATCATCTTGATTTCGGATAGATCGAGCCGATCCGCCTGGACGTTTGCCACCCGCAGATATGGCGTTGGCTCTGTTGGCGTACCGTTCAGCTTTCGGCCCTTCGTCAATCCCGATCCAATGTCTGCCAAATCGGAGAGCGCTTGCACCGCCCACCCCTTCGGATTGGTCGCGGGGTCGCCGAACAGGTCGAGGAAGAGGGCGGGGATGATGGCGCGGGCCTTGGCGCGGGCGGCGTCGGCGCGGCGCCGGATCTCTGCCGCCCGGTCCAACAGCCCCACAATCCGCCGCTGCTCGTCCAGCGGTGGAAGGGGGATCATCCAGTTCTCAACTTCGCCCTTCCGAATGGATGGCGGATTTGATGCCGAAGCAAATTGGCTAAGGTCTGTGGAAAGAAGGAGGTGGTATATGTATTCGGAAGTCAGCCTATCAGTCTTCGGGATAATACCCATGACATTGTTGTCAACGCATGAGGGTTGAATCAAAATGCGCTTTTTATTGGTAGCGATCGCGGCACCAATTTTGGGAAATATTACTGCTCCAACAGGGAACGCACGTGCGCGAACTTGAACCCGCGTATCCTCAGACACGCTATTGTTCCAGCGATTTATGCAGCGCTCATTCCCCGTCAGGTTCATATCGCTGACCTTGAGGAATGGGAATTTTTCATTGTGCTTCCCCTGATGTTGCAACGGGAAGCCCGCCCCAGATTCGATATCCGCAACCTCTGCTAAGCGGACGAACTGCAACTCAGTCAAAACACCGGCTCCCCGAGTTCCGCCGCCAGCGCCTCAATATCGCCGAGGATCGCCGCCGTCTCGTCGCGCAGTTCCGCCAGCAAAGCGCGGGGATCGCGGTGCTCCGCCGCCTCGCGGCTTTCCGGCCGGTAGCGGGAGGCGGAGAGGTTCCAGTCCTCGCGCTCGATGGCGGCGGCGTCGGCGAACCACCAGTTTTCGGTCCAGGGTTGGCTCTCGTCCCGCGCCTGCCAGTCCTCCCGCATCTCCTCGCGGCTGTTGAAGGCAGCGATGAGGCCCGGCAGATCGTCGGCTTCGATGGGCTGGTCGTGGTTGGCGTCCAGCTTGAAGCCGTCATTGCTAGCGTGCAGGAACATCACTTCCTGCGTGCGTCCACCGCGCGCGAACACCAGCACGCTGGTCTTCACCCCGGAATAGGGCTGGAATACCCCGCCTGGCAGCGACAGCACCGCCTCTACCCGGTTGTTCTGCATCAGCATGCGGCGCAATTCCTTGTGCGCCCCGGTGGAGCCGAACAGCACCCCTTCCGGCACGATGACGCCGCAGCGCCCGCCCGGCTTCAGATTGTCGATCATGTATTTCACGAACAGCAGCTCGGTGGCGGTGCTGGTGCCGATCCGCACATCATCGACGATGCGGTCGCGGTCGAGCCGGCCGGAGAAGGGCGGGTTGGCGAGGACCACGTCATAGCCGTCGAGCGGCAAATTGCGCTCCATCTTCGCCTGCCGGTCGAAGGAGGAGGTCAGCGCGTTGCGCTTCAAGATGCGCACATCCGGCAGGCCGCGCAGCGCCAGATTCATGCTGGCGAGACTGACCATCTTGGGGTCGACGTCATTGCCGTAGAAGGTTTCGGCCTGGAGCTTGCGCCATTGCGTGCTGTTCAGCCGGTCGCCAAAGCCGCGCTCGAAGCTCTTGCCCTCCAATTCCGCCACCTCCCGCCCATTGGCGGAAGAATTGGCGAGGCGGATATGCTCATAGGCGGCCACCAGAAAGCCGGCGGTGCCGGCGGCGGGGTCATAGACCGTCTCGCCGATCTTGGGGTCCACCAGATCGACGATGGCGCGAATGATGTGACGCGGGGTGCGGAACTGGCCCAGCTCGCCCGCCTGCTTGATCTGGCGCAGCACATGCTCGAACAGGTCTCCCTTGGTGTCGGGGTCCGCGTCCTCCAGTTTCAGCTCGTTCACCAGCGTCACGATCTGGGTGAGCACGGTGGGCTCGTCGATGACAAGGCGCGCCTGCGCCATGAAGCTGAGGCCGAATTCGTCGCCGATGGCGGCAAAGAAGGGAAACACCTCATCGCGGACGAAGGTGACGAGCGGTTCCCCCGACATGGCATTGGCCCAGCTCGACCAGCGCATGCGTTCGCGCGGGATGGTCTCCACCCCCTTGGCCGGGGCGTTCAGCGGGTTGCGCAGGGTCCAGTCGCCGGAGAACAGCGAGGTGTGGCCGCGCCCCGTGGCCCTGGACTGGCGCACATTGGCGGCGTCGATGCCCTCGATCATGTAGAAGAAGAACAGGAAACTGAGCTGTTCGGCGTTGGACAGTGGGTCGGGATAGCCGCCACCGTAAAGATAGTCGCGGATCTGATCGACCTTGCGGCGCATATCGGGCGTAAAGGGCATACTCGGCCTTCAATTGGCGGGTTGGTCTGGGTTTTCCGGATCGGGCGTGCGGCCCGTGCCATCAATGCCGAACACGCCCCTGTTCAGGCTGGCGAGCACCTGCTCCAGCTCGCTCTCGCCACCGAACACCGCGCAGCCACGGGCGAACCCGCCATTCATGGCAAGCGGCGGCTGGTCGAAGCGCCAGCTTTCGAAGCTGGTGAGGTCGGCCGCATTGGCCTTGATCTGTTCCTTGATGAGATGCAGCAGCCGCAACTGGTCGGTGTCGAACGCCTGACCGTCCAGCCAGGTCTCGAACGCCGCTCCCAAGGCTTCGGCGCGGGCTTCCTCCGGATCCATGAAGGCGCGCCCGGTTTCGTCCACCGTCACCCATTCACGGGTGGCGGGGTCGATCTCGTCATGCACATCCAGCGTCAGCATGCGGCGCGGCTGGCCCTGCGGCCGCTCTGGAGCGCGCACCACAACCGCCCCACCTTCGCCCGGCGCCTCGTCATCGCCATGGCGCAGGGTGACGCCGGTGAAATCCCACAACGTGAAACGATCCTTACCCGGCGCCTGCCGCGTGCCCCGGCCGCGCATCTGCTGGTAGAGGATCGAAGAATGGGTGAAGCGCGCCATCACCAGATTCCGGACCTCCGGGCAATCAAACCCGGTGTCCAGCATATTCACGCTGACGAGGATCTGCGGGAACGGCTCGTTCTTGAACCGCTTGATCTTGGCGTTGCCGTCCACGCTGTCGTCCGGCCCCATGCCTGACACGACGAAGTCGGCATAGCGCGTGGTGGGGCTCGGCTTCTTGTCGGCGAAGACATCATCAAACATGCGCGCCAGCGTCTCCGCATGGCGCTTGGTGACCGCGAACACTATGGTCTTGCCCCATTCCGGCGCACGGCGAATCCCGCTCGGCGCGGTATAGCCGTTCTCCAGCACCTCGCGAAACTCACGCACCATGGCACGGTTGCGCTCGGGGATGGTGAACTTGCGCTCAAGCGCGGTGGGATCGACCGTGAGCGGATCATGATCCGCAAACAGCGCTTCCAGTTCGGCGCGGGTTTCCGCATCCAGCGCGCCCCAATCAATGTCGGTGCGTGCAACAGTGAAGCCGTCGGTGGCCGCCGTGCGGGCGGTCATTGCCCGGTAGATTTCATAGGGAACGAGATGGCCGTCCGCGATCGCCTCGGCCATGCTGTAGCTGTAGGTCGGGCGGTCCACCTCGAAGAAGCGCAGCGTGTCGCGGATCGCGGCGCGGTCCTCCTCGTCCACATCCGGCGCGTCCCGCATGACGCAGGGTGTGGCGGTGAGGCCGATCTTGATGCCGTCGAAATGGTCGAGCGCACGCCGCCACTGGCCATAAATGCTGCGGTGGCATTCATCGATGAGGATGAGATCGAAATAGCCCGCCGAATATTTCTCATACTCGTTCACGAGCGTCTGGAGCGTGACGATCGTCACCCGCTTTTCATCCTGAAAGCGACGCCCGGTGCGCGGCACGCGGTAGCACGGGAGATGCGGCAGATGCTCGGCGAAGGCGTCCTCCGCCTGGATGGCGAGGGTGTTGCGATCAACGACGAACAGCGCGCGCGTTGACCAATTGGCATCGAACAGGCGCTTGATCAGCGCGGCCGCCGTGCGCGTCTTTCCAGTGCCGGTTGCCATCTCGACCAGCATTTTCCGCCGGCCGCTGACGATCCCTCGGCAGAGGGTCTCGATGCAGGCGCTCTGATGGTGCCGGCCGCCGCCGCCGGCGATGCGGCTGTCGATCGGGATGTCGAGCGGATTGCGACGTATGTCGCGCGCTGCCTTTCGGCGCACGAGATCATCCTGACTGAAAACGGTCTCCACCCGGCGGAAGTGCGCATCCTGCCCCTTGTCGCAGAACCAGATTTCTTCGCCGTTGGACAGAAAGATAAAGGGCACGCCGAGCAGATCGGCATAGCGCCGCCCCTGCGCCTCGCCCGCCGTCAAGCTGACACTCGTGCTCTTCGCCTCCAGCACGGCAACCGCACGGCCGAGGCGATCGAACAGCACATAGTCTGCCCGGCCGCCGTCATCGAGGGGGTATTCATATCTGACGCTGCGACCGTCCGTCAGGCGCCATGCGGCATCTTTCAGGAGCTGGTCGATCTTGATCCGGGCGAACGCTTCGTTGGTCAATTCCGTGTCGCCCCGATCTCCTGTTG
>NZ_DIUM01000007.1 GCF_002423035.1 Thiocapsa sp. UBA6158
CGGTCTTGTCCGAGCAGATCACGGTAACCGACCCCAAGGTTTCCACCGCAGGCAGGCGCCGCACGATCGCCCTCTCGCGGGCCATGATGCGGGTGCCGATCGCAAGGGTGATGGTCACGATGGCGGGAAGCCCCTCGGGGATGGCCGCGACCGCGAGGCCCACGACGGCAAGAAAGATATCCGCCGGCGGCATCGCCACGATCCAATGGCCGTAGGCATAGGTCAGTGCGCCGAGGGCGAGGATGAAGAGCGTGATCTGGCGTGCGAACTGCTCGAGCCGACGCGTCAAGGGTGTCGCCAGACTGGTGACCCCCGCGACCATCGCCCCGATGCGTCCGATCTCGGTGGCTGCACCGGTGGCGACGACGATCCCGCGTCCCTGGCCGTAGCTCACCACGGTGCCCGAGTAGGCCATATCCGTGCGATCGCCGGTGGAGGCATCCGCATCGACCGGCTCGGTCTGCTTTTCGGCGGGGACGGATTCGCCGGTCAAGGCGGCCTCGTTCACCCGCAGGTTTTTGACGCGCAGGAGCCGCAGATCGGCCGGCACGCGGGCACCCGAGTCGAGGACGACGATATCTCCGGGTACCAGCTCTTCGGCATCGATCTCGCGCCGGCTGCCGTCGCGCAGCACGGTGGCCCGACTCGCCAGCATGGCGCGCACCGCCTCGAGTGCCTGCTCGGCCTTGCCCTCCTGGACGAATCCGATGAGCGCGTTGATGATGACCACGGCCAGGATGACCGCCGCATCGGCGTAATAATCCAAGAGAAAGGTCACGACGGACGCGACCAGGAGGACGTAGATCAGTGGATTGTGAAATTGCAGGAGAAGCCGCATGAGCGGCCCGCGGCGCTTGGGTTCGGGCAGCCGATTGGGTCCGTACTCGGCGAGCCGCCGCATGGCCTCCTCGCTCGCGAGACCTTGGGACTCGCTGGTCTCGAGCCGGTCGACGACCGCCGCTGCCGGCTGCGCATGCCAGCGCTCGGCGGATGGATTGATCGACTTGCCTGGATCCTCTGTCATAGTTGCTCTCTCCGCAGCCGCGGGCCTCGGCCGACGACGGTCATGGTCCGTGCAAATACGCCTTGCTTGCGAGACGCGGTACGGAACAATGGGGCAATCCCCGGGGAAATTGGTTCCCTCGGCCCGGAGACCGCCTACCTTTAGAGTCCGACCCTTTCGAGTAATCCGAACCTCGCAGCAATCCTGCGCGGCCGTCGCGGCGATCGCGAGGGCCTGTGCCGGAAAGGATCGTACGTCATGCCCCCGGCAGCGCATCGATCCGATGCCTGATTGCTTGATTGCCTGATGAAAATCACAGCACGAGCGCAAGCGCAAGGCTACGATTCGGCGTTATTGCGACTGGCCTCAGGACACCGAAGGGTCGCCCCGGATCCCCCACCGGGTCGATCGGGGCCGTCATGCCGAACCGGCGTACGCCGGGGCGTCCGCGACCCGGCCCCGCAGAAGCCATAGGAACCCATCATGTCGAAGGTGATCGAAGCCGAGCAGCCGCATGGCGCGCACGGACGCACGGGCCAGTTCCACGGCTATGTGGTGGCCATCGGCGCCTCCGCCGGGGGTCTCGATGCCTTGGAGCGATTCTTTCAGTCCTTGCCGACCGATCTGGGCGCCGCTTACGTGGTGATCCAGCATCTCTCGCCGGATCACAAGAGCATGATGGCCAATCTGCTCGGCCGACACACCCAGATGCCGGTGGTGACGGTCGAGCACGACATGCGCATCGAGCCCGACCGGGTCCATCTGATCCCGCCGGCCAGCATGATGAGCGTTTCGGGCGACGCCCTGCGCCTGACGCCGAAGAACCCGCGCGGACTCACCCTGCCGATCGACCTCTTCTTCACCTCGGTGGCCAAGGAGTTCGGCAAACAGGCCATCGGAGTGGTGCTCTCCGGCACCGGATCGGACGGTACACGCGGCTCGGTCGCCATTAACGACGCCGGCGGTCTGCTGCTCGCCCAGGAGCCGGAGTCGGCCAAATTCGACGGCATGCCGCGCAGCGCGATCGCCACCGGCCTGGTCGACGCCATCCTGCCGCCGGACGCCTTGGGTCCGCGCATCGTCGAGCACATCCATCAGATTCCTCGTGCCAAGGTCCAACCCGACGGGCGTGCCCCGGGCATCGACAAGGACGACGCCTTCGAGGAGGCGATGCACCTGTTGCAGCATCAGGGCGGCATCAACTTCCGGGAATACAAACCAGCCACCGTAATGCGCAGGATCGAGAGGCGCATGCAGGTCCGTCATACTCCGGATCTGGCCAACTATGTCCGGCTGCTCGACAACGATCGGGGGGAGCTGGCGGTGTTGCGCCGCGAGATGCTGATCCCGGTGACCAGCTTCTTCCGCGACCCGGAGACCTTCGACATCCTGGCCGAGACGGTCGTGAAGACGATCGTCGCCGAGCGGGGCGAAAACCAACCGATTCGGGCCTGGGTAGCGGGCGCCTCCACCGGGGAGGAGGCGTACAGCCTGGCGATCCTGTTCGCCGAGGCATTCGACCGCGCGCGGCGCTGGCCGAACTTCAAGCTCTTCGCGACCGACGTAGAGCAGCAAAACGTCGAGGTCGGGGGTGCCGGGGTCTTCTCCGAGGCGATCACGGCGGAGCTCTCTCCGGAACGGCTCGAGCGCTTCTTCTACAAGCGCGGCAACCACTTCGTCGTGAAAAACGAGATCCGCCAAAGTATCGTCTTCGCCAAGCACAATCTGCTCGAAGACCCGCCCTTTACGCGGATGGATCTGGTCTCGTGCCGCAACCTCCTGATCTATTTCCGCACTCAGGCCCAGGAGCGCGCGCTGCGTCGAATCCAGTATGCGTTGGCCCCGGGCGGCTTCCTCTTTCTGGGTCCGAGCGAGACCCTGGCGGAGCTTCAGTCGGATTTCACCGCCGTCAGCTCCAAGCACAAGATCTACCGGATCCTGCGCCATGTATCGCTGCCGCTGGATCTGGCGAACACGCCGCTCGCAACGCGCGCGACCGACATACCCGGGCGGCGACTCGGACGACGCGGTCATCGGCTCGCCAGCGATGCCGCGGTGATCGATGCCGGACAATCCATGCTGCTGCGCGGTTATGCGCCGGCCAGCCTCCTGCTGAGTAATCGTTTCGAGCTGCTCCACGTCTTCGGCGAGGTCGGCGACTATCTGCGTATTGCCGAGGGCAACGCGACCCTGGATGTCGCCAAACTGCTCGCGGCACCCCTCGCTGCGGTCGCCCAAGCATTGCTGCACAAGGCTATGCGAAGCGCCGCGCCCTTGCGCTCCGACATCCTGACGATCGGACTCGCGAACGGGGTCTCACGCCGGTTGCGCTTAGTGGTGCGGCCGTTCGACGTGATTCAGGGCGAATCGCACCTGCTGCTCTCCTTCGAGCCCGAGCCGGAACTCGAGCAGGTTCCGCGGCCGCGCGCGAGCACGAGCGGCATGGAAACCATCAATGTCGATCGTGAGACGCTCCAACGCATGGAGACGCTCGAACGCGAGCTCAACGCGACCCGCGAAAGTCTTCAGGCGACGATCGAGGAGCTGGAGACCGCAAACGAAGAGCTGCAGGCCACCAACGAGGAGCTGATGGCCTCCAACGAGGAGCTGCAAAGCTCCAACGAAGAGCTTCAATCGGTCAACGAAGAGCTTTACACGGTCAACGCCGAGAATCAGGAAAAGATCGAGATCCTCAATCGACTCAATGCCGACCTCGACAGCATGGCCAAGGCCGCCGCCATCGCCACCGTCTTTGTCGATTCATCGCTGCGCCTGACCCGCTTTACGCCCGAGGCGACCAGTCTGTTCAAGATTCGCAACGGGGATCTCGGGCGGCCCATCGACGATTTCGCGAACCTGCTGCAGTCTCCGTCCTTCATCGACGAGCTGCAGCGTACCGTCGACAGCGGAGAGATGCTCCAGCGCGAGATCCATGCGGCGAACGGGCGCGTCTATCTCGCACGCGTCCTGCCCTACGCGGTGCGACCCGGCGACGCGCGCGGTGCGGTGGCCACCTTCGTCGATATCACCACGCTCTACGATGTCGAGCGCATGCAGGCGGTGCTGGACTCGCTGCCGGAGCATGTCGCCGTGCTCGATCCGAACGGCGTCATCACGCTGGTGAACCGCGCCTGGCGCGAGTTTGCCGCCGCCAACGGTGACCCCGACCTGAAGGTCTCGGGTGTCGGATCGAACTATCTCACTGCCTGCGACGGCGGCGCGGGCGGCGACAGCCCCGGGGGGCGGACCGCACTGGAAGGCATCCGCGCGGTGCTGGCGGGGCACCGCTCGGCGTTCTCGATGGAGTACCCCTGCCACTCTCCGCAGGAACGACGCTGGTTCTCCATGCACGTCGCGCCGATTCGACACCCCGGCGGCGGCGTGATCGTCAGCCACATCAATGTCAGTCAGTGGTCCGACGCCGGCAACGAAGGCTAGCGGCGTGTCGATGGCAGCCGATCAGCCGGGAACCGACCCCGGCAACCCGATCGCGCTGGCGGATCCGCCAGCGCGATGTCTTTGCGTCTTGGATCGAGCATTCCTGTACCCCCGTCTTCAGGGCCGCGAGATCTTTCTCGGCCTGAGTATCGGCATCGGCATCGATCCGCTCGACGGAATCGATACCGACACCCTGATCCGACATGCCGACATCGCCATGTATCGCGCCAAGGCGGCCGGCCGCAACGGGTTCAGCTGGTTGCCCGGGATCGAGGCGGATTTCGGGTGCCCCGGCTCGCGATCAATCTCTCCGGGCATCGGATTCAGAGCGACGGCCTCTTGGAGCAGATCCAATCGATCCTGAGTTGCTGATTCGCGAAGGCTGCGACGAGGCGCAGGGTGATTTCTTCGGCTTAGACTCGATCACCCGCGCCGCTCGGCGCCTGCATCCCGTCACCGGCATCGCAGACCGAGAAGACCGATCCCCCCGTCACCGTAAGCCAAAGCGACTCCCCGTTCTTGCGCTTCATATCCAGTACCAGGTTCCGCGGCAATTGCCGGACATGCCGGGTCATGACATCCATGACCCAGCCATGGGTCATGGCGAGGACGCGCTCCCCGGGATGCCGTCGTGCAATCTCGTGCAGGGCCGCGACGACCCGATCGGCGAACTGATCCGGCAGCTCCCCTTCGTCGAAACGACACGCAGGATCCCTGCGGATGATGTCTGCATGTAGGCCGGGATGCAGTACGGACAGATCTTGCTTGGTCATCCCTTGAACACGACCGAAATGCCGTT
Source organism: Thiocapsa sp. UBA6158 (assembly GCF_002423035.1). Lineage (GTDB taxonomy): Bacteria > Pseudomonadota > Gammaproteobacteria > Chromatiales > Chromatiaceae > Thiocapsa. The sequence continues at coordinate 5,241 of NZ_DIUM01000007.1, forward strand.
CCTTGAGACCTTCCGAGCAGATCGGCGCGGGTAGCCCCAAGACCTCGGCGACGATCCGCGCGGTCTCCGACGCCCTGCTCAGCGGACTCGTCCAAACAATTGAAAAGCCGGAGTCCTTGAAAGTTTCGGCCATCTCGAAGGCCTGTTTTCGGCCGGTGTCGTTGAGCGGGACATCGATCCATCCCTGCAAAATCCCCGTGATGTTCCAGTCGGTTTCCCCGTGACGGGTCACGCAGATCGTCGTCGGGATGTGCGCGGAATTCGTGTCGGTCATGAGGGTCATATCGGGTGGCCAGCAGGATTCCAATCTAGGCGGGTCGGCGTCCTTATGTTATACCGAGCGCGCTCGGTATTGGCCCGGCGCCGAAGGCGTCGGGCGTTCGACGGCATCGACACACGAGACAGGGGACGATGGGATGAGCGAGAACATCAATCTGGTGCAGCGCCGCCGTGCGCAGCTTCAGAGCGCGGTCGGCGATCTGGGAAAACTGGTGATCGACGCCTTGAACCAATCCGTGACCTGCCTGAGCGGACATGACCTCGGGCTGGCCGATCGCATCATCGCAGGAGACGCGCACATCAATCAGCAGCGGCGCGTGCTCGAGCAGGAATGCCTGGTGACGCTGGCGGCCTACAAGCCGGCCGGTGCGGATCTGCGTGCCATCGGCGCCTGTATGGAGCTCGTCTCGGAGCTCGAGCGCATCGGCGATTATGCCGCGGATGTCGCACGTATCCTGCAAAGAGCCGGGGAGACGCGGTTCCCGAACGAATCGGTCGAGGCCATCATCGAGGTCGCCGCGGATGCGATCGCCATGCTCGGCGAGGCACTGGACGCCTTCACCTGCGGAAGCGACGAACAGAGCGCACGGGCGAGTGTCGCGCGCGAGGATCAGGTCGATCGCAACGAGCAAGCCGTCACCGAGCGGGTGCTGGCGATGATGCGTGCCGATCCGAATTTTGCCGCGAACGGGACCTATCTGCTATGGATCGTGCACAACTACGAGCGAGTCGCGGATCGGGCGACCAACGTCGCCGAGCGGGCGGTTTACGTTGCCTCCGGCGAGACGCTCGAGCTGGGGTAGCTGCACGAAGGGGACTCGACGAAGCCACGTCCGGCGACCGACGCCGGCCGTGGAGTTCACTTGACCGGGATCGTCATCGCATCCTTGCCGTTGCGTTTGAGTAGATCGCGAACCTTGTCGAGGGCAGCCTGATCGGCATAGGGGCCGGTGCGGACACGATGATAGGTCTCGCCGCTCGGGATAGTCGCCACCTCGACGCGACTGGAGATGCCGAGGAGCGCAAGCTCCGCCTTCAGTCGCTCGGCATCGCTCGCGCGTCTGAAGGATCCCACCTGAACCAGGAAGCCCTTGCCGGTCGTCGAGGTCGGCACGGCCGGGGCCGTAACCGCCGCGGGCTGCACCGTCTCGACTGCGGGCCGCGGCTCGGGACGCGGGGCGGCCGGCGGCGGAGGCGGAGGCGGCGCGATGTCGACCTCGGTATCGCGCAACAGGTTGGGAAACTCGAAGCTCGGAGGCGCGGCCGCCGGCCGTTCGACCTTGACGGGCGCGGCTGCGGGCAGCGTCTGCATGGCGTCCGGGTTCTGGGTCCAATAGAGACCGACCCCGAAGGCGCCCAGCATGCCGCCGAGCAGGAACGACCACAGACACGAATGACCCTGTTTGCCGCGCCGCGGCGTCGCCCGCGCGAGGCTGGCCCGCCGATAATCAGTGCTCATCTCACATGGCCTCAGGGGCGGAGACGCCGAGCAGACCCAACCCGTTGCGCAGCACCTCGCGCACCGCCAGGATCAGCTTGATCCGTGCGTCGCGCAGGGCCGCGTCGGCGACCAGGAACTGGTGGGCGTTGTAGTAGGTGTGAAGCTCGTTCGCCAGCTCGCGCAGATAATGGGTCAGCAGATGCGGCTCGGCCTTGAGCGCCGCGGCCTCGACCACCTCCGGGTAGCGCGCCAGGGTACGTTGCAGCGCCAGCTCGTGCGACTCGGCCAGTCGCTCCAGATTCTCGACACCCGGACTCGGCTCCACCGGCATCCCCTTTTCCGCGGCCTGCCGCAACACGCTGCACACCCTCGCGTGGGCATATTGCACGTAGTAGACCGGATTGTCGGAGGACTCGGATTTGGCCAGATCCAGGTCGAAATCCAGATGCTGCTCGCAACGGCGCATGACGTAGAAGAAGCGCGCGGCATCGCGCCCGACCTCCTTGCGCAACTGGCGCAGGGTCACGAACTCTCCCGAGCGGGTCGACATCTGCGCCTTCTCGCCGCCGCGATAGAGGATCGCGAACTGGACCAGGAGCACCTCGAGCCGCTCGACGTCGTCGCCCATCGCCTGGAGCGCCGCCTTCACGCGCGGCACATAACCGTGGTGATCCGCACCCCAGATGTCGATGACACGCTCGAAGCCGCGCTCGAGCTTATCCATGTGATAGGCGATGTCGGAAGCGAAATAGGTGCTCTGACCGTTCTCGCGCACCACCACCCGATCCTTCTCGTCGCCGAAGGCACTGGAACGAAACCAGAGTGCACCATTGCGCTCGTAGACGTGACCGGCCTCGCGCAGACGCTCGATCGCCCGGGTGACGGCGCCGCTCTCGGCGAGCGTGCGCTCGGAATACCACTCCTGATACTCGACGCCAAACTGAGCCAGGTCCTCGCGGATATCGTCGAGGATGGTGTTCAGCCCCAGCTCGAAGACGTAGCGGTAGCGGTTGTCGCCCAGCAGATGCTTGGCGGCGGCGATGACCCCGTCGATATGGGCCTCTTTGTCGCCACCGTCCTGTGCGTCGGGCAACGCATCGGGCGGCAGACCGGCAAAGACCGTGGCGGCATCCACCCGATAGGCGTCGCCGTGCTCGCGATGCAGCGTCGCGGCGATGTCCCAGACATAGTCGCCCTTGTAGCCGTTGCTCGGAAAGGTCAGCTCCTCGCCGCACAGCTCGAGATATCTCAGCCAGACGGAGCTTGCGAGGATATCCATCTGCCGCCCGGCGTCGTTGACGTAATACTCGCNNCGGCCCGGTCGGATTGGCCGAGACGAACTCGACCTGCACGCGCCGCCCGGCGCCGATTCGGCTGAGCCCGAAGGCGGGGCCTGCGCTCAGGATCTCGGGGACGAGCCGGCGATAGGCGTCCTCGGCGAGAAAGAAATTGATGAAGCCGGGCCCGGCGATCTCCACGCGCGCGATCAGCGGAGAGGCAGGCAAGGCATCCACCAAGCGTTGCGCGACCTCGCGCGGCTTGGCGCCGAGACGCTTGGAGAGCACCAACGCGATGTTGGTTGCGAAATCGCCGTGAGCCGTGTCCTTGGTGCGATCCACTTGGGGCGCGGGCAGAGCGTCGGCGTCGGCCGTCGGCGCCTCGACGAGGCTCGCGAGGGCCGTGCGGATCAGATCGGTGATGGCCTGTTTCATAGGGACTTCATTGGGATATCGGTCGGATCTGCAGGCGAAAAAGCCGGCAAGGCAGGTGGCGTACCGCGAGGGGACGCGCCGTCGGGACGATAGAATAACCGAATCCGACCCGCGGAGGGATCGACCGAGCAAGCCTTGTTCGCAAGACCGGTCGGTAGGGTGGGCGAGCGAGAGCGAAGTCCACCGTGGCATGCACCGACGTCGTTGGACTGCGCTGCGCTTGTCATGGACAACCCCGACGATGCGAGCGCCGGAACGCACCAGGCTTAAACCGCGCCCAAAGCGAGATACTGATTTTCGCGTGAGCTCGACGTTTGGTTCATCCACAGCCCTTAGCGGAGACGCGGTTTAAAACAAAAAATACCGCTGAGCAAGCGGCAGCACCGCGGCGGGCTCACAGGTCAACAGCTGAGCGTCGGCACGCACCTGATAGGTCTGCGGATCCACCTCGATGGTCGGCTGATAGTCGTTGTGGATCATGTTGCACTTGCGCACCAGTCGACTGTCGCGCGTCACCCCGACCAGACGCTTGAGATCCAGACGCTGCGGCTCACCCGCCTCCAAGGCCCATTGCGAGAGGAAGGTCATGCAGGTCGCGCTCAAGGCACCGCCGAAGGCACCGAACATCGGCCGATAGTGGACCGGCTGGGGTGTGGGAATCGATGCATTCGGGTCGCCCATCGCGGCCGCGGCGATCAGCCCACCCTTGATGATGAGACTGGGTTTGGCCCCGAAGAAGGCGGGCCGCCAGAGCACCAGATCCGCGAGCTTGCCGACCTCCACCGAGCCGACCTCATGCGCGATGCCGTGCGTGATCGCCGGGTTGATGGTGTACTTGGCGATGTAGCGCTTGGCCCGGAAGTTGTCGTGCTCGGCGGGATCGCCGGCGAGCGAGCCGCGTTGGACCTTCATCTTGTGCGCGGTCTGCCAGGTCCGGCAGATGACCTCGCCGACCCGGCCCATCGCCTGGGAGTCCGACGAGATCATCGAGAAGGCACCGAGATCATGCAGGATGTCCTCGGCCGCGATGGTCTCGCGACGGATGCGCGACTCGGCAAAGGCGACATCCTCCGGGATCGACGGGGACAGGTGATGGCAGACCATCAGCATGTCGAGATGCTCGTCGACCGTGTTGACCGTATAGGGTCGGGTCGGATTGGTCGAAGACGGCAGGACATTCGGCAGGCCCGCGGCCTTGATGATGTCCGGGGCATGGCCGCCGCCCGCGCCCTCGGTGTGATACGTATGGATGCAGCGATCCTTGAAGGCGGCGATGGTGTCCTCGACGAAGCCGGACTCGTTGAGCGTGTCGGTGTGGATCGCGACCTGCACGTCCATCTTCTCGGCAACACCCAGACAGCAGTCGATCGCGGCCGGTGTGGTGCCCCAATCCTCATGCAGCTTCAGCCCCATGGCACCGGCGCGCACCTGCTCTTCCAAGGCGTTCGGCAGACTGCTGTTGCCCTTGCCGAGAAACCCCAGATTGACCGGCAGGGCCTCGGCGGCCTGGAGCATGCGTCGGATGTTCCAGGGTCCGGGCGTGCAGGTGGTGGCGTTGGTGCCGGTCGCCGGACCCGTGCCGCCGCCCAGCATCGTCGTCACGCCGGACATCAGCGCCTCTTCGATCTGCTGAGGGCAGATGAAGTGGATATGGGCGTCGATGCCGCCTGCGGTGATGATCTGCCCCTCGCCGGCAATGACCTCGGTTCCCGGCCCGATCAGGATGTCCACGCCGGCCTGAGTGTCCGGATTACCGGACTTGCCGATCCCGGCGATGCGGCCCTTTTTGATCCCGATATCGGCCTTCACAATGCCCCAATGATCCAGGATCAGTGCATTGGTGATGACCAGATCAACCACCTCGTCGGCCTGACGCTGGCTCTGACCCATGCCGTCGCGGATGACCTTGCCGCCGCCGAATGTCACCTCGTCGCCGTAACAGGTGCGATCCTCCTCGACCTGGATGAAGAGCTCGGTGTCGCCCAGACGCACCCGATCACCGACGGTCGGACCGTACATGGAGGCATAAGCCGTCCTGCTGATCTTGCTCATGACTGATCTCCGTCGAGCGCGCCCATGACTTGGGCGTTGAAGCCATAGACGACGCGCTCGCCGGCATAGGGCACCAGGGTCACGGTGCGGGACTGACCGGGCTCGAAGCGCACCGCCGTGCCGGCGGGGATGTCGAGCCGACAGCCTCGGGTCTGCTCTCGATCGAAGGCGAGTGCTGCGTTGGTCTCGTAGAAGTGATAGTGCGAGCCGACCTGGATCGGACGGTCGCCGGTGTTGGCGACCTTGAGGGTCAGTGCGGGTCGGCCGGCGTTCAGCTCGATATCGCCCGGAACCGTGATGATCTCACCTGGAATCATGGGCCTACTCCTGACTCAACCGCGCCCGGCGCGGTATGCGATGTTTTTGGATGGGATCGGCCCCGGCAGACTTGAAGACCGTTGGAGTCGGCGCGGTTTAGGACATTAAAAATATCAAATCCGAAAAACACATGAACCGCGTCAACGACGACGGCAGCGAGTCGCCTCAAGATCGATCCCGAGCCCGGACAAGCCATGTCCTACCGGACGCGGCTCGTCAGCCGATCGGATCGTGGACGGTGACCAGCTTAGTCCCGTCCGGGAAGGTCGCCTCGACCTGGATGTCGTCGATCATCTCGGGGATGCCATCCATCACGTCCTCGCGGCTCAAGAGGGTCCGCCCGTAGTCCATCAGCTCGGCCACGGTGCGGCCGTCGCGCGCGCCCTCCAGGATCGCGCAACTGATGTAGGCGATCGCCTCGGGATAATTCAGCCGCACGCCCCTCGCCTTGCGGCGCTCGGCGAGCAGTCCGGCCGTAAAAAGCAGCAGCTTATCCTTCTCTCGGGGGCTAAGGTCCATGGTGGGCTCCTGATCGTCGCTGTCCGGATACGCAATGATAGCCCGACAGTGGAGTGAATCCGCGGATGAAGCACGCAACGCGCTCATCGGCCGCCATCACGGCCCGCTCGGTCCAACCGGCATGGTCGCGGATTCAGCGCAACATAATCAATTCATTTGGTGATTAGCGTCGTTCCTCA
>NZ_DIUM01000109.1:0-36365 GCF_002423035.1 Thiocapsa sp. UBA6158
AACGCATCAGTTTCGGTCACACCCGCCGGACGGCATAGGCGTGGACGGTGATGCCGTCAAACTGACGATTTCGTCGTCGGCGTAGGATTGGCGAGCGCAGCGAGGAGAACACCATGTTCCACGTGGAACATGGTGTCCGGCATCGTGGATCCATCGACGACACCCCCGGACTCGGGGCTCAACCGGGCGATGAGCAGCTGCGCCTCCGGTTCTCCGAACAATCGCCAAAGCCGATCGGCGGTGCCTTTGTCGAGTTCCGCATCAATGTCGTCGAGGAGCCAGAGCGATGGCGCGAGCCCCGTCATCCGGTGGACACGTTCTGCAGCGAGTTGAAGCAGGCAGACGGCGACCTTTGCCTGGCCACGGGAAAGTCTCGATGGAGAGCCGTCGCGGGCGATTCTGATATCGGCTCGGTGTGCACCCGCGAGGGTCTGACCGCGTTGAATCTCCGCGCTCCGCCCCCGCTCCAGGATATCCAGCAAATCGGTATCCTTCGGCCAGCCGCGATCGAAAAACAAGTCGCAGCCGTCGAGAAAGGCAAAGTCCTCTGCGAGGGATCTGAACTGGGTCCGCCAACGGTCTAGAAAGGCCATGCGTTTCACGGTCAGTTGGTCCGAAAGCTCGACGAAGGCCGGATCCCAGGCCGACACGCGTGCCCCGCCTTGCCGAAGCGCCGCATTTCGCTGGGCAAGCACACGCCGAACATCGGCCCGCAGTCGACCAAACTGATGTTCCACGTGGAACACATTCCAGTCCAAAAGCCCGCGCCTGAGTGTCGGCTCCCCTTCCAAAAGGACCTGAGGATTCTCCCCGACAAGTTTGACCCGCAGCGGGCTGTCGCTCGGCGGGAGCGGACCCATCGCGACGCTGTTGTAGCGCCTCAGACTACCTCGGCCGCTTCGCTCGAAGACGAGAATCGATTCGCTCGATGAATCCACCTCGCAAAATCGCCCTTCGACCAGCGTTCGACGCTCACCGTCGCTCGTCAGGGATCCGGCCTTGCGCCCCCGAAAACTCCGGCCTCGCGCTAAAAGATAAACCGCCTCCAGAAGCGTTGTCTTCCCGGCGCCGTTGGCGCCGGTCAACAGAATCCGCTGCGACCTCTGCCGAAGGTCTAGATCCACGCTCCGGAGATTTCTTAGATTCCTGATCCGCAGCGTCAAAAGCCGCAGACCCTTCAAACCGTCCATCGACTCGGAAGATCACAACCGCATCGGCATGACGACATAGGTTTCGTCCCCCGCCCCGACACCGCGCCAAACCGAGCTGCTCCCCGCATCGCTGAACCGAACCTCGATCTCGGTGCCCTCGACTGCACCCAAGACGTCGGACAGATAGGCGACATTGAAACCGATCGCGACAGGCTCACCCTTGTACTCGAGCTCGATCTCCTCCTCCGCCTCCTCCTGCTCGGGATTGTGAGCCTGCAGCCGCAAGACGCCTTCCTCGAACGCCAAACGAACACCACGATACTTTTCGTTCGACAGGATCGACGTCCGTGCCAAGGCACGCTTAAGGGCATCATTGCTGACCCTGGCGACCTTTCCGAGCTCGCGCGGGATGACCCGCTCATATTCCGGGTAACGCCCGTCGACGAGTTTCGACGTCATCACCATGCCCCCGACCGCAAGCCGAATACTCCTCACGCCGACCGAAACCGAGACCTCATCGTCGGTGGATGACAATTGCCGGCGAAGTTCCAGGATCGTCTTGCTCGGCACGATGACCTGGACCCGTTCCGGCACATCTAAATCCAGGCTCCGATGAAACTTGGCCAATCGATGCCCGTCTGTGCCGACGGCCGTGATCCCCGAGCTTTCCCACTCGAGCAGCAGACCGTTCAGGTAATAGCGCACGTCCTGTTGCGCCATCGCGAACGACGTTTTATCGAGAATCTGACGCAGGATGCCTTCGGGAACCTTCACCTCCACACCCTCGATGTCTGCGTCCATCAGCGGGAAGTCCGCCGCAGGCAGCACCCCGAGCGTGAACCGCCCACGTCCCGCGGTCACGACACAACGCTCGTTGTTCAGTCGAAACCGGATTTCCGTCCCTTCAGCCAGGTTTCGGCAAATATCCATCAGCTTTCGGGCGGGCAGCGTGGTCTCCCCCTCACCGGGCACCGAAGCGCTGCAGCTCGTCCTCACCTCCACCTCCAGATCCGTTCCGCAAATATCAAGCCGGTCTTCCCGCGCGGACAACAACAGATTCCCGAGGATCGGGAGCGTCTGACGTCGTTCCACTACACCGACGACTTTACTGAGTACGGGCAACAACCGTTCACGGTTGACGACGAGCTCCATCGTGATCTCCTAAATCTTAAGTAACTTAAAAAACCTGTAGTAATAAGGCCTGTGCATGACTGCAGGAGCGTCCACAACTGACGGCGGATCAACCACATCGCCCCGATCGACCGAAGGCACAACCTCTGGGCAGCTTGTGTATAAGTTCGGACTTAAATCGCCTTCGATTTCTGTCAACACGCTATCCACAGCTATGAGGTCAGAGTTCTCAACAGGTTTTTGTAGTCCTCTTCGATCGATGCGTCGCTGTCGCGAAGGTTCTTGATGGTCCGGGTCGCATGCAGGACGGTGGTATGGTCGCGCCCTCCGAAAGCCCGTCCGATCTCGGGAAGACTATGCTTTGTCAGCTCCTTCGCAAGCGCCATAGCGACCTGACGCGGGCGAGCGATCGAGCGACTGCGTTTCGCCGAGATCATGTCGGAGGTTCTGAGCTTGTAGTACTCGGCGACAATTTTCTGAATGTTCTCGATACTGACCTGCTTATCTTGTGCGGCCAGCATGTCGCGAAGCGCATGTTTCGCCAGTTCCATGCTGATGGGTTTGCCGGTGAACTGAGCGTTTGCGACCAGCCGTCGGAGGGCTCCTTCGAGCTCGCGGATGTTCGAGCGAATGCGGCGCCCGACGAAAAAGGCGACATCCTCCGGGAGATCCACACCCCAGAGGCTCGCTTTGCTGTGCAGGATCGCGACACTGGTTTCGAGATCCGGCGGCTCGATGGAGACCGTCAGCCCCCAGCCGAAACGAGATTTGAGCCGCTCTTCAAGGCCCACCACCTCCTTCGGAAAACGGTCGCTGGAGAGGACGATCTGCTGGCGCGACTCGAACAGCGCGTTGAAGGTGTGAAAAAACTCCTCCTGCGAACGCTCCTTTCCCGCAAAGAACTGAACATCGTCGATCAGCAAGGCGTTCACCGAGCGATAGGTCTTCTTGAACTCGTCGATCCGGTTGTGCTGAAGCGCCTTGATCATTTCCGCGACGAATCGCTCGGAGTGCAGATAGACGACTCGCGCGTTCGGGTTGGTCGCGAGGACGATATTGCCGACGGCATGCATTAGATGCGTTTTGCCGAGGCCCACGCCGCCGTAGATGAACAGCGGGTTATATGCGGTGCCCGGGTTCTGTCCGATCTGGATCGATGCCGCCCGGGCGAGCTGGTTCGATTTACCCTCCACGAAGCTGTCGAACGTGAAGTCTGCGTTCAAGTTGGCGCTCGCTCGTCGGGCGGCAAGCTCGCCATCCGCATCCACCGGAACGGCGCTGGTGATTTGTGCCGCCGTACCACTCGACTCCGAGTCCAAGCCCCCGACCTCGAAGCTCAGCCGCACGATGGCGCCGTCGCTGTAGGCTCGGCACAGGTCGAGCAGCCGCCCCTCGTAATGCTGGCGCGTCCAATCCAGGACGAACCGGTTCGGCGCGAACAACCGCAACCGACCCTCGTCGACCCGCGCCTGCAAGGGGAGAATCCAGGTATTGAACTCAGCCGAGGTCAACTCTCCTTTCAATTGTCTGACACACTGTTCCCATACTCCCACGGTGGACTCCCAAAAACCTGCTTGCTGTTGTCGAGCAGGACCGTCGATCGCTTCGGCGGTCCTGATGGCTCCGAGGATCTGTCGGGAGGTTTCACTCTCCGAGCTGTCGCCGGTCCGGTGTCGCGGCAGTCTAGCCTTCCGGACGAGACTTATCCACAACCGCCGGCTTCGAGCCCCGCACCCTATCGGCATTGACTTTCGGGCGGAAATTGCTTATGTTTCCGCGCCTTTTAAGGCGGGGCTCAGTCGAGTCCCGGACGACGAGACTTCCGGAGCACCGAGCATGAAACGCACCTTCCAACCAAGCCGCATCAAGCGCGCGCGGACCCATGGTTTTCGCGCTCGCAGCGCGACCAAGAACGGCCGAAAGGTCCTCAATGCCCGCCGCGCCAAGGGTCGCGTGCGACTGATCCCCTGAACCGCGCGAAGGATCGCACCGAGCCGCCCGCGGAGCCGGATCAGACCTTTCCGCGGACCTGTCGACTCACCCTTTCCCGACAGTTTCGTGACGTCTTTGCCGAACCGCGGCGACGCGGCGGCGCCGGGTTACTCGTGTTGTACCGCGAGAACCGATTTGGGCATCCACGAATCGGGCTCGCGATCGCGAAGAAGTGTGCGCGTCGCGCTGTCGACCGAGCCCGCTTGAAACGGATCGTTCGCGAAAGCTTCCGGCTCAATCGTTCGCGCCTCGGCGGCTGGGATATCGTTGTGCTGTGCGCATCCGGCGCACCGGCCATGCCGAATCAGCGCCTGTTCGCCACCCTCGCCCGCGCTTGGGATACCATCGAGAGCCAACCATGCGTCGAATCTTGATCGCCCTGATCCGCGCCTATCAGTACGGCATCAGTCCGCTCCTCGGACCACATTGTCGGTTCCATCCCTCCTGCTCGCATTACGCCGTCGAGGCAATCGAGCGCCACGGACTTCTGCACGGCGGCTATCTGGCGATACGCCGGGTTTCGCGCTGTCACCCCTGGCACGAAGGTGGCTTCGATCCAGTTCCAACCGAAAGGCAGACCTGCTCTCATGGATAACCAGCGTTTAATCCTGTTTTTCGCCCTGGCCGCCGTGGTGTTTCTCATCTACTCGGCCTGGATGGAAGACTACGGGCGCCCGGTTCAGCCGCAGGTGGCGCAGGAGCGCGCTCTGACGGTGGACGCACCCTCTTCCGTCGCCTCTTCCTCCGCGGCGCCGGATGTCCCTCAGGTTGCGACGACTCCGGATGCCGTCACGGCAGGGATGTCTGCCGCCGAAGCGCCGACGTCACCCGCGCAGACCCCGATTCGGATCGAGACGGACGTTTTCCATATCGAGATCTCCCCGCGCGGCGGCACCATTTCTGCGGCGTGGCTGTTGGATTATTCGACCCTCGCCGAGCGTCCGGACGATCCCTTCCAGTTGCTCAAGCCCGTCCCTCCGAACATGTTTGTTGCCCAGTCGGGGCTGCTGGGCGAAGACCCCGCATCGCTGCCGACGCATGAGGCGATCTTCGCGGCATCTCAGTCACTCTATCGGCTCGGGCCGGACGACAACACACTTGATGTTGATCTGGTCTGGGTCAGCGACACCGGCATCGAGGTCCTCAAACGCTACAGCTTCGAGCGCGGCAGTTATGTCGTGAGCACGAGCCAGTCCGTCACCAATACGACCGACTCGCCTCTCGTCGCGCGCCAGTACAACCAGCTGCAGCGCACCGATCTCATCGATCCGAACGAGTCCCGCTTCGTTCACACCTATACCGGTGCCGTCTATTACAGTCCCGAGGACAAGTATAAGAAGGTGTCGTTCGACGACATGCGCAAAGGCAAGCTCGACCGCAGCGTTGCCGATGGCTGGATCGCAATGATGCAGCACTACTTCCTGGCGGCTTGGATCCCGCCGGCGGGCGTGCTCGAGACCTTTTATACGAACGTCCTCGCCGACTCGCGTTACATCATCGGCAAGTACTCGCCCGCGGTCAGCATTGCCCCCGGCGCAACCCACATCTTCGAGAACGAGCTTTTCGTAGGTCCTAAGCTCCAAGACAAACTGGCAAGCGTGGCCCCCGGGCTGGAGCTAGCGGTCGACTATGGATGGCTCACCGTCATCGCACAGCCGATCTTCTGGGTGCTCAGCAAGATCTACTGGGTTGTCGGAAACTGGGGTTGGTCGATTATTTTCCTGACAATTTTGATCAAGTTGGCCTTCTACAAGCTTTCCGAGACTAGCTATAAGTCGATGGCCAACATGCGGCAGCTCGCGCCACGACTGCAGGCTTTGAAGGATCGCTACGGCGACGACAAGCAACGCCTGAATCAGGCGATGATGGAGATGTACAAGACGGAAAAGATCAACCCGCTCGGCGGCTGCTTGCCGATCCTGGTTCAGATCCCGGTCTTCATCGCACTCTATTGGGTGCTCCTCGAGAGCGTGGAGCTACGCTATGCGCCCTTCATCCTTTGGCTCGATAATCTCTCGGCGCCGGACCCCTACTTCATCCTGCCGCTGATCATGGGTGTTTCCATGTTTGTGCAGATGAAGCTGAATCCGCCGCCGCCGGATCCGATGCAGGCGAAGATCATGATGGCCTTGCCGTTTGTCTTCACGGTTTTCTTCGCCTTTTTCCCGTCGGGTCTGGTGCTTTACTGGACCGTCAACAACCTCCTGTCCATCGCGCAGCAATGGCACATCACCCGCACGATCGAGAAGCAGGCGGCCGCGGCCAAACGGAAAAAGTAGACCGACTCGGTCGAGCGCGATGGTGACCGACACCATTGCAGCCGTAGCTACCCCGCCGGGATTCGGCGGGGTGGGCATCGTGCGGGTGAGCGGCAGCGGTGTTCCCCATATCGCTGCAGGCTTGCTTGGCCGGCTTCCTGCTGCGCGATCCGCGACCTTCGCGACCTTCCGCGACGCCACGGGCGGCTTCATCGACCAAGGCATCGTCCTTTACTTTCCCGCCCCGGCATCCTTCACGGGCGAGGATGTCCTCGAGCTTCAGGGCCACGGCGGCCCGGTCGTGTTGGACCTCCTCGTCCAGCGCTGCCTTGAGCTGGGTGCCCGCCCTGCCCGCCCCGGCGAGTTCTCCGAACGTGCCTTTCTCAACGGCAAGATCGATCTCGCGCAGGCCGAGGCCATCGCCGATCTGATCGAGAGTTCGACCGCGCTCTCCGCCCGGCTCGCCGGACGCAGTCTGCAAGGCGTCTTCTCGCAGAAGATCGACAACCTTATCGAGCGCCTCATCCGCATGAGGACCTACATCGAGGCCACGCTCGACTTTCCCGATGAAGAGCTCGATCTCGCTGCGGATCTCGGCATCGCCGACGATCTCCGGAGCCTTATCGACCTCACAAGCGAGATCATCGACGCCGCACGCCTGGGCCAGGTGATTCGGGATGGTCTCGCGGTGGTCATCGCGGGTCCTCCGAATGCCGGAAAGTCAAGCTTACTCAATGTGTTATCCGGGCAAGATGCCGCCATTGTCACCCCCATCCCAGGCACCACGCGCGATCTGCTGAAGCTCGACATTCAGGTCGACGGATTACCCATTCGGATCGTGGATACCGCCGGGCTGCGTCACAGCGAGGACCTCGTGGAGCGCGAAGGCGTGCGGCGAGCGCGAGCGCAGATCGACCAGGCCGACCTGGTCCTCTGGGTCTACGATGCCGCCGAAGGTCCGGATCCGCTGACCCGCGAGAGCCTCCCGGAACGGCTTCCGGTCACCCGCGTCCGCAACAAGATCGATCTCTGCGGCATGTCGCCCGGATCGAGCGAGGTGGAGACGGGCACTGAGATCGCCCTCTCCGCCAAGACCGGCGAGGGGCTCGACCTGCTGCGGTCGCACCTGAAGGCCCGAGCGGGCCTCGGGGGCCTGACCGAAGGTGCCTTCGTTGCGCGGCGGCGTCACCTCGACGCCCTGCACCGCGGCCTCGGTCATTTGAGATCGGCCCGAGACGCCCTCGCGCAGGGAGCAGGTGCAGAGCTTGTGGCCGAGGATCTACTTCAGTCCCAGCACGCCTTCGGCGAGATCACCGGCCGCTTCACCTCGGAAGACCTGCTCGGGAGGATCTTCTCGAGCTTTTGTATCGGCAAGTAGCGCCCACGAGCATCAGATCCCGGCCCAGATGACCGGCTTCCCGGGCCGCTTACCCATCCGACGAATGAAACAACTTGTTTCCGAAGCGTCGCTTAGCCAATGATGATGTTAAGGGGCGAGGGCAGGAGCCTCAGCCCCCTCCCGCCGGTGGATGGGGAATCGCTCGGCGTTTATGTCGGAGGGCCCGCTTGCAGGCTATGGCTGTGTTCAAGTCTCTACCTGTACGCTACCGTCCTGCGGGTGCCGCGATCGAGAAAGATCATGGCCGCACTTTATACTGGCTGAACAGGGTCATCCGTCGAGGAACCGATTCATGAACATCGAGGCAGACGTCACAGAAGACGGCACTGTGACGATTCAAGTCCCGAAGCGATATCGCGGCAAGCGCATCCGGGTGAGCATTCAGGAAGCCGACGAGCAGGCAGCCTCTGCGCAATGGAGCAAACTGTCCGAGGTCTTGGACGGACTCGATCAGCTTGGCACGCACAGTCGCAGCCATCTTCAAATCATCGACGAGCTCAAAAGGTTTCGCGAGGGATCATGAAACTCGCTTACGTCGACGCCTGCGTCTGGATCGGTCTGGTCGAGGGGCTCACCGCCTATCAACCCAAGATCCGCGCTGCATTGAAGAATCTGGCCTTGGACAATTGGGTCCTCTGCACATCCGACCCGGTGCGATTGGAGGTCTTGATCGGTCCCTTGCGAAAGAAGCAAGCACCCTTGGCGATGGCCTATCGTGCCATCCTGGAGACTACGCCTGTCCTGAAAACACCCAAGTCTGTGTTCACCGATGCCCTATCGATTGCGGAAAGCGAGCGCATCAAGGCGATGGGTGCAGTGCATATCGCGATCGCAAATCACTATGGCTGCGGCAGATTCGTCACGACCGATCCGCGCTTCGTGTCTCTGTCCCTCCTGACACCCCTCTGGATCGATCTGGACAGCACGGATGTCCCCGAGGACTCCAGCGATGAAGCCACCCGCGCGGCCGATGATCACGCGGGATGACATGAGAGGCGACCCCGTCGATCAGCTCCACCCGCTCATCCGGGCATGCGAGCAGGTCGGCGACGGTTGCGGCGTGTGGGCCTCCATCGGATTGGCCTCCGTGAAAGGGGCTTGCGCGCCGGCGTCGATGTGGTTGGTGAGGCCGGATTCCTTCGCCCACCGAAGGCGAACGAACCCAGCGACTTGAACACATCGTCCGAACAGGCGGTGAATCCAGCCGGCCAGGGTGCGCTCGGGCGGCAGCGAAGCCGAAACTGGAGCGGTGTGTCCGGGTTCACGCCGGCAACCGTCACCTTAACCTTGTCCTGGCCCACCAACGTGATGAGCTTCGAGAATTCCGTCGAGTAGAACCGCGGGCAATAGCCGACGATCGACAGTGGGTCTGCGGTGCGCATCAGCAGGGCATTCGGATCGTTCGGATTCTGCAGATCCTGAAGCAGAAGAGGCGCTTCGCCTGGCGAGAGAGCGCCAATGCGCTGCCTCGCCGACGGCGGCAGATGCCGGATGCCGTGGCTGAAAAACTCCACGACATAGGTGTCCTCGGGGGTCGGCTCCGGACAAGGGAATACCTGCAACGCGTCGGTCGCCCGCGCGCCGCCACTTTTGCCAAGAAGTTCCAGCGGGTCGTGGTCTCCCGGATTTCTCAGCGATTTCTCGGATGAAGACCACGGCAGAACGGCCGGGCGCCTCGTCCAGGATTGCCCTGTGTCGATCAGGGCCGGTCACGACCGGCGTGTTCCGCGGGCATAGTCGCGCAGGCCGACAACAGGCGGGGGTCGACGGAGGGAACAAGACGCTCCTGTGTGTCCTTTGAAGTGGTGTGAGGATTGCCTCAGGTGGCCGCCGAAAACCGCGAATTCGTCGATTGCGGGGATAAGGACATAAGATACGCTCGGGGCGACTGAAGCCGCCCCGGGACTTGATGCCGAGCCTAGACGAGATGCCTATGCCGGGACATTACCCTGAACATGAGGAAACAAGTGTCGATCAAGCGCCGTAATTGGCCGCCACAAACTCCCAATTGATTTTGTCCCAGATCGCTTCGAGATACTTCGGACGGGCATTGCGATAGTCGACATAGTAGGCATGCTCCCAGACGTCGACGGTCAGCAGCGCGGTCTTGCCCTCGGTCATGGGGGTACCGGCGTTGGAGGTGTTGAAGATCTCGATGGAGCCGTCGGCGTTCTTGACCAGCCAGGTCCAGCCCGAGCCGAAGTTGGTTGCGGCGGCCTGCGAGAATTGCTTCTTGAATTCATCGAACGAGCCGAACTTGGCGCTGATTGCGTCGGAAAGTGCGCCGGTCGGGGCACCGCCGCCGTCCGGGCTGAGACAGTTCCAGTAGAAGCTGTGGTTCCAGACTTGCGCGGCATTGTTGAACAATCCGCCCGAGGATTTCATGATGATCTCTTCGAGACTCATGGTTTCGTACTCGGTGCCCGGGATCAGGTTGTTGAGGTTGTTGACGTAGGTCTGGTGATGCTTGCCGTAGTGGTAGTCGATGGTCTCGGCGGAGATCACGGGCTCGAGTGCATTCTTTTCGTAGGGTAACGCCGGGAGTTCATGGGCCATGGTCAAGCCTCCTCGAAGGTTGGAATCTGCAGTGGTCGACGGTCACCCGAAATGTTGGCCCGCGTTCGGGTATCTCAACCCGCGGATGCGCTGCCCGTACGCAAGATGCGAAACTTTCGCAGGACGATGTGGTCGTCTGCGCGGCGCTGCGTGTGAAAGCCCGGAGGTTTCGACAGCATGAATGCCATCGAATTGGGGCTTTTCGCCAGCCGGCTCGAGTCGGTCTGCGAGGAGATGGGTGTGGTTCTGCGTCAAGCGGCCTTCTCGACGAACATCCGTGATCGGCTCGATTTCTCGTGCGCGCTCTTCGATCGCGACGGGAACCTCTGCGCCCAGGCCGCCCATATCCCGGTCCACCTCGGGAGCATGGCCTACGCGATGGCGGACATCGTCGGCGCGCTCGACTGGGCCGATGGCGACATGGTGGTCCTCAACGATCCTTTCCTCGGCGGGACGCATCTGCCGGATGTGACATTGGTGGCCCCGCTCTTCGCGGAGGGCCGACTGGTCGCCTTCGTCGCCAATCGCGCACACCATGCCGACATCGGGGCGAGCGTGCCCGGGTCGATGCCGGTCTCGCGCACGCTCGACGAGGAGGGGCTGATCATTCCGCCCTGTCGGCTGGTCGCGCAAGGCGAGATCGACCAGCCGCTGCTGGCGCGGATCCTCGGTGCGACGCGCAACCCTGACGACGCGCGCGGCGATTTTTTCGCCCAGATCGGGGCCAATCGCGCCGGGTTGACCCGACTGCGGGGTCTGATCGACGGCCCGGGCATCTCGGCCTATGAGTCGGCGATCCGCGCACTCGACGACTATGCCGAACGACTCGCACGCTCGGCGCTCGAAACGATTCCGCCGGGACACTACAGCTTCGAAGACGTCATGGACGACGATGGCCAGGGGGCCGAGGCGATCCCGATCCGGGTGACCCTCGATGTGACGCCCGAGCGGATCAATGTCGATTTTGCGGGCACCGCGGGCCAGGTCGCCGGCAACATCAATTGTCCGCTCTCGGTTGCCGCGGCCGCTGTCTTCTATGTCTTTCGCTGTCTGATGCCGCCTCAGACCCCCGCCTGCGCCGGAACCTTCCGCTCGATTGGCCTGAGCGCGCCGCTCGGCTGCTTGCTCAACGCGCAGCGCCCGGCAGCCGTGGCCGCCGGCAATGTCGAGACCAGCAGCCGTGTCGTGGATGTCGTGCTGGGCGCGCTCGCCCGAGCAATCCCGGATCGGATCCCGGCCGCCAGTCAAGGCAGCATGAATAACCTGGCGGTCGGCAGCGCCGAGACCGGTGCCGCCTGGGATTACTACGAGACCATTGGCGGAGGCATGGGCGCAGGGGCGAGCGGCGGCGGTTGGTCGGGCGTGCAGACGCACATGACCAACACACTCAATACGCCGATCGAGGTCCTGGAGACGCGCTTTCCGCTGCGGGTGTCGCGGTATGCCTTGCGATCCGGATCGGGTGGCCGAGGGGCACGCGCCGGCGGCGAGGGCCTGATCCGCGAGCTGACCTTTCTCGCACCGGCCGAGGTGACGTTGCTGACCGAGCGGCGTCGCAGCGCGCCTCGGGGCATCGCCGGCGGCGGTCCCGCCCGGTCCGGTCGTAATCGCCTCAACGACGAAGAGCTGCCGCCCAAGGTCAGTCTGCGTGTCGAGAGTGGAGATCGCCTCGCCGTGGAGACACCCGGCGGAGGTGCTTGGGGGCACGAACCGGAACCGGAAGGATAAGTTGCCACTGATTTCTTTTGCTTCCTTTGCGCCTTTGCGGTTCAAATCCAGGATCACATAAGGGGGTCGCCGAGGAGCGATCTCGACCTGACGGGAGCGGTCCGATGTGCGGTATTTGCGGTGAGTTGAGATTCGACGGCGCCCCGGCCGATCTGGAGACTATTCAGGCCATGATGGGCGAGCTGGCGCGGCGCGGTCCGGACCACGGCGGGAGCTACAGCGACGGAGCGCTCGGGCTCGGGCATCGGCGCCTGTCGATCATCGATCTGTCGGTGCGTTCGAACCAGCCGATGGTGGATGCCGAGCTGGGTCTCGCCCTGGTCTTCAACGGGACCATCTACAACTACCGAGCGCTGCGTCGCGAGCTCGAAGAGCGCGGTTATCGCTTCTTCTCGGAGGGCGACAGCGAGGTCATCCTCAAGGCATGGCACGCCTGGGGAACCGACTGCTGCGCGCACTTGCACGGGATGTTCGCCTTCGCCGTTTGGGACGCCAATCAGCAGGTGCTCTTTCTCGCGCGCGACCGCTTCGGGATCAAACCGCTCTACTGGTCCGAACAGGGCGGGACGCTGCGTTTTGCCTCCAGCACGCAGGCGCTTCTGGCGGGCGGCGGGGTGGATACGGCCATCGACCCGGTCGCGCTGCATCATCTCTTTACCCTTCATGCCGTGGTCCCGGCGCCGCGTACCATCCTGCGCGGAGTGAGCAAGCTCACACCCGGACATTGGCTGCGCTTCGACGCTCGCGGTGGCCGGACCGAAGGCACTTACTGGCGTCTGGATGCGACGCGCCCGGCCGAGCCTCGGAGCGACGCCGAATGGTTGGAGGCGATCCACGTCGCCCTTCGCTATGCCGTCAAGATCCGCAGCGAGGTGGCGGACGTGCCGGTCGGGGTGCTGCTCTCNNGACCTTCTCGGTCGGCTTCGAGGACACGCCCGAAGAAGCCGGGAGCGAGTTCCAATTCTCGGATCTCGTCGTCGAGCACTACGGCACGCGGCATCATCGCTTTCTGGTCCCCAACGCGCAGGTCCTGCAGCGTCTGCCCGAGGCGATCGACGCCATGACCGAGCCCATGTTCGGTCAGGACGCCGTGGCCTTCTTTCTCCTCGCCGAGCAGGTCTCGCGCGAGGTCAAGGTGGTGCAGTCCGGACAGGGTGCAGACGAGGTCTTCGGGGGCTATTTCTGGTATCCGCGCATCGCCGCCGAGCGCGAGGGCTCGCCGGTCGAACGTTTCGCTAAACACTATTTCGACCGCGACCACGACGAATATCTGCGGATGGTCAGTGACGCCTATGCAGGCGAGGACCACACCTCCGCGCTGATCGCCGAGCGCCTGGCCGAGCCCGATGCCGACGAGCTGCTGGACGCAGTCCTCCGTCTGGACGCGACGACCCTGATCGTCGACGACCCGGTCAAGCGGGTCGACAACATGACGATGGCCTGGGGTCTGGAGGCGCGTGTGCCCTTCCTGGATCACCACCTGGTCGAGCTGGCCGCGCGCTGCCCGCCCGAGTTCAAGCTGCGCGAGGGCGGAAAATATCCGCTCAAGGCGATGGCCCGCGGACTCCTACCCGATGCCGTCATCGATCGACCCAAGGGCTATTTTCCGATGCCGGCACTCAAATACGTGCGCGGACCCTTCCTGGAGCTGATGCGCGACGTGCTCGCATCGCGAGCAAGCCGGGAGCGCGGTCTCTACCGGCAGACCTATCTGGATCAGCTGCTCGCCGCGCCCGACATGCACCACACCCGCATCCAGGGCAACAAGCTGTGGCATCTCGCGCTTTTGGAGCTTTGGTTGCAGCGCAATGTCGACTCGGCAGGATAAGAGCAACCCGGCCGGAAAGTGCAAGGACCCAACCGGGAGACATGACCCCTCCCCTTTCGGGGTAGCTTGAAAAGCTATTCAGCGTCCCGAACCTTGTCGGATCGGTCGTCAACAAGCATACGAGGTCAGCGATGGATGTTTTGGAGCGAATCGGCGAGCAGGTGAAGACGAACCCGGTCGTCATCTACATGAAAGGCACACCCCAGTTTCCCCAATGCGGCTTCTCGATGCGGGCGTCGGCCGCGCTGCAGGAGTGCGGCGTTCCCTTTGCCTACGTGAACGTCCTGCAGGATCCCGAGATCTTCGAGAATCTGCCGCGTTATGCCGACTGGCCGACCTTCCCCCAGATCTACATCGACGGCGAGCTGGTCGGCGGCTGCGACATTACGTTGGAGCTTCACGCGGGCGGCCAGCTCAAGACCATGATGGAAGAGGCGGCTGCAAAGCACGCCTGAGCGCTCGGTGCAGGGGTTGGTGGGCGAGTCTTGATCCCTCCGATCGCTTTCACACCGGTTTACATCGGTTCCCTCTCTTCCCAAACCCTCACCGGATCGAGCTCGCGCCAGCGATTCACGACGGTGCAAAACAGACGCGCGGTCTGCTCGGCGTCGTAAATCGCCGAGTGGGCCTCGCTGCTCTGCCAGCCGAGCCCGGCCTCCTTTGCCGCACGCGCCAAAACGGTCTGACCGAACATCAGGCCGGACAAGGTCACGGTGTCGAAGACACTGAAGGCGTGAAACGGGTTACGCTTGAATCCGGTCCGCTCGACCGCTGCTTTGACGAATCCGAGGTCGAAGTGGGCATTGTGCCCGACCAGGATCGCCCGATTGCAACCGGTCGATTTGACCGCCTTACGGATCGGCGTGAGGATGCGGGTCAAGGCATCCCATTCGGAAATCGCGTCTCGAAAGGGATGGTCGGGATCGATCCGGTTGAAGGCCAATGCGCTCGGGTCGATCTCCGAGCCGACAAAGGGCAGCACGTGACAGGCAATCGGAGCAGCCGGCTCGACTCGCCCGTCGGGAAGCATTCGGATGATAATGGCGGCGATTTCCAGCAGGGCATGCCGCTGAGCGTCGAAACCGGCTGTTTCGACATCGACCACCACCGGCAAAAAGCCCCGAAAGCGCGCGGCGATTCCTTCTCTCATTTTGGGTTCTTGGTTCATGGCGACAGCATAAGTGGCGCACGGATGAATGCCAAACACAGTGATCGTGGCGGCGCCTCGCCGTGGCCGTCTTTCTGTGCCGTTCCGGGTTGCACTCGGCTCCCCGCGACGCCCGAGGCGGACCCTGTCGCCCACCTCGCCCGACGGTGCTCGCCATGATCGCGCGACTCCTGCTCGCCGCGTTGCTCGCGACCGGAACCTGCGCCCGGGCCGATTCATCGACGATCGCCGACGCACCCGCAGGGTCCGCCGCAACGCGGGGCATACTCTTCGAGATCCGCCCCCCGACAGGTGCCCCTCCGAGCTTTCTCTTCGGCACGATCCACAGCGAGGATACTCGAGTCGTGGAGCTGCCCGTGCCGGTGAGCAATGCCTTCGATGCGAGCCCGAACGTTGCCCTCGAGGTGGTTCCGGATGCCTCCGCCATCATCCGTGCGATGATCACCATGGCCTACACCGACGGTCGCCTGTTGCGCGACGTTATCCCCGCAGACCTCTACCTGGAGACCACCGACGCCCTCGTCGGCATCGGGATGCCCGAGGAGGCGTTCAAGGACCTCAAGCCCTGGGCCGTCGTGACCCTGCTCAGCAGCCCGCCTTCCGAGACAGGCGAATTCCTGGACATGCTGCTCTTTCATCGGGCGGTGGCGGACGGCAAGCGTGTCGAGGGTCTGGAAACCATGACCGAGCAGCTCGCCGTCTTCGACGCACTCTCCGAGACCGATCAGATCACGCTGCTGCGCGAGACCCTGGCGACGCTCGAGCAACTGCCGCTCATTTTCGAGGCACTGATCGCCGCCTACTTGGAGCGCGACATCGATAAGCTGCAGCACCTGAGCGAACAGCACCTCGAGGACACCGACCCCCGTCTCGCCGCACTCTTCCAGAAAGTCGTCATCGATTCACGCAACCACCGCATGGTCGAGCGCATGGCACCCCTACTGGCCGAAGGTGGCTGGTTCATTGCGATCGGGGCCTTGCATCTTCCCGGCGATCAAGGCGTCCTCGCCCTGCTGCGCAAACGCGACTACGGTGTAACGGCTATCTTCTAGGGCATGCCCCGGCACGGGCCGAGCGAGGCACGGGCTGTGATAGCATTTGCACAACGTGTCGCGAGAGATCAGCAACGCATGAAGGACCGTGATTTGAGCGCCTATCGACAACTGACTTGGCTGGGGATCTTGGTCATCCTGCTGCTCGGCGCGGGCTGCACCTCCTCGCCGAGCCGGATCTCTGAGCCCCGCGACCCGCTGGAGCCTTTCAATCGGGCCGTCTTCCGGTTCAATACGGATTTCGACAAGGCGTTTTTCCAGCCGGTCGCAAAAGGCTATCAGGCCATCACGCCGGACCCGGTCGAACGCGGCGTGACCAACTTTTTCGGCAATCTCGCCGACGTCACCTCGTTGGTCAACAACGTGCTGCAGTTCAAGATGTCGCGTGCCGGCAGCGATGTCGGGCGGCTCTTCATTAACTCGACGGTCGGCGTGCTGGGCTTCGTCGATGTCGCGACCAACGTGGGCTTGCCGAACTACAAGGAAGACTTCGGTCAGACACTCGGCTACTGGGGACTCGACTCGGGCGCCTTCATCATGTTGCCGCTCCTGGGACCGAGCAGCGTGCGCGACGCCTTCGGCGATGTCGGCGACGTCTTCACGGATCCCTTGTTCAACCTCGATCCCCTCTTGGACATCGACAGAGACCACACCTACTGGGGTCTGATTGCGCTCCGCGCGATCGATCGGCGTGCCAACTATTTGGCGACGAGCCAGATCCTCGAGGACGCGGCTATCGACCCTTATATCCTGCTGCGCGATGCCTATCTGCAGCGACGTCACTATCGGGTGCACGACGGCAATCCGCCGACGATCGAAGGTGACGAGGACTTCTGGGACGAAGTGGACTTCGACTAAACCGCGCCCAGCGCGATATGTGATGTCTGTGGATGGGATCGGCCCCGGCAGACTCGACGATTGTTTGAGCTGGCGCGGCTTAGGAGATTTAATTTTCGGTCATCTCCGGGAACAAACATCCCGACTGCGCGTACCCGGAAATCACAAGGATGTCGTTCCTTTTCCGGAATCACATTGGATTCGATATGCCCCGGCGGGTCGGGCTGAGGGGCGAGGCAAGTCGCCTGCAGCGGCTTTCAAGCCACGACACGCCAGGCGACGGCTTTATCGGCACACAGTGGAACCACTCGGCTGGGTCCGAAGGGATAGGACGCGGGAACGGTCCAAGGCTCGCGGCGCAAACGAATGGTGTCGGTATTTCGGGGCAGGCCGTAGAAATCGGCGCCATGGTGACTCGCGAATCCCTCCAGATGCTTCAAGGCGCCGGCCTGCTCGAACACCTCGGCATAGAGTTCGATCGCCGCGTGCGCGCTGAAGGATCCGGCACAGCCGCAGGCGCTCTCCTTGCCCTCAAGCGCATGCGGGGCGCTGTCGGTGCCGAGAAAGAACCGCGGATGAGCGCCGGTCGCGGCCGAGACCAACGCAAGCCGATGATGCTCGCGCTTGAGGATCGGCAGGCAATACAGATGCGGGCGAATCCCGCCGACGAGCATGGCATTGCGGTTGTAGAGCAGGTGATGGGGTGTGATGGTCGCGGCTAGGGTCGGCGGTCCGTCGCGCACGAAATCGACCGCCTCGGCGGTCGTGACATGCTCGAAGACGACCTTGAGTCCCGGAAATGCGCGCACGATCGGCTCCAAACGCTCTTCGATGAAGCGCTGCTCGCGGTCGAAGATGTCGACCTGATCGTCCGTCACCTCGCCGTGCACCAGGAGCGGTAGACCGATGCGCTGCATCGCCTCGAAGACCGGATAGCGTCCGAGCAGGTCCGTCACCCCGTTCTCCGAGTTGGTGGTCGCACCGGCCGGATAGAGCTTACAGGCAAAGACGTGACCGCTCGCTTTGGCCGCGCCGATCTCGGCCGGGTCCGTCGCGTCCGTGAGATAAAGCGTCATCAAGGGCTGAAAATCGCTGCCGGGCGGCAGTGCATCCAGGATGCGTGCCCGGTAGGCCAGCGCCCGGGCGGTATCCACGACCGGCGGCTTGAGATTGGGCATCACGATCGCCCGCCCGAAACAACGCGCAGTATGGGCGAGTGCATCACCCAGGACATCGCCATCGCGCAGATGCAGATGCCAGTCATCCGGCCGGCTAATGAACAGTTCCGTGATCTCGGTCATCTCAAACAAGCCGATAGCGCGTCCCGCAATAGGGACAGGTCGCCTCGTGGCTCGGCTCGTCTTCGATCGGCAGATAGACCCGAGGGTGCATATTCCAGACAGGCGCGCCCGGCAGGGGGCAGGACAGCGGCAGATCCTTGCGGCTGACCTCGATCAGCTCGTGTTCGGCCCGTGTCTCGGCAGCGGCGTTGGACATCGGCAAAGTCTCCATCGAATGAGATGATCGGGCAGGCGCCGTACAGGTTGCATGAGGCCCCTGATTCGCGTTCTTTCACTTTAAATCGCGTCAGCTCCGGCGGTGAGTCATTGCTCCGGCATCAACCCAACCGATACCGGGCCTAACCATCACCGGACGCAATTTAAACCGGCGTGAGCCATTCCGGATAGGCCGGAAGACGCCCGTGCACCAGATCGAAATAGAGGCCCTGGAGCTGCTCGGTAATGGGACCCCGCCCGCCGTTGCCGATGGCCCGACCGTCGACCTCGCGGATCGGGGTCACCTCGGCGGCGGTACCGGTGAAGAAGGCCTCGTCCGCGATATAGACCTCGTCGCGGGTGATGCGCTTCTCGACCACCTCGATCCCGAGCTCGCGCGCCAGCGTCATGACGGTACGCCGGGTGATGCCGTCGAGTGCGGAGGTCAGATCAGGCGTGTAGAGCACGCCCTGGCGCACGATGAAGACATTCTCGCCGCTGCCTTCCATGACAAACCCGGAGGTGTCGAGCAGCAAGGCCTCGTCATAGCCGTCGCGCAGCGCCTCTTGGAGCGCCATCATGGAATTCATGTAGTTGCCGTTTGCCTTGGCGCGACACATGGTGACGTTTACATGATGACGCGTGAAGGAGGAGACCCGTACCCGAATGCCTCGCTTCATGTTCTCCTCGCCGAGATAGGAGCCCCACTCCCAGGCGGCGACGATGCAATGCACCTCCAGGTTGTCGGCACGCAGACCCATGCCTTCAGGGCCGTAGAAGAACATCGGTCGGATATAGGCCGAATCGAGATTGTTCTCGCGCACGGCGATCCGCTGGGCCTCGTCGATGGTCTCGCGATCGAACGGCGGCTTCATTCCGAGGATATGTGCTGAGTCGAAGAGCCGATCGGTATGGTCGCGTAGACGGAAGATCGCAGGCCCCTGCTCGGTCCGGTAGGCGCGCACGCCCTCGAAGACGCCCATGCCGTAATGGAAGGTGTGAGTCAGGACATGCGTCTTGGCCTCCCGCCAAGGCACCATCTCGCCGTTGTGCCAGATCAGGCCATCACGGTCCGCCATCGTTGCCATGTGCTTACTCACTCCGGTTGCATCGGGACAGGATCCCGTTTCGATTCGTTCGCAGAGACCGCCGTCAGGACGACGGCTCATCCATCAAGATGTGCCACAGGGACTGGACGCGCTCGCGCTCGGGCAGCAGATCCGCATCCGCGACCGTCTTGGGCTGCTCCTGCAGGGCGCTGCGGTGATAGGCCGCGCGCAGCGTCTTGTAGGCGGCAGTCAGGTCTTCGGCCGCTCGCCCGGGCAGCAGATCGAGCCGTCCGAGTGTTTCGAGCAGGCGGATATTGTCCGTCCAGTCGGCCAGCGCCGGATGCTCCGACGCCCAACGTAAGACCGCGTATTGAACCATAAACTCGATATCCGCAATACCGCCCGGGCCTTGCTTGAGATCGAACCGAGCGCCGCCGCTCTTGTCGAGATTTGCCCGCATCTTCGCCCGCATCTCACGCACGTCCTTGCGCAGCTGCTCGGGGTCGCGCTCGCGGCAAATGATCTCGCGCCGAAGCGTGTCGAAACGCGTCGCCAACTGCAGATCACCGGCCACGGGGCGCGCGCGGATCAGGGCCTGATGCTCCCAAGTCCAGGCATCGTTCGACTGGTAGGCCGTGAAGGCGTTGAGCGAGCGAACCAACAGGCCGCGATTCCCGTCCGGGCGCAGACGCATGTCGATGTCGTAGAGCACGCCCGAGGGGGTTTGGGTGGTCATCATGTGGATCATGCGTTGACCCAGTCGCATAAAGAACTGCTCGTTGCTGATCTCCTTCGCCCCATCGGTCATGGCCGTTTGCGACTCGGTGCCATGGATGAAGACCAGATCCAGGTCCGACCCGTAGCCCAGCTCGATCCCGCCGAGCTTGCCGTAGCCCAGCACGAGAAAGCCGGTCTCCTCCCCGATGATCTCGGTCGGGTGGCCGTGGCGTTGTACCAGATGATCGAAGGCCAACCGCAGGACGCGACGAATCGACACCTCGGCGATCTCGGTCAAATAGTCGCTCACCACCATGAGCGGGATGACCTCGGTCAGGTCGGCGGCCGCCACGCGGAGCATGTTGCCTTGCGAGAATTGGCGCAGACGCTCCATCTGTTGCTCCAGGTCATCGGCATCGACATGCAGCAGGAGGGAATCGAGCTCGGCCTCCAGATCGGCCCGCCGCAACGGCGCATAGAGTCGGCGCAGGTCGATCATCTCGTCCAGGAGCAAGGGATGACGCGCGATCCGATCGGTGAACCAGGGGCTCATGCTCGCCAGACGCGCGAGCTGCGCCAGGATGACCGGGTGCTCGCTCAGCATCGCCAGATAGGACGTCCTGCGTGCGACGGCCTCAAACACCTTGAGGACCCGCTCCAGTGCGATGTCGGGCTGCTCGCTCGCAGCGGTCTCGCGCAAGACCATCGGCATCAGCCGCTCCATCCGATCGTGACCGCGCCGACTTAACCCCTTACGCGCAATCGCATCGCGAAACCGGATCAACCGAGACTGGATCGCCTCGGGCTCGGCAAAGCCCGCCTCGGTCAAGGCCGAGACCTCATGGGCCGCATCGCCCTCGCCGTGCCAGAGCGCGACCGAATCCAGCTCATGCGGCATCTCTTCCGTCTCGGGTGCGGCGAACACCTCGTCGAACTGGCCCTGAACATGGCGACGATGCGCCTCCAGGATGGCCTCGAAGGACGGCCAGTCGGCAAACCCCATCGAACGTGCCAGACGCGCCCGCCCCGGTTCGTCGGCGGGCAGCAGATGGGTTTGTTTGTCGCGATACGCCTGGATGCGGTTCTCCACCAAACGGAGAAAACAGTAGGCGTCGTCCAACCCTTGCGCGGCGGTCTCGGGCATCAACTGGCGCTGCGCCAGGAGTGCGAGCACCTCGCGGATGGGGCGGATCTGCAGATCCGCGTCGTGCCCGCCGCGAATGAGCTGGAACGCCTGACCGATGAACTCGATCTCGCGGATGCCGCCCGGCCCCAGCTTGATGTTGGCGTCCATACCGCGGCGATACAGCTCCTTGGCGATCATCCGCTTCAGATCGCGCAGAGACTCGATGGCACCGAAATCCAGATAGCGCCGATAAACGAATGGACGCAGCATCGCCATCAGATCGCGCGCGTCGTCCGGATCGCCGGCCACGACGCGCGCCTTGATCATGGCGTAGCGCTCCCACTCGCGCGCCTGCGTCTGGTAGTAGTCCTCCAGTGCGTTGAAGCTCATCGCCAGCGGCCCGGACTCGCCGAAGGGGCGCAGGCGCGTATCGACGCGAAAAACGAATCCGTCGACCGTCTGGTTGCCCAGCGCCTGGGCCAAGCGTTGCCCCAGCTTGATGAAGAACTGCTCGTTGGTCAGTGTGCGTGGACCGCCTTGGGTCTCGCCGTTGGCCGCAAAGGCAAAGATGAGATCGATGTCCGAGCTCAGATTCAGCTCGCGTGCGCCGAGCTTGCCCATGCCCAGCACGGCCATGCGCAGGGCGCGTCCGGTCGCGTCGCGCGGCGTGCCGAGCTCCGCACAGGTCCAGGCGTGCAGCCGATCCAGCGCACCGCGGATGCAAAGGTCCGCCAGCTCGGTAAGATGCTCGAGCGTCTCCGAAAGTTCGGCCCAACCGGCGATGTCGCGCCAAATGATGCGGATCATCTCGCTCCGGCGGAAGCGACGCAGGGCCTGCTGCAGCCCCGGCTCGTCCGCCGTCTCGGCCAATGCGGCATCGAGATTGATCGCCAACGCGACGGCATCGTGCGGCTGCTCGAGCACCCCGCTCGTGATCAGATCGGCGAGGACCTCGGGATGACGGGCGACCGAGAGGGCGACATAGTCGCTCGCCTCCCAGACCCGCGCTCGCGCCTCGGCGAAGGCCGGGGTGTTCGGCAGGTCGAGGCCCTGCTCTGCGGCCCAGTCGAGCCAGGTCTGCCAATGGGCCTCGGTTGCCGGGTCGAGATTCCGGAAGCTGTCCATAGAGACGCGATCAGAGCGGCTCGACGGCATAGCGCGCCGCCAGACGATAGGTCTCGCCGGGCGGGATCTCGATTACCTCCGAGGCGGTGTTGACCGTCTCCACGCAGACGAAGCGCCGGTAATCCTGATCGTCGAGGTCGTCCATCGCCTTCGCGGTCTCGACCCAAGGGTTCCAGACCACGGCGGTGCGGCTGTGCTCGGATTCGATGCGGATGCGTCGATCCAAGGTCGGGTCGACGATGGTCAGCACGGGCGGCACATCCTCGTAGATGCGATTGACCTCGCGCTCGATCGCGACCTGTCCCACTTGACGGATCACGGCATCGCCGCCGCCGACGGCCTTGTCGATGTAGCTGCGCCCGTCGAGACCCTTGATCCGGATCCGGCTTGCATCGCCGACCTTGAAATAGGCATGCAGTCCTTGGGTGATACTGAAGGGTCGGTCGCCGGCATTCAGCGTGCTCAAGGCGACCGAGAGGGTCGCGCCCACGTGGATGTCGACCAAGAGATTGAAATAGTTCGGCCAGATGGCGCGGGTTTCC
Organism: Thiocapsa sp. UBA6158; assembly: GCF_002423035.1. GTDB lineage: Bacteria > Pseudomonadota > Gammaproteobacteria > Chromatiales > Chromatiaceae > Thiocapsa. Next base: position 23,156 of record NZ_DIUM01000109.1, read on the forward strand.
GCGTCGTCCGCAATCCCCAGTTCCACCCGCGTGGAACCGTCGGCGAGCGACTCGGTCGCGAGTACCGTCCAGGGCCAGGCGCGCACGAACCCGTGGGCCGGCCGCCCCGTTGCCTCCGGATCGGCACCGAACCAGGGCCAGCAGATCGGGATGCCGCCCTTGATCGCCTTGCCCTCGGCGAAATAGGCCCGCTCGCTCACGAAGAGCAGATCATCCGCCGCATCGGTCGGCCGGTAAGCCAACACCTGTCCGGCATAGGGCGAGATCAGCGCCGTCGCCTGCGCGTTGGCGATCTCGATCATGGCCAGGTCGCCGCGGCCTTCGGTGAAACGCAGGATGCCGTCGATGCCGTGCTCGGCGTTCAATGCCTCGATGTCCATGGATGATCCTCCGGGTCGGTGGGGAATTCGTGTCGAAAAGGCCCCTGTGGTCAAGGAATCCGCTGAGCGCCGGGCCCAGCCTGGCCGCGGGCCACTCGGCATCCCGCGATCTCGGCGGACGGCCGAGCCCGATCGCGACGAGTGGCCGGGAGCGTAGCTCCCGAGCCGCTGCTCCGCAAGGCGGCTGCGCCGTGCGACCGATCGGTTTCCGAGAGTTCTCATGGAGACGCGACGCTTGCCGCTCCCGAGACGCCCGAGCCAAGATGCGCCGAGATAGGATCCCAACCGAGCCGATGGAGCCCATGGACCCGATGTCAGTGACCCGGACCACACCCACCCGCCACCCCGAATGGCTGGAAAGCCTCTATGAGCGCCTCGCCGAGGACGACGAGGGGCGTACCTGCAAAGAGATCAGCGCCGAGGCCTGTCGCGAGACACCGGGCAACTTCCTCCACACCCTGATCGCCAACACGCTCAGCAACATCGCGGACCGTCTGGTCAGCGCCAAGACCACACTGCCCTGGCTGCTCCTGCAGCTCGGCGCACCGGCCTGGATGCTCAGCCTGCTGGTGCCGATCCGCGAATCCGGCTCGATGCTGCCGCAGATCCTGATCGGCGAGATCGTCCGGCGCCAAGCCATCCGCAAATGGGTCTGGGTCTGGGGCGGGGGCGTCCAGGGCCTCTGTCTGGCCGCGATCGGCTGGGTCGCCTTCGCGCTCGAAGGGGCGACGGCCGGCGCTGCGGTCATCGGACTCCTGATCCTCTTCAGCCTGGCGCGCGGCGCCTGCTCCGTCGCCTACAAGGACGTGCAGGGCAAGACCATCCCCAAGACCCGCCGAGGCCGTCTGTCCGGCTGGATCAGCGCCATCGCCGGACTCGGCGCCATGGGTGTCGGCCTGGGGCTCGGCGCCGTACAGGATGGCGCGGAGTCGACCGATCTGTATGTCACACTCCTGGCGGGTGCGGCCATCCTCTGGTTTTTGGCCACCTGGTCCTTCAGCCGCATCGTCGAGTTTCCCGGCGCCACCGAGGGCGGCTCCAATGCACTGGCCGAGGCCGTCGCCCGGCTCGCGATCCTGCGCGACGATGCACCTTTCAGGAAATTCGTGATCGCCCGTGCGCTGGCGATGGGCTCCGGACTTGCGGCACCCTTTTATGTGGCGTTGGCCCGCGACGATCTGGGCGGGGCCATCTCGCTGCTCGGCATCTTCATCGCCGTGGAAGGACTCGCCGGTCTGGTCAGCTCGCCGGTCTGGGGACGTTGGTCGGATCACTCGAGCCGACAGGTCTTCGCCGCGGCTTGCGGGTTGGCTGCTGTCCTCTCGATCGCGGTCGCACTCTGGTCCTGGCTCGCGATGTCGAGCGCGGCGGCGCTCTGGTTCTACCCGATCGCCTTCTTCGGGCTCGGCATCGCCCATGCGGGCGTCCGACTCGGGCGCAAGACCTATCTGGTCGACATGGCCGACGGCAACAAGCGCACCGACTATGTCGCGGTCAGCAACAGCGTCATCGGTGCACTGCTGCTCGTGTCCGGGTTGCTCGGCGCCTTGGCGGCGACCGTCTCGGTGGAAGGAACCATTCTCCTGCTCGGTTTTGCCGGGCTGGCCGGAGCGGTGCTCAGCCTGAGCTGGAAGGAGGTTTCCGGGTGATGCGCTCGGATCGACCGCGAACATCGCGGCCAGTCGACGGGGAATCTGCCGACCGATAATCTTGTTATCAAGAATCGTTATTAATAAGATAACGCCTGTGTATCTCCGAACGACGTCGATCCGGCAGGAATCGAAATGAAGGTATGTCATCAGACGAACGGGCGCTTGCGGTTGCGCATTTCGGCCCTGCATCGGGATCGCGGGGTCGCGGACCGCCTCGAATCGGCGCTCCGTGGACAGGCCGGTATCTTGGCGGTCCGGGCGAATCCGGCCTGTGCGAGCCTGATGGTCCGTTACGAGGTCGGGCCGGCATTACGGCGGACAAGATTCAAACCGATTTGGCCTGTGCGAGCCTGATGGTCCGTTACGAGGTCGGGGCACTGGACGCCGCGGCAATCCAAGACCGTGTTCATACACTCTTGAATCCGGCCGCCTCGCTTGCGGTGCCGCCCGTGCGCCCGGTCGAGCGGGCATTCCTGAGCTGGCGGGATCGGGCAGGACGGGGCATGGCGGATTGGAAGAGGCTGGTCCGGAGTCTCGTGCGGTCGCCCGATCGCGCGCCACCGCTGCGACCATCATCCGTGCGGCCGGAGCCCCGCAAGACCGGGGCTCCGATGCTCATATGTCGGTTGAATCTGCGCCTGACCCGCTGGATGCTGCGTACATCCGCGCATGGATGGTGGGAGGAGTTGCTTCCGGAGCGACGCTCGATCGTGAGGGCACGGCCGTCGCGATGAAGCAGACACTGTATGCGCGTGGATCGACGACCGACTCACCGGCCAATCGAAACGGGCTCGGACGCCGACGGAGACGATGTTCGGATCGTTGAAGACGATCGCCATCGGTGTGCGGCTCTCGTAATGGCGATAGACCTCATGACAGGCGTTGTAGCGGTCAATTCGGCACGAATCTCCTTCACTGCATTCAAATCGGCATGACCGGCCCCACTAACAACGACATCAACCGAGACTCGATCGGACATGGCATGCTCCGAGATCGGCGGCGGACGAGAAGCGCTTTTCGATAAGGGGTTTACGGTTTCCGGGCGGGAAACTCGATCACGGATGTCGCTCTGAGCTCCTCGACCTTGGCCATGAGGGCTTGTTGCACCTGCTGCGTCTTCAACTGTTTCTCGATGCGCCCCTTCACCTCTTCGAAGGGCACGACTGCGGCCGGGTTCTTATCCGTTGCCTCGATGATGTGATATCCGAACTGGGTTTCAACCACTTCGCTCACGTCGCCTGATTCCAGACCAAACGCGGCGTTTTCAAAGGGCGCGACCATCTGGCCCCGTCCGAACTCGCCGAGATCACCCCCTTGCTGCGCGCTTGGGCAGGTCGACTCGCTCTTGGCCAGCTCGGCGAAATCGGCACCGGATTTTACCTTTTCGAGGATCTCGTCGGCCTTCTGCTTGGCGTTTTCCTTCTCCTCGGTGCCGGCACCCGCATCGACTCCGATCAAGATGTGGCTCGCGCGCATCGATTCCGGCTTGCTGAACGCCTCGGGATGCTCGTCGTAGAGGGTTTTCAGTTGTGCATCGGTGATCTCGATTTTAGACACGACCTCGTTCTGGACGAATGCGTTGATCATGAGCCCGCGTTTGAGCTGTTCACGCAGCCCATCCGGGGTGATGCCCTTTTTTGCGAGCGCGTCGTTCCATTCCTCTTCGCTCGGCGAACGGGACTTGATGAGAGTGAACTGCTCGTCGACCTGCCGATCGAGATCGGGGATGTTCTGATCTTTCGCAAGTTGATACAGGAGTTCGGAGCGGATCAAGTTCTCCGTTGTGGTCTCCTCGACGATCTTGCGTTGATCGGAAGTGATGGAGTCCGCGGGGCCCATCCTGGCCAACAAGGGGAGAGTATTGCGATCCAGCTCTGCACGAGGGATCGCGACGCCGTTGATCTTGACGACGACATCCGTGGGATCGCCGGAGGCGGCCGGGGTTTCGCCCGCCGGCAACGCCACCGGAGCTGAGCCCCGGGCATCGGGTTCGGAAGCAATGACGATGCGCGTCCCGGCGAGTGTCAGAGCGATGGCGGTGGCGGTGGCCAGTGCGGAGAACAGGTGCATGCTTGGAATCTCTGTGGTGAGGATCGAAGATAACGGAACAGGGGGCTGGTTATAAGAACACACCACCACCCTGCACAATGACAAAACCCGCTCGGATCGTGATCGGAATCCGGCCCCGGCGCACGCGCTCCGATGCGATGCGGGAGTTTAGACCGAACCTAGCCCGGCGTACGCCGGACGTTGGTCCGCTCCGACGGGCGTTCTTGGATCCCCGTCGCCTCGGCGTTGGACTCGCGACGACGACTGCGGCACGCATCTGAGCAATAGCGGACCGACCCCCAACAGGCTGCCCAGCGTTTGCGCCAGGTGAAGGGGCGAGCGCAGGTCGCACAGATCTTGGTCGGGAGATTCGGCTTCTTGTGGCTCATGAGGTCGACTCGGGCCTCGGGGACCGTTTTCGTTTGCCGCCTGTCTCCGCCGTGCTCGTGCGCGTCCGGCTCGCGTCGCCGCTGCGCCGACGGCTGCCGTGCGTCTCGAAGATGGTCCGGCTTTCGACGCGTGATTCGGCGGTGCGACGAATCGCACTCATGCGGCGTCGGGCCTCGCGGGCGGCCGCTTCGTGGTCGAGGATCGGGGTCGGGTAATCGCGACCGATCAGGCATCCGCAGGCGTCTTGCTCGGCACGGGATATCTTCCATGGGGTGTGGATTCGTGCGTCCGTGACAGTGGCTAGCTCGGGCACCCAGCGACGGATGAAGTGGCCATCCGGATCCTGGTCTTGCGACTGCTTGACCGGATTGTAGATGCGCAGCGTGTTGATGCCGGTGGTGCCGGATTGCATCTGGACCTGGGACCAATGGATGCCGGGCTCGTAGTCGGTGAAGACGCGCGCCAGGTGCAGGCCCGGCTCACGCCAATGCAGCCAGAGATGGTAGGCGCTGAAGGACACCAGCATGGCGCGCATCCGAAAGTTGATCCAACCGGTGTGGATCAGGGCGCGCATGCAGGCGTCGACGAAGGGGAAGCCGGTTTGGCCCTGGCGCCAGGCATCGAGGCGTTCCCGGTCCGGTATCGGATCGCGCAGACCGTCGCAGGCACGGTGCATGTTCTCGAACTCGATACGGGGCTCGCTTTCGAGCTTCTGCATGAAATGGCAGTGCCAGTGAAGCCGGCCCTCGAAGGCCGAGAGTGCCTTGGGCCAGGTGCTGCGTTGCCCGCTGCTTTGGGCCAGCGCCGCCACCTGCTCCCGGCGATGGCGCGTCGCCTGGACCAGCTCGCGGATCGAGAGCGTTCCCCAGGCGAGATGGGTGCTCAGGCGCGAGCAGGAATCGTATGCGGTCAGAGGGCTCGACATCTCGCGGTGATAGGCTTCGCCGCGCTCGCGCAGGAAGCCTTCGAGTGTTGCGACGCCGGCTCGCCGACCGCCGGGCTGGCGTTTCGGGCAGGTGTCGTCCGCAATCCCCAGCGTCCGACCATCGGGGATGTCGCCGAGCTCGCCGATCTCGGACAATAACCCCAAGGGTCGAAGGACGGGCGGCGGCTCCAATGGGGCGCGCATCCGTTGCTCCCAGATCCTCGACCAGCGGTTGCGTGTTTCGAGCCGGCGGACTACCCCGTTCTGGGGCAGCTGATGCCACGGGATGCCGCGGCTGCGCAGCAGATCGCCGACGGCGATGTCCCGTGCATAGGTCCAGCCGTTGCCGGTCTCCTCGTGCGACCAGACGGACTCGATCGGCAGACGATCCAGCAGCGCGCTCAGGACCGGGACGGCCTCGCCGACGCGGATCACCAAGGGTTGGCCGAGGCCGGCTAGATCCGTCTGCAGCTCGCCCAGACACTCGACGATGAAGGCCCAGTGGCGACCGGAGGCATCCGGTTGGGACCAGTATCCGGGCTCGGCGATATAGAGCGGCAAGGCAGGGCCGCGCCGTGCGGCCTGCGCGAGTGCAGCATGATCGTAGACCCGGAGGTCTCGCTTGAACCAGACAAGTTGCATGGTTTTATCCGGGTTGCGACGGCTCGATGCGCGTAAGACCATCGAGTCGGCCTTGGCGGCGTGCGTACTCGTTGAAGGGGAAGAAGCCGCGGGTCGCTCCGGGCCACAGGCTGCTGTCCCAGATCCGGCGGACCCGGACGAGCGCGATGCCGTGCCGGGCGAGTCGCGCGTCGAGTTGCTCGAGGCGCTCGCGCCAGCGGCCGAGCGGTGTTTCGAGCGTGACGACTTGGCGCACCGCAAGGCTGAGAGCCCATGCCTCGGCCGAGACCAGCCAGTCGCCCTCGTCCAGGACGTCTGACGGGACCGCGAAATGGGCCTCGGCTCGAGCCAGTGCATCGGCGATCGCGGCACGCGAGAAGTCGACGACCGCAGGGGCTAGGTCGAGACCCGCCCCGACCGGCTCGTCCCAGCCCCCGGCTACGCCTCGAAACCGGAGCTTCGACAGGCGTGATGCTTCCGGGGCGAGATCCTCCGGCGTCAGAAGCAGGCCACTCGGAAGGTCCGTGTCCACCTCGATCGAAGCGCTTAGCGGACCGGGGGTGAGATCGAGCGGCGGCTCGGTCAGGGGCAATGCCTGCTCGTCGAGCTCGCCTTTGGGGTCGAAGCGCCCTTCGGTGTAGCGGGCGATGTTCTCCGCACGGGCCAGGTAGTGCTTGCCCCGCGTGTGCAACCCCGCGACCCAGCGCCAGGAGAGTGTGTTCGAGGCTGGATCACCGTCCAAAAGGTGCCGCAGAAAGAAGGCCGCTCCGAGGGTCCAGGGCAGACGCAGGGTGAAGATCCAGATGCTCGCGAACCACATGCGGGCATGGTTGTGCAGGTAGCCGGTCTCGGTCAGCTCCCTGGCCCAGGCATCGAAGCAGGCAATTCCGCTCCGCCCCGCGATTACCTCGGCATAGCGGGCCGAGGCCGTCCCCGCGAGCCCGTCGCGGTCGCGCCGAAGCTGGTCGAGATAGGCTTCCCAAACACGGGGGCGAAGCTCAAGCCAGCCTTTCCAGTAAGTGCGCCACAGCACCTCGGAAACGAATTTATCCACGGCATCCCGTGGATGGGCGTCCAGAACCGCGGCAATCGCCTCGCGCTCCAGGATCAGACGATGCCGCAGATAGGGCGAGAGCCGCGAGACGCGATCGTGAGGCGGGACGACCCGATTGCGCTCGCGCGCACAGGCCGCCGCGTGCGGGACGAAGGACGCCAAACGCGCAAGGCCGACCGCCCGAGTCGGCGTCTCGGCCTGCCGGGCCTTGCCGGGCCAACCGGTTCGTCGCATCGGTCTCTCCGTCTAGGTCGGAGAGGACCAGGTGGGTGACGCCGGGCGCTTTTCAAGCCGCACCCGATTCACCCGGAACCGGTGTCAGTGCACGGTCACCTTAATCGGCTGTCGGCGTCTTGCCTTGTCCTTCGGCATCTCGACACGCAGTACACCCTTCTTGTAGCTCGCCTTGGCCTTGTCGCTTTCGACCTCGTCGGGCAAGGGGATGGCGCGCTCGAAGTGTCCGTAGGCACATTCGGTAACATGGTAGCGGCCTTTGGACTCTTCACGCTCGACCCGCTTCTCGCCGCGGACAACCAGGTAGCCGTCCGTCACCTGAAGCTCGAAGTCGTCCTTGGCCATGCCCGGGGCTTCGAGACGCACGACGATCTTGTCCTCGTCATCCGAGACCTCTGCGGCCAACACGCCCCAACCGCCGCTCGGCAGCGTTGTGCCCCAAGCCGAAGGGCGCCAATCCGGAGCGCGAAGACCGCCCCAAAGGTCGAGACTCCGCTCGCCGTGCTCGCGTGTCGGTTTCGCACCCTTGTGGGTGAAGCGCGTCACGGCCCCGGCGGCTTGATCGTAGAGTCGCTCCCAGCCGTCGCGAACATGGTCCCATGCCCGTGTGATGTCGTGTCTGATCTGTTGAAGTGTCGACATAGATCCCTCCGCAAATCCGGACCCCGGCGCTCGCGAATCCTTTCACATCTCCATCGAATGGATCGAACATCTGCCTCGGGCACCGAGATCGTCGGGCGCGCGGCAACCCGCCCCGCGCCCCTCGGTTGGTTTCCTCAACCCACGTTGACCTGGATCTTACGGGGCTGAAGCTCGGCGCGTTTCGGCACCTTCAGGGTCAGAACGCCGTCCTGCATCTGCGCATCGATACGGTCAGCCTGAAGCTCTCGGCTCAGCGTGAAACTGCGCCGGAACCGGGTGGTGCGCAGGTCGGCATAGAGTGCCTCCATCTCGCCCGGCATCTCGATCGCCGCCTCGCCCTCGATCAGGAGGGTGTCCTTGTCGACCTGGACCGAGAGACGTTCGCGCGACACGCCCGGCAGATCGGCCACCAGGGTGATCCCGGCGGCGTCTTCGTAGATGTCCACCGGCGGCAGCAACGCCGCCTCGTCGGCACGCGCAGCCTGCATCTCGCTCGGCTCTCGTGCCTGCATACCTGTGTTCTCGCTCATGATGAAAGTCCTCGCTGGTGTCGATTCATTGACGCTGTGACTCGAACCGGTGCGTCCTATTTGACCTCGATGCGGCGCGGCTTGACCTCTTCGCGCCGCTCGATCGTCACCTGCAGCACGCCGTCGCGATAGGTGGCCTGAACCTTGTCCGGATCGACGTCTTCGGGCAGGGTGATCACGCGCCGAAAGGCACCGTCGAACCGCTCGTTGCGGTAGAGCTGAACATCGCTCGGCAGCGTCGCCTTGCGCTCGCCGGAGACTGTCAGCAGGTTCTGCTGGAGCGAGATGTCGAGACCCTTCGGATCGACGCCCGCAGCAAACACATAGACATCCACCCGACTTGGCGATGCCCCGATGTTGATCGCCGGGAAGGTTCCGGCCGCAACGGAGCGGATCCCCGACATCCCCGAGCGCGAGCCGAACGCGGCGTCCATCTCATCGCGTATCCGCTCGAGTTGGCTGAACAGGTCCGTATCGAAGCCTCTGAGATACCCCCACATGACAAGCCTCCTCTCGATGTTTCGGGGTTGAAGACGCGGCACACGGCGGAATCGCCGCAGCCGACTCATACACTCAATGAATCCAAAGCATTCGGCGCGCCAGACAATAGGGAATTGTTTTCATAAGATTTCGGACGGTTCGAGAGCCATCCAAGCGGCCAGTCTGACCGGCTCAGGGCACTCAAGACCGGTCAAAATGGCCGGTATCGAACGGCGGGGACATCGAGGGCCGATCACCCTCCGTTGAGCTTGCGGCGCAGTGTACGCTCACCGATGCCGAGGGCCTTGGCGGCACGCGCTCGGTTGTGTCCGCTCTCCATGAGCGCGGCTTGGATCAAGAGCCATTCGGCATCCGCCAGTCGGGTGCCCTTGGGGACGAACACCCCGTCGCCGGTTTGACGGGGTTCGACCGCGTAGCCTGGAAGCACGGGTTGGAGCAGCCTCGGGCCGATCTCGCGCATGCCCGGCGGGAGTCGCACGGCCAGGCGCGCCATCAGGTTGCGAAGCTCGCGGACGTTCCCCGGCCAGCGGTAGCGCTCGAGCAAGGTCAGAGCCTCCGGATTCAGCTTGGGTGCGGCGCCCGCCCAACCCATGTCGCGCAGACCGTTGGCGAGGAAACGCTCGGCCAGCAGACCGATGTCCTTCGGGTGTTCGCACAGGTTCGGCAGGCGCAGCGGCAGGACGTTGATCCGATAGAGCAGATCTTGACGGAACAGTCCGGACTCGCCCCACTCCTCGAGCGGGCGATGGGTCGCCGCGACCACGCGGACGTCGACGGCGATGTCGCGCTCTGCGCCAAGACGTTGGACGGCGCCCGTCTCGAGGACCCGCAGCAGGCTGACCTGAGATGCGGGGGTCATCTCCCCGATCTCGTCGAGGAAGAGCGTCCCCTCGTGGGCCTGCTCGAACCGACCGCGGTGCAGACGCGTCGCGCCGGTAAACGCGCCCTTCTCGTGACCGAACAGCTCGGCCTCCAGCATGGTCTCCGGGATGGCCCCGCAGTTGACCGCAACAAAGGAGCCTTGGGCGCGTGAGCCCAATCCGTGGAGCGCCCGCGCCACCAGTTCCTTGCCCGTGCCGGTGCGGCCCTCGATCAGCACCGGCTCGGCGCTCAAGGCGAAGCGCGGCAGTTCCAGCAGGGCGTCGACCATCACCGGATCGCGAAACCACAGATAAGGGGCGAGCCGTTCTGCCAGGTCGTCGCGCGCACGTTTGCCGGCCAAGTCGGCCGTGAGGCGCCTCGCCAACTCAAGCGGATCCGCCGGCTTCTCGAAGTAGTGCCGGACACCCTGCTTGAGCGCATCGACGGCGTGCGGCACGCTGCCGTGATCCGTGATGACGTAGAAGGCCGCATCCGGTCCGCGCGCAAGATACTCGGGCAGAAGGTCGAGTCCGACCCCGTCCTTCAGCCGCAGATCCACCAGCAGGGCATCCGGTGTGGTCTCGGCGAGGACCTGCCGCGCCTCGCGAAGACTCCCGACTCCGGTCACGCAGGCACCCAGTCCGGTCAGGGCGTGCTGCAGACTACGCAGGATGCCGGGGTCATCGTCCACGAGAAGCAGTGAGAGACCGCTCAGGTCCGGGAGTCGATCGTTCAAGGCTTCCACCATCCGGGGATCTCCGGTTGCTCCAACGGAAGGATCAAGGTGACCCGCACCCCACCTCCGGCCCGATTCTCGATGCGAACCCGGCCCTGGTGCGTCTCGACGATACGCCGCACGATCGAGAGCCCAAGCCCGTTCCCGCCGACCTTGGTCGTGAAGACAGGCACGAAGACACCTGCCAGGTCATGCGGCTCGATCTCGATCTCCAGACCCTGGCGTCTGACCACCGGCTCGGCCAACCGAGCCGCATCCCGGATCAAGGTATCGAGATCCGAGGGCCTGTATTGCTCGTCGCGGTGTCGCGTCAGGTCGAGAAAGCCCGAGAGCTTTTGGTTCAGGGCGACGATGTCCGGATCGAACTCGACCGCGATCTCCGCGGCCTGATCCGGCGACACCGGCAGGGCCTTGGCATTGGCCCGCAGCGCCATGAGCGGATCGCACAGGTCGTGGACCAACTCGGCGGCGATCTCGGTCAGAGAGGCGCGCCGATAGATCTCTTGGACATACCCTTCAGCGCGACGGCTCACGCGCACCGCAACGCGCGCAATCGCGAACGCGATCAGTAAGCGGCCGACGGATGACTCGGTCGCGATCACTCGGGTCGTCGCTGCCGGATTCTCTCTGGTCCCGACGCGTCGGTGATCAGCGAGCGTCTTCGTTAAGACCGGCCAAGAGCGACATCGGCGAACGTCGGACAACAGTAACATCCCGACTGTGGCAGTTGCCACAGCCCAACGCCATGCGTGCCCCCGTTGACACTCGATGAGCTTCTCCTCTGGATGGATGGGTCGAGCGATGGAACTGCCTGGACTTGATGGTTCGCTGACCCTTATCACGACCCTACGCGCGTCCGGATGCTGCCTCGGTGCGGTAGCGCACGAATTCCCCGGGGCAAGTCTCAGAATCCCGACAAGGGCGATCTGAGCTCCGGATCGAGCCCGCAACCGGTCGAGCATTCAGGGCGGAGGTTAGTGCGATCCTTTGCCGGCCGAATTTGGCACCCTTAAGCGCTCGCTTTGGCACCTTGGCGCCGAGAACTTGGGACCCGAGATGAATGGGTGTCGCCCCCCTGCCCCGGACGCGCGCCGGGTTGATGAGATCGCCGGGCAGCCTGGTATGGCGAAACCCGTTTTTGGCGCCCGTTTCCGATCCAGATCCGGCCCCGCGCTTCAGGTCTCGGTGTCGACGCCCTCGGCGGTCCGACGTCGCCGCCATTCCGGTTGCAGGGGATACCCCGAGCAGCGTCACGCCGATGCGCCTGAAGATGTCCGGATGATCCGCGAGCTCGCGGCTGTAGCCGTCTTGGGGTTGCGGTGCAGGCATCTGACGAGGTGACCCTCATCGGTACCGGTCGCAGACCGTTGGCCCCTTGGTTCTTCCGGGCTGATCGCGTTGATTGCGCGCCGCGGTTTAGTTCCAACAAAAAAGCCCCGCCCCGGTCGATAACCGGGGCGGGGCTTTTATCTGCGAATGGACGCAGACGGACAGGCTTACATCATGCCCATGCCGCCCATGTCGCCCATTCCACCCATGCCGCCGCCGCCCGGCATCGGGGCGTCGTCCTTCGGCTCTTCGGCAATCATGGCCTCGGTGGTGATCATGAGGCCGGCGACCGACGCAGCGTTTTGAAGCGCCGAGCGGGTGACCTTGGTGGGATCCAGGATGCCCATGTCGACCATGTCGCCGTACTCGCCGTTGGCGGCGTTGTAACCGAAGTTACCCGAGCCCTCGAGGACCTTATGCAGGATGACGGACGGCTCGCAGCCGGCGTTGGCAACGATCTGACGCAGCGGCTCTTCCATGGCGCGACGCGCGATGGTAATACCGACGTCCTGATCGTGGTTGGCACCGACCAGGCCCTTGACCGCGGTCTGGGCACGGACCAGCGCAACACCGCCGCCGGGGACGATGCCTTCCTCGACCGCAGCACGGGTGGCGTGCAGTGCATCTTCGACACGCGCCTTCTTCTCCTTCATCTCCATCTCGGTGGCGGCACCAACCTTGATGACGGCAACACCGCCGGCCAGCTTGGCCAGACGCTCTTGGAGCTTTTCCTTGTCGTAGTCGGAGCTGGTCTCTTCGACCTGCGCGCGGATCTGCTCGCAGCGCGCCTTGATGTCGATCTCGGAGCCGGCACCGTCGATCAGGGTGGTCTCGTCCTTGGCGACCTGCACGCGCTTGGCGGTACCCAGATCGTTGAGGGTCGCCTTCTCGAGCGACAGACCGACCTCTTCGGAGATCACGGTCGCGCCGGTCAGGATGGCGATGTCCTGCAGCATGGCCTTGCGACGATCACCGAAGCCTGGGGCCTTGACCGCACAGACCTTCACGATGCCGCGCAGGGTGTTGACCACCAGTGTGGCCAGCGCCTCGCCTTCGACGTCTTCGGCGACGATCAGCAGCGGACGACCGGCCTTGGCGACAGCTTCGAGCACCGGCAGAAGCTCGCGGATGTTGGAGATCTTCTTGTCGTGCAGGAGGATGAATGGGTCTTCCAGCTCGGCACTCTGGCTCTGCTGGTTGTTGATGAAGTAGGGCGAGAGGTAGCCGCGATCGAACTGCATACCTTCCACGACGTCCAGTTCGTTGTGCAGCGAGGTGCCGTCTTCGACGGTGATGACGCCTTCCT
>NZ_DIUM01000109.1:36442-50453 GCF_002423035.1 Thiocapsa sp. UBA6158
CGCGCTTCAGGTCCATCGGGTTCATACCGGCAGCGACGGCTTTGAGGCCTTCGCGGACCATGGCCTGCGCCAAAACGGTCGCGGTGGTGGTGCCGTCGCCGGCGATGTCGGAGGTGTGGGAGGCCACTTCCTTCACCATCTGGGCGCCCATGTTCTCGAACTTGNNACGGACACGCCGTCCTTGGTGACGGTCGGGGCACCGAAGGACTTCTCCAGAACCACGTTGCGGCCCTTCGGACCCAGGGTCACCTTCACGGCGTTGGCGAGTATGTTGACACCCTCCATCATTCGGGCACGGGCTTCTCCGCCGAACTTGACGTCTTTTGCACTCATAGTGTTGATCCTTGATCCAATTCTTCGGGATTCGATACTTCAGTGGGTCGTCGACCGAGCCGATGCGGCTCGATCGCCAGGCGTACGGGTTGCTTGGATGCGGGCTTCCCCGGGGGAAGCGCTCGGCATCAGACCTCGATGACGCCCATGATGTCTTCTTCGCGCATCACCAGGAAATCGTTGCCGTCGAGCTTCACCTCGGTGCCGGAATACTTGCCGAACAGGACGCGGTCGCCGACCTTCACGTCCAGCGGACGGCTCTCGCCGCTGTCGAGGATCTTGCCCTTGCCCACGGCGATGATTTCGCCCTGGATCGGCTTCTCGGTGGCGGAGTCCGGGATCACGATACCGCCGGCGCTCGTGCGCTCTTCTTCCATGCGACGGACAACGACGCGGTCGTGCAGGGGACGAATCTTCATGTGGTGGTCTCCTCGTGCGATTGACGGGTTCGGAGCGCGTGTGAGCAGCCCGTTTCGGCCCGCTCTGTTAGCACTCATCTCAAACGAGTGCTAATAGTAGAGCCTTATCCTCGTCTGTCAAGCGCCGGAGGGTTCGACGGGCCTCAATCTTCGCGCCGGTAGTCGCCTTCGATGACCCTCGGACCCTCGGTACCTCCAGGGGGTGTGCCGGGCCGGACCGGGATCACGCGGACATAGCGCCCGACGATCCAATGCCGCAGGGGCGGGACGAGCAACAAAAACCCGATCGTGTCGGTCAGAAAGCCCGGAAGGAGCAGGAAGAGACCCGCAACGAGGAGCAGTGCGCCGTCCAGGACCTCCAAGGCCGGGACCTCGCCGCGCTCGGTCATCTCGCGCACCCGCATGAGAAGGCCGAAACCTTGGTGGCGGACCAGCCAGATCCCGACGATCGCGGTCAGGATGGCCAGGGCGATGGTCGAAAATGCCCCGATCTCGGAGCCGACCTGGATCATCACGTAGATTTCGATCATCGGAACGCCGATGACGATCAGCAGAAATAAAAAAGGCATGATAATGGTCTCCCGAAGTGGTCGGTCGGTCCGCGCTCGGTCGACCGAGATCCCTTAAACCGACAAACATTGTGGTAGAAGAAGGCTGACCCGTTGCAGGATAGTGGAACCCCGAACCCGATGAAACGCCATGAAACGCCGCCGACCCACAGCATGACGGCAGACCATCGCCTGATCTTCTGCACCTGTCCCGACGAGGCCACGGCCGGGCGGATCGCCGAGGCACTGGTCGAGGAGCATCTGGCCGCCTGCGCCAATCTGTTGCCGGGCATTACCTCGATTTATCGCTGGGAGGGCCGGATTCAGCGCGATCCCGAGGTCTTACTCATGATCAAGACGACGCGCGAGCGTGTTGCGACCTTGACCGAGCGCCTGCGCACATTGCATCCGTACGAGATTCCGGAAATCATCGCGGTCCCCGTCACCGAGGGACTCCCCGACTATCTGAGCTGGGTAACGACATGCACCGACCACAACAACTGAGCCCCGGGATCGGGGCCGCCGTCGAGCGGCGCCAAACCGCCATCGACGACACCGCCACCGAACAACAGGGTCCGGGACATCGGCCGTGGCGCGGGACATCCGCCGCGAGACGGCTTTTGGCCGCCGCCTTGACCTGGCTGCTCGTCGCCGGAGTGTTGCCGCTCGCGTCGGCGGAGGACGAGTTCCTGATGCCTGATCAGGCCTTCCGCATTTCGGGCGAGGCCGACGGCCCGGACGCCGTTCGGGTGCGCTGGCAGATCGCCGACGGTTATTACATGTATCAGAGCAAGTTCGGGTTCCAGGCGGATACCGTCGGGATCTCGACCGGCAGCCCGCGCATGCCCGCAGCCGAAACCAAGGAGGACGAGTTCTTCGGCAAGGTCCAGGTCTATCGCGGCAGCGTCGAGATCCGGGTGCCGGTCACGCGTGCGACCGGGTCGGGTCACTTTCTGACCCTCGAGGCCACCTCGCAGGGCTGCGCCGATGCGGGACTTTGCTACCCGCCGCACCGCCAGCGCCTGTTGCTCGAGCTGCCGGCGATGGCTGCCGCGACGCCGATCGCCGCCGAGACCGCGCCCGCCGCCGAGACCGCTTCCGCCGCCGAGACCCCGTCGCCGATTCAGCGCGAGCAGTCGTCGAAGGCTTTGGCGGGCTTAGGCCAATCGCTCGGCTTGGGTGCGGACGACGACATCCTCCCCGCCGAGGAGGCATTCCTCTTCTCGGCGAAGGTCGCGGGCCCGGACCAGATCCAGTTGACCTGGGACGTCGCCGAGGGGACCTATCTCTACAGCCACATGCTCGAGCTGGCGCTCGAGGATGGAAGCGAGGTCGCCATCGGGCCGTTCGAGCGGCCCGCCGGCGATATCAAGAAGGACTCGATCCTTCCCGACGGCAGCGTCGGCGATGTCGAGGTCTATCACGACCGGGTCGATCTCGCCCTGCCCCTGCTGCGCGGGTCGAGCGAGCCGACGGAGGTGACCCTGATCGCCAAGTATCAGGGTTGTGCCGAGATCGGTATCTGCTATCCGCCGCAGACCCAAAGGGTAACCCTGAGCCTGCCGGAGGCGCTGGTGACGGCGGCCCTGCCGACGGCCGCAGCCGCGACCACGACGGCCGACGCGCCGCCGGCAAATGCGCCATCGGATGCGGACGACACGGTCTCGGAGCAAGACCGGATCGCTTCCGTCCTCGCCAACAGCGGCGTCTGGGTGGTGATCGCGGCCTTCTTCGGGTTCGGACTCTTGCTCGCCTTCACGCCATGCGTCTTCCCCATGATCCCGATCCTCTCGGGCATCATCGCCGGACAGGGCCCGAACATCACCACGCGCAAGGCGTTCACGCTGTCGCTGGTCTATGTCCTGGCCATGGCCTTGACCTACACGGTCGTCGGCGTGCTGGCGGGGCTCTTCGGCGCGAATCTGCAGGCGGCCTTCCAGAACCCCTGGGTCCTGACCTCCTTCGCGTTGATCTTCGTGCTGCTCGCACTGTCGATGTTCGGCTTCTATGACCTGCAGCTGCCGTCGAGCTTCCAGTCCAAGCTCGCCGAGATCAGCAACAAGCAGGAGGGCGGCACACTGATCGGCGTGGCCATCATGGGTCTGCTCTCCGCGCTGATCGTCGGACCCTGCGTGGCTCCGCCGCTCTTCGGCGCGCTCATCTATATCAGCCAGACCGGGGACGCGGTGCTCGGCGGCATCGCCCTGTTCGCACTGAGCATGGGCATGGGCGTGCCGCTGATCGCCATCGGCACCTCGGCCGGCAAGCTGCTGCCGCGCGCCGGCGGCTGGATGGATGCGGTCAAGGCGGTGTTCGGCGTCGCCCTGCTCGGCGTGGCCATCTTCATGCTCGAGCGGATCTTGCCGCCGGCCCTCGCCATGCTGCTGTGGGGGCTGCTGCTGATCAGCTCGTCGGTTTACATGGGCGCGCTGACCCAGCTGCCGCAAGGTGCAAGCGGCTGGAGCAAGCTCTGGAAAGGGCTCGGCGTCTTCCTGCTCATCTACGGCGCGCTCATGCTGCTCGGTGCGGCGGCCGGCGGCAAGGACACGGTCCAACCGCTGCGCGGGCTCGCCGTGGGCGGCGGCGGCGCCGCTGCGGAGGCGGTCTTCACCCCCGTGAAGACGCTCGAGGACCTCGATCGCGAGGTCGCCAAGGCGGGGACGCTCGGCAAACCGGTCATGTTCGACTTCTATGCAGACTGGTGCGTGACCTGCAAAGAGCTGGAGCGCTATACCTTCAGCGACCCCGCGGTGATCGCCGAGATGGAGCGCTTCGTCCTGCTCAAGGCCGACGTGACGGCCAACGACGCGGATGATCAGGCACTGATGAAGCACTTCGGCATCATCGGACCGCCTGCCATCCTCTTCTTCGACGCCGCCGGGCAAGAACTCAAGAACTATCGCTTGGTCGGCTTCAAGCCCGCCGATGCCTTCGTCGAGCACCTGCGCCGGGCCGTGCCATGAGTGCGGTTCGGGTGGGGCTGGTCATTCTGCTCGCAGGCGGGATCAGCATCGGGGTTGCCGTCGTCGGCCAACGCTGGATCGAAGCGCCGAAACCCGAGGCGGGATTGTCGGTGCGCCAGTCCGCGCCCCTTCAGACCTTGCCCGACTTCGGCCTGACCGACCTTGCCGGACGTGAGGTGAGCAGCGAGGCGTGGGCCGGCAAGGTCGTGGTGATTAACTATTGGGCGAGCTGGTGCCCGCCCTGCGTGCGCGAGATGCCCCTCTTTATTCAGACCCAGGAGGCTCTCGGGGAGTCCGGCGTGCAGGTCGTCGGCATCGCCGTGGATCGCCTCGAAGACGTGGAGTCGTTCGTCGCCCAGTACCCGGTGAACTACCCCATCCTGATGGCCAACCCGGAGGCCGTCGCCCTCTCGAAGCGGCTCGGCAACCGGGTCGAAGGACTACCCTTCACGGTCATCTTCGACCGCCGCGGGCGCCGGGTCTTCAGCCGCACCGGCGAGGTCACGGCCGCCGAGCTCAAGGCCGAGCTCGGCGCGCTGATCAAGGCGGAGGACCGGCCGGCGCCCGACGAGGACGCGTCTTAGCTGGACAACATCGCGTAAAATCCGCACAATTCGCGCCGATTTGCTGCCGATCCCTAAAGTGACCGGCGGGTACACTGAGCCTCGGACGCGTTGGAGCACATTGACCGGATGGCGGCGATCCTGGTCCTGAACGGACCTAACCTCAATCTGCTCGGAACCCGCGAGCCGAAGCATTACGGCCGCACCACGCTGGCGGAGATCCACCAGGGCTTGGAGGATGCGGCACGGGCTCAAGGCTTCACGCTCGAGTGTATCCAGAGCAACGCCGAGCATGTTCTGATCGAGGCAGTCCACCGTGCCGCGCACGAGGGGGTTCGCTTCATCATCCTGAATCCCGCCGCCTTTACCCACACCAGCGTCGCCCTGCGCGATGCGCTGCTCGGGGTCGGGATTCCCTTTATCGAGGTGCACCTGTCCAACGTGCACGCCCGGGAGCCCTTTCGGGCCCACTCCTATTTCTCCGACATCGCCGTCGGGGTGATCAGCGGACTCGGGGCCGAGGGCTACTTTTCAGCATTGCGCGCCGCGGCCGGTCGGCTCGCGCCGGACCTTTCCAACGAGAACCACTGACCATGGATATCCGCAAGGTAAAGAAGCTGATCGAGCTGTTGGAGCAATCCGACGTCGCGGAGATCGAGATCCACGAGGGCGAGGAATCGGTGCGCATCAGCCGACACGGCAGCGGCGCCATGCCGATGTACATGCCTCAAGCGATGCCGATGGCCGTCGGCCCCGCGGCGGCTCCGGCGCCGGCCGCCAAAGCCTCCGACGAAGAGGATCTCGACGAGATGGAAGGCGAGGTCGTGCGCTCGCCCATGGTCGGCACCTTTTATCGTGCCCCCTCCCCGGGATCCAAGGCATTTGTCGAGGAGGGCCAGACGGTGAAGGCCGGCGAGACGCTCTGCATCATCGAGGCGATGAAGATCCTCAACCAGATCGAGTGCGAGCAAGGCGGAACGATCAGACGTATCCTGGTCGAGAACGGTCAGCCGGTGGAATACAACCAACCGCTGTTTGTCATTGAATAAGGGCGGAGGGCAGCGCCCCCGTCGTCAAGCGCCGGAGCACCCCCGATGCGCCGCGCCTCCTCCAGCAAAGACATCGCCACCATGCCTGCAATGATCGAGAAGGTCCTGATCGCCAACCGGGGCGAGATCGCGCTCCGGATCCTGCGCGCCTGTCGCGAGCTGGGCATCAAGACGGTCGCGGTGCACTCCGAAGCGGACCGCGACCTCAAGCATGTGCTGCTGGCCGACGAATCGGTCTGTATCGGTCCGGCCGCCTCGCTGCACAGCTATCTGAACGTGCCGGCCATTATCAGCGCGGCCGAGGTCACCGACACGGTCGCCATCCACCCCGGTTACGGCTTCCTCTCCGAGAATGCCGATTTCGCCGAGCGGGTCGAGCGCTCCGGCTTCATCTTCATCGGCCCGCGACCCGAAACCATCCGTTTGATGGGGGACAAGGTCTCGGCGATCGCCGCCATGAACAAGGCCGGCGTGCCCTGCGTGCCCGGCTCCGATGGCCCGCTCGACGACGACAAGAAACGCACCCTCGAGATGGCCCGAAAGATCGGCTATCCCGTCATCATCAAGGCCTCCGGCGGCGGGGGCGGCCGCGGCATGCGTGTCGTGCATTCCGAGGCGACCCTACTGAACGCCATCTCTCTGACCAAGGCGGAGGCCGCCGCGGCCTTCAACAACGATATGGTCTATATGGAGAAGTATCTGGAGAACCCGCGTCATATCGAGTTCCAGGTGCTTTCGGACCAGCACGGCAACGCCATCCATCTCGGCGAGCGCGACTGCTCCATGCAGCGCCGCCACCAGAAGGTCGTCGAGGAGGCCCCCGCGCCCGGCATTACCGAGGCACAACGGCGCGAGATCGGCGAGCGCTGTGCGGAGGCCTGTCGCACCATCGGCTATCGCGGCGCCGGTACCTTCGAGTTCCTCTACGAGGACGGCTGCTTCTATTTCATCGAGATGAACACGCGCGTGCAGGTCGAGCACCCGGTCACCGAGATGGTCACGGGCGTGGACATCGTCAAAGAGCAGATCCTGATCGCCGCCGGCGAGCCCCTACGCTACACGCAGGACGACATCGTGATCCGCGGACATGCCGTGGAGTGCCGTCTCAATGCCGAGGACTCCGAAACCTTCATGCCGAGCCCCGGCAAGATCACTGAGTTCCATGCCCCGGGCGGCCCCGGCGTGCGGCTGGAAACACACATCTATACCGGCTACACGGTCCCTCGCTATTACGACTCCATGATCGGCAAGCTGATCACCCACGGCGAGGATCGCGAGTCCGCAATTGCGCGGATGTGCAATGCGCTGCGCGAGACCGTGATCGACGGCATCAACACCAATATCAAGCTGCAGCGGTCGATCCTCAGGGACGGGGCCTTTCTGGCGGGTGGGGCGAATATCCACTATCTGGAAAAGAAGCTCGGCATGTGATGCTGAACCGCGTTTTGAGCGACATGCGATGTTCGAGGTCAGGCCGGCCTCGGCGCGATTTGATGCCTCGGCGAGACGCGGTTCAGGAATTTTAAGAACAATGAATGCTGAGGTGATTCCCGGGAAAGGATCGATCTGCGTGTCCTCCAAACATGTGCGGTCGGAATGCCTGTTTCCGGAAAATCACCTGAAAGAAAGACCCTTAATCACTTAGATCGCGTCGACTCCGACGCTTACGAACTGCTGCGAGATCGAGACCGAATGTACACTGCGCATCGTCTGCGGGACGCGATTTAATTGGCCTGGCTGCAACTTTCGATCGAGGTGGCGAAACCGGGCGCGGAGCGGATCGCCGCCTTCCTGGAGGACGCCGGCGCACTGTCCGTGACCCTCGCCGATGCGGCCGACGAGCCTCAGCTCGAGCCGGGGCCCGGGGAGACACCGCTCTGGTCGCAGGTCAAGGTCTCGGCGCTGTTCGATGCGGATCCGCAGAGCAAGGCGCTGGTCGGCCGTTTGTGCGAACAACTTGTTCGTGAGCCGGGCGCCGGATGCGTCGGCGAGCCCCGCGTCGAGCGGATCGCCGATCAGGTCTGGGAGCGTGTCTGGCTCGACACCTTCAAGCCGACCCGCTTCGGTCGGCGTCTCTGGGTCTGCCCGCACGGACAGGATCCGGACGATCCCGAGGCCATCGCCGAGGCCGTCGTGGTGGCGCTGGACCCGGGTCTGGCCTTCGGGACCGGGCATCATCCGACCACCGCACTCTGTTTGGCGTGGCTCGACGGGACCGACCTCGACGGCAAGACGGTCCTGGATTACGGCTGCGGCTCCGGGATATTGGCGATCGCGGCGCTGCGCCTGGGCGCTGCGCGCGCGATCGCCGTCGACCATGACCCGCAGGCCCTGGAGGCGACGCGGGACAACGCACTCGCCAATGGTGTCGCCGACCGGCTCGCCATCTATGGGCCGGACGAGGTGCCCGAGCTGAAGGTCGATGTGACCATCGCCAACATCCTGGCCGGGCCGCTGATCGCGTTGGCGCCAAGGCTCGTCGCGTCGCTGCGACCGGGCGGCGCGCTGGCCGTCTCGGGCGTGCTTGCCGAACAGGTCGATGCGGTCCGCATGGCCTATGCCGAACATGTTGCGCTTGCACCGACCCGACTGCGCGAGGATTGGGCGCTCATTTGCGGGACGCTGCGATAGGGGTGGCGATCCTCGTTGTTCAGGCAATCGGCAACTCCACGTCCGTCATGAGTCTTCCATGCACCGTGCATTCGCCATCGGCCCGCACCGATTCGAGAACAACCTGATCCTCGCGCCGATGGCCGGGATCAGCGATCGGCCGTTCCGTGCGCTCTGTCGGCGTCTGGGGGCGGGGCTTGCGGTCGCCGAGATGGTGTCGTCGAACACCGCGCTTTGGGGGACACGCAAATCGGTGCGGCGTCTGGACTACGCAGGCGAGGCCGGTCCGGTCTCGGCTCAGATCGTCGGCGCGGATCCGCTCGACATGGCCGAAGCGGCCCGGATCAATGTCGATCTGGGCGCCGACATCGTCGACATCAATATGGGTTGTCCGGCGAAGAAGGTCTGCAAGCGCACGGCGGGCTCCGCGCTTCTGCGCGACGAGGTTCTGGTCGGGCGAATCTTGGAATCGGTGGTCGCTGCGGTCCCCGTCCCGGTCACCCTGAAGATCCGCACCGGCTGGTCGCCCGAGACCCGCAATGCCGTGCGGATTGCGCAGATCGCGCAGGAGTCCGGGATCGCCGCCTTGACCGTTCACGGGCGCACGCGCGCCTGCAGTTACGGCGTGCCCGCCGAGTACGACACGATCCGTGCCATCCGCGCGGCAGTGATGATACCGCTCATCGCCAACGGCGACATCGCGAGCCCCGAACGGGCGAAACAGGTCCTGGACTGCACCGGCGCCGATGCTATCATGATCGGACGCGCGGCCCGGGGGCGTCCCTGGATCTTCCGCGACGTCGCGGCCTACCTGACCTCGGGCACCCTGCCGGTCGAGCCGCAAAGGCACTGGATCCATGCGCTCCTGAGCGAGCATCTCGATGCCTTGTATCGGTTTTACGGCCCCCATGCCGGCGTGCGGATCGCACGCAAACACATCTCCTGGTACTGCCGTCACTTACCGGGTGCAGCGGCCTTCAGAGACATCGTCAACGGGACACAAACCCCGGCGGAGCAGTTGTCGCGGGTCGCCGCGTTCTTCGAGCAATGCCCCGAAACGGAGAATCAAGCAGCATGAATTCAGTCGCCCTGGACAGCTTATCCGCACCGATCGCGACCGGGCTGCAGGTGGTGGACGCGGATCGCACCGACCCCTTGAGCAAATGTGTGCAGGATGCGCTGCGCTTCTATCTGGAGAACATGGCGGGCCATGATGTGGTCAACCTTTATGCCTTGGTGCTCGAGGAAGTGGAGCGCCCCATGTTCGAGACCGTTCTGGACCATACCAACGGCAACCTGAGCCACGCCGCAAAGATACTCGGCTTGACGCGCGCTACCCTGCGCAAACGACTCGTTGCTCACGGGATCGAGCGCGCGCGCTGAACCCGCGTCGCCGACGGCACCGCCCGTCCCTCCTCAGATCATCAGACCCGGATCGACCCACATGCCATCCATTCATCGCGCCCTGATCAGCGTGTCCGACAAGACCGGCTTGGCCACCTTTGCCCGCGACCTTGCCGCCAAAGGTGTCGAAATCCTCTCCACCGGCGGGACCGCCCGGCTCCTGACCGAGCAGGGTATCCCCGTTACGGAGGTTTCCGACTACACCGGCTTCCCCGAGATGATGGACGGTCGGGTCAAGACCCTGCACCCGCGCATCCACGGGGGCATCCTGGGACGGCGCGGCGTCGACGATCGGGTCATGCGCGAGAACGAGATCAAGCCGATCGACCTGGTCGTCGTGAATCTCTATCCCTTCGAGCAGACCGTGGCCGATCCCGCCTGCGATCTGGCGAGGGCCATCGAGAACATCGACATCGGCGGCCCGACCCTGCTGCGCGCCGCAGCCAAGAACCATGCGAGTGTGACCGTCGTCGTGGATTCGGCCGACTATCCGCGCATCGCCGCCCAGATCGCCGAGCACGGCGAGGTGAGCGAGGCCACACGCTTCGATCTGGCGGTCAAGGCATTCGAGCACACCGCCCGCTACGACGGCGCCATCGCCAACTATCTCGGTGCGCGGCTCGCGACCGATGTTCCCGGCGCCTTCCCGCGTACCCTGAGCCTGCAGCTCGGTCGCAAGCAATCCATGCGCTACGGCGAGAATCCGCATCAGAACGCGGCCTTCTATGTCGAGCACGGCGACTTGGAGACCAGCATCGCCACCGCCAGCCAGATCCAAGGCAAAGAGCTGTCCTACAACAATATCGCCGATACGGATGCGGCGCTCGAGTGCGTGAAACAGTTCTCCGAAGGCCCGGCCTGCGTCATCGTCAAGCACGCGAATCCTTGCGGCGTGGCCCTGGGCGCCAACCTGCTCGAGGCCTACGAGCGTGCCTACAGCACGGACCCGGAATCGGCCTTCGGCGGCATCATCGCCTTCAACGGCGAGCTGGACGGCGAGACGGCCCGAACCATCGTCGAGCGCCAGTTCATCGAGGTCATCATCGCGCCCCGCGTCACCGCCGAGGCCAGCGAGGTGGTTGCGGCCAAGAAGAACGTCCGCCTGCTCGAATGCGGCGACTGGGGCAGCGAGTTGGTCCATCGACTCGACTTCAAACGTGTCAACGGCGGACTCCTGGTCCAGGACGCGGATCTGCGCCTGACCGAGTCGCTGAAGACCGTCACCGAGCGCGCGCCGAGCGAGCAGGAGCTGGCCGATCTCCTCTTCGCCTGGCGGGTCGCCAAATTCGTCAAATCAAATGCCATCGTCTACGGCCGCAACGGCATGACCATCGGGGTCGGTGCGGGCCAGATGAGCCGGGTCAACTCCGCGCGCATCGCCGCCATCAAGGCCGAGCAGGCGGGCCTCACGGTGCCCGGCGCGGTCATGGCCTCGGATGCCTTCTTCCCCTTCCGCGACGGGATCGACCAGGCTGCGGCGGCCGGGATCACGGCCGTCATCCAGCCCGGTGGCTCCATGCGCGACGAGGAGACCATCGCCGCCGCCAACGAGCACGGGATCGCGATGGTCTTCACCGGCATGCGTCACTTCAGGCATTAAATCGCGTCCGGTCCGACAGGCACTGTTTTCGTTCCGGCGTGGCCTTGGAGCCACCAACCACGCCGGAGTCAACGCGATTTAAGTTTTTATTTTCGATTATTTGAACCGCGTCGACTCAGAGCTTTCATGACGCGCCGACCTCGATCGACGCCATCACCTCCTTGACTCACAGAGGACGCGGTTCAATGGGCATCCACCCGACGGCCATCATCGAAGACGGCGCCGAGCTGCATCCCTCGGTCAGTGTCGGCCCCTATTCGATCATCGAGTCCGGGGCCGTCATCGGCGAAGGCTGTCGGATCGAGTCCTGCGTGCGCATCTTCGGCGCGACGCGGATGGGGGCGCACAACCGGATCTGTCACGGGGCGACGCTCGGCTCGGAGCCTCAGGATCTCGGCTTCAAGCCGGAGCTGGCGCGGCCGCTCGTGATCGGCGATCACAATCACTTCAAGGAAGGGGTGAACATCAGCTGCGGCATCAAATCCGAGGCAGGGACCCGGATCGGCAGCCACAATTACTGGATGGCCTTCTCGCATGCGGGCCACGACTGCATCGTCGGCGATCACAACATCTTCGCCAATACGGCCACACTCGCCGGTCATTGCGAGGTGGCGGATCGGACCTTCCTCTCGGGGCAGGTCGCCGTGCATCAGTTCTGTCGAATCGGCGCCTATGCGATGGTCGCCGGGGTGACGGGTGTCGCGCAGGACGTGCCGCCGTTCGCCTTGGTCGACGGTCATCGGGCGCGTATCGTGGGCCTCAACGTGGTTGGCCTGCGCCGCGGCGGTTTCTCGCAGGAGCAGCGTGCGCGTATCAAGGCTGTTTATCGGCTGGTCTTCCGCTCCGGTCTGCGCTCGGGCGAGGTACTTGTCCGAGCCGAGCAGGAGTATCCGGGCCCGGAGACTCAGGCGATCGTCCAATTCATTCAGTCGAGCCGGCGCGGCGTCGTCTCGTTCCAAGCTTAAACCGCGTCCAGAGCGACATGCTGATGTTCGAGTGAGTTCGACGTTTGGTGCATCCACGACCCTTAGCGGGGACGCGGTTTAAAATGATTTTTTAGTCGTTTAAACCGCGCCGGCTCCAGCACTCGTCAAGTTTGCCGAGGCCGATCCCATCCAAAAGCATCGCATACCGCGCCGGGCGCGGTTTAAAGGTGAAGAGACAGGTATGAAGATCCTGATCGTCGGCAATGGCGGGCGTGAGCATGCCCTCGCGTGGAAGGCCGCACAATCGCCGCTGGCCGAACGCGTTTACGTCGCGCCCGGCAACGGCGGAACCGCGCACGAGCCCAAGGTGGAGAATCTGCCGATCGCCGCGGACGACGTTCCGGCATTGGTGCGCTTTGCGACCGAGCAGGCAATCGACCTGACCATCATCGGCCCGGAGGTACCGCTGGTTGCGGGCGTCGTCGATGCCTTCAAGGCGGCCGGTCTGCGCTGCTTCGGACCGACCCGAGACGCCGCGCAGCTCGAGGGCTCGAAGGCCTTCACCAAGGACTTCCTCGCGCACCACAGCATCCCGACGGCCTCCTATGGCGTCTTTACCGAGACCGAGCATGCGCTCGCCTATCTGCGTCGGGTCGGCGTGCCCATCGTGATCAAGGCCGACGGGCTCGCCGCGGGCAAGGGTGTCATCCTCGCCGAGGATCTCGCGACCGCCGAGGCGGCGGTGCAGGACATGCTCGGTGCCGGGCGCTTCGGCAGTGCGGGCAACCGCGTGGTCATCGAGGAGTTCCTGACCGGCGAGGAGGCGAGCTTCATCGTCATGGTCGACGGCGCGCACATCCTGCCGCTCGCCACCTCGCAGGATCACAAGGCCCGCGACGACGGCGATCGCGGACCCAACACCGGCGGCATGGGTGCCTATTCACCGGCGCCGATCGTGACCCCTGAAATCCACGATCGCGTGATGCGCGAGGTGATCGAGCCGACGGTCGCCGGGCTCGCTGCCGAGGGTATCCATTATGTCGGTTTCCTCTATGCGGGGCTCATGATTGACGCCGATGGGACGCCCAAGGTGCTCGAGTACAACTGCCGGCTCGGCGACCCGGAGACCCAACCGCTCTTGATGCGTCTGGAATCCGACTTGGTCGAGCTTTGCCTCGCCGCGATCGAAGGTCGTCTCGATCAGATCACGGCCGTCTGGGATCCGCGACCTGCGCTGGGCGTGGTCATGGCGGCCGGCGGTTATCCGGAAAGCTACGAGACCGGCCACCCGATCCGCGGGCTGGACGCCGCGCTGCCCTCGGACGTCAAGGTCTTTCAGGCCGGCACAAAGGCGGATGGAGCGGAGATCTTGACCAACGGCGGCCGTGTCCTCTGTGTCACTGCACTCGGCGACAGCGTCTCGGCCGCCCAGTCTCTGGCCTATCAGACCGTCGAAAAGATCCGTTGGGAGGGCTGCCAGTTCCGGCGCGACATCGGTTATCGGGCGATTGACCGCGAGCGGTCACGCTGAAGGGTGCCGGCGCGCCGCGCCCGGCCGATGTCGGAATCGGTCAGCCTAAAAAGAGCAGTTACACC